>JAQSWQ010000040.1 GCA_029266525.1 Microvirga sp.
TCGAAGGCTCAAGACGATGCGCGGCCTCACGCCCTACGAACACGTCCTTCAGGACGAAAGAAGAAGCTCACGGGGCCTGAGCTGAGGCTGAAAGATGGTCGTCAGTGGTCATGCGAGCATAATGCGCAAAGGGAATGCCACGCCGGTTTAGTCCTGTTCAACGGACAGAACACCTTCACCGTTTTCGCCCACCATGCGGATCGAGAATCACGGCCTCAATCGGCTCCTGCTGAAGCGCCATCAGCGCGTCTTCAGGGCTCGCGGCGATTGCGACCACCTCGCCTCCGGCATCTTCGACCAACAGGTCGAGACGCGCGGCAACGAAGGGATCGGAGTGAACGACAAGCACGCGGGCACCCTTCAGCGGTGACTCTCGATTCGCGTCTTGGTGCATGCCGCCATCCTTCTACATGCCTATTCGGCACTGAGGATGAGCTAACGACGAGTCGTGACGAGAGTGCGACGTTGGCAGTTTGAGCCTCAAACTTCGTCATCGCGAAGTTGGTCCTGGCCGACCTGCACATCCCGCCGCTGTTCTTCTCGGCGGTTCGGCTGCCATGTCCTCATCGCCGTCTGCCCGTGGCTGCTTCCAACTCCACGTCCCTTGCGTCGGACTATCGTTGTTGGTGTGCTCATGGGTGCTGGCAGCTTCGGGCTGGTCACAGTCGGGCTGATGACCGCCACGCCGTCTAGCGTCGCGGTCGTCGTCCAACTCGGCGTGCCGATCACGACGCTCCTCTCCGTCCTGATCTTGGGCGAACGGATTGGCTGGCAGCGCGGCTTCGGCATCGCCATGACATTCGCGGGCGCGATTACCGTGATGTGGGACCCGAGCGGGTTCACGTTGTCCGTGGGGCTCTTGTTCGTCGTCGCAAATGCGTTCTGCACGTCACTCGGAGCCGTGATGATCAACCAGATGTCAGGCGTGCGACCGCTGCAGCTCCAGGCGTGGGTTGGTCTGTCGTCCGTGATTCCGCTTGGTGCCCTTTCGGCGCTCCTGGAGCAGGATCAAATCCGTCTTGCAATCGAGGGCGGCTGGGCATTCATCGCTGCCGCCGCGTATACAGCCCTTGCGGTGTCGGTGTTCGGACATACGGTATATTTCGTGCTGATCCGGAAGTACGAGGCCAATCTGATGGCGGCGCTGACGCTGATCTGTCCCTTGATGGCAATCGGCTTAGGAGTGATCATCACTGGCGATCAGTTTGATGCCCGCATGGCCGTTGGCACGGTCATCGTGCTTGTCGGCGTATTGCTGATTTTCTTAGCCCCTTGACACGCCGCTCCGGCCTAACCTGACGCCATCGAATGAACGCCGGATCCAGTGGCGCGGCTCACACCTCGATTCACATGACGGGCTTCTCCGGATGCTCGATGGCTGTGCTGGGCCGGCGTCCCGGACAAAGGTCTCGTTTTGTCACCCCGAGCGAACGCCGTACGGCAGGTTTAGCTGCGAGCGCCTGCTAAACGATTCGTTAACCATGATTCGCGCAGCTTGAAGGTGCGTTGCCGCCCGGCAACGCACGCGGCCCAGTCCTTGCTTGGTGGTCTGGGCACAAGAGCGAGCGCGTGGGGGCATGCGACGCAAAGGGCTTACCGGGCTCTGCCGAATTGCGACCGCCCTAACAGCGGGAGCAATGCTGCTTATGGGCACAATTGCCGCGGACGCCGATTTCGTCGCGACGCTGCCTTTTGCGCAGCCCACGCATCCAGCCGGTCCCGCCAAGCCAACCGCCGCCTGGACGCAGTTTTGCAGCCAAGTGCCGGAGGAGTGTCAGATTGACCTGACCGAACCAGCCCTGATCCAACTCACTCCATTGAATTGGGCTGTGCTCGAAATCATCAACCAGCGCATCAACAGAGAAATTCAACCGAGAACGGACCAGGAGCACTGGGGTGTTGTGGATCGCTGGGATTATCCCGAAGACGGCTATGGCGACTGCGAGGACTATCAACTGCTCAAGCGCAAGCTCCTGATCGCAGCAGGACTGCCCCGACGCGCCATGCGCATGACCGTGGTGCTCGATAAGAACGGTGGTGGACACGCAGTGCTGATGATCCTGACCAGCCGCGGCGACTTCGTCCTCGACAATCACACGGACGCGGTGCTCGCTTGGACCGAGACCGGTTACGAGTTTATCAAGCGTGAAGGATCGGACGACCTGACCTGGGTTGGACTAGGCGGGAGCGCAACCCGCACCGTGGTTGCCACCCGATCAGTGCGGCACCATTGAACTGAACCCCGAACAGCAGGTGCTCCGGCGGAGCGCCGCAGTATTTGTGGTAGTGCGCTTCGCCGTCGCGGAAGGTCCAGTCCCAGTAGGCGTGCGCATGTTCGCGCGCTTGTGCGCCTCGCGCGCTCGCGGACCTGCGGCGGTGAACGAGCAGCCGGGCGGCGTCATCAGCCCCTACTGCGAGCCTGCCAGAGCATGTCGGGGAAGAGCCGGGTCCGAGCAGAATGGCGGCGTGAGCAGCCGCCTTCTCAAGGAAGCTAGATACACTGCCGAGGAGATGAACGAATGTCGGGAAGGCGATCTCTGACGGCGTCATGCTCAAGGCGCGCTCCGTCCCCGCGAGTTCGAGGCCATTTGCCTTTGCTCCGTCGAATTGCTACATTCTTGCTACGCGCGGCTGCAAAAACCGCTGACAAATCAACGTTTTGAGCGGGTAGGCGCCCCGTCCTGTCGGGTGCGCCACTCATGTCGACGGGTAAGGCCAAGGCGCTGCGACAGGAGCCGCGCTGCGCGACCAATGCGGGAATGTCACCCGCATCGACGCTGCCCCCTACTCCGCCGCGCTCGGCGGCAGGCGGGGAACCTTAGGGGTTGAGCTCGGTTTTCCGCTGGGGATCTCGACGCGCGAGACGGTGCCATGACCAAACCTATCCTACGACTGGGGCTGGCCGCTGCTTTGGTTCTTGGCCTCGCTGGCAACGCAACTGCGCTGGGGCCCGCCACGCCTGTCGAAGTATTTGGGTTTGCCCCGACCTTCACGCCGGCCGCCATGTGCGGGCGTACGTGCAGCAGCGGCGGCCGCTACATCCCCGGCCCGCCCGAGGTGTGCTATCAGCGAGGGCTCGAATATTGCGGCTCCTCCCGCGATCCCGCGCCCAATCCACCCGCCGTCGTCGTGCCTGGCCTCGGTCTTCGCATCGAAGGGGGCGGAGGGAGAGGCTATCGCGAGGAGCCCCGTCCGCGGGGTGACGGCTGCCGCACCATCACCGTCGAGCGCGACGACGGAACAGTTCGCCGAATGAGGCGCTGCGACTGAGGCAGGACGCTCAGGGGGGGCATCGTGCTTAGGCCGCATCGGGACGCTTGTCGAAGGCACTCCGCTGCCGGTCAGGCCCGCTGAGGCTCGTCCGCAGCCGGGATGAAGCTGTCGATCTCGACGCAGCCTTCAAACAGGCGCACGGCATCGGCGAACGCGGGCCAACGCCCGCCGGCTGCCAGCCGCTTCAGCTTGTTCAATGCATCGTCTGCGCAAGTCGCGACGATCTGCACGGGCAAACCGACCGGCACCGGGCGATTGTCTCCTGCCCTGAACTTCACGAATTGAGCCTGGAAGGGCATCGACAAAGCACTCCGACAGCGCGCGCCTTCGAGTGTGCAGGCCCGAGGTTAACGGTTGATACGCGAGCCGAGGAAAAAAGGCCGGACCGATCAGGCCGGCGGCTCGCCCCCTGGCGTCCGGGCGGAAGGTGCTCAGCCGATTTGGATGGCGACGCGCAGGGCTCGGCCGCACTGCGCCATGCCGCCGCAGTGCCGATCCGCTCCGCGGTGGATAGATGGCGCTCATGAACGCCGCCACTCCCCTGAGCACTTCCGAAAAGCAGACCTTGCGTTACGTCGCCGAGGGCGAGGTCCATCCGCGCGAGCTGGATTGGCTGGCGCTGCAGAGGCTGAAGCAGATCGGATTTGTGGAAGACCACAGCGCCTGGCCGAGGATGACGGCCGAGGGCCGGCGCGCCCTGCAGCAGCTTCTCGCAACCGCGTAGCCGCCGTACGGACCCGCGCTCGGCGGACCGGGATACGGCTCTCTCACGCAGAGCGCCGGAGGGGTACCCGGCTTGATGAGGCGCCTAGGCGCGCCCGCCCTGCACCACCCGGAGCAGCGGTCTGGTGCTGCGGATCGGGGGCAGCGAGCCTTGCGGGCTGCGCCCCGTCAGCATTGCGACGGCGGCTCTGAGCTCGACCAGCATCAGTGGGGGCAACGTGCCGTTGGTGGCGGAGCGGCGGCATTGGTCGGCGGAAGCCGCGAGCACGCCGCGAACGGTCGGACGGTCGCGCGGCGTATGCTCGAGCTCCGCCTTCACCGCCTCGTAGAAACGAGAGGCCAGAAGCTGCATGTGCAGGGCGCGCGCGCCCGAAACGAGCTCATGCGCCATCTGCGCCACGATCTCATGGCCGAGTTCGACCAGCTCCGAGGATACGCGTCCCATAAAGGGCAGGAACGCCAGGGAACTGGGTGATTCGCTAGTCCTGACGCCTGGATTGCGTCCTCTTCACTTGCATCCTTTGTGGAAAAGCTAGCGCCTGCCGAAATAGCTGCCGCTGCTGATCTCGGCGCGAAGATGCTGCAGGCGCTTCGCGAGCGCCTTCGCGTCCGCCTTCCAGGCCGAAAGCTTCTGCTGGCGGCGCACGAAGGCCTCGAGCGCGTCCTCATCGCAGGGCGCGCCGAGGCCGATCGCGATCTCGCCCACCCGGATGCGGTCGCACCACAGCGCCTCGACGGGGTGGCCGGGCACCGCGCAGGAGTCCATCACCGCAAACCGCCGCTCGTCGAGGGCGAAGCGCAGCGTGCGGAGGTCGAGAAGGGTGCCGGGCGACATGCGGGCCCAGCTCTCGTCATAGGCGCATTTGAAAGCGACCGCGTTCGGGCCTGCGACGAGGTGGATCGCCGCCGCGATGGTCTTCCCGCCCACCTTCAGCACGTCGACGACGGTGGCGGGCGCGTCGCCGGTGCCGAGCGCGGCCTCCGCAAAGCCGCGCGTGCCGGCGTTGCTGGCGAGCGCGGTCCCGCGCTTCCCCTTCCAGCCTGACGCCTCGAGACCCAGGAACTCGCGCACGCCGGCAGGCACATCGGATCCGGCGAGCGTGGTCATCTCCACCGGTCCGTGCTCGGAAAGCCGCTTCTCGCAGCGGCGCAGCTCGCGGAGCTTCTTCCCGCTCACCCGCCCGCGAAGATAGGCCTCGCTCGAGAGGCCGGCGCGTAGCGTGGCGCGCTCATGCGAGTGGATCTGGCGGATCGGCAGACCGAGCGAGGCCGCCGCAGCCTGAAGCGCCGTGCCGACCCTGCCGTCGAGTCGCAGCCCATCCAGCACGAGGACATGGCCGGTGAAATGCCGTTCGAGCGCGTCGATGAGCCCGCGCGCAGCCGCTTCGAGCCCTTCTGCCCGGACCAGCGGCGTCGAGTCGCTCACGAAGGGATGGGCGAACGCCTCCACGACCGGATGCGACGTCAGGGGAAATTTCGAGCGCAGGCGGTAAGGGAAGAAGGCGGCGAGCTCCGACAGGCCCGTGAGCGTGAGGCGGCGCAGCACCAGCACGCCGCTCAGCCTCTCCGCCGCGACCCTGCGCACGAGGGGCAGGAAGAAGTCCGGACCAAGGAACGGATTGGGGTCGGAGGCGGCGTCGAACAAGGCACGCCACTCCGGCTCGAGCCGCGCCGCCTGCTCGATCGTCAGGAACTCCGGGACGAGCCGGAACTCCCCGGCGCCGGCCTCACGCGCCGGCCTCATCGCCACCGAGCTGCCCTGGGAAGACGGCACGCCGAATCTCTCGTTTCCTGCGCGAGCCGCAGGTGCGCACGAGAGTTGGCCCGAATCGGTTAACTTCCCGGAAAGGAGCCGGATGCGTCGCCCGCCAGCAATAGCTGCCGTTCAGCAGCCCCGGCAGACGCTGCCCATGATCTCGGAAGCTTTCCGCTCCGCAGGGCTCGGACGCGCCGAAGGTACAGCCTTGCGCGGCTGCTCCTTCTCCGGCTTGTCCGCTTTCGTGGCCGTGCGAGTCCCGCGCCGCGTTCGCACCTTGCGCGGCGGCCGCTCCGGCGGGCCGACGAGGCGGGGCGCCGTCGGCCGCCGGATCGCGGACGGCGCGCCCGGGCTCGTCAGCCCCGGCTGCCGCAAATCCGAGGCGGCCGCCGCCGGGTTTGTGGCGCTTGGATTGCGGATGTCGGATGCCGCGGCGGCCGGGTTGAAGGAGCTCGGGTTGCGCACGTCCGAGGCGGCGGCGCTGGGGTTGACCGCTACACCCTGCGAGCGGGCTGGGGCCGACGCGCTGAGGGCCGCCACAAGGCTTACGACCGCGAAGATCCAGTGCATGGATTTACGTCCGTCGCCCCTTCGGCAACGCGGACGATGATGCGGGCGTTCCGCATCATCGCGCCGTGCGTTTCGCGCGCGCAACGCAGGGCGACATACTGGCGAAATCATGAGCCGTTAGAGCGGCGTCCGTTCACTTCGGACCGCACCCATGGCTCGCCATCTCCTGCCTATCCTTCTCGGCATCCTCGCGCCGCTCGCCACCGGCGCCTGGCTTCTCGCCCATTGACGTAGCACCGACCAGGAACCCGCCCCGTGAATTCCGCTCTCCCGAATCCCGTGCCCTCCTTTGCCCGCGCCTTCTTCGGCTTTGCGGCCTCGACGGCGCTCCTCTCGACCGCGATGGTTCTTCTGGCGGCCTTGTGATCCAGGTGCCGCAAAGTTCCGCCCTTCAAAACTTGGCGATTGCGAGTCCGGCGCAGGCCGGAGATAGTATGCTCAGGGTCGCGGGCGGAGCTTGTTCCGAACCCCGCCCGGGAGGATCGATCATGAAGAGGTTGGTTGTGAGTGCCGCGGCTGTTCTCTTCACCACGGCGGTGATGGCGCAGGCTCCGGCGACGCAGCAGGGCTCGGGCCAGCGCGCGGGCGGGCCGGCGCGCGAGAACATCAGCGAGACCGGCGGCAAGAAGGCAGCGACCGGGAAGACGATGCGCCAGCGCTCTGGCCAAGCGGCCGGTGGACCCGCAGCCGCAGCGATCTCCGAGACCGGCGGCAAGAAGGCGGCGACGGCGCCCCGCAAGCGCTCGAAGTCCGGCCAGAGCGCCGGCGGCCCGCGGCAGTAGCCTCGGCAGTCGTTCTGGAGGCTCGGCCCGGCCGAGCCTCCTGCTCCGCCCGTCAGGATTCGGCAGCCGCGGCGGGGACCCGCTCGCCGCTCCGGGTGTAGCGTCGGTATGCAAAGGCACCGGCCGAAGCCTGCGCCGCCGCCACGGCGGCATCCATCGAGCCATGCGCCGGCGCGTAGGCACAGGCCGGATCGGCGTTGCGCGGGTCGCCCGTGATCGCGAACGCCTGGCACCGGCAGCCTCCGAAATCGATCTCCTTGCGCGGGCAGGACCTGCAGGGCTCGCGCATCCACTCGCTGCCGCGGAAGGCGTTGAAGGCGGGCGATTCCCGCCAGATCGCCGCAAGCGGACGCTCGCGTACGGACCAGAAGGTCAGGCCGGGGATGGTCTCAGCGGCGTGGCAGGGCAGCACGCGGCCTGACGGCGTGACGTTCATCGACCGCCGACCCCATCCGTTCATGCAGGGCTTCGGGAAGCGCGCGAAATAGTCGGGCGCGACATAATCGATCACGATCGCGCCCAGGAGCTCGGCACTGAGCCGCTCGACGGTCGCTCGCGTCTCGGCGACCTGCGCGGCGGAGGGCAGGAGCGCGGCCCGGTTCTTGAGAGCCCAGCCGTAATACTGCGAGTGCGCGACCTCGATCCGCCGCGCGCCGAGGTCGACCGCCTCCCGCACCAGCTCGTCGACGGCTGCGATGTTCGCCCGGTGGATCACCGCATTGATCGTGAGCGGCAGGCCGAGTTCGACGAGCTCGCGGGCAACCCCGCGCTTCCTGGCGTGGGCCCCTGCGAATCCGGCGATGAGGTCGGCTTCTTCGGCGCGGACGTGCTGGACCGACAGCTGGACGTGGTCGAGCCCGGCGCCGGCAAGCGCCTCGAGCCGCGCCCCGTCGAGCCCGATGCCCGAGGTGATGAGGTTGGTGTAGAGCCCGGCGCGGGCGGCGCCGCGCGTGAGCTCGACGAGATCGGCGCGGGCCGCCGGCTCGCCGCCAGACAGGTGAAGCTGCAGCACCCCAAGCGCCGCCGCTTCCTCGAACACGCGTATCCATGTCGCCGTATCGAGCTCGCCCGAGCGGCGCTCGAGGTCCAGCGGGTTCGAGCAGTAGGGGCAGGCGAGCGGGCAGCGGTGCGTCAGCTCGGCGAGAAGCCCGAGGGGCGGAGCGATGCTCACAGCTCGACGATCCGCTTCGCCGCGAGATCGCGCAACATCGCCTCGGCATCGCTGGCGATGCGCGCTCGTTCCGTCGCGAAGCGGTTCGCGAGCTCGTCGACGATCATGTCGAAGCTGCGCTCCCCGTCACAGAGCTTCAGCACCTCGACGGCGGTGCCGTTCGCCTGCAGCACCCGCTCCGGCCCAAGAAGCACGTGACCGCCTCTCGCCTTATCCTCGTGCAGGCGCACGCCGCGGGCGAGGCGCGGCTTCGCGTCGGGCGCGAGCCCTATCATCGCGGCGGCTCCCAGGCCCAGGGCGGCACATGGCCGGGCTCCACATAGGCGTGGTGCAGCGCGTCGAGCATCGCCCAGAGCACGTCGCATTTGAATTCGAGCGCCTGAAGCACGGCGACCTGCGTCTCCGGGATCGTTGCGTGCTCGGTGACATAGGCGAGCGCGACGTCGACATCGCGCCGGGCCTGCTCCGGCCGCGCCGTGAAGTAGACGAGCGTCTCGGGCGTGACGAAATCGTAACTCGCGAGCATGCCCTGGACGCGCGTGTGGATGACCTGCGGCGAGAACAGCTCGGTGAGGGAGGACGCGATCGCCTCGAGCAGCGTCCGCTCGCGAACGAAATGGACATAGGCGTCGACCGCGAAGCGCGTTCCCGGAAGGATCGCGCGCGTCGATTCGACGAGGTCGCGGTCGAGGCCGAGCGCGTCCGTGAGGCGCAGCCATTTCGCGATGCCGCCCTCGCCCTCGCGCTCGCCATCATGGTCGATCACCCGCGGGCGCCACGCGCGACGCAGCGCGGGATCCTCGATGCGGGCGAGAATCGCCGCGTCCTTCTGGGGGATGCGCGATTGGTAGTAATAGCGGTTCAGCGCCCAGGCCTGGACCTGCGCCTTGGTGCATCGCCCGGAATGCAAGAGGGCGTGGAAAGGGTGCTTGTCGTGGTAGCGCGCCGCGCCGATCGCGTGCAGGCGCTCGACAAGCCCTCCCGGCGAGAGCACCGGTTTCACAGCAAGATCTCCATGCCGTCATGGGCAACCTCGAAACCGGCCTCTTCGACGGCCCCGCGCTCGGGCGAGCCTTCGACCAGCACAGGGTTGGTGTTGTTGACATGCACGAAGATCTTCCGCTTCGCCGGCAAGCCCCGGAGCGCCGCGAGCGAGCCTCCCTCGCGGGCGATCGGAAGATGGCCCATACGCCGGCCGGTCTTGCTGCTTACACCCGCCGCGATCATCTCGTCATCCGCGAAGACCGTGCCGTCGAAAAGCAGGATTTCGGCTTTCCCGAGCCTCTCCAAGAGGTCCGGGCTGAGCTGGGCACAGCCTGGGACATAGGCGAGCTTGCGCTCGCCGCGGCCGATCATCACCCCGGCGGTCTCGCCGGTTTCGGAGCCGACGGCCGGGACCGTGCCTTCAAGGTAAAGCGGCGCCTTGCCGGGAACCGGAAAAATCTCGATGCGCAGCCCGGCCGCCTCCACAGGCTCCCCGGGCGCGACCGTCACGCGCTCCACCACGCCGTCGGCGAGCACGTCGAACACCGGGTTCCCTCTTAGGGCCGCGTGGACGGGCGCGAGCGCGATGAGGCGAAAGGGCTGGCGCTCCCGCAGCGAGAGGAGCCCCGCGATGTGGTCGACATCGGCGTTGGTCAGGACGACGGCTGCGATCGGGGAATGCCGGCCGGGCTTGCGCGGCCTGAGATCGGGGCAGGCGCGAAGCTGCTGCGGCAGATCCGGAGAGGCGTTGAAGAGAACCCAGCTTTCGCCGTCGCCGGTCGCCGCGAGGCTCGACTGCGTGCGAGGTTTGACCCGGGGGTCGCCGTCCCAGGCGAGCGCGCAGATCGTGCAGCGGCAGTTCCATTGCGGAAAGCCGCCGCCTGCCGCCGATCCGAGGATGACGGCTTTCGCTGCTTTGCTAGGAGGTGCGGAGCGTCGGTCCAGCGCTATGGAAGGACCTCATCCTCGCCGGACACATAGGAGGTGACTTCCATGCCGACGGCGATCTCGGTGACGACCGGAGTTTCCCAGGCCATGCGCTGCTGCTCCCTCTGACCGGTGGCGTACGAAAGCTTACCCTTCCAACGCCAAGCTCTGGCGCAAGGTCCCTTGTGGCGTCAAGAATGGCCTGAAATGCGGCAGGCAAGATCACGATCGACCCATGAGGCGGTGTTCCGCCGCCGGCTCGCGAGCCTACTCGGCAGCGCCTTGCTGATCGCTACGGTACCGCTCGGGATGGCAGAAGCCGCAGCGCCGGACACCATTCGGATCGGATATCTCCACCAGGAGCGCGCGCCAGCGTCGCCGGCGAGCCCGCTCGACGAGCTCGCGACCGAGGAGGGTCTTGCGGGTGCGCGGCTCGGCATTGCCGACAACGCTGCCACCGGGCGCTTCATCGGCCAGAGCTTCGTCGTTATCGAGCGCCGGATGAGGCGCGGTGACGATCCTGTCGCCGCCGTTGCGGAGCTTGCGGCAGAGGGCGTGCGTTTCGTCATCACCGATCTCGATGCCGAGCCGCTGCGGCTGGCCGCGGGCGCCGCTCCGCGCCTGCTCTTTCTCAATGCCCGTGCGCCTGACGACGCGCTCCGGGCCCAGTGCCGCAACAACCTCCTGCACACCGTTCCGAGCCGGGCGATGCTGGCGGACGGGCTTGCCCAATATCTCGTGTGGAAGCGGTGGCGGCGCTGGTTCCTCGTCGTGGGGCAGGGCGCCGGCGACGTGCTTTATGCGGAGGCGGTCCGGCGCGCGGCGAAGCGCTTCGGCGCCGAGATCGTGATCGAAAAGGCCTGGAGCTTCCAATATGGCCCCGCCCGTGCCGACACGGGTCACGTCACGCTCCAGACCGAGATCCCGGCCTTCACCAACGTCGCCGACCACGATGTATTGGTGGTCGCGGACGAGGCGAACGCGTTCGGCGACTATCTCGACGGCCGCACCGCCCGGCCGCGGCCGGTCGCCGGAACGCATCACCTCGTCGCGACCGGCTGGAGCGCTGTGAACGAGCAGTGGGGTGCAACGCAGCTCGCAAGCCGCTTCGCCAAGCTCGCCGGCCGGCGCATGACGGCCGTCGACTACGCGGCATGGGCGGCCGTGCGCAGCGTCGGCGAGGCGGCGACGCGCAGCCGCAGCGCCGATCCCGACAAGATCGCGGCGTATCTCCGCGGCCCCGCCTTCCTGATGTCGGGGTTCAAGGGACGGGGACAGAGCTTTCGGGAGTGGGACGGGCAGATGCGCCAGCCGATCCTGATCGCCGGGCCGCGGCTCCTGGTCTCGGCCTCGCCGCAGCCGGGGTTTCTGCACCGAGTGTCCGAACTCGACACGCTCGGAGTCGACCGGGAGGAGAGCCCGTGCAAGCCGTGACGCCGCTGGTGTTCGCGCTTGCGCTGCTTGCGGCCCCTGCAGCCGCCGAGACCGTCTATGTCTCGAACGAGCAGGACAACACGATCTCCGCGATCGACGGCGAAACGTTGTCGGTGACAGCCACGATCCCCGTCGGCCGGCGTCCCCGGGGCATCGCGCTCAGCCCCGACAAGCGCCGGCTCTTTGTGGCGGTCGGCGACGACAACCGCATCGACGTGGTCGACCTCGCCTCGCGCAAGGTCGTGGACGCGCTCCCGTCCGGCGAAGATCCGGAGCTGTTCGTCGTTCATCCCGACGGCAAGCGCCTTTTCGTCGCGAACGAGAACGACAGCCTGGTTTCCGTGCTTGAGATCGAATCGAAGAAGGTCATCGGGGAGATCCAGGTCGGAGTCGAGCCGGAGGGCATGGCGGTGAGCCCGGACGGCCAGCTCGTCGTCTGCACCTCCGAGACGACGAGCATGGCGCATTTCGTCGACGCCTCGACTTACGAGGTGGTCGACAACGTGCTCGTCGACACCCGCCCGCGGGCCGCCGCGTTCACCCCGGACGGGAAGCAGGTCTGGGTGTCCTCGGAACTGCGCGGAACCGTGTCGGTCATTGGCGTGCAAAGCCGTGCAATCGACGCCATCGTGGAGTTTGCGATCCCCGGCGTTCCGCGCGAATTGGTGCAGGCGGTCGGAATCGCACACGGCCACGACGGGCGCGCCTATGTGGCGCTCGGGCCGGCCAACCGCGTCGCTGAGGTGGACAACAAGTCGCTGAAGATCTTGCGCTATTACCTCGTCGGGCAGCGCGTGTGGCACATCGCGCTCTCCGCTGACGAGAAGCGTCTCTATGCCGCCAACGGCGGCTCCGGCGACGTAACGGTGATCGATCTCGAACGGCGCGAACCGGTCAAGTCGATCGCCGTCGGGCGCTCGCCCTGGGGCGTGGTGACTGCGCCATGAAGGCGCTCGAGATCGATCGCGTGAGTCATCGCTTCGGCGCGCGCACGGTGCTGAGCGAGGTCAGCTTCGAGGTCGCAGCCGGCGGATTTGCGGTCCTCCTTGGGCGCAACGGCGCGGGCAAGACCACCCTCATGTCCTTGATCGCTCGGCTTTATCACCCGAGGACGGGTGAGATCCGGGTGTTCGGCGCCTCGCTTCGCGCAAGGCCGATCGTTGCGCTTTCCCGACTGGGCGTGGTGTTCCAGCTGCCGACCCTCGATGTCCACCTCTCGGTGCGCGAGAACATGCGCTACCAGGCGGCGCTCTACGGCCTTTCGCGCCCCAAAGCCGAGGAAAGCGGTCGAGTCGAGCTTTCGCGCTTCGGATTGCTCGACCGGCTCGACGATCCGGTCCGCGCCTTGTCGAACGGCCTGCGCCGCCAGGCCGAGATCGCCCGCGCGCTCCTCCACCAGCCTCAGCTCCTGCTTCTGGACGAGCCGACCGTCGGCCTCGATCTTCCGGCCCGCCGCGCGATCCTCGCCCATGTCCGCGCCCTTTGCCGCGAGCGCGGCATCGCCGCGCTCTGGGCGACGCATCTGATGGACGAGGTCGAGGACGACGATGCGCTCGTGCTTCTGCACGAAGGCAAGATGCTCCACGCCGGACCGGCGCGCGAGCTCGCGGGCCGCACCGGGGCGGGTTCGCTCTCCGATGCCTTCCTCACGCTGACCCGGGAGGCCGCGTGAGCGCGCGCCACTATCGGCGCGCCGCAGCCGGGATTGCGCGCCGGGAGCTCCTGCGCATGTTCAAGCAAAAGGGGCGGCTCGCGGCGGCGCTTGTGCGGCCGCTGATCTGGCTTGCGATCTTCGCGGCGGGATTCCGCACGGTGCTTGGCCTGTCGATTATGCCCCCCTATCAAACCTATGTGCTCTACGAGGTCTATATCGTGCCCGGGCTCGTCGGCATGATGCTGCTCTTCTATGCCATGCAGAGCTCGCTCTCGATGGTCTACGACCGCGAGATGGGCTCGATGCGCACGCTACTCGTTGCGCCGCTGCCTCGCTGGTTCCTGCTCGGCGCGCGGCTCCTCGCAAACACCCTTGCCGCGATTCCGCTCGTCTACGTGTTTCTGTTCGCAGCCCGGCTGTGGGAGGTGCGCCCGCCCTGGCCAGGCTACGTCGCGATCTTTCCTGCGCTTCTCCTCGCCGGGCTCATGCTCGGCGCCTTCGGCCTGCTCCTGTCCTCCTTCGTGCGCCAGCTCGAGAACTTCGCCGGCGTGATGAACTTCGCGATCGTCCCGATGTTCTTCGCCTCAACCGCCCTCTACCCGCTCTGGCGGCTTTCGGACGCGAGCCCTTGGCTCGCTTGGGTCGCAGTCTTCAACCCGTTCACTCATGCGGTCGAGATGATCCGCTTTGCGCTTTATCTGCGGCTCGAACCGGCCGCGCTTGCCATGACAGCTGCGAGCGCACTCGTTTTCTTCGGCTTGGCCGTGCTGGCCTATGATCCGGGCCGGGGTTTGTGGAGTCGGCGTGAGCCTGGCGGATTCACATAAGTTATTGAACGAAAACGTACACTTGGAACGAACGCGATCACAGCGGAGTTGAAGGCGCAGGCTTGGCTGTAGCCACGGCGCGAGTCCCGTCGCAGCCCGGGAGGTGCCATGCGAAGCGCAAAGATCGCATTCGCGTCGCTCGTAGCGCTCTTTGCTTCGTTTGCGTGCCTGACCCTCGCCCCGGCGCAGCCCGGCTCACCCGGTCCCATGCCGGCGCCGCCCGCCTCCGCGGCGCCGGCCGAGGACGGCCAATGGACGATGCCGGCGAAGAACCACGCCTCGACGCGCTACAGCGGGCTCGCCGAGATCACCACCGAGAACGTCAAGAATCTGCAGGTCGCCTTCACCTTCTCGACGGGCGTCAATCGCGGGCAGGAGGCGGCGCCGATCGTCGTCGGCAGCACGATGTATGTGCTCTCGCCTTATCCGAACATCCTCTATGCGCTCGATCTGGCGAAGCCCGGCGCGCCGCTGAAATGGCAATATAACCCGAAGCCAGAGGCCGCCGCTCAAGGGGTCGCCTGCTGCGACGTGGTCAACCGCGGCCCGACCTTCTCGGGCGGCAAGATCTTCTACAACACGCTCGACGGCAACGTCGTCGCGGTCGACGCGGAGAGCGGCCAGGAGGCCTGGAAGACCAAGGTCGGAAACATCAACATCGGCGAGACGATGACCATGGCGCCGCTCGTCGCCAAGGATAAGGTCCTCGTCGGCAACTCGGGCGGCGAGTACGGCGTGCGCGGCTGGCTCAAGGCGCTCGACGCCAACTCGGGCAAGGTTGTCTGGACGGCCTACTCGACCGGCCCCGACAAGGAGGTGCTGATCGGGGCGAGCTACAAGCCCTTCTACGACAGCGACAAGGGCCAGGACCTCGGGGTCAAGACTTGGCCGCCGGACGCCTGGCAGCAGGGCGGCGGCACGGTCTGGGGCTGGATCTCCTACGACCCCGACTTGAACCTGGTCTATTACGGCACCGGGAATCCCGGCCCCTGGAACTCGGATCAACGCCCGGGCGACAACAAGTTCACCTCCGGAATCTTTGCGCGCGACCTCGATACGGGCGAGGCGCGCTGGTTCTACCAGTTCAGCCCGCACGATCTTTACGACTGGGACGGGGTCAACGAGCAGATCCTGCTCGACATGGAATGGAACGGCCAGCCGCGGAAGGTGCTCGTCCGGCCCGAGCGCAACGGCTATGTCTACGTCATCGACCGGGTCACCGGCGAGGTTCTGTCGGCGAACGTCTTCGGCCCGGTGAACACCTCGACGGGAGTCGATCTGAAGACCGGCCGGCTGCAATATGTCGAGGCGAAGAAGCCGCAGATGGGCCGGGTGGTCCGCGACATCTGCCCGACCGCCTCCGGCGCCAAGGACTGGAATCCGTCCGCCTACTCGCCTCGCACCGGCTGGCTCTACCTCCCCCACGCCAATCTGTGCATGGACGTGGAGCATTCCTCGGCGAACTACATCGCCGGCACGCCCTATGTCGGGGCCGAGGTGCGCTTCAAGCCTGGCCCGGGCGGCCATCGCGGCGTGTTCCAGGCCTGGGACGTGCGGCAGGGCAAGACCGTCTGGTCGAGTACCGAGAACTTTCCGGTGTGGAGCGGCACGGTCGTGACCGCCGGCGACGTGGTCTTCTACGGAACCATGGAGGGCTGGTTCAAAGCGCTCCATGCCCGCACCGGCGAGCTGTTGTGGCAGTTCAAGACCAGCTCCGGCATCATCGGCCAACCGACCACCTATCGCGGGCCGGACGGGCGCCAATATGTGGCCATCCTCTCCGGCGTCGGCGGCTGGGCGGGCGCCGTCGTCGCCGGCGACCTCGACGTGCGCGACGGGACCGCGGCCCTCGGCTTCGTCAACGTCATGCGCGACCTGAAGGACGTCACGACGAAAGGAGGGACGCTCTATGTGTTCCGCCTTCCGTAGTGCGCTCCTCGTGCTCACGCTCTTGCTCGTCAGCGGCGTGGAGGCGCGCGAGCTTCGCATCTGCGCGGATCCCAACAACCTGCCCTTCTCGAACGAGGCGCGCGAAGGTTTCGAGAACAAGATCGTCGAACTGATTGCGCAGGATCTCGGCGCGACCGCCGCCTACACCTGGTGGGCGCAGCGCCGCGGCTTCGTCCGCAATACGCTCAAGGCCGGCGCGTGCGACCTCGTCGCCGCCACCCCGAGCAACGTCGAGATGATGAAGACGACGCGGCCCTATTACCGCTCGACCTATGTCTTCGTGACGCGCGCCGACGCGGCGGCGCCGGCCTCGCTCGACGATCCCTTGCTGCGGGAGAAGACCGTCGGCGTGCAGCTCGTCGGCGATGACGGCTTCAACACGCCGCCGGCCCATGCGCTTTCGCGCCGCGGCATCGTCGCCAACCTGCGCGGATACTCGCTGTACGGCGACTATTCCCAACCCAATCCGCCCGCCCGCATCGTCGAGGCGGTTGCAACCGGTCGGATCGACATCGCGATCGTGTGGGGTCCGCTCGCCGGCTATTTCGCGCCGCGCCAAGGAACTCCGCTTCGTCTCGCGCCCGTCAAGCCGCAGTTCGACGGGCCGCGCCTGCCGATGGTGTTCGATATCTCCATGGGCGTGCGCAAGGAGGATGTGGCGCTCCGCCAAGAGATCGACGCCGCGCTCGCCCGGCGCAAATCCGAGATCGACGCCATCCTCGCCGAATACGGCGTCCCGCGCGTCGAGGCGCCGACCCGCCTCGGAGCCGCCCAATGAGCGCGCTCGCCCGCCTGCTGCTGCTCGTCTTGCTCGCGTTTGCCGGTTGTCAGCGCGAGGAGCGGAGCTTCCGCGCCGACCCGGTCGCGACCGAGAGCATCGAGAAGGTCGCGCTCGTGCCGCTGTCGCCCGGGCCGTCGGGGCCGGTCACGGACACGAGCGGCAAGGGCAAGGAGTACGAGAACAATGCCTACCACCTCGCGCAGGGCAAGACCCTCTACAAATGGATGAACTGCAACGGCTGTCACGCCAATGGCGGCGGCGGGTCCGGCCCGGCGCTCATCGACGACCTCTGGATCTACGGCGGCTCGATCGAGAACATCGTCCAGACCATCCGCGAGGGACGGCCGAACGGCATGCCCTCGTTTCGCGGCAAGATCCCCGACGACCAGATCTGGCAGATCGCGGGCTTCGTCCGCTCGATGAGCGGCAATGTGCCGAAGGATGCGGCGCCCGGGCGTGACGACGCGCTGCATCCGCGCCCTGCCGAGAACCGCACCCCCGAGTTCCCGCCGGTCAGCGGCGGCGCGCCTCCGCCGCGATGAGGCGGCGATGAGCCGCTTTTCCTTGTTTCTCCTCCCTGCGATCGGTTTCGCGCTCGCGGGCTGCCGCGGCTGGCAATCGGCGCTCGATGCGCAGGGGCCGCAGGCCAGCGAGCTTGCCTGGCTCTTCTGGATCTTCACCTGGGTACTCGGCGCGATCTGGCTTGCGGTGATGATCGCGCTTGCCGCGGCGCTCCTGCGGAGCCCCGCGTCCCGCCCCGATCCGCTGCTCGTCAATCCGGCGCAGGACCGCCGCTACGCGGCGGTGGTCGCCAGCCTTGCGGTCGCGACCGGCGTCGTCGTCCTCGTCCTCACCGGGCTCAGCGTCGTCTCGCAACGCAACCTGTTCCGGGTCGAGGAGGAGGCCGTCACGATCCGCGTGACCGGCCGGCAATGGTGGTGGGAAATCCGCTACGAGGAAGCGGATGCGAGCCGCAGCTTCACGACCGCCAACGAGATCCACCTGCCGGTCGGCAAGCCGGTGAAGATCATCCTCAACTCGGCCGACGTCATCCATTCCTTCTGGGTCCCGAGCCTCATGGGCAAGCAGGACCTGATCAAGGGCCAGGAGAACGACATCCGGCTCGTCGCCGATCGGCCCGGCATCTATCGCGGCCAATGCGCCGAGTTCTGCGGGCTCCAGCACGCCCATATGGGCATCCTCGCCGTTGCCGAGTCGCAGCAGGATTTCGAGCGCTGGCGCGATGCCCAAATCAGGCCGGCCGAGCCGCCGGGCGATCCCGAGCGGCAGAAGGGACAGGCAGCCTTCCTCACGCAGCCCTGCATCATGTGCCACTCGGTCCGCGGCACCCCGGCCGGCGGCAAGGTTGCGCCGGATCTCACGCATGTCGGCAGCCGCAAATACCTCGCCGCCGGCACGCTGCCGATGAGCCGCGGCAATCTGGCCGCCTGGATCGTCGATCCGCACGGCATCAAGCCCGGCGTCAACATGCCGACGATCAAGCTTCAGCCCGACGATCTCAATGCGATCGCGAGCTATCTCGAGGGGCTCAAATGAGCGACGCGCTCGCCCGGCGCGACGAGCGCGACCTTCGCGACACAATGGTCGACGGCTCCGAGCTGCACGCGCGGCTCGCCAAGACCTGGGGCACCGGGCGCGGGCTGATCGCGGCGCTCTCGACGGTCGACCACAAGATCGTGGCGCGGCGCTATCTCGTGACCGCCTTCGTGTTCCTCTTCCTCGGCGGACTCTCGGCTGCCGCGATGCGCATCCAGCTCGCGCGGCCGGAGAACCAGTTCATCGGGCCGGACCTCTACAACCAGCTCTTCACGATGCACGGCACCACGATGATGTTCCTCTTCGCCGTGCCGGTGATGGAGGCGGTGGGCATCTATCTCGTGCCGCTGATGCTCGGGACGCGCAACATCGCCTTTCCGCGCTTGAACGCCTTCAGCTACTGGGTCTTTCTGTTCGGAGGCCTGTTCCTCTGGGTCGCCTTCATCCTGAACATCGGCCCGGACGTCGGCTGGTTTGCCTACACGCCGCTTTCCGGCCCGCAATACTCGCCCGGCAAGCGCACCGACGTCTGGGCGCAGATGATCACCTTCACCGAGATCGCCGCGCTCGCGACCGCGGTCGAGTTCATCGTGACGATCCTGAAGCAACGTGCGCCCGGGATGACGCTCGATCGCATTCCGCTCTTCGTGTGGGCGATCCTGGTCACCTCCTTCGTGATCGTCTTCGCCATGCCGGCCGTGATGGTGGCATCGACCATGCTGATCCTCGATCGGCTGATCGGCACCCACTTCTTCAACCCGTCGGAGGGCGGCGACTCGCTCCTGTGGCAGCACCTGTTTTGGTTCTTCGGCCACCCGGAGGTCTACATCATCTTCCTGCCGGCGGCGGGCATGGTGTCCTCGATCGTGGTCGCCTTCGCGCGCCGGCCCGCCCTCGGCTATCTGCCGTTGGTGCTGTCGCTCATCGCCGTCGGCTTCCTCTCCTTCGGGCTGTGGGTCCATCACATGTTCACGACCGGGCTGCCGCAGCTCGGCGCCGCCTTCTTCACCGCGAACAGCATGCTGATCGCCATCCCGAACGGAATCCAGATCTTCTGCTGGATCGCGACGCTGTGGGGCGGAAAGCCGGTCTTCCGCACGCCGCTTCTGTTCGTGCTCGGCTTCTTCTTCATCTTCGTGCTGGGCGGCCTCTCCGGCATCATGCTTGCCTCGGTGCCGATCGACACGCAGGTGCACGATACCTACTTCGTCGTCGCGCATTTCCACTACGTGCTGATCGGCGGCGCGGTGTTTCCGCTGCTCGGGGCCGTCTACTACTGGTTCCCGAAGATCACCGGCCGGATGATGAGCGAGCGGCTCGGACGCTGGAACTTCTGGCTCGCCTTCATCGGCTTCAACCTCGCCTTCTTCCCGATGCACTTGCTCGGGCTCCAGGGCATGCCGCGGCGGGTCTACACCTATCAGCCGGAGATGGGCTGGGGGACGCTCAACCTCCTCGCCACGATCGGCTCGGTGATCCTGCTGATCAGTTTCGTGCTGTTCCTCTGGAACGTCGTCTCGAGCAACCGGCGCGGCGAGATAGCCGGCGATAACCCGTGGGACGCGGGCACGCTCGAATGGGCAACGTCGTCGCCGCCGCCGCCGCAGAATTTCGACCGCATCCCGCTGGTCACGAGCCGCGAGCCCCTGTGGGCCGAGCGCGGTCCGCTGCCGGTCGTCGGCGGACTAGCGGTGGACATGCGCCAGGTGGTGGTGGGGACCGTGACCGAGGCTCGCCCGATCCTGCGCGAGAGCTCGCCTGAGCCTTCGATCTGGCCGCTCTTCGCAGCGATCGCAGTCGGCGGCACCTTCCTCGGCTCGATTTTTACGCCCTGGGCGGTGGTGTGGGGCTCGATCCCGGTCGCGATCACTCTGATCGGCTGGTTCTGGCCCTCGGGCAGCCCGGAGGACGAGAAGTGAAGGCCCATCGTCTCGCCGAGGACCTGTCGGCGCTGCCGACCTACGGCTTCGGCACCTCGATGACGATGTGGTGGGGCACGCTCGGCTTCTGCGCGCTCGAGGGCATGGGATTCGCGCTTGCGATCGGGGCCTATCTCTACTTGGTCCACGTCAACGCGCAGTGGCCTCTGGCCGACGTGCCGCCGAACCATTGGCCGGGCACGATCCTCACCATCATCCTCCTCGCGAGCATATGGCCGAACCTGCAAGCCGAGCGCCGCGCCCGCGAGGAGAACCTGCCCGCCGTTCGGCGGTGGCTCATCGTGATGTGCGCGCTCGGGGCGCTGCTCGTGGCGATCCGCTTCTACGAATTCACACAGCTCAACGTGCGTTGGGATCAGAACGCCTATGGCTCGATCACCTGGATCATCCTCGGGCTGCACGCCGCCCATCTCCTGACCGACCTCGGCGACACGGCGGTGCTGGCCGCGCTGATGTTCACGCGTCACGCTAAGGGCAAACGCTTCAGCGACGTCGAAGACAACGCCTTCTATTGGTACTTCGTCGTCGGCTCGTGGCTCCCGCTCTATCTCTTGGTCTATTGGGTGCCGCGATGGTGAGGCGTGTTCTCCCGCGCGAGCGCGCGTCCTGGGCCGGCTTGGCGAGCGGCCCCGGGGCGTGGATCGTCAGCACGCAGCTGAACTACGCGCTGACGCCCTGGATCTGCGCCAGCAAGGTCAATCTCGTGCCGGTCGCGGCCATTGTGCTGGCCGCCGTGGCGATTGCCGGTGCGGTTGTCTCCTGGCGTGCCTGGCGCGCCGCGGCCGCGCAAGAGGCGGAGCTTGGGGCGGCCGTGATGGAAGCGCCGCGCCCGTTCCTCGCCGGCGTCAGCATCCTGCTGGCGGTGCTCTTCGCCTTGGTCATCCTGACCCAGGGCGCGGCCGCCCTGGTGCTGAACGGGTGCGAGCGATGAGGCGGGCGACTGCCTCGATCGCGTCGGCGCTGGTCGCGCCGGCCTCGGCCTTCGCGCACCATCCGGCTACGTCCTACGCCGCGATCGACGTGGCCTGGAGCTACGACCCTCTCGTCGTCATACCCCTGTACCTCTCGGCCCTGCTCTATCTGGTCGGAACCTTACGCTTGTGGCGGCGCGCCGGCACCGGCCGTGGCGTTCGCTTCCGGCAGGCGGCGTCCTTCTGGACAGGCTGGACCTTCCTCGCGCTGGCATTGGTCTCACCCCTACACTGGCTCGGCGAGCATCTCTTTACGGCCCATATGCTCGAGCACGAGATCTTGATGGTGGTCGCGGCGCCGCTCCTGGTGCTCGCCCGGCCGGGCGGGGCGATGCTGTGGGCGCTCCCGGCGCGCTGGCGCGGGCCTATCGGCGGCGTCGAGCGGATGCCGGCCTTCGCGGCGGCCTGGCGATTCATGACCGACCCGCTCGTCGCCACCCTGGTGCACGGAATCGCGCTGTGGGTCTGGCACATGCCGCGATTCTACAACCTCGTGCTCGTCAACCCGCTCGCCCATTGGCTCCAGCATCTGAGCTTCTTCGTGACGGCGCTCCTATTCTGGTGGGCGCTGCTGTGGGGACATTCGCGCGAGCGCGGCTACGGGGCGGCCGTATTCTATCTGTTCGTGACGGCACTTCACACCGGGCTCCTCGGTATCCTTCTCACCGTCTCGAAGGCTCTCTGGTACCCCGGGCAGAACGTCTTCGCGGCCGATTTCGGCCTCACCCCGCTCGAGGACCAGCAGGTCGCCGGCCTCATCATGTGGGTGCCGGCCGGCGTGATCTACGCGGGCGCGGCGCTGGCGCTCGCGGGCCTCTGGATCAGCCGCGCCGGCGGCCGGCTTCGAGCCGGAGGCGCCCATGCCTAGCCCGGGCGGCCACCACGGCGGAACGCTCGCTGCGATAGCTTTGGTGGTCGCGCTTGGCGCCGCGGGGGCGACCGCGGCGGCACTGAAGCTGAGGCGCGAGCGGGAGGCGGATGCGCTGGCGGCCCGCCTCACGCAAGGCGATCCGAGTAGGGGGCCCGCGATCGCGCTTCAGTATGGCTGCGCCGGTTGCCACGCGATCCCGGGCATCCGCGGCCCCGGCGGGCGCGTCGGCCCGCCGCTCGCGGATCTTGGCGCGCGCGTCTATCTCGGCGGGCGACTCACCAACACGCCCGGGAACCTCATCCGCTGGATCGAAGATCCGCGCGCGGTCGATCCGCAGACCGCGATGCCCACGACTGGAATCTCGAAACGCGAGGCGCGCGACATGGCGGCCTATCTGCTCACGCTTCGATGATCACACCGCTTCGATGCAGTCGCGCTGCGCGCCGAGGAAGACCGCAGGCCGGTCGGACCTGGCCCTCGTGCTCGCGCGAACCCGCTCGAGCGCGAGCGCACCCGCACGGACCGGTGATCGACGACGCTACTCGCCAGGCGACAGCCGCGGCGCGGCGCTCGCAGCGGCCGTGTTCCGGCGTTCGGCGTAGAGCATGAAAATACCGCTGCCTGCGATGATCGCCGCGCCAAGCCAGACGAACAGGTCCGGGAGCTGGCCGAACACCACGAAGCCGAGCAGCGCCGCGCCCACGATCTGCATGTAGTTGAACGGCGAGACGAAAGGAGCCGGTGCGATCTCGTAAGCCCGCACGATGAAGTAGTGGCCGAACCCGCCGAACAGGCCGAGGCTCAGGAAAAGCGCGGCGTCGAGCCAGGAGCGTGGGGTCTCCCAGATGAAGGGCAACGGAATGGTCGTCAGGATGAACCCCGCGAGCGCGATGTAGGTGATCGAGGTCTCGGCCGGGTCGTGCGCCGCGAGCTTGCGGGTGAGGAGCTGATAGAGCGCCGATGCGAAGGCGCTGCCGAAAAACAGGAAGACCGCGGCATTCGTGCCATCCACCCCGGGCCGAACCACCGCGAGGGCGCCGGCAAAGCCGACCGCCACCGCGAGCCAGCGCCTTGCGCCCACCCGCTCGCCGAGCACCAAGGGCGCGAGCGCCGTCACGATGAAAGGCCCGGTGAAGCTGATCGCCGCGGCGGTCGCGAGCGGCACGTGCGGCAGGCCCGTGATGAAGATCACGGTCGAGATGCAGAGCAGCGTGGAGCGGACGAGCTGCAGGACCGGCCGCGAGCAGGCGAGCATGCGCAAGCCCCGCTGCGGCACGAAGAACAGCAGCATGTAGATGAAGTGCCCGGCATAGCGCGCCCAGGCGATCTCCAGGATCGGGTAGCTCGCCGCGAGGTATTTCGCCGACGCGTTCAGGAGCGGGATCAGAACCGCCGCGGCAATCATATAGAGGACGGCGCGGTTGAGATCGTCGCCGCGCCGTTGAGGCTCGCTCACCGGCAGTCGCCCTCGATTTGATGCTGTTCCGACACCCTGCGCTGGAACGCCGACGACGCGCTACACGCTTTTCGGCATTGCAGCCATTCGGCACCGGCGCCGTGCTATGCTGCGCCGCAGCATGCGGAAGCTTTGCCGCAGCCGGCGTTCACCGCGTCCGGACGGACATGGTGAAGACGTCGCCACGCCGGGTTCACGAGTTAAAAAGACCCGTGTAATAAGCTCAAGGGTAGCCCTGACTCCGCCGCAATAGAAGCGGATGCGCAAGCCGCCCCAAAGGCGAGGAAATGATGCTAGGTGAACAGAGTGCCCGCGAGGGAGTCGATCTCGCGGAGCGGCCGCCGGTCGGTGCGGGCATGCCTCCAACCGACATCCGCAATCCCGATTACTTCCACAAGGTCGTCGACTGCCAATGGGCTTGCCCGGCCCACACCCCGGTGCCCGAGTACATCCGGCTCATCGCGGCCGGCCGCTACACCGACGCCTACATGGTCAATTGGCGCTCGAACGTCTTCCCCGGGATTCTCGGCCGGACCTGCGACCGCCCCTGCGAGCCGGCCTGCAGGCGTGGGCGCGTCGAGGCCGAGCCTGTCGCCATCTGCCGCCTCAAGCGGGTTGCCGCCGACAACAAGAACGATGTTGCGGCGTTTCTGCCCAAGGCGCCGGTGGTCAAGAACGGCAAGCGCGTGGCGCTCGTCGGCGCCGGTCCGGCCTCGCTGACGGTGGCCCGCGACCTTGCGCCGCTGGGCTACGAGATCGTGATCTTCGATAGCGAGAGGCGCGGCGGCGGCATGATCCGCAGCCAGATCCCGCGCTTCCGCCTACCCGAGGAGGTGATCGACGAGGAGGTCGGCTACATCGTCGGCATCGGCAACATCGAGACCCGTTACGGCCAGCGCATCGACAGCCTCAAGGCTCTCCTGGCCGAGAATTTCGATGCGATCTTCGTCGGCACCGGCGCTCCGCGCGGGCGCGACCTCGAGGTGCCCGGCCGCAAGGAAGGCGGCGCCAACATCCACATCGGCATCGACTGGCTCTCGAGCGTCTCCTTCGGCCATATCGAGAAGATCGGGCGCCGGGTCATCGTCCTCGGCGGCGGCAACACCGCGATGGATTGCTGCCGGACCGCGCGCCGCCTCGGCGGCGACGAGGTCAAGGTCGTCGTCCGCTCCGGCTTCGAGGAGATGAAGGCCTCTCCTTGGGAGAAGGAGGACGCGATGCACGAAGGCATCCCGATCCTCAACTACCTCGTGCCGATGGCGTTCACGCTGGCCCATGGACGGCTTAGCGGCGTTGTCTTCGAGAAGGTTGCGGCAAAGCTCGACGACAAGGGCCGGCGACAGCTCGTCCCGACCGGCGAGCCGGACGTCACGATCGAATGCGACGACGTGCTTGTCGCCATCGGCCAGGAGAACGCCTTCCCGTGGATCGAGCGCGACATCGGCATCGAGTTCGACCGCTGGGGCATGCCGAAGGTCGATGCGAACACCATGCAGTCGACCAACTCGAAGGTCTTTTTCGGCGGGGACTCGGCGTTCGGGCCGAAGAACATCATCTGGGCGGTCGCTCACGGCCACGAGGCCGCGATCTCGATCGACAAGTTCTGCCGCGGCGAGAACGTGTCGACGCGGCCGCCGCCGATGACCACGCTGATCTCGCAGAAGATGGGCATTCACGAGTGGTCCTATGACAACGCCATCTCGCTCGACCATCGCTACAGGGTGCCGCTGCGCGACCAGGCGGTCTCGCTCAAGAACCTGAAGGCCGAGGTCGAGCTCGGTTTCGATCGCCAGCTCGGCTATGCCGAGACCCAGCGCTGCCTCAACTGCGACGTCCAGACCGTCTTCACCCGCGACCTCTGCATCGAATGCGACGCCTGCGTCGACATCTGCCCGACCGACTGCATCACCTTCACGGTCAACGGGCCCGAGGATGAGCTGCGCACGCGCCTCCAGGCCCCGGCGCTCAACCTCACGCAGGACCTCTACGTATCCGACGCCCTCAAGACCGGCCGCGTCATGGTCAAGGACGAGGACGTCTGCCTGCATTGCGGGCTCTGCGCCGAGCGTTGTCCGACCGGCGCCTGGGACATGCAGAAATTCCTTCTCGACATGACGCACGCCTCCGGGAAGCCCGCATGCCAGCGCGCCTAGAAGCCACGAACGACTTCGTCATCAAGTTCGCGAACGTCAACGGCTCCGGCTCGGCCTCCGCGAACCGGCTGTTCGCGCGCTCCTTCGTCCGCATGGGCGTGCCGATCGCGTCGCGCAACATCTTCCCCTCCAACATCCAGGGCCTGCCGACCTGGTACGAGGTGCGGGTGACGGAAGCCGGCCACCTCGGGCGGCGCGGCGGCGTCGACCTCATGGTCGCGATGAACCCGCAGACCTGGGACAAGGACGTCGCCGAGATCGAGCCCGGCGGCTACCTCTTCTACGATTCCACCCGCGTGCTGCCGCAATCGAAGTTCCGGCCCGACATCAACGTCGTCGGCATGCCGCTGACCGCGATCGTCAACGAGCGCTACTCCGACCCGCGCCAGCGCCAGCTGTTCAAGAACATCATCTATGTCGGCGCGCTGGCCTCGCTCCTCGGCATCGAGATCGCCGAGGTCGAGAAGCTCGTGGCCGAGCAGTTCAGGGGCAAGGACAAGCTCATCCCGCCGAACTACGAGGCCCTCCATATGGGCCGCGACTACGCCGAGACGCATCTCGAGGGCGCGGTCGGGCTCAAGGTGCGCCGCGCCGATGCGGTCGGCGACCGCATCTTCCTCGAAGGCAACGACGCCTCCGGGCTCGGTGCGGTCTATGGCGGCGCGACCGTATGCGCCTGGTATCCGATCACCCCGTCGACCTCGCTCGCAGAGGCCTTCACCAAGCATTGCGGGCGTTTCCGCACCGATCCCGACGGCAAGCAGCGCTTCGCGATCATCCAGGCCGAGGACGAGCTCGCATCGATCGGAATGGTCATCGGCGCGGCCTGGAACGGCGCCCGCGCCTTCACCGCGACGTCCGGCCCCGGCATCTCGCTGATGCAGGAGTTCATCGGGCTTGCCTATTTCGCCGAGGTCCCGGCCGTCATCTTCGACGTGCAGCGAGCCGGACCCTCGACCGGGATGCCGACCCGCACGCAGCAATGCGACATCCTGATCTCGGCCTATGCCTCGCACGGCGACACCAAGCACGTGCTGCTCTTTCCGGAGGATCCGCACGAGTGCTTCGAGTTCGCGGCGACCGCCTTCGACCTCGCCGACAGGCTGCAGACCCCGGTCTTCGTGCTGCTCGACCTCGACATCGGCATGAACGAGTGGCTGTGCGAGCCGCTGAAGTGGGACGACGCGCGCCGCTTCGATCGCGGCAAGGTGCTGACCGCAGCCGAGCTCGAAGCCGGCCGCGACTTCGGCCGCTATCTCGATGTCGACAACGACGGCATCCCCTACCGCACCTATCCCGGCGCCCACCCGACGCGCGGCTCGTTCTTCACCCGCGGCACCTCGCGCGACCGCTACGCCCGCTACACCGAGGAGGGGCCGGCCTATGTCGACAACATGCAGCGCCTCCTGCGCAAGTTCGAGACCGCGAAGTCGCTCGTGCCGAAGCCGATCCGGCACGACGCTGAGAACGCCTCGCGCACCGGCGTGATCTATTTCGGTTCGACCGCGCCCGCGATCCGCGAGGCCATGGAGGCGCTCGGCTCGCGCGGAATCGACCTCGATACCTTGCGCGTGCGCGCCTTCCCGTTCTCCGACGACGTGATCGACTTCATCCTCTCGCACGACCAGGTCTTCGTCGTGGAGCAGAACCGCGACGCGCAGCTCAAGACGCTCCTCATCAACGAGGGCGCGATCGACCCGGCCCGGCTGATCTCGGTGCTGCACTACGATGGCACCCCGATCACCGCCCGTTTCATCATCGACGAGGTGTCCCGGCGCTGGGCCCTCCTCCACGGCGCTCCCCGCAAGGAGGCGGCGGAATGATTGAGTGGGCGTCATCCTCGGGCGGGCCACAGGCCCGACCCGAGGACCTCGTTGGGCAGCGGGCGCCGGTCAGCGCCTCTTCGGCATGAGATGGCCGGGTCAAGCCCGGCCATGACGATGTGTTGGATGTGAAATGACCTACCTCACCAAACCGAAGCTCCACCACCCGAAGCTCCCGCAGAATGAGCTCGGCTTCACCCGCCGCGACTACGAGGGCGCAGTCTCGACGCTCTGCGCCGGCTGCGGCCACGACTCGATCTCGGGCGCGATCATCCAGGCCTGCTTCGAGCTGTCGCTGCCGCCCCATCGCGTCGCCAAGCTCTCGGGCATCGGCTGCTCGTCCAAGACGCCGACCTACTTCCTCGGCGCGAGCCACGGCTTCAACTCCGTGCACGGGCGCATGCCCTCGGTGCTGACCGGGGCGAACCTCGCCAACCGCGAGCTCATCTACATGGGCGTGTCCGGCGACGGCGATTCGGCGTCGATCGGGCTCGGGCAGTTCGCGCATTGCATCCGGCGCGGCGTCAACATGGTCTACATCGTCGAGAACAACGGCGTGTACGGCCTGACCAAGGGCCAGTTCTCGGCCACCGCCGACAAGGGCTCGAAGTCGAAGAAGGGCGTCGGCAACCAGGATTCGCCGATCGACATGGTGTCGATGGCGGTGCTGCTCGGGGCGACTTTCGTCGCGCGCTCCTTCTCGGGCGACAAGGAGCAACTCGTGCCGCTGATCAAGGCGGCGATCGAGCACCGGGGCGCCGCTTTCATCGACTGCATCTCGCCTTGCGTCGCCTTCAACAACCACCCCGATTCGACGAAGAGCTACGACTATGTCCGCGCCCACAACGAGGCGGTGAACTACCTCGACGTGATCGAGGGGCGGGACGAGATCACGCTCGACCAGGCGCCGGGCACGGTCGAGCTCGTGCGCCAGCACGACGGCTCCTACCTCAAGCTGCGCAAGCTCGCGGCCGGCTACGACCCGACGAGCAAGATCGCCGCCATGAACTACCTCCAGGAGCGCCACGAGGCCGGCGAGATCGTCACCGGGCTGCTCTATCTCGACCGTGAGGCCGAGGATATGCACGACCGGCTCGGCACGGTCCCGACGCCGCTCAACGCGCTCGGCGAGGCCGAGCTCTGCCCGGGGAGCGCGGCGCTCGCCAAGGTGAATGCGTCGCTGCGCTAGCCGGGCGCGATCTCAGGGAAATCTCCAGGGCTCCTCAAGCTCCTCTGCAAGCCAAGAAAGCCATGGTCGGCCAGAAGCGCCTCACAGGCCCGTCAGGGCGCCTAAGGAGGAACCTTTCATGGCTTCGTACCGGCACGCGCTGCCGCAGATGGGCGGCTCGATCTTTCTCACCGACGGCGGTCTCGAGACCACCTTGGTGTTCCACGAGGGCGTCGACCTGCCCTGCTTTGCGGCATTTCCGCTCCTCGCCGAGGAGGCCGGCCGAGAGCGTCTGAGGCGCTATTTCGCGCCCTATCTCGAGACCGCCCGCGGACGCGGCGTCGGCTTCATCCTCGACACCGCGACCTGGCGCGCCAACCCCGATTGGGGGGCAAAGCTCGGCTACTCGGGCGCAGACCTCGTGCGCATCAACCGCGGCGCGGTCGCCTTCTGCGAGGAGCTGCGCCGGGGGCATGCCTCCGAGCGCACGCCGATCGTCATCAACGGGGTCGTCGGTCCGCGCGGCGACGGCTACCGCGCCGATGCCCGCATGACGGCCGCGGAGGCGCAAAGCTACCACGCGGCGCAGATCGCGGCCTTCGCCGAGGCCGGCGCCGACATGGCGAGCGCCATCACCATGACCTACTCCGAGGAGGCGATCGGCATCACCCGCGCCGCGACGGCCGCCGGCCTGCCGGTCGCGATCTCGTTCACGGTCGAGACCGACGGGCTTCTCCCCTCGGGCGAGACGCTGAAGCAGGCTGTCGAGGCCGTGGACGGCGCGACCGGCTCGGCGCCGGCCTATTTCATGATCAACTGCGCCCATCCGAGCCATTTCGAGGCGGTGATCGCGGCGGGCGAGTCCTGGCTCGACCGGGTCCGCGGCATCCGCGCCAACGCCTCGACCGCGAGCCATGCCGAATTGGACGCCGCGACCGAGCTCGATGCCGGCGACCCGGAGGATCTCGGCCGCCGCTACGGCGCGCTCCGGCGCCGGCTCGGGCGCTTCTCGATCATGGGCGGCTGCTGCGGCACCGACCACCGCCACATCGCGGCGATCTGCGAGGCCTGCCTTCCCGACGCGAGCCGGCCGCAGGGCAGCCCGCTCGCGGCGTGACGCGAACGTCATAACGAGGATGCGGCCATCGTCGCGATCATCATGACGCTGCGACCATGAGGGACGCGCCTCGATCATCATGAAAACGCGGCGTCCCCGGCGTGCCGCCACCGGGCCGCCGCGACGAGGCTGACCGCGCTCGCGCGCTCTCAATGGGCCATCAGCACCGGCAGGGTCGCCTCGGCGAGGATGTGGCTGGTCTGGCCGCCGAAGATCATCTGGCGCAGCCGGCTCTGGGTGTAGGCGCCCTTGACCAGGAGGTCGCAGCCGATCGAGGCTGCCCGCTCCAGGATGGTCTCGCCGGCGGTGCGGCGCTCCGGCTTCGCGAACATCGTCTCGGCCGCGATGCCGTTGATCCTGAGCGCGCGCGCGAGCTCCTCGCCCGACGGCCCCGGCACGCTGCCGCCCTCGATCTCCAGCACCACGACGCGCTGCGCCTTGTGGAGGAACGGCATCGCGGCCTCGACCGTCCGCGCCGTCTCGGTCGAGCTGTTCCAGGCGATCATCACGCTGTCGCCGAGCTTCTGGGGCGGGGAGGGCGGCGCGATCAGGATCGGCCGCCCGCTCTCGAACAGCGCCGCCTCGAGCGTCGCCATCGAGGGATAGGCTTGGTCGGCGTTCGGACGCCCGAGCACCGTCACGTCGAAGACGCGCCCGTGGCTGCCGACGAACTCGTCGCCGGCCGGCGCCTTGTCGCGCCAGCCATAGCCGAGGCCGCCCGGCGTGCCCGGCGAGAACGGCACCCCGTTATCGCGCATGAAGCCCTCGAAGAGCTGGCGCGAGCGCTGGACGGTCTCCTCGTCGGCGGCGTCGTCGCGCACCCAGGTCAGCCCGCCGACCATGTCGAAGGGGATGTACTCGGTAAGCGCCGGGCGCAGGGCGAAGCCCTCGAGATAGCCTCCGAAGCGCTGGCCCGCGAGCCAGGCCGTGGTCAGGGCCGAGGGCATGCGGTCGTGGGGCGAGGTCGGGACGAGAATGGTCTTCATGACAGGACCCCAAGCTTGTTCTTGGCGTGATCCCCGTGGGCTCTCCGCGAGGCCCTGAGCTTGGACGCAAGCGTGGCCGGCGGCAAGATGGGCCGATTCGAAACCCGGGGAGCAAGGCATGAGCGAAGTCGAATGGGCGCGGCTGAATGCGTCCGAGCTGAACGAGCGCGCGGGAGCAGGGGCGATCGCGATCCTGCCGGTCGCCTCGACCGAGCAGCACGGGCCGCATCTCGCGACCGGCGTCGACAGCTTCCTCTGCGGCGAGATCTGCCGCCGGACGGCGGTGAAGCTTAAGGAGGCGGGGACGCCGGCCGTGGTCGCCCCGACCTTCTGGCCGGGCCTCGCCGAGCACCACGTGCCCTTCGGCGGCAGCTTCACGCTCTCGATCTCGACCTACCAGGCCGTGCTGCGCGACCTCACCCGCTCGATCGTCCGCGCCGGCTTCCGCCGCCTCGTCGTGGTCAACGGCCATGGCGGCAACATCAGCGCGCTCAACGCCTTCTCGGAGGAGCTGACCCGCGAGCTCGGCGCCGCGATCCTGTTTGCGACCTATTGGCTGCTTGCCGAGGAGGCCTTCTCGGGCATCCTCGAGAAGCAGCGCTCGGTGCTGCACGCCTGCGAGGCCGAGACCTCGATGATGATGGTGGTGCGCCCCGAGCTCGTCGACGCCAAGCGCCTCGGCGAGGCGGTCGGGCCGATGGCCGATCGGGCGGGCTCGGTCCTGAACCAGCCCCTCCACCGCTGGCGCTCCTTCAAGGAGGTCACCAAGACCGGCGTCATCGGCGACGCCCGCAGCGCCAGCCCCGAGAAGGGCGAGCGTCTGCTCGAAGCCGCCGCCGAGGCGCTGGCGGGCCGGCTCGCCGAGGCGGAATCCTGGGGCTGAGTGTGCCGTTTATCGTCATGGCCGGGCTTGACCCGGCCATCTCGCGACGATGGAGCGCCAAGCGGCTGCCCGGTGACCTAGCCACGCCCGGACATCACCCAGCGCGCAGGAACCCACGGGCCCGCTTCCCGTTCCCGCGCTCATGAAAGCCGCGCTGCTCGACGCTTCGCCGATCCTGCCGGAAGGCATGCGTTACCGGCCAGATCTGATCCCGCCCGAGGAGGAGCGCGCGCTTGTCGAGCGCTTCGCCGAGCTGCCGTTCCGGGCCTTCGAATTCAAGGGCTTCCTCGGCAAGCGCCGGGTCGTGTCCTTCGGCTGGCGCTACGACTTCAACCTGATGAAGGTCGAGAAGACCGAGGACATGCCGGCCTTCCTCCTGCCCCTGCGCGAGCGCGCCGCCTGCTTCGCCGGGCTCGATCCGGAAGCGCTCCAGCACGTGCTGCTCACCGAATACGGCCGCGGCGCCGGCATCGGCTGGCACAAGGACCGCGCGGTGTTCGGGGAGGTGGTCGGCATCTCGCTTCTCGCCCCCTGCGTGTTCCGCATGCGGCGCCAGGCGGGCGCGAAGCCGCGCGCGGCGGCCGGCAAGGCGCGCGCCTTCGAGCGGCTCTCGCTCGAGCTTGCCCCGCGCTCGGCCTATCTGCTTTCCGGCCCCGCCCGCACCGAATGGGAGCACTCGATCCCCACCGTCCCGAGCCTGCGCTACTCGGCGACCTTCCGGAACTTACGCGAGCGCTGAGGCCCGTCGCCCTCTCCCTTCCACGGGAGAGGGCCGACTCGCGCGGAAGCGCGAGCGGGGAGAGGGACGGCCGCGAGGCTCGTCGGGCTTAGTCGCGGGGAAGGGCCGCTCACCCAACGCCGATCGCGCGTTGGGGTGTGATATCCTGCGCGCTAGCAGGGAGATCGACATGCCGGCCAAGGGTGAAACCAGGAATCGCGCTGGCGCTAGGGCTGTGGCGCCCGCCGGGGAGGCGCGCCGTTCCGCCCAGGCCGCGGTCCTTGAGGAGGCGCGGCAAGCGGGGCTCTTGTCCGGCGACAAGACCGAGCATGTCAGCTTCCGCGCGCCCCCGGCACTGATCGAAGCCGCGCGTCGCGAGAGCGGCGTAAGCTCCCCGACCGAACTCGGTATCCTGGGGCTGGCGATGCTCGCCCAGCCGGACCCCGTGGCCGGGTTCATGAAGCGCACCCGCGGGCGGCTCGGCAAAGACCACACGCTTGGCTATTGACCTTGCGGCGGCGCTGCGCCGGGTAAAGCCCGAGAAGCGGCAGGTCCGGCTTGCCGCGAGACCACGGGGTGCGCTGTTGAGCGCGGCCCACCTCGCGGGGACCGGGCCCGCGGCCCTTGTGCCCGGATACGAACGTCTGCATCTTCGACGCCGCCGGGCGGCTGCCGCCCGACGCCGCGGCGCTCCTCGACCGCGCCCGCCTGTTCCACTGCTCGGTTTGTCTTGGCGAGCTCGCGACCGGCGTCGCCAATGCCGATCCGGCGCGCCCGGGCTGGCGAGCCTCGCGCGATCACTACGCGGCGCTGTTCGCGTCCGTGCCCGTGACCCGGCTCCTGTCCCGGACGCGCAGGTCTGGGTCGAGGCCGGACTGATCGCCGGCACCCTGGCTCGCACCCAACGCTTCGCGAAGGCACAGCTCAATGCGTGCCTGAACGACGCCCTGATCTATCTCACCGCCGCTAACTCCGGCCTGCCGGTGCTAACGGCGGACCGGGCCGATTTCGCCCTGATCCGGCAGATTGCGCCGGAGGGGGACGGTGGTGTGGTTTTGAGGGGAGCAGGTCGAGGAGCGCTTAAGAATTCGCGCGCGCCCCACCTCTCCCGGAGGGGGAGGTCTAGACGGCGGAGCCGTCCGGGTGAGGGGAGCGCTCGAGAAGCGTCCTCGCGCATTTCCTGTGGGCTGAACGTCT
>JAQSWQ010000105.1 GCA_029266525.1 Microvirga sp.
CGGCTGCTGGCCGGTGTCGCAGCCGGGCAGATCGATGTCGTAGTGGTCTACAAAGTCGACCGGCTCACGCGATCCCTGTCCGACTTCGCCAAGATCGTCGAGATCTTCGACAAGCGGCAGGTCTCCTTCGTCTCCGTCACCCAGGCCTTCAACACCACGACCAGCATGGGGCGGCTCACCCTCAACGTCCTGCTCTCCTTCGCGCAGTTCGAACGCGAGGTCACAGGGGAACGGATCCGCGACAAGATCGCTGCCTCTAAGAGGAAGGGCATGTGGATGGGCGGCCAGCCGCCACTCGGCTATGACGCCAAGGACCGCAAGCTCGTCGTGAACGAGGCCGAGGCTGAACTCGTCCGGCACATCTTCGGGCGCTACCGCGAGCTCAAATCGGTGCGGCTCCTCAAGACCGAGCTCGATGGGGAGGGGATCCTTAGCAAGGTGCGGCTCGCCTCGGACGGCAGCCGCTACGGCGGACGCCCGCTCGCGCGCGGCGCCCTCTACCTGATGCTCGCAAACCGCATCTATCGCGGCGAGATCGTGCACAAGGGCCAGTCCTATCCTGGCGATCACGGGCCGATTGTCGACGAACCCCTGTGGAACGAGGTTCAGCAGATCCTCAGCGCCAATCGCGTGGACCGAGAGACTGGCGCCAGCGCGAGCGAGCCGAGTCTGCTCGCCGGTCTCGCCTTCGATGCCGCGGGCGAACGCTTGACGCCGACGCACGCCGTCAAGAAGGGGACGCGCTACCGCTATTATGTCTCGCAGGCGCTGATCACGGGCAGCGCCCAGAGCGACCCGAAGGGGCAACGAATCCCTGCTGCCAGCCTCGAAGCCCTCGTCAAGAACCGCCTGCGCGAGCTTCTCGTCGATCCCTCGGCGATGTTTGACGCGACGCAGGGCATGATCCGCGATGCGGCCGACCAGAGGCGGCTAATGGCCCGCGCGGGCGAATACGTTGCCCGCTGGGCCGAGCTGGAGCGAGACGAGCTTCGCCAGTTCCTGCTCGCGACCGTGCCGCGCATCCAAGTCCTTGTAGACAGGATCGAGATCTCGCTCGACACCGCCAACCTGCTGCGCTGGCTCCTCGGGCGAGATGCCGATCCGGGTCAGATATCCCCAGAGGCCCAAGCACATGTGACCACGCTGAGCGTGCCGGCTCGCCTGAAGAGGACCGGCCTCGAGATGCGCTTCGTCATCGACGGGAGAGGCAGATGCCGGCCTGACCCGGATCCTGATCAGGGCTCACGCGGTCCGTGGCCGCCTCCTGCGGGATGCGACCTTGAGCGTCGACGAGGTCGCGCGCGAGGAGAACGTGAGCCCCTCCTACGTGACCCGCCTCTTGCGCTTGACGTTTCTCGCGCCCGACATCGTCTCCGGCATTCTTACCGGACGCCATCCGCCGGAGCTGACCGCGCGCAAGCTCATGGCCGACACGCGCGTGCCGCTGGACTGGAGCGAACAGCGCAATCAGCTCGGCTTTGCTTGATCCCGGGCTCGTCCCGGCTTTCCGGGGCCCCTCGCGGGCCCTTTCTCATTTCTGACTGCGCGCCCGCCAGGAAACTCGGGAGACCGCCGTACCACCAAAGCGCGCGAGGGAGACGTTCGCGGCCGAGCGTCCGACGTTTGGCCGCCCACACGTCTCTGGGCGGGGGCCCCACAAACGACGTACCGCAAAGCCCCGGAAAAGGCGGAGGAATTCTGCCGCCGCGAAAGCAAAAAGCTGAGTGCTATCGGATACTTAGATCGTGGCGGAGGGAGAGGGATTCGAACCCTCGATACGGTTTCCCGTATACACGCGTTCCAGGCGTGCGCCTTCAACCGCTCGGCCACCCAGGACATGGCTCCCGCTTGCGCTGCCCGCGCGCTTTCCGCTAGGTCGGGACCGGCCTCCCCGAGATCCCGATGTTCCGCTTTCTCGCCCGTTCCCTCGGCCTGATCCTCCTTGCCGCCGCCTTCGTCGGCCTCGTCATCGACGGCACGCGCTCGATCGCCAACGGGGCCGTGAGCCTCACGCCGCTCGGCGAGGTGGCGTTTCGGCTGTTCCCGCGCTCGTTCCCCTTGATCGAGCCGGCGGTCACGCGCCACGTGCATCCGCTGCTCTGGGATCCGGTGCTTCTGAGCTTCTTCCTCGTGCCCGCATCGGTTCTGGGCTTCGTCCTCGGTGCGCTCCTCCTGTGGCTCGGGCGCAAGCCCGAGGAGCCGATCGGCTATCTCGCCGGCCGGTGAGCTTTCACGCGAAGGTGACGCCGCCGTCTCTCGCGGACCGGCGGGCCGCGACATAGATCACGACCTCCCACTCGGAGCCGATCATGTTCTCCCTCTTCCGCAAGAGCGCCGAAATGCCGACCCCCGCGACCGCGCTGCCCGGCCGCACGAGCCCGATCCCGACCGCCGAGCGCCACTTCCTCAGCGGGCGCGCCCTCAAAGGCCCTTATCCCGCCGGGACGGAGAGGGCGGTGTTCGGACTCGGCTGCTTCTGGGGTGCCGAGCGCAAGTTCTGGCAACTCGGCGATGGGGTCGAGGTGACCGCGGCCGCTTATGCGGGAGGGGCCACGCCGAATCCGACCTATGAGGAGGTCTGCTCCGGCCGCACCGGCCACAACGAAGTCGTGCTGGTGGTGTTCGACCCGCGGCGCATCTCCTATGAGGAGCTTCTCAAGACCTTCTGGGAGAGCCACGATCCGACGCAGGGCATGCGCCAGGGCAACGACGTCGGAACGCAGTACCGCTCGGGCATCTACGTGACGAGCACGGCCCAGCGTGCCGCCGCGGAAGCCTCGAAGGAGGAATACGGCCGGGCGCTCGCGGCGCGCGGCTACGGCCCGATCACCACCGAGATCGTCGAGGCCGGGCCGTTCTACTTTGCCGAGGACTACCACCAGCAATATCTCGCCAAGAACCCGGCGGGCTATTGCGGCCTCGGGGGCACCGGGGTCGCGTGCCAGGTCGGCGCGGGCGTCGCGGCCTGAGGCCGCGGCGGGTTGCGGTCCGCCTGCCGCCTTGACATGAATGGCCGCTCGAACGGTTCCTCCTCTCGAGCCGCTGGCTGCTTGGTCAGCTCATGTCGGGCTCGTGATCTCGCCGCTCATGCTTCTCGCGAAGGGAATGCTCGGACCGTGACCTCATGTGGCTCGTCGGATACACCTCGTCTTCGTCGCTCGGGGCTGCTGCTTGCCCTCTCGGACCGGATCTCGGCCAAGCTCGGCGAGCCTTGAGCTATTTCGCCACCAGGACCCGCCGGCATTCCTCGGGCAGCTGCGCCATCGTCATGGGCGGGCGCGGCTTTGCCGGCTTCGGCTTCAGCATCTCGGGCGTGAACCATTTGTCGAGATCGGCCCCGCAGCCGTCGCCCGCCGGGACAGGGTCCTGATCGGCACAGGCCTCTTCGCCCGTCGGGCAGGAGAGGCGGATGTGGAAATGGTAGTTGTGGCCGAACATCGGCCTGACCTTCGACAGCCAGTCGCGTTCCGAGCCAGCGTCGCGGCACAGTGCCCGCTTGATCGCGGCGTTGACGAAGATGCGCGCGACCTCGGGCTCCCGCGAGACAGCGCGGATCAGCGCGAGATGCGCCTTGGTGTAGACGGAAGGATCGACGTCGCGCCAGTCCTCGCGCACGAGGTTCGTCGCCGACATCTCCTCCCGCTCTTGGCGCGAGAGGCGCCGGTCGGGCATCGGAGTGAGCCAGACGTCCGCATCGAGCCCGACCTGATGCGAGGCGTGGCCGGTCAGCATCGGGCCGCCGCGCGGCTGCGAGATGTCGCCGACCAGAAGCCCCGGCCAGCCATTGATCTCGGGCACTCGCTTCGCGAGCCGCTCGAGGAAGGAGATCAGGTTCGGATGGCCCCAGTTGCGGTTGCGCGAGAGGCGCATCACCTGCCAGTTCTCGCCGTCGACGGCGAGCGCGGTCGCGCCGGCGACGCAGCCCTTGGCGTAGCTGCCGACCGCTCGCGCCGATAGCGGGGCAGCGCTCGTCGCGCGGCCGAACAGCTCCTTCGCCGGCGTTGCGGGATCGTTCGGATTGGCAAGCGGCGGCAGCGGCTTCGGATCGACCGTGCCCTTGTCCTGAGCCGTCGCGGTCACCGTGCCAAGCACGATGGCCAGGGTGAGCGCCCGAATCGCCGCTTTCATAACCAATGCTACCCCGGGGCGCCGAAAGCACCCAAGGGTGCCCGCGCCGGAGCGCGGTCTAATGGCGGGCGAGCGCCGAGCCGCGCGCCCGATCCTCGTGCACCGGATAGCCCGCCATGGCGACGCGCGCGAGATCCTCGCCGCCGCCTGCCCGGGGCTTCGAGGCGGTGCGCCTGCGCGAACTGTCCTCGCGTACACCGGAGCTGGTGCCTCCCATGGCGTAGGCAAGGGCAAGCCCGAAGCCCGCGAAGAGCGCGAAAGTCGCGATCGGATGGATCTGCGCCTCGAGGAAGAGGCTCGTCTGCCGTGGCGGGCCTCCCGGAAGAGAGGAGTGCATGCCGTCCTCGCGCGGGCTGTAGAGATTGTCGCGGCGCTGGCGCTCGCGACTGCCCGGCTCCTTGGCTGCCTGCGAAGCGTAGCCGGTCGCTTCCATGGCGTAATCGGTTAGCCGCGGGAAGTGGGTGCCCATCAGGCTGATCATGTAGCCGCCGAGCCCCACGACGAGGCTGCGCTTCGGATGCTCGGCCGCATGGAGGATTGCCTTGCCGACGAGATGCGGGTCGTAGACGGGCGGCGGCAGGTCGAGCGCGGCCGAGCCCATGTAGTTGCGGGCGTGCTCGGGGTAAGGCGTGTCGATCGAAGAGGGTTTGATCAGGGTCACGGAGACCGGCGCGTCGTCGGCCTCGAGTTCCATCCTGAGGCCGTCGGTGAACGCCTTTACCGCATGCTTCGTTGCCGAGTACTGGCTCTGATAGATCATGGTGCGGTCGCTGAGCACGCTGCCGATGTTGATGATGGCGCCGCCGCCGCGCCGCCGCAGCCGCTCCGCCGCAACGAGAGAGCCATAGACAACACCCCAGTAGTTGATCTCGAACTGACGACGCTGATCATCGAGCGGAATCTCGGTCATCTTGCCGTAAAGGGCGGCTGCGGCATTGTTCACCCAGGTGTCGAAGCCGCCGAAGCTCTCCTCCGCCACCTCCGCGATGCGCTCGACGTCCTCGCGCTTCGCGACGTCCGCCGCGAGCACCACGGCGCGCCCGCCGCGACGCGCACATTCGTCGGCCACTTCCCTGAGCGCTTCCTCGTTGCGGGCAGCGAGGACGAGCCGGGCGCCGCATTCGGCCGCCATCTCGGCGGTGGCGCGGCCGATGCCGCTCGAAGCGCCGGTAACGACGACGACTTGCTCCTCGAGCGGCTTCAGCTGAACGGCCATGAGAAATCCCCCGGACTCTTGCGGAATGGTCGGTCAACGTATCCCGAGGATCGCGGTTCCTGTCCGGCACGCGGGCAGGAACCGGGCCTTTTCGCAAGCGTTGCCTTAAGTCACCAGAGGAGGGACTTCATGGCGACGATGAACACGACGACCGGCACGGCCGGTTCGGCCGGGGAGGTCCGCGAGACCTACAACCTCATCGCAAGCGACAAGGTCGAGGGCACGCCGGTGCGGCGCTCCGACGGCGAGAAGATCGGCACCATCGAGCGCGTCATGATCGAGAAGCGCTCGGGCAAGGTCGCGTACGCGGTCATGAGCTTCGGCGGATTCATGGGCCTCGGCGAAGACTACTACACGCTCCCGTGGAGCGTCCTGAAGTACAACACCCAGCTCGACGCCTATGAACTGAACCTCTCCGAGGATCAACTGCGCGGCGCGCCCCGCCGCTCGGCCGAGGGCCGCGACGCTTCCTATGATCGCGAATGGGAAGAGCACGTGCATCGCTATTATAACGCGACGCCGTATTGGGGCCTCTGAGTCCCTAGCCGCAAGCTGCGCAAAAGCCGCCCGGCCCGCCGGGCGGCTTTCTATTGTGCCTAATCGGTCACCACTACGCGGGCGCCACCATACGAGCGGACGAGCGAAAACAGGGCGCGCGCATTCGCCGGGTGGAGGCGCACGCAGCCGTGGCTCGCAGGCCGGCCCAGTTGGCGGATCGAGTAAGTTCCGTGGATGGCATAGCCGCCGTGGAAGAAGAGCGAATAGGGCATCGGCGACATGTCGTATTTGCGCGAGTGCCACATGCGCTCCATTCGCTGGACGCGGTAGCTCCCGGGCGGGGTCCGATAGCCGCGCCGCGCGGTCGAGACCGGCCAGGAATAGGCGAGCCCGGCCCCCACAAAGACGCGCATCCGCTGTTCGGAATTGTCGATGCGGACGGAGACGGCCGCCGACGCGCTTCCGGCGGAAGCCAAGGAGAGAAGGAGCCCAATCGCTGCGGCGATGCGGGTGCACGGCGTACGGACGAGCGGCGACATGCGCCCTCCTGACTCACTCAACCCGCACCCGCGCCCAGCTAAGCTCAAACGAGGGCCGCGGCGCAAGCCCAAAGCCGCCATGAAGGTGAACGCGCCCGGCGCATGGACTTTCGATGGGCCCCGTCCGATGATCCGCGACAAGGAACGAGCGGGGGTTGGATGGCGCGCGTGGCGATCGTCGGCTGCGGGGCGATGGGCTCGGTCTACGCCGCGCTCATGGCCGACGCCGGGCACGAGGTCTTCGGTATCACGCTGTGGCCGGACCATGCCGCTGCGATCCGCGAGCGCGGTCTGCGCGTCGAGGGCGCGAGCGGCGACCGCACGGTGCGCATTCAGGCTGGCACGAGCACCGAAGACATAGGTCCCTGCGACCTCGTGGTGATTGCGACCAAAGCGTTCGACGTCGAAGCCGCGGGGCGTTCCGCGCTGCCGCTTATCGGCCCGCAGACGGTCGTGCAGTCGATCCAGAACGGCCTCGGCTCGGCCGAGCGCGTCGCCCCGATCGTAGGCGCCGAGCGTCTTGCGGTGGGTGTCGTCGGTGGTTTCGGGGCGTCCCTACGGGCGCCGGGCCACGTCCACCACAACGGCATGGCGATGGTGCGCTTCGGTGCGTACGGCGGATTGCCGACGCAGCTTCTAGAAGCGTCTGCCGAGATCTGGCGCTCGGCCGGCTTCGAGGTGAAGCTTTTCCGGGACATCGAGCGGATGATCTGGGAGAAGCTCATCATGAACGTGACCTTCTCCGGCTCATGCGCCCTCACCGGCTTCACCATCGGCGAGATCATGACGGTTCCGGAGGCCTGGAGGGTGGCTCGCGGCTGCGCCGACGAGGCGATCGCCGTCGCGCGGGCCAAGGGCATTCGGCTCGATGTCGGGGATCCTATCGATCATATCCGGCACCTTGGAGCGCGCATCGCGAATGCCCGGCCCTCGATGCTCCTGGACCACATGGCGGGCCGACGCTCCGAGATCGACGTGATCAACGGCGCGATCCCGCGCGCGGGAGCAGAGGTCGGCGTGACCGCTCCCGTGAACGAGACCGTGGCGTCGCTGGTGAAAGCCCGTGAGGTAGCGTTCGCTTCCTGAGCCTAGGCCCGCTCCGCGAGGGCCGCGCGTGCGGCCCTAGGCTCCGCGCGCGTACGCTGGAGAAGCCAGAGCACGACCATGAGGTTCAGCACGTTCCAGGCCACGCCGTTCAGGAAAGCCGCGCGGTAGGAGCCGGTGAGGTCGAAGATCGCGCCCGAGACCCAGCCACCGAAAGCCATGCCGACGATCGTCGCCATGATCACGATGCCGACCCGCGAGCCCGCCTCCCGGGCTGGGAAATGCTCTCGCACGACGATTGCGTAGCTCGGAATGATGCCGCCCTGCACGAGGCCGAAGATGGCCGAGATTACATAGAGTGAGGAGAGCCCGTCGAAGAACAGGTAGAGAAGCAGCGAAAGCGCCTGGCCCGCCGAGCCGACAATCACCGTGGGCAGCCCGCCGATGCGGTCGGCAAGGAATCCTGAACCGACCCGGCTCACGATGCCAAGCCCGAGCATGATCGAGAGCATCTCGGTGCCGCGCGCGACGCCGTAGCCGAGGTCGCCGCAATAGGCTACGATGTGGACCTGGGGCATCGACATCGCGACGCAGCACGCGAAGCCTGCGACGATGAGGAGGCCCTGCACCAGCGCCGGCGACACGGGGCGAGGCTGCGTCTCGACCGACAGGGGCGCCGGGGCGTGCTTCTCGGCGGGCTGGCGGCGGAAGGCGAGCGACAGCGGCAGCAGGGTGGCGACGCAGAACAGCCCGACCCCGATATGGGTCGGGCGCCAGCCGGCGCTCTCGACGAAATGCTGCAGCACGGGCGGCCACAGGGTGCCGGAGAGGTAGTTGCCGGAGGCGCAGATCGCGACCGCGATGCCGCGCCGGCGGATGAACCAATGCGAGATATCGGCGACGAGCGGCGCAAATGTCGCGGAGGAGCCGAGGAATCCGATCAGCACCCCCTGGATCAGCGCGAATTGCCAGATCGAGCCCGCGTGGGCGGCGCCGACATAGCCCAGGCCGAGCGCCACCGCGCCGACCGCGCTCGTCGCCGCGACTCCGAAGCGATCGGCGCAGCTTCCCATAAGCACCCCGCCGAAGGCGAAGCCGAGCATGGTCATCGTGTAGGGGAGCGAGGCCTCGCCGCGCGCGACGCCGAACTCAGCCTGCACGGCGGGCAGCACCACCACGACCGACCACATGCCGATCCCGCCGATCGTGCTGGCAAGAAGCGACAGGGCGAGGCGGAGCCAAGCGTAGGGCGTGTCGGCGGCGTTGCGATCGACTGTGGTCTGCGGGTTCATTGACGCATCGAGCTATTTCAAGCGGTCCAGTAGGGGGTCCAAGCCGAAAACGCCATCCGGAACGGCGCGGGCCGCCGTGTTGCTACTCACGGGCCTGCGATCACCCGCCCGGTCCTGAAAGTTGTCGTTTGGCCGTAAAGGATGTGCGCAGGTGCCTGACGAATATCGCCTTAGTGCGGCCGCAGAGCGTTGTTTAAAGATGAAGAAAGGATTAAGATCGCGGCTCTCGCAGGGGGAGACTGCGACCGAAGTGCCGGGCGGCTGAGTTTCGCTGCCGACAAATGTTTGCACAGGGGGGACTAGGTGCGTCTCGAACCGCCGACCCATGGTCTCGGGCTGAACTTCTGGCTGGGCGCCGATCTCGAGATCGAGATCGGCTCCGACGGCACGGCGGTGATCCCCGATGCTGCGCTTCTGTTCAACGCCGACTTTCGCAAGGCCGGCAAGGACCTTCTGATCGTCGGCGAGGACGGCCGGCGGGCCATCGTGCACGACTATTTCGCCGACGAGAAGCGCGCCACGCTCATGTCCCGCGAGGGCGCCTCGGTGCTCGGCTCCATCGTCGACGCCATCGTGCGCCAGACGACGCCGGCCGAATACGCCCAGGCCGGCGGCCAGGCTCCGTCCGCAACGCCCATCGGACGCGTCGAGAAGGTCACAGGGTCGGCGATCGCGATCCGCAACGGCGTGCCGGTGGCGTTCAACGTCGGCGACGTGGTCTACCAAGGGGACGTGGTCCAGACTCGCGCTGCCTCGAGCCTCGGCATCGGCTTCATCGACGGGACCGCGTTCAACCTTTCCGCCAACGCGGGATGGTCCTGAACGAGATGGTGTACGACCCGAACGGGACGGCGAATTCGAGCGTTGTCAGCCTCGTCCAGGGCACGATCAGCTTCGTCGCCGGCCAAGTGGCAAAGACCGGCGACATGCAAGTGCAGACGCCGGTCGCCACGATGGGCATCCGCGGCACCATCGTGATCGTCGAGATTTACTGGGCGGGTCGGGGAGATCGTGGCCTGGGAGAACGGCAACCGGTCCAACGTCCTCGCGACGATCGCAAGCGAAGATCGGGCGGTGCTGTTCACGCCGCAGTTGAACCAGCAGCCGATCGTCACCGAAATTCCGCGCACCGCAGCCGATCAGCTGGCGGCGCAGAACGTCGTTCAGCAGGTGCTGGCGATCCAGACGGCATTCAATGCCCAGCCCTTCCAGGCGGGTCAGCAATACACGCCGCCCCCGAGCGACCCGGGCACCGGGCCGAGCGGCCCTGCGACGGGCGGCGGAGCCGGGGGCTCGAGCTCCGCGCCGACCGACAATCTCGCTACGCAAGGCGGGACCCAGGCGACCACGCTCGTCGGCAGCCTGACGCCGCCGCCGCCGCCTGACCCGAACATTCCCCAGAACGCGACCTTCGCCGCCACGACCCTCACGGGCGGCTCGAGCGGCGGCGGCACCGGGGGGTCGGCGACGCAGAACGGCTCGAGCGGCCCACCCGTGCTCGATCCCGATTCGGTCGCGTCTCATTCGCCGAACGGCGGCTCGGGTTCGACGGGAGACGGTGCGACCGGAGGGCTGACCTTCACCGACCCCGACAGCGGCGACACGCACACCGCGAGCTCGACGCTCAACGCGAACGCGCTCGCCTGGACGAAAAGCGGAGCCCAGATCGGACTTCCTATTCCGGTTGCCACGCTGTCCGCGCTGGCGGACGCATTCTCGGCCGCTATCGAGACGGCTGCGTCGGGCGGGAATTCCGGCGCCATTCGCTGGCAGTTTTCGCTGCCTTCTGGCCTCACGGCGTTCCTTGGCGCCGACGACACGCTGATCGTCCCGTATCAGGTGCGCGTAACGGACAGCGCCGGCAACACCTCGGTCCAAACCGTGTCGATCCTTCTTACAGGGACCAACGACGCACCGACCGTTGCGCTGGACTCAACTTCGCCCCACCCGTTGTCCGAGCTGGCCGGAATCACCGGCGCAGTTGACGACCGTAGCGTCACCGGCACGCTTGCATTCGACGATGTCGACCTCGCCGACGCCCATCAGGCGATCGCGAGCCTTAGCGTGCTCACCTGGACGCGGTCCGACGGGAGCAGCGCGACAGGCGTGTTCCCGCAGGCGACTCTGGACGCGCTCCGGGCTGCGATCCTGCTCGGCGGGCAAGACAGCACCGGCAACGCCGTCGGCAGCCTCACCTGGACTTTCTCGGTCGCGGATACCCTGTTCGATTTCCTGGCCGCAAACGAGCGGCTCACCATCGTCTATGAGATCGGCGTCGACGACGGCCAGGGCGGTCGGGTGACGCAACCGGTCACGATCGTGGTGACGGGCACGAACGACGGGCCGGTGTTCGCGGCGGGCGTGGTGACGGGCGGCACGGAGACGGAGACGACGCTCACCGTCACCGGCCAGATCGCCTTCTCCGATCCCGACCGATGCGACATCCATGTCGCCTCGGCCGCTGCGACGGCCGGCACCTTCGGGACGCTCACGGCTGCCGTGACGGTCGACTCCACCGGCACTGGCTCAGGAGGGGTCGTCGGCTGGTTCTACCAAGCTGACCAAGCCTTCGTGCGCGCGCTCGCCGAGGGCGAGATCAAGAGCGACAGCTTCATCGTCACGCTCGGCGACGACAAAGGCCAGACGACCACCGAGACCGTGACCGTCACCTTTGTCGGCGAGAACGACGCGCCGACGGTCTCCGGCCCCGTGACCGGCGAAGCGACCGAGGACGGCGTGCCGGTCCAGCTGAATGCGCTCGCCAAAGCCACCGACGTCGACCACGACACGGTGCTGCGGGTCGTCCTCCCATCGGAGCTGCCGGCGGGCGTCAGCTTCGATGCCGCCACCAACATCTTCAGCCTCGACGCATCGAACGCCGCCTACCAGCACCTCGGCGCGGGCCAGTCGACCATCGTGACCGTGAGCTACGGCGTCTCGGACGGCTTCGTCACCACCGCCGCGACCGCCTCGTGGGAGGTCTTCGGGGCAAACGACGGGCCGGCGGCCGCCGCCGACACCGGCACGGCAGGCGAGAACGAGACCAAGTCCTTGGCGGTGCTGGCGAACGACACCGATCCGGACACGGGCGACACCAAGACGCTGGTCTCGCTCGGCACGATCCTGGTCGGCGGGGCTGCCGCGAGCCCGGGGCAGGCCGGGGCGTTCTCGATCGTCAACAACGAGATCAGGTTCGCCGGCGCCGCCTTTGATTATCTCGGGGTCGGGCAGAGCGCGACAGTCGTCGTCAACTACGTGATGGCCGACGGCTCGGGCGCCCAGTCCAACTCGACCCTGACGCTCACCATCACGGGCACGAACGACCCGACGGTCCTGATCTCGACGAACAGCACGGGCGCGACGACGACGGGGACGGAGTCGGCCGGCAACTCTTCGGCCCAGGACATTGGGCCGCTCGGCGGCTCGCTGTCCTTTAGCGACGCGGATGTGGGCGACAGCCTCTCGGCCTCGGCCGGCACTCCGATCCTGAAGCTCAATGGCGACAGCTACACGAACGCGGCGCTTCTCGCGGCTCTGAACCATCTGAGCTTCGGCTCGGCGGTAGCGTCGGCCGGGACGACGCAGACCATCGGCTGGACCTGGGACCCGAGCGCCGCGAACCTTCACCTATTTGGCGCGGATCGTCGACGCAGTGGAGAATGTCGGAACCAGCACCGACAGCCGGGCGGTCACCATCGACACGGCCGCACCGACAGTGGCGGTGAATATCGACGATGCGTCGCTCAACGACGGCGACCCTAGCTCGAACGTGACTTTCACCTTCAGCGAAGCGACGAGCGACTTCGAATTCGCCGATCTGGTGGCGGTCGGCGGCACTCTCACCAATTTCAGCGGTTCCGGCACGAGCTACTCCGCGACATTCACGGCCACCGACGGGTTCTCGGGCGCCGGCTCCGTCACGGTGATCGCAAACAGCTTTTCCGACCTCGCAGGCAACAACGGCTCGGCGGGTTCCGATACCGTCGCAATCGACCGAGGCTCCGCCGCGATCATTCACACGCCGCCCGGCGGGATCAAATACTGGGCATCGAACACCACCGGCGATGTCGCGGTGATCAATCGCATCAGCTTCGACGATCGCGATGCGGGCAGCACATTCGTCCGTGTAACGTTCACGATGGACGATAACGGCGACGCGCTCACGGCGGCGAATCTCGGCGGCAGCGGCGTCTCGGTCGTGTCTGGAAATGGGACCGATCAAATCACGCTGCAGGGCACGATCGCGGACATCAACGTCTTCCTCTACCGCGGAAATCTGACCTGGAATCCGGACGGCACGGAGGCTGGCGGGGTCCTGACGATATCAATCGACGACAACGGATCGGCGGCGGGCGGCCACGTCACCACGGCGACGGTGAACATCTCCGAAATTCCGGATCCGAATTTCGGCGGGGCAAGCAGCAACGATTTCTCGGGCGTCAACCTGACGAATATCGCGCTCGACGCGGCCGGCAACGCGGACACGATCACGACAGCCTGGAGCCATTTGCCCAGCGACAACGGAACGATCTACGAGGGCGGCCCGCACAACCCGGGCATCGACACGATAAACCTGGTCTTCACGCCCGATCAGCTTTCCGAGATTCTCGCCGACACCGGCTTCCAGAACAGCTTGCGGTCCTTCGTCAACTCGCCGAGCGGCAAGACCCTCGCGCTGCTGTCGTCGAGCTGGAACGCGGAAGCAACGGATTTCGAGGCTGCCCAAGTCAGCCTCGCGACCGGCTACGGAACAGGTGTCCTCTCGATCAACTCGTTCTTCCATCCGCTGCCAGCGTTCGGTTCGCCGACCAACGGCCCCGATCTCGTGATCGGTACGAGCAGCAACAATAACGATCTCGGCGGCGGCACCGGCTCTGGCGGTAGCGACGTGATCGTCGGCCTCGCGGGCAATGACTTGCTGAATGGTGGCGGCGGCAATGACCTGTTGCTGGGCGGGTCCGGCAACGACACCCTCAGCGGCGGTAGCGGCAACGACGTGCTGTCGGGCAGCAGCGGCGCGGACGCGTTCAAGTTCGCGGAGGCGGGCCCCGCCAATGCCGACAACATCATCGATTTCAATTCGAGCGAAGGGGACAGGATCGAGCTCTCGAAGGCCAGCTTCGGCGGCGGGCTGAGCGGCAGTGCCCTGAGCGCCGGTCAGTTCGTGTCCGGCGCCGCTGCGGCCGGGTCTGCTCCGGCTGCGACGGCGGCGGGCGGGCAAGTGCTCTTCAATTCCAGCACCGGCGAGCTGTTCTGGGATGTGGATGGAACGGGCGGAACCGCCGCGGTCAAGTTCGCGATTCTGAGCAACCAGCCGACGCTCGTGGCGGCGGATTTCATGCTCGTGGCATAAAGGGCCGCCTGAAAACGGTCGGGGCTGGGGGGCTGACCAGCATCGAGTGCCGCCCCGGCGTAGCCGGACCTTGCCGAGAAGCGGTCCCGAGTGAAATGATGGCCGAAGAGACGCCGCCGCAAGGCGGAGGCCGGAACCGCCCGTCGCCATGAGTCGCACGCTTCGCCGCCTCCATGCCTTCGCGGCCGCCGTCGTCACGGCGCTCGCCGCTTCGGCCGCGATGCAAGCCGGCATCCCTGAGGCGCGCGCCGGCGATTATCGTGAGCCGCCGGTAACGCGCGTCGCCCTCTTCCTTCCGGCTCGCGCGCCTCCCTCTCCTCTCCTCGGCCACGCCGGCACGCCGGCCGTCGACTGCCAGAACCTCGCAAATCCCGATCGCGCTATCCAGGCCTGCACCGCGTTGAACGCCAGCAAGAACCTCGCTCGGCGCACCCGTGCGCAGGCCCTGAGCAACCGCTGCGGGGCCTACATCGTCAAGGGCATGGCCGACAAAGCCATCGCCGATTGCGACCGCGCCATCCGCATGGCCCCGAGCCTGCCGGTCGCCCTGTACAATCGCGGCCGCGCCTATCGGGCAAAGAACGATCTTCCACGCGCCATCGCCGACTACAGCGAGGCGATCCGGATCTGGACCCCCGCTTCGAGGGCCGCGGCCAAGGCGCTCAACAACCGCGGCGAGGCCTATGCGAAAGAGGGCGACGCGGAGCGCGCGCTCGCCGATTTCGGGCAGGCGATCAAGCTCAGCCCCGACTATGCCAAGGCGCTCTACAACCGCGCCGTCGTCTATGGGCGCCAAGGCGAGCTCGACCGCGCCATCGCCGAGTACACGCGCGCGATCGAGGCCGATCCGGCCCTGGCGAGGGCGTTCAACGGCCGCGGCCAGGCCTATCTCAGGAAACAGGACACGGTCCGCGCGGTCGCCGATTTCAACGCGGCGCTCCGGCTCGACCAGACCAACGCCAGCGCGCGGCGCAACCTCGAGCGCGCGACCGCGGTTGCGAGCGCAGCCGGCGTTGCGGCGGCCGGCATGGAGCTTGCGCCCGAGCAGCTCGAATCGGAATGACCGCGCGCCGATGAGGAAGCTCCTGCGACTCGCCAGCCGCTTCGGCATGGGCCGGGCGATCGCGCTCGTGCTGCTCATCGACCTCGTGCTCCTGCGCGTCTGGGACCCCCTGCCCATCGAGGCCTTGCGCCTTC
>JAQSWQ010000041.1 GCA_029266525.1 Microvirga sp.
CCTCAGTCGTTGTGGCGCTTCCGTGAAGAACCTGGCCCATAGCGCATCCCTCTCAGCATGATGATCATACGTACCATCACACTGCGGGATCAAACACCTAGCGTTCGCCTACCAGAGCCGACGTTTCCTGAGATGAAAATCGCTTTCGAATTTGGCCGGCGATGATCCGTTGCCTGCTTCTCGAGCTCTAGCATTTCCTCATCGCGTCCCAAAAAGGGATGGTCGTGGTACTGATTTCCGGCCGACGATACTAAATATCCCTGGATAAGGCGAGCAGTGGCATCCGTGTCAACACTATTGCGTACGATATTGAAGAATCGTACATTTGCGGAAGCCTTTTGGAAAGCGCCGTCGTCCAGACAGACTACGAGGAATTTACCGATCTTGCCACTGGCGATAAATTCGAGCCCAAGGAGCGCTTCAAAATCAACATACGCGGAACTTACGGAACTCGACGAGAGGAACAAGCAAAACAAATCGCACCGGCGGAGGGAAGCGATAATGGCTTGCGAATTTATCAACCCCGCATCGAAAGTCTGAGAATCTTGCTCGAAGGTGCCTGGCCTTAGAAGACCAGCAACCGTATCAACATAGCCCTTGTCCTTAGAGGAATGGGATAGGAACACTCTCATCTCAGAGCTCACTCCGTTGTGAGGGCAATTCGTTTGCCGTCGCAGGCGCGCCGCACCCCTGATCGAAAGCGTATAGAATAGGAAATGGCGGTTGTCAGCCTAGGGCTCCCGCGATCGCGTGCAGGGGCTTTTCGGTCTGCGGCGTGTGCTTGATCGTGAGGTGCCACGCGTGTCCATTGCCGAGGCGGTTCTTGACGCGCGTGCGCTCCACGACGCCGATCTTGAGCAGCTTCTGGAGGTGAAGATGTCCGCATTTCTTCGCCGAACAACGAAGCGTATGCATCGCAGCGCTGCTTCTGCCCGGGATGCTGGAATGGCTGACTTGTTCCGGGGTGACGAAGCCGCCACTCAGGCGGCCTACTCGCACCTCAAGGACAGGCGCACCGTTGCCACGGGCGCAGGGCCGCTCCGGTCGCGGACGCCGATGGTGATGTCCTTCGGGCAAGCCTCGTCCTCTTTCGCCATCTCGGCCGCCGTCGTTCGGGCTTCCTTCCGGGCAGCGTCCAGGGAGGGCAGGTCGAGCCCGTCGGGGTCTGCCGCCGTGACACCGTCCGTGGTCACGTCGAAATAGAAGCGGGCATTCAGCCCAGAACGCCCGGGATGGCCGAAGAGTTGCAGGCCGCTCAAGCCGCGAGCGCCTGCGGCCTCAGGTGCAGGTAGGTGGGGTCGAACTCACCGGCTGCTTGCAGCCCGTCCCAATCTTCGATGGTGACCGACCGCTTGCCCGACCGGATCAGGCCGTCGCCCCGCAGCTTTTGCAGGCTGCGGTTGACATGGACGGTGGACATGCCGGTCGCGTCGGCCAGCTCGGCCTGCGTGATGGGCATTGCGTAGGTGCGTCCGTTTGCAAGCCCGGCAGCCCGGAGGCGGACGTACAGCTCGCACAAGAGATGTGCGACGCGCTGGTAGGAATCCCGGCGGGCGATGTTGGTGATCCATTCCCGGAACACCCCGGCATCGATGAGCGTGTCGCGCCAGAAGATGTCGCCGATGCGTGGGTGCGCGCGGATGAACTGGCGAGCCGTTTCGTGCGGGATGAAGCCGATCCTGCAGGGAACCAGGGTCCCGAGATTGTGGTCCATGACGTCGAGGTGGAGACTTTGCAGGTCCGGGATGTCGCCCGGAATGTGGAACGAGAAGATCTGCCGCTTGCCGCCCGGCAAGACCTTGTAGCGGCAAGCCAAGCCTTCGATGACCAGGCAGCACTGCGACGGGCGGTCCTGATCCCGAACGATGTCGTGGTCCTCGCGGATGTCCCTGACGGTCATCGGCAGCGCGACGATCGCCTGCCTCTCTTCGTCCGAGACGGGCGCGATGCTTTCGAGCTTCACGATCAGGGATTGTGACGGGGGGGGGGGGGATCCCATGCGGGGGGGGGGGTCCCATGGCGCGGCTCCGGCTTGAGGCGGGAGCACGCGGTCTCTCAGCCATCGGCGCCCTGAACCGTCGGCCGATGATCCAGGGACGTTAGCACCGAATGGAACGTCACGCCCTAACCTATGTGTATCTTGGCCGCAGAAACAAGCTAGGACACTCGCCTCGGCGAACCAGGACACTGCGGACCCAAAAAGAGGCCCCAGCGGCACTCGACCTCGCCCGTCGCTCCGGGTAGGCGAGCGCGATGGCCGACCTCCTCAACTCCCTCCGCTTCGATGATCGCGTCGCCTTCGTCACCGGCGCCGGCGCCGGTATCGGGCGGGCGACGGCGCTGGCCTTTGCGCGGCTCGGGGGCGCGGTCGCGGCGACCGACATCGACGAGGCGAGCGCGCAGGAGACCGCGCAGGCGATCGCAGGGGAGGGCGGGCGCGCCGCGGCCTTTCAGCTCGACGTGGCGGTCGAGGCCGATGTCGATCGGGTGGTTGGGGAGGCGGTCGAGCGGCTCGGCTCGATCGACGTGCTCGTCAACAACGCCGGCATCGGCGCGCGCATGGCGACGGTCGACATGCCGACCGAGCGCTGGCAGCGCGTGGTCGATGTCGGCCTCAACGGCGCCTTCTACTGCTCGCGCGCCGCCGGCCGGCACATGGTCGCGCGCGGCGGCGGCGCGGTCGTCAACGTCTCGTCGATCATGGGGCTTACCGGCGGCGGGCTCTACCCGAACCCGGCCTATCACGCGGTCAAGGGCGCGCTCGTCAACCTGACCCGGGCATTGGCGCTCGAATGGGCGCCGCACGGCGTGCGCGTCAACGCGGTCGCGCCGGCCTTCGTGAAGACCAGGCTCGTCGAGCCCTTGATGGCCGATCCCGCGATGGCCAAGGCGCTGATCGAGGCGACGCCGCTCGGACGGCTGGTCGAGGCCGAGGAGGTCGCGGCCGCGATCGTCTTTCTTTCGAGCGACGCCGCCGCGATGATCACCGGCCACACCCTGCCGGTCGACGGCGGCTGGCTCGCGCGGTAGAGCATGATCCCGAAAAGTGGCCACCGGTTTTCGGAAAAGATCATGCTTGAACAAGGAGATAGAGCGGGATGACGACTCGAAGAAAAGTCATCCCGTTCCAGCCCCAGCGCTAACGCTCCTCGACCTCGTACCGGAACCGCCGGTTGTTCTGCCTGTAGAAATCGCTGCGCCGCAGATAGGGAATGACCCGCTCGGGGCTGTTGAACCACTCCCTGGAGGCGAAGGACGCCTTCAGGAGGCCCGGAGCGGTGTCGTCGAGATCGTCCTCCGGGTCGGCGCGAACCCTTTCGGCCGAGACCTCGGTCAAGCGAACCACAATGTTGCGCTCCGTCGCGGGCGTGCCGAGCGCGAGGCGGGACCAGGATGCCGGCCGCTCGGCGTCGTCGACGATGTAGCCGTCGGCATAGCGCGACGCGCCTGCGCGCTTCGGCCGGTGGATCGCTTCGCAATGCCGCGAGACGTCGATCCTGCGCGCCTTCCTCAAGGCGTCGGCGCCGTCGCGGCATAGCGTTGCCGGCAGCAGCACCACGCGGTTGTCGCGCAAGCGGAACGAAAGTGCGAGGCCGTGCGTGGCCTCGCAGCCGGCGGAGTTCAGGTTGTAGATCCACTCGCGCGACTTGCTGGTCTGCCGCACGACCTCGGCCGAGTGGGCCTCGCCGTCGATGTCGACCGTGGCGCGCAGCCGGTAGATCTCGCCATAGGTGCATAAGGGGTGGAACGAGTATTGCGGGCTCGCCGACGCGTAGACGAGGCCGACGAGAGCGCCGCCGATCAGCGGGACGGTCATCGAGTGTGCGATCATGCCGAGGCAGGTTACGCAGCGATTGCTGCCGAAGGGTGAACGGCTCGCGGCTGCGGCTATTCGGCCGCCTCGGCGACCGGCTTGAGGCGGGTCAGCTGATCGAGCAGGGCGCGGTCGTGCAGGACGACCATGCGCTCCTCCGGCTTCAGCCAGCTGAGCGCGTCGTGGATCGACTCCGCGTCCATGACCTTGGCCTGCGCCATCACGCGCTCCGGCTCGATGTCGCCGCGCCTGCGGGGCGGGGGCGGCGGCAGCATCTCCTCATGGGCCTCGCGGAGCTCGGGATCCTTGTAGAGGGCGAGCAGCCCGTCCTCGTCGTCGAAGCCGAGCCGCGCGTTCTCGGCCTGCAGCGCGTTGGCGCGCGAGACGATCGGCGGCGTCGCGGTCTCCTCCGGGATCAGGAGCAGCCCCAGGCGCTTCAGCGCGAGCCCGGCGGCGAGCCTCCCGCTCAGCCAGGACAGCGGGATCGCGAGCAGGAGGCCGATGATGGTCGGCGACATCCACAGGAACAGCGAGGTCGCGATCATGAAGGCCGAGAGGCCGGCGACGAGGCCGAGGAAGGCGTGCCAGCGGTGGCGCCGGACGATGTCGCGCATCGGGATCGAGCCGTCGTCGCGCCGCTGCGGCTGCCAGCCGGTGTCGCGCCCGAGCAGGATCTGGAACACGGCGCCCGACTGGATGACCATCAGGATCGGCGCGATCAGCGCCGACAGGATGATCTCGAGGAAGGCCGAGACGACGAGCCGGGGCGCGCCGCCGGCCTTCCGCCGCGAGCCGGCGTCGAGCAGGAACACGACGAGCCCGAAGAGCTTCGGCGCCAGGAGCACCGCCATGGTGATCCCGAACAGCGCCAATGCGCGCTCGGGGTCGAAGCGCGGCCAGACCGGGAAAAGGCTGAACTCCGAGCTGAAGTATTCCGGCCGGATGTAGGTGGTCTGCAGCACGAGCGCGATGCCGACGATGAGCTGGAACAGCCAGAACGGCGACGCGAGGTAGGACATGATCCCGGTCGCGAAATGCTGCCGGGTCGCGAGCTTGAAGCCGCGCGAACCGATGATGCGGCTGTGCTGCAGGTTGCCCTGGCACCAGCGCCGGTCGCGCGCCGCGAGGTCGATCAGCGACGGCGGGCTTTCCTCGTAGCTGCCGGACAGGTCGTGCAGCATGTACACGGTCCAGCCGGCGCGCCGGATCAGCGCCGCCTCGACGAAGTCGTGGCTGAGGATGTGGCCGCCGAGCGGCGGACGGCCGGCAAGGTCGGGCATGCCGCAATGGGCCGCGAAGGCCCTGGTCCGGATGATCGCGTTGTGGCCCCAGTAGTTGCCGTCGCGACCCATCCAGGTCGACAGGCCGGCGGCGATGACCGGGCCGTAGACGCGCGCCGCGAATTGCTGCGAGCGGGCGAACAGCGTGTTGCGGTTGATGATCAGCGGCAGCGTCTGGATGATGCCGGCGTCGGGGTCGTTCTCCATCGCGACCGCGAGCCGCGCGATGGTCTCGCCGGTCATCAGGCTGTCGGCGTCGAGCACCAGCATGTGATCGTAGGCGCCGCCCCAGCGGGTGACGAAATCGGCGATGTTGCCGGCCTTGCGATGGTGGTTCTTCGGCCGGTGGCGGTAGTAGACCCGGGCGCCCGGTTCGAGCTTGTCGCGCCATGCGAGAAAGGCCCTCTCCTCGGCGATCCAGGCGTCGGGGTCGGTCGAGTCGGAGAGGACGACGTAGTCGAAATGATCGCCGAGCCCGGTCGCTTCGATCTCCTCGCGCATGGCTTCGAGTGCCGCGAAAGTGCGCGCCGTCGACTCGTTGTAGACCGGCATCACCACCGCGGTGCGGGTCCGCAGATCGTCCGGAAGCGGCGGCAATGGCCGGGGCTTGCGCAGCAGGACCAGGAAGCCGAGGAGCCCGCTCGTGAAGGCGAGGGCGATCCACGAGAAGTTGAGGGTGAAGAGCAAGAGCAGGACGTACTGAAGGACCGTCGTGCGGCTGACCGACACGACCTCGTACATCTCGCGGGCGCCGTAGGCGGTCAGCGCCGCCGCCCCACCGAACACGAAAAGCCGGGCGAGCCAGGGCGCGCGATAGGGATCGGATGCGGCGAGGCGCCGCCCGTCCTGGGCCGACCAGCGCGAGAGCGACTGGACCGGCATTTCCAGGCGGCTCTCGGGCGGCATCGCGGGCGCGGGGCTCGCGGCCGGGAGCCTTGCGATCTCGATCGGTCTCAGGGCGTCCACCGATAGAGCCATGTCTCGCTCGCGGGTTTCCCCGCGGACTCCAGAAGGAGCCTCATTTCACTGGCGTTTTCGTTGCCCGGGTCAAGCTCGAACGCCACCCGGAGCGTCTTGCGGTCCGGATAAGGCCAAGTGCGAAGCGCCTGAATGGTTCCGGGAGCGGCCGTCGCGATCGCCCGCACGTCCGCCGTCGGGCTCGCGCCGTTCAGCATGTCTCCGCTGAAGTCGACCAGGAAGCGCCGCCGCCGCCCGCCCGAGCCGCGCCCGACCCGCGTTGCCGCGACGGTCGCGAGCTCGGGCCGTTCGGGCGGGTGCCAGCACCAGAACTGGCGATAGCTGAACGCCACCTCCGAACCCGCCGCCATGGCGCCGCGCGGGCGCCAATAGGCGAGGATGTTGTCGTTGATCTCCGACTCGCTCGGGATCTCGATGAGCTGCACCGTGCCTTCCGACCATTCGCCGAGCGGCTCGATCCACAGGCTCGGCTGGCGTTCCCAGCGCTGCGCATCATCCTGGAACGCCGCGTAATCGCGGTCGCGCTGGAGGAGGCCGAAGCCGCGCGGATTGCGGTCGACGAAGGCCGAGATCTGCAGCGTCTGCGGGTTGCGCAACGGGCGCCAGAGCCACTCGCCCGAGCCGTTGAGCATCTGCAGGCCCTTGGATTTGTGCACGGCCGGGCGCACGTCGTCGGCGCCGCGGCGGTCGTTCGGGCCGAAGAAGTAGCTCGAGCCGATGCCGCCGAGTCCGACATGCTCCAGATTGCCGCGTGGGAACAGCGTGGTCTCGACATCGACGATCGTCATGTCGCCGGGGCGGAAGGTCATGCGCACGGCGCCGGCGACCGACTCGGAATCGATCAGCCCGTGCACGATGAGGGCGTTGGTGCCCGGGTTCGGGCGCTCGAGCCAAAAGGCCCGGAAGAAGGGGAACTCCTCGCCGCGCGGCTCGGCCGGCCGCAAGGTGAGCGCCCGCGCGACGACGCCGTAGGTCTGTCCGCGCGCCAGCGCCCGGAAGAAGCTCGCGCCCTGCACGAGCGCGAACTCGACCGGCTGGCCGGTCCAGCCGGTGGTGAAGAGGCGGAACCCGGAGAAGCCGAGCTCGCCGAGGGTCGCGGGGACGTTGAGGCGGCCGAACTCGAAGCGGGTGCGTTCGTAGGCAACGCGGCGCACGCTGCCGTCCTCGACCGTGAACAGCAGCACCGGCGCCGAGAACACGAAGCCGCGATGGAGCGGCTCGACGACGAAGCCGCGAGCCTCGCTCGCCCAGATCTGTGCGCCCGGCAGCGCCCGGATGCCGATGTACTGCTCGTAATTCAGGTTGCTGAGCGCCTCCGGCAGATCGGTCGGCACGGCCGCATAGGGCCGACGCGCGAGCGAGCGCGCAAGCTCCGTCACCGCCTCAGGCTCGAATCGCTGCCCCTCGCCGAGCGCGCTCTGGATCTGCGCGAGCGTCGGCGCCTGCCCCTGCGCGAACGCCGGAAACGCGCCGCTGGCGGTCGCTCCGCCGAGAAGCGCGAGCGCCTCCCGCCGCGTCGGTTTGAGAACGGCCGGGCGCCTCGGCGCCACCGGTCGCCCCGAGAATGCACTACTCATGAACGCGCGCTTTGCGGGACTTTCCGTCCACCGGAACGGGGCCGAGCGGGATGCACGATATAGGAAATGGTGAGGAGCGGATCAATTTCCGCCGCGGGCTCCCGGCCGGTGCGACCTTTGAGCCGCCATGCATTGCGGATTGCGGCGAAGTCTTGATAGGTCCGGCTCGCACCTAGGGGACGCTGCCCATGTCGAACGCTGCCGCTCCCGCCGCGCCGCGCGCCCGCACCTGCCTTGCCGTGATGCTGGCAGCCGGGGAGGGCACGCGGATGAAATCGGCGCGGGCCAAGGTTCTGCACGAGATTGCCGGCCGCTCGATGCTCGCCCATGCGCTGACCGCCCTGCGCGAGGCCGGCGCGACACGGGTTGCGGTGGTGGTCGGTCCGGATCGGGAGGATGTCGCCGAGGAGGCACGCCGGTTCCTGCCAGGCGCCGAGATCTTCACCCAGGCCGAGCGCCTCGGCACCGCGCATGCCGCGCTTGCCGCCGCGGCGGCCCTGAAGAAGACCGAGGACGACGTGGTCGTCGCGTTCGCCGACACGCCGCTCGTCGAGCCGGCGACCTATGAGCGGCTGAGAGCGCCGCTCGCGGCCGGTGCCGCCGTGGCGGTGCTCGGCTTCGAGGCCGCCGACCCGTTCGGCTACGGCCGGCTGGTCAGCGACAAGGACGGCCTTGCCGCCATCCGCGAGGAGAGGGACGCCTCGCCGGAGGAGCGCCGCATCACGCTCTGCAACGCCGGGCTGATGGCGATCCGCGGCGAGCGGGCGCTGGCGCTCCTGCGGGAGGTCGGCAACCGCAACGTGAAGGGCGAGTACTACCTGACCGATGTGGTCGGGATCGCCCGCGCCGCCGGCGAACGCGTCGTCGTCGTGACCGCGCCGGAAGCGGAGGTGATGGGCATCAACGACCGTGCCCAGCTCGCCGAGGCGGAGGCGATCGTGCAGGCGCGCCTGCGCCGCCGCGCGATGAAGGCGGGGGTCACGCTGACCGCGCCCGAGACGGTGTTCTTCAGCCTCGACACGGAGATTGGGTCGGATGTGGTGGTCGAGCCGCATGTGGTCTTCGGCCCCGGGGTCCGGATCGAGAGCGGCGCGGTCGTCCACGCGTTCTCGCATCTCGAAGGCGCGCATGTGGCGCGCGGCGCAAGCGTCGGCCCGTTCGCGCGATTGCGCCCGGGCGCGGCGATCGGCGCCAAGGCGCGGATCGGCAATTTCGTCGAGGTGAAGAACGCCGAGATCGGCCCCGGCGCCAAGGCGAACCACCTGGCCTATCTCGGCGACGCGACCATCGGAGAGGGCTCGAACATCGGCGCGGGCACCATCACCTGCAATTACGACGGCTTCGACAAGCACCGCACCGAGATCGGCAAGGGAGCCTTCGTTGGAACCAACTCCTCGCTCGTAGCCCCGGTCTCGATCGGGGAGGGCGCCTACATCGGCTCGGGCTCGGTCATCACCGACGACGTCCCGGCCGACGCGCTGGCGCTTGGCCGCGGGCGCCAGGCCATTAAGCAAGGCTGGGCAAAGGCTTTCCGCAACGCGGCCTCGGCGCGTAAGATGAAGGCTAAAGCGAAGGACCCCGTTTCGTCCTGATTTTACCGGAACGCTCCTCAATTCACCAGAACGCTCAAGGACACGGCAAGCATGTGCGGCATCGTCGGAATCCTCGGCAAATCGGCGGTCGCGACGCAGATCGTCGATGCGCTGAAGCGGCTCGAATACCGGGGCTATGATTCGGCCGGGGTGGCGACGCTCGAGGATGGCGGCCGGCTCGAGCGCCGGCGCGCCGAAGGCAAGCTCGGCAACCTCGAGGTCAAGCTCTCCGAGGCGCCGCTGTCGGGCGCGATCGGCATCGGCCACACGCGCTGGGCGACCCATGGGCGCCCGAACGAGCGCAACGCTCATCCGCACGCGACCGAGAAGCTCGCGGTCGTCCATAACGGCATCATCGAGAACTTCCGCGAGCTGAAGGAGGAGCTCCAGGCCGAGGGCGTCCGCTTCGAGACCGAGACCGACACCGAGATCGTCGCCCAGCTCGTCACCAAAGAGATCCTCAAGGGCAAGAGCCCGGTCGAGGCGGTCGCGGGCGTCCTTCCGCGACTGCGGGGGGCTTTCGCACTGGCTTTCCTGTTTGCCGGCGAGGAGGACCAGCTCATCGGGGCTCGGCATGGTCCGCCGCTCGCCATCGGGCATGGCGAGGGCGAGATGTATCTCGGCTCCGACGCGGTCGCGCTCGCGCCTTTCACGGACGAGGTGACCTATCTCGAGGACGGCGACTGGGCCGTCCTGTCGCGCCACGGCGTCCAGATCCGCGATCTCAAGGGGCGCCCGGTCGAGCGCAAGCCCCAGCGCATCCCGTCCGGCACCTTCATGGCCGAGAAGGGCAACCATCGCCATTTCATGGCGAAGGAGATCTATGAGCAACCCGAGGTCGTCGGCCGCACGCTCGCCCACTATGTCGATTTCGCCACCGGGCGGGTGAAGCTGCCGGCGACGCTGCCGTTCGACTTCAAGACGCTGAAGCGCATGTCGATCTCGGCCTGCGGCACGGCCTACTATGCCGGGCTGATCGCGAAGTACTGGTTCGAGCGCCTCGCCCGCCTGCCTGTCGAGATCGACGTCGCCTCCGAGTTCCGCTACCGCGAGCCGCCGATGGACGAGGGCGAGCTCGCGCTCTTCGTCTCGCAGTCCGGCGAGACCGCCGACACCCTCGCCTCGCTTCGCTACGCCAAGGCGCAGGGACAGCACATCCTCTCGGTCGTGAATGTCCAGACCTCGACCATGGCGCGCGAGAGTGCCGCCATCGCGCCGACCCTGGCGGGAACCGAGGTCGGCGTCGCCTCGACCAAGGCCTTCACCTGCCAGCTGACGGTGCTCCTGTGCCTCGCGATCGCCGCCGGGCGAGCACGCGGCACGCTCTCCGACAAGGACGAGGCCGAGCTCGTCGACGAGCTCATCCGCCTGCCCGGCCTGATGGCGGAGGCGTTCAAGGTCGAGCCCCGGATCGAGGCGCTCAACCGCGATCTCGCGCGGGCGACCGACGTGCTCTATCTCGGCCGCGGCACGTCCTATCCCCTCGCTCTCGAAGGCGCGCTGAAGCTCAAGGAGATCTCCTACATCCACGCCGAGGGCTATGCGGCCGGCGAGCTCAAGCACGGGCCGATCGCGCTGATCGACGAGGACCTGCCGGTCATCGTGATCGCGCCGCACGATCATCTACTCGAGAAGACGGTCTCGAACATGCAGGAGGTCGCGGCGCGGGGCGGCAAGATCGTGCTCGTGACCGATGCGCGCGGCGCCGAGGAGATCGGCATGGACACGCTCGCGACGATCGTCATGCCCACCGCGAGCCCGACCGTGGCGCCGATCCTCTATGCGCTGCCGATCCAGCTCATCGCCTACCACACCGCGGTGTTCATGGGGAAAGACGTCGACCAGCCGCGCAACCTCGCGAAGTCGGTCACGGTCGAATAGTCACCCGCCCGGCGCCCCGTCCGGCCGGGTGACGATATACCCGGCCGCCAGCAACAGGACGATCGCGACCGCGGCCTTGCCATAGGCCGGGACGTCCGTGGCGAGCAGGAGGAGCCAACTCGCCGCCATGCTGACGCAGGCGATCCACTTCGCCGGGCGCGGGATCGCGCCCGTCCGCCGCCAGCGCCGCACCGAGGGCCCGAGACGCGGGTGGTCGAGGAGCCAGCTCTCGAATCGCGGCGAGGAGCGGGCGAAGCAGGCGGCCGCGAGGATCAGGAACACGGTGCCGGGCAGCCCCGGCAGGGCAAGACCGACCGCGCCGACCACGACGAAGAGCCAGCCGAGGACGAACAGCGCGCGCCGCAGCCAGCGCGCGCGGGCGCCGCTCCCGGCTTCAGAAGCCGCGGCCTGCGGCGCCGTGCCGGGCGGGGGTTCGGGCGACTCTTCGTCCACGCGCGATCGGCCTCCCTTGAGTGCTGCACGACGCTCGCGTACCTCTTTGCCGATGAAGACCATCAAGCGTGCGTCGTTGACCGTTGCGCCGGCGGCCGAGGGCCCTTCCGGGCTCTCCGCGCGCGCCCGGCTCCGCAACTATTTCCTCACCGGTCTCATCGTCGCTGGTCCCCTCGCGATCACGATCTATATCACCTGGTGGTTCATCAACCTCGTCGATGGCTGGATGCGGCCGCTCGTTCCCGCGGCCTATCGCCCCGAAACCTATCTTCCCTTCCCGATCCCCGGCTTCGGCCTGGTGCTCGCCTTCATCGGCCTCACGCTGCTCGGGTTCCTGACCGCGAACCTCGTCGGCAAGTCGCTCCTCAAGTTCGGCGAGGTGATGCTCGAGCGCATGCCGGTGGTGCGCGGCCTCTACAAGGGCGTGAAGCAGATCTTCGAGACCGTGTTCAAGCAGGACGGCCAGAGCTTCCGGCAGGTCGGATTGATCGAATGGCCGGGCGAGGGCTTATGGTCGCTTTGCTTCATCACCGAGCCGGCGCAGGGGGCGCTGGCCGAGGCGCTGCCGCCGGCGGACCATGTCTGCGTCTTCGTGCCCTGCACGCCGAACCCGACCACCGGCTATCTCGTGGTCATGGAGCGCTCGCGGGTGAAGGAGGTCGACCTCTCGACCGACGACGCCTTCAAGCTCCTGATGTCGATGGGCATCATCCAGCCCGAGAGCCGCACGCCGCTGCCCGGCGTCGTGCCGCTCGCCGAGGTGGCGCCGCCCGTGCCGATGCGGCCGACGGTGGATGCCTGAACGCGCTGCGCGATGCTCCACCCGGGTCGTCCCGGCCGGAGCGCAGCGGAGAGCCAGGACCGATTGCCAGCAGCGGGTGCCGTGATCCCGGATAGCCGCTGCGCGCCTTCCGGGATGACCAGCGTGATAGGCGGGAGGGCGTCTACCCCGCCCCGATCAGCCTCACCGCCGCATCGCGCTCGAAGAGGTAGAGCAGCACTCGCAGCGCCTGCCCGCGCTCGCTCGCGAGCCGCGGATCGCGCTCGACCGCCAGACGGGCATCGTCGCGGGCCGCGGTGAGGAGATCACCGTCGAGCTCGAGCCGGGCGAGGCGGAAGCCCGGCAGGCCTGACTGCCTTGTGCCGAGCACCTCGCCTTCGCCCCGCAGGTTCAAATCCGCCTCGGCGATGCGGAAGCCGTCGTCGGTCTCGCGCATCATCTCGAGGCGGGCCTTGGCGGTCGGGCCGAGGGGACCCTTGTAGAGCAGGAGGCAGGTCGAGGGGCGCTCGCCGCGGCCGATGCGGCCGCGGAGCTGGTGGAGCTGCGCGAGGCCGAAACGCTCGGCATGCTCGATCACCATCACGGTCGCTTCCGGCACGTCGACCCCGACCTCGATCACCGTCGTCGAGACGAGCACCTTGGTCTCGCCCGCGGCGAAGCGCGCCATCGCCGTATCCTTCTCACGCCCGCCAAGCCGCCCATGCATGAGCCCGACCGCGTCGCCGAAGATGCCGCGCAGCTCGGCATAGCGGTCCTCGGCCGCCGCGAGGTCCACGACCTCCGATTCGGCGACGAGCGGGCAGACCCAATAGACGCGGTCGCCGGCCGCGATCGCCCGTCCGACCGCCGCGATCACCTCGTCCATGCGTTCGGCCGAGACGAGCCGCGTCGCGATCGGCTTGCGGCCGGCGGGCTTCTCGTCGAGCACGGACACGTCCATGTCCCCGAAATAGGTCAGCGCGAGCGTGCGCGGGATCGGCGTCGCGGTCATGACCAGCATGTCGACCGCGGCGCCCTTGGCTCCGAGCGCCAGGCGCTGATGCACCCCGAAGCGATGCTGCTCGTCCACCACCGCGAGGCCGAGGTCGCGGAACTCGACCTCCTCCTGGAACAGCGCATGCGTGCCGACCACGATGTTGATCGAGCCTTCGGCGAGCGCCAAGAGCACGCGCCGCCGCTCCTGGCCCTTGTCGCGCCCGGTGAGGAGGGCGGCGCGCAGACCGGCCTTGCGCACCATCGGCTCGATTCGCTCGAAATGCTGCCGCGCCAGGATCTCGGTCGGCGCCATGATGGCCGCCTGCCGGCCCGCTTCGATGGCGCTCGCCATGGCGAGGAGCGCGACCGCCGTCTTGCCCGATCCGACGTCGCCCTGGAGCAGGCGCAGCATGCGCTTGTCGGAGGCCATGTCGCGGCGGATGTCGGCGAGCGCGCGCTCTTGCGCGCCGGTGAGCGCGAAGGCGAGGGTGTCGGTCAGCTTCGCGACCAGCCGGCCGTCGCCGACATTGCTGCGGCCCGGCTGCCGGCGCATCCGGCTGCGGACCAGCGCAAGGGCGAGCTGCGAGGCGAGGAGCTCGTCATAGGCGAGCCGCCGGCGCGGCGGGCTCGCGGCGCTCGCTTCCGGATCAGTTTCGGCGGCATCGGCCGGGCGGTGGAGCCGTCCGAGCGCTTCCGCAAAGGCCGGGAAGCCGTTGCGCGCGAGCCAGGCCGGGTCCTGCCACTCCGGCAGCGCCGGCACACGCTCCAGCGCCGCCGCGACGAACTTCCCGAGCACGCGCGAGGAGACGCCTTCGGTGAGCCCGTACACCGCCTCGACCGCTGGAAGCTCCCGGATCGAGCGCTCGTCGAGGATGCGGTCGGGATGGACCATCTGGCGGTAGCCGTCCCAGAGCTCGAGCTTGCCCGAGACGTAGCGCTCCGAGCCGATGGGCAGGAGCTTCTGGATGCGGTCGCGCGGCATATTGAAGAAGACGAGGAGCACGTCGCCGCTGTCGTCCTCGACGAGGACGCGGTAAGGCGCCTTGCCGCGCTGCAGCCCCGGGCGATGCTCGCTCACCCGGACCTTGAGGGTCAGGGTCTCCCCGATCGGCGCCTCGGCGATGGAGCCCTTGAGGTCGCGCGCGATGCCGCCATGGGGAAGGTGGAACAGGAGGTCGAGCACCCGCGCCGGCCGCTCCGCCTCGCCGAGCAGGCGATCGAGCAGTCCCGCCATCTTCGGCCCGACCCCGGGCAGCGACGCCGCGGGCGCGAACAGCGGGTTCAGGATCGCGGGACGGAGCGACATCGGACGGCCGGAATCGCTGGAGGGCCGGATAGCGGCTCCTCCGAGACCGCCCGACATCAGGCGGATTGTCTCGAATTCTTCTGGGAGCGCCTGGGCAGCCGCTCCGACGGGGCGAGGCGGTAAGGCTTGGCGAGCGCTGCCACCGGGATGCGCCAGGCGCGGCTGATCTTGTCGATCATCTCGATGGTGAGCGCCCGCTTCCGGTTCATCACCTCCGATGCCCGGGAGCTGGAGCCTAGAATATGCCCGAGCTCCTTCTGCGAGCGTCCCATGTCCGAGATCGCGAATTCGAGCACCTCGATCGGATCCGCCTCCGGGACGGCGAAGTGCCGGCTTTCGTACAGCTCGACCAGATCGGCGAGCACCCGGACGGTCTCGCGTTCCTCGGTCCCAGGTGCCGCGTTCCAGAGGCGCTCGATGTCGCGGAGCGCCGCCCTGCGGCTTTCCTCGTCATGGACCCGGCGAATCTGCATCGCTGCTTCCTAGAACTGGGACACGGTCAGAACGTCGACACTGTCATACTCGGCATGGGTGCCGATGAACTTGATGAAGGCCATCCGGTCGGGGAAGTAGAAGGCCACGATCATGCGGTAGTTGCCGCCCGCGATCTCGAAGCGCATGCGCTCGTCGTCGAGCCCCTTCGCCGTCGAGAACGCCGCCTTGACAGCCTCCATTGAATCCCAATCCGCCGTCTTCGCGATGGCGTGCCAGCGCTCGAGCGACGCTCTCGCTTTCGGGTGCTTCTCCCAGAAGGCGCGGAGCGTGCTGAGCGCGAGCACCTGCATGGCAACCCCTAGCATTTTCCCAAATTGGGAGAAAGGGTGATTGCCTGGCCGGCACGAAGGTGGTTCTGCCGAGTGTGTCGGCTATATGCCTGGCTCGAACGGGAGTTTCCGATGAGCGGCTCGAATGTGACCAGCGCGGGGCTCGATGAGCGGCGGCGGCGTGCGCTCTATCGCGCCTGGCACCGCGGCATCCGCGAGATGGACCTCATCATGGGCCGCTTCGCCGACGCCGAGATCGCGGCGATGAGGGAGGACGACCTCGCCGCGTTCGAGCGGCTCATTGAGGTGCCGGACCGCGATCTCTATCTATGGCTCACGGGCGAGGCGGAGACGCCGCCGAACTACGACACGCCCGTCTTCCGCCGGCTGAAGAGCTTCCACACCCACGACGCGCCGATCCACTCCTGAGGCTGTCATTCCGGGGCGACGCGAAGCGTCGAGCCCGACCCGAAGGGCGGCGCGAAGCGACGAAACCCATAACCACGGCCGGAGCCATCTGGAGCGCAATGGTGTTTATGGGTCCCGGGTTCTCGCTTCGCGAGCCCCGGGATGACAGGGCATTAACCTTGAGACGAGAGATGACCCCCGCCCTTACCCGAGCCGTCGACGCCCTTGCGCGGGGCGACCAGGCGACGCTTGCGGGCGTACCCGACGGCTTCGATGCGCTCGTCGTCGCCGATCTCGCGCGCGCTCTCGCCGCAGCGAGCGAGGGGCCGGCGGTGCTGGTCCACGTGGCGCGCGACGGGCTGCGCCAGCAGGCGCTCCAGAGCGCGCTCGGCTTCGTCGCGCCCGAGATCGAGGTCCTGGCGTTCCCGGCCTGGGACTGCCAGCCCTACGATCGCATCTCGCCGAATACGGCCGCGACCGCGCAGCGCATGACCGCGCTCGCGCGGCTCACCCGCTCGCGCACCTCGGAGGAGCGCCCGCGCCTCCTCTCGACCACCGTCAACGCGGTGCTCCAGCGCGTGCCGCCCCGCGCCCGCATGGCGAAGGAGAGCTTTTCGGCCGCACCCGGCAACATGGTGAGCACGGACCAGCTCGTCTCATGGCTCGAGATCAACGGCTTCCTGCGCACCGGCACCGTGCGCGACACCGGCGAGTACGCGGTGCGGGGCGGCATCATCGACCTCTATCCGCCCGGCCTGCCGAACCCGATCCGCCTCGACTTCTTCGGCGACACCCTCGAATCGATCCGCGCCTTCGATCCCGAGAGCCAGCGCACGGTCGGGCAGCTCCGCGCCCTCGACCTCGTGCCGATGAGCGAGGTCCAGCTCACGACCGAGAGCATCCGCCGCTTCCGCCAGGCCTACGTTACGCAGTTCGGCGCCCCGACCCGGGACGACCGCCTCTACGAGACCGTGAGCGAGGGGCGGCGCTACGCCGGCATGGAGCACTGGCTGCCGCTGTTCCACGAGCGCCTCGACACCCTGTTCGACTACGCGCCGGGCGTGCCGGTCCTGTTCGACAACCACGTCGAGGACGCGGTCGGCGAGCGCCTGTCGCAGGTCAAGGATTACTACGACGCCCGCAAGAGCGCGCTCGCGGCGCCTCAAGCCGGCATCGCCCCCTACAAGCCGCTGCCCCCCGACGCCCTCTACTTCAAGCCCGAGGAGTGGGCCGCGCTGACGCAGGACCTCGCGCTCGCCCGCCTCACCCCCTTCGCGATCCCCGAGAGCGAGGGCCGCATCGTCGTCGACCTCCAGGCCCGGCGCGGGCGCGACTTCATCGCCGAGCGGGCCGAGGAGGGGACGAACGTCTTCGACGCGGCGATAGCGCACGTGCGCGCGCTCCAGGGGCAGGGGCGGCGGGTGGTGCTCGCGTCCTGGTCCGAGGGCTCCCGCGAGCGCCTGTGCCACGTCCTTTCCGACCACGGCCTCACCCAGACGAAGACCGTCGGGCGCCTCGCCGACGCGCTCTCCGCGCCGAAGGACGCGGTCCCGGTCGCGGTCTGGGGGGTCGAGGCCGGCTTCGAGGCCGGCGACCTCGCCGTCGTCTCCGAGCAGGATATTCTGGGCGACCGGCTCGTGCGCCCGAAGCGACGCTCGAGGCGCCCGCAGGATTTTCTCACCGAGGCCGCGGCGCTCACCCCCGGCGACCTCGTGGTCCACGTCGATCACGGCATCGGCCGCTTCGAGGGGCTGAAGACCATCGAGGCCGCCGGCGCGCCGCACGACTGCCTCGAGCTCCACTACCACGGCGGCGACCGGCTGTTCCTGCCGGTCGAGAATATCGAGCTCCTGACCCGCTACGGCTCCGAGGAAGCCGAGGTCCAGCTCGATCGGCTCGGCGGCGGCGCCTGGCAGGCGCGCAAAGCGCGCATGAAGCAGCGCATCCGCGAGATGGCGGGGGCGCTCATGAAGATCGCGGCGGCGCGCATCCTGCGCGAGGCACCGCGGATCGCCCCGCCCGAGGGGCTCTACGACGAGTTCGCGGCGCGCTTCGCCTACGAGGAGACCGAGGACCAGCAGAACGCCATCGACGCGGTCATGGCCGACCTCGCCACGGGCCGCCCCATGGATCGGCTGGTCTGCGGCGACGTCGGCTTCGGCAAGACCGAGGTGGCGCTGCGCGCCGCCTTCGCGGCGGCGATCGCCGGGCGGCAGGTCGCGGTGATCGTGCCGACGACGCTTCTCGCCCGCCAGCACTACCGCACCTTCCAGGAGCGCTTCCGCGGCCTGCCGATCAACATCGCCCAGGCCTCCCGCTTCGTGCCTGCGGCCGAGATGAAGAGGGTGAGGGAAGGGCTTGCCGACGGCACCGTCGACATCGTGGTCGGCACCCACGTGCTCTTGGGCAAGGCGATCAAGTTCCGCGATCTTGCCCTCGTCGTCATCGACGAGGAGCAGCATTTCGGCGTTGCCCACAAGGAGCGCCTGAAGGAGCTGCGCGCCGAGGTCCACGTCCTGACGCTGTCGGCGACGCCGATCCCGCGCACCCTTCAGCTCGCGCTTACCGGGGTGCGCGAGCTGTCGCTGATCACGACGCCGCCGGTCGACCGGCTCGCGGTCCGCACCTTCGTGACGCCATTCGACCCGCTCATCATCCGCGAGGCGCTGCTTCGCGAGCGCTATCGCGGCGGGCAGGCTTTCTACGTGGTGCCGCGGATCGAGGACATCGGCGAGGTCAAGGGCTTCCTCGAGCGGGAGGTGCCAGAGGCGAAGGTCGCGGTCGCCCACGGGCAGATGGCCTCGGGCCAGCTCGAGGACGTGATGACGGCCTTCTACGAAGGCAAGTTCGACATCCTGCTCTCGACCTCGATCATCGAGTCCGGCCTCGATATCCCGACCGCCAACACCCTCGTCGTGCACCGGGCCGACATGTTCGGGCTTGCGCAGCTCTACCAGCTCCGCGGCCGGGTCGGGCGCTCGAAGACCCGCGCCTACGCGCTCTTCACCGTCCCGCCGAACCGCACGCTGACGGTCCAGGCGGAGCGGCGCCTGGAGGTCCTGCAATCCCTAGACACGCTGGGAGCGGGGTTCCAGCTCGCCTCGCACGACCTCGACATCCGCGGCGCCGGCAATCTCCTCGGCGACGAGCAGTCGGGCCACATCAAGGAGGTCGGCTACGAACTCTACCAGCAGATGCTGGAGGAGGCGGTCTCGGCCCTGAAGGCCGGCGTCGAGGAGCCGGTCGAGGATCAGTGGTCGCCGACGATCGCGGTCGGGACGCCGGTGATGATCCCGGAGAGCTACGTCCCCGACCTCCAGCTCCGGCTCACCCTCTACCGCCGCCTCTCGACGGTCGAAACCGACGCCGAGATCGACGCCTTCGGAGCCGAGATGGTCGACCGCTTCGGCCCCCTGCCGGACGAGGTCGAGCACCTCCTCAGGATCATGGCCATCAAGGTGCTGTGCCGGCGCGCCAACGTCGAGAAGGTCGAGGCCGGCCCGAAGGGGATCATCGTGTCGTTCCGGGACAATGCCTTCGCGAACCCCGCCGGGCTCGTGGCCTATGTCGCCGAGCAGGGGTCCTTCGCGAAGGTGCGGCCGGACATGCGCATCGTCTTCACGCGCGATGTCGAGGAGCTGGACGAGCGGCTCAAGGTGACGACCGGCATCCTGCGCAACATCGTGCGCATCTCCGAACGGAAGAAGGCGGCCTGACCGGCGGAAGCGACCTACAGCTCGGGCTTGTTGAGCGCGCCGACCCCAAGCTCGTTCTGGAGCCTCGCGCCATAGCCGCCGCCGGACACCCCGAACGGCGTCTCCATGACGATGATGGGAACGCCCGACATATCTTTTTTTGCTTTAAGGCGTTCAGCCAAGTCCATGAATTGCTTGAGCTTCGCGCCGCCGCTCCGTCGTGGCAGCTGGATCAGGATGGCGGTTGGAGCGGGAATCATCTCCAGCACCTCGTCGGTCGCCTCGAGCGAGGTGGTGACGCTCGCAAAGCCGAGCTCGGCAAGCTCCGCCGAAAGCGCGTTCTCCGCATTGCGAGCCCCATCGTCGACGACGAGGACCTTCTGGAATTCGCTCATAACGCCCTTCAGCCGCCCTGCCTTGTTGGCGTACGGGAACGCCCGTCGCGCAAATTTGTTTCACAGCTTGGCCGCGAGATGCCGACCACCGCGCCTGCACTGACGTCGGCCAGGAATCCCGAATCGCGCCACTCGGCGACGAGCTGTGCATCCCGCATGCCATGACGCGCATAGGGGCGGACGGCGGAAGCCAGGCCTGCCAGCCAGAGCCGGCCGTCCTCGTGCCGGCGCATGCGCAGCAACGAGCCCTCCGCGCGCGTCTTGCCGGCATCGTCGATCGCAAGACCGGCCGTTCCGGCTTCGTCGCGTGTGCCCGTGAGCAGCGCCTGCTCGTCGAGGGCCACGACGTCGAGGACCCGTCCCTCGAACCGGGTCTTGGCGGCAAAGCGGATCGGCGCCCGGTGAACGAAGACGGTCGAAGCAAGCCGGCCGGCAAGGCCCGATTGGCCGAGCGCGGGCCCGATCCAGCCCGGCGCCACAAGATGGGTTGGCGGACCGGCGTCGCAGCTCGTCAAGAGCGCGGCGCCGTCGAACAGGCCGTGACATTCGAGCGTCGCGCCGCTCAGGAGCGAGGCAACGAGCCCGGTCGAAAGCCCGGCCAGATCGTCCGGGGCGAGGAGCGTCAGGATCCGATCGCCCGATCGGATCTTCGCCGCCATGAGATAGGCCGCGGTGCTGGCCGCGAGCGACGCGCCGGAACGGTGGAGCGGTGTCCCCGGTCCGCTATGCGCCGAGAACGTGATCAGCCCGGCATCGTGCCGCAGCTCGGCGGGCTGAGGGTCGGCCCGCGGCTCGGCCGGCTCCGCAAGTATGATCCGGTCGAGATCGATGACCCCGTCGGGAACGGAGGGGCCGTAGGCGCACAGGAAGCGCAGCCCGAAGCTCCGTGCCGCGATCGCGCAAAAGAGCTCTGCCGGCCGCTCGTTTCCGATCTCGCCCTGCGTCGCCACGGCCTGGATGCCGGCGCCCGCGAGCGCTTCCTCCAGGTCCCCTTCGCGCCAGGCCGCAGGCAACAGGCATGGGCAGAAGCCGGCCTGCTCGCCCGCAAGAATGGTGATCGCCGCCTCCGAGCCGGACGGCAGGCAGATGCCGATCGGGCTTCCTGGCGGGAGGCCCAAGCCGGCAAAGAAAGTTGCAAGCCGCGCGATCGCGGTCGCGGCAAGCGAATGGGTCCATTCGAGCCGCGGCCGCCCGCTCCAGGCTTCGCGATCCGGTTGGTCGCGGAAGGCGATCTTGCCCGGGTGGCGTCGCGCGTTCTCGACAAGCAGTGCCGATAGCCGGATCGCATCCCAAGGCGGCTCGTCGAGCGGGGCTCGATCGTCGCCTTCCCCGGCCGGCAGCGCCAGCGCGCGCACGTCGTTCTCGCCCCCGCGAATCGATGGAGAATCATGCGCGGGAGCCGCAGCTTACGCCAGCGGGCGAGACCCGCGGCGGTCACTCCCGCGCCTGCTTCCACTGCCGAATGCGCCCGTCGCCGCCCGAAGTCTCTGGCCAACCGGCGCGCGAGCCGTTAAGCCGGGCTCGCTCCCGTCATGCCTTCGCCGTATTCCCTGCGGAAGCAGCAAGCGACGGGGGGATGTCGGGCAGTGCCCGATCCGGTCCTGCGACCAGTCGAGATTCGTCCATAAGGACCAACGAGGAACAAGAAGCGATGTCATTTGCGACACCTCCTGCGCGCCTGCGTGGACCGATCGGGCTGTTGGCCGCCGCGAGCCTTGCCGCGGTGCTGGTGGCGCCTGGGGCCGGCGTCGCTCAGGAACAGCCGGCGCCGCGCCCGCAGCGCCAGCGCCCGGCGGCGCAGCCGGCCCAACCCGCTCCGCAGCCGGCGCCTGCGCCGCAGGCCTCGCCCGCGGCGCCCGGCGCCGCAGCCCAAGGCCAGCAGCAGGGCCCGACCGTCGTTCAGGTGAAGGCCGAGCCGTCCCAGCCCGATTGGACCAAGGTCTGCGGCAAGGATCCGGCCAGCAACTCCGAGATCTGCTACACGACGCGCGACTTCGTCTCCGACCAGGGCCAGCCCGTGATGGCGGTCGCCGTCTACGAGTCGAAGACCGGCGGCCAGGCGCAGCGCGTGGTGCGCTTCCTGCTGCCGCTCGGGCTGATGCTGCAGCCCGGCATCCGTTTCGCGGTGGACCAGGGCCAGCCCACGCCCGGGCGCTATGCGCTCTGTTTCCCGAACGGCTGCTTCGCCGAGGCGACCGCCCTCAAGGACGACTTCTTGAACGCCATGAAGCGCGGCACGAGCCTCAACGTCAGCGTCCAGAACCAGGTCGCGCGCGAGGTCACCTTCGCGGTGCCGCTCGCCGGGTTCGGCAAGGCCTTCGACGGCGCGGCGATCGATCCCAAGGTGCTCGAGGAGCAGCAGAAGAAGCTGCAGGAAGAGCTCGAGAAGCGCTCCGACGAGCTGCGCAAGCGGCTCGAGTCGAGCGCCGGCGGAGCGGCGACCCCGGCGGCCACTCCGGGAGCTGCGCCCCGCCAGTGACGGAAGGGCAGCGCACAAGAACGACAAAGCCGGGCCTCAGCCCGGCTTTTTTGCGGTCGGGCACGCTCAGTTCGCGGCCGAGATCCGCATGCGGTAGCTCCCGCTCTCGTCGGTGTCGAAGACCTCGGGGATCTGGGGGTGCCGCAGGGGCTCGCCGGACTGGTCGGGCAGCAGGTTCTGCTCCGAGACATAGGCGATGTACTCGGTTTCCTCGTTCTCGGCGAGGAGATGGTAGAAGGGCTGGTCCTTGCGCGGCCGGACCTCTTCCGGGATCGCCTCCCACCACTCCTCGGTGTTGGCGAATTCGGGATCGACGTCGAAGATCACGCCCCGGAACGGGAAGATCCGGTGCTTGACCACCTGGCCGATCCCAAATTTGGCGTCGCGGGCTTTCATGGCGCCGATATAGCCGGCTCTGCCCCGAGTTTCAAAGCCGGCTGGCTTCACAGCCCGTAGAGCGCCGCCTGCGCCGGGTCCTTGCGGGCGATCTGGGTCGCGAGGTCGACGATCACCCTGGCCTGCTTCCAGGTGGCGTCGTCCTGCATCTTGCCGTCGAGCATGACGGCGCCTGTGCCGTCCGGCATCGCCTCGAGGATGCGCTTCGCGAACGCGACCTCGGCCGGGTCCGGCGCGAACACCTTCTTGGCGATGGCGATCTGGCTCGGATGGAGCGACCAGGCGCCGGCGCAACCCATGAGGAAGGCGTTGCGGAACTGGACCTCGCAGGCGAGCGGGTCCGAGAAGTCGCCGAACGGACCGTAGAAGGCCTTCAGGCCGTTCGCGAGGCAGGCGTCGACCATGCGGGCGATGGTGTAGTGCCAGAGGTCCTGCTGGGCGCTCGCCCGCCCGCCGCCGCCCTCGGCCGGGTCGGCGACGATCTTGTACTCGGGGTGGCCCCCGCCGACCCGCGTCGTCTTCATGCCGCGCGAGGCCGCAAGGTCCGCCGGGCCGAGGCTCATGCCGTGCATGCGCGGCGAGGCCGCGGCGATCTCCTCGACATTCTTCACCCCCTCGGCGGTCTCGAGGATGGCGTGCACCAGGATCGGCTTCTTCACCCCATGGCGCGCCTCGAGCTGCGCGAGGAGTTGGTCGACATAGTGGATGTCCCACGGCCCCTCGACCTTCGGGAGCATCACCACGTCGAGCTTGTCGCCGACCTCGCCGACGACCTCGAGGAGATCGTCGAGCATCCAGGGGCTGTTGAGAGCGTTGATCCGGGTCCACAAGCCGGTCGCACCGAAATCGTTGGCCTTGGCGAGGGCGATGAAGCCGCGCCGCGCCTCGATCTTGGCGTCGGCCGGGATCGCGTCCTCGAGATTGCCGAGGAGCACGTCGACTTGGCCGATCAGCTCCGGCAGCTTCGCGCGGACCTTCTCATTGTGCGGCGGCACGAAATGGATCATCCGCTCGATCCGCACCGGCAGCTCCCGGTACGGCTCCGGCGCGCCGGCGGCGAGCGGCTGGAAGAAGCGGCGCGGGAGTTTCTGCAAGGTTGGGCCTCCGGGTGGGACTGGCGGAGCTCGGCACGCGGCCGCTGGCAAGGGTTGCGATCAGTCGCGGGCGTTCGCAAGCATCAGGGCGAGAACGTCGGCCCGCTCGTCGTTTGGCACGCGATCGAAGGCCTGGATTGCGAACTCGGCCCGGTTCACAAGCTCCATCGCATCCGCATGACCAAGGGGCACCTGCGGATCATAATCGGCGCGATGGCGCGCTTCCTGCAGCGCAACGAAAAGGCGTGCGAATTCCCGCAGATGCTGGCTGGCTGCCGTCCGCCCGAGCTGGCGTTGCAAATTCGACGCGAGCCGCGGGACATCCAAAGCTCTGCACACGCTCTTCATGCGACCGTGGTTAAAGCCGCGGTAGAGGACCGCGAAGCCGGCCCCGGCTTCGGCGCCTGCGCCCATGAATCGGCTCGCGCCTGCGCGCGCGACCGTGTGGAACACGGCGTAGTAGGCCGTCGACGCCGCGCGCCGCAGCTGCGCTTCAGTCGGTGGATTGGATCCGCGAGCTACGAGCAGGCGAGCGAGGTCGAGCAGCTCAGAGGGGAGGAGCACGCTCCCACCCTTGCGCGTCGCTGCGGTATCGGATGTCGACGTACGGATACGCCTCGTCGCCGCGCTCGACCAACGTGTCGCGAATTTTCTCGGCAAGGCGGTTCCAGAGGCGAACCGCCCGCTCTGCGTCGCGGTCCTGATCGATCATGAAGGAGATGAAATAGGCTGGCTCGTCCGAAGAATCGTTGCCGCTCACGACATCGACCGTCTCGACCTTGCCTGGCCCGAGGACGCTCTGCGCGGCCTTCAGGGCAATCACCTTCAAATCGTTCTCCGGGACGCGTGTCACGACCCGAATGTGGTCGGAGGCGGTGCAGGCGTCAATGCGGCCGGAGCGATTGCCGAGCCCTGGGAACCCTGCGAGAAGCGAATCCAGGCCGGAGCGGCAGCGCCCGGGACGCCGGAGCCTCCATGTCCGAGCTCGTCGGGCTGTTCGACCTGCTTGCGCCCTTCTTCGGGCTGATCGGGCTCGGGTTCTTCTGCGCCAAGGTGGTGCGCCGCCCCGAAGGCGGGCTCGTCTGGATGCAGTTCTTCCTGATCTACGTCGCGCTGCCCTGCCTGTTCTATAAGCTGATCGCCGACAAGCCGCTGGAGCAGCTCGCGAACTGGCCATTCGTGATGGCCACGACGCTCTGCACCTATTGCGCCTTCGCGCTCTCCTTCGCGGTCGGCATGTGGCACGCGCGCTGGCACATGCCGCAAGGCGTGATGCAGGGCGTCGCCGGCTCCTACTCGAACATCGGCTATATGGGCCCGCCGCTCGTGCTCTCGGTGCTCGGATCGGCCGCGAGCGCGCCCGTCGTCCTGATCTTCGTCTTCGACAACCTGCTCCTGTTCTCGCTCGTGCCGTTCCTGATGGCAATCGCCGGGGCCGAGAAGCGGTCGCTTGCCGCGACCGGCCGCGACGTACTCTGGAAGGTCGCGACGCATCCGTTCAACCTCGCCACCCTCGTGGGGGTCGGCGCGGCCTATGCGAAGCTCGAGCTGCCGACCGCGCTCGACAAGATCGTGCAGTGGCTCTCGAACGCCGCGGCACCCTGCGCGCTCTTCCTGCTCGGGGTGACGGTCGCGCTGAGGCCGCTGCTCACCATGCCGCGCGAGGTCCCGGCGCTCGTCACGATCAAGCTCGTCCTGCACCCGCTCTTCGTGTGGATCCTGCTATCGGCGCTCGGGAACTTCGACCCGACCTGGACCTACGCGGCGATCGTGATGGCCGCGTTGCCGCCGGCCCTCAACATCTTCGTCATCGCGACGCAGTACAACATCGGCGTCGAGCGGGCCTCGGCCTGCGTCTTGGTCGGCACGCTTGCCTCCATGGTCACCCTCACGGCCTTCCTGTGGCTCATCAAGACCGGCAGGATGCAGGCCGATCTGTTTCCGGGGTGACCCATGCCGCTCCCGCTCGAAGGCGTCACGATCCTCGACTTTACGACCCTGCTGCCCGGGCCGCTCGCGACCTTCATGCTGGCCGAGGCGGGCGCGGAGGTGATCAAGGTCGAACGCCCCGGCGGCGAGGACATGCGCGGCTTCCCGCCCCGGCTCGGCGCAGGCTCGGCCGCCTTCGCGGTGCTGAACGGCGGCAAGTCGAGCTTCGTCGCCGATCTCAAGACGGAGGAGGGCCGGGCCTCGCTGCGGCCGCTCATCGAGAAGGCCGACGTGATCGTCGAGCAGTTCCGGCCGGGCGTCATGGAGCGCCTCGGGCTCGGCTACGAGGCCGCGCGGGCGATCAACCCGCGCATCGTCTATTGCTCGATCTCGGGCTACGGGCAGGACGGCCCTCGCGCGCAGGAGGCGGGGCACGACATCAACTACCAGGCCCGCACCGGGCTGTTGTCGTTGTCGCCCGGAACCGTTGAGGCGCCGAACGTGCCCGCGGCGCTCGTCGCCGACATCGCCGGCGGCTCGTTCCCGGCGGTGATCAACATCCTCCTGGCGCTGCGCCAGCGCGACCTCACCGGCGAGGGCTGCCGCCTCGACATCGCCATGAGCGACGCGATGTTCACCTTCGCCTGGCTGGCGCTTGCCGAAGGCTTCGCGACCGGGCGCTTCCCGGGCGCGCACGAGAACCTGCTCGCCGGGGGCTCGCCGCGCTACGCGCTCTATGCCACCGCCGACGGCAAGTTCCTGGCGGTCGGCGCGCTCGAGGAGAAGTTCTGGCGCGCCTTCTGCCACGGCATCGACCTTCCGGACGCCCTCCGCGACGCCGCCGCCGATCCGGACGCCGCCCGCGCCGCCGTCGCCGGCATCGTCCGCGGCAGGGCCGCCGCGGAGTGGGCGGCGCTCCTCGAGCCGCTCGATTGCTGCGCGACGGTGCTGGCCTCGCTGGGCGAAGCCGTCGAGGACGCGCAGTTCCGCGGGCGCGGCCTCCTCGCGGCGCGCGCGGTCGACGCGTCGGGGGCGAGCCTGCCCGCCGCGGCGGTCCCGATCGCGCCAAATCTCCGCCGCCCGCTAGACGAGCCGCGTGCCGTGCCGGCGCTGGCGGGCCGGGACCGGCCGGCGAGCGTCTGAACGGGCGCTGAACCTGCGTTGATCCGCGGAAGTTTTTCTTTCCGTACAGCAGCTTAGCGTTTGGAACGGCGATCCCGAGCGGGCGTTGTGCGGCCGGGGCGTGAAGAGCTCCTGGAGGAGGAAGCATGAAACGCTTGCTGATTGCCGTCGCGTTCGGCGCGCTCGCCGCGCTTCCGGCGTCCGCGCAGACCTCGACCACCGTCACCGCCACCACAGGCCCGGCGGCGACGGGCTCGATCACCATCGCACCCGAGAAGCGCACCGTGATCAAGCAGCGCTTCACCGGCGCGCCCGTGACCACCGTGAAGGAGAAGGTGACGGTCGGCGCCACGGTCCCGGCCGATGTCGAGCTGATGGCGGTGCCGGAGACCGTCGTGACCGAGATCCCGACCGTGAAGAGCTACCGCTATTTCCGCTACAACGACGATGTCGTGCTCGTCGACCCGTCGAGCCGCCGCGTGGTCCAGATCATCGACTGAGACGTTCCCTGCGTCGCAGGCGAGCCCCGCTCCGGCCTCCCGGGGCGGGGCTTTCTCATGCCGGCCGCGGACGCATCAGCCGTGGCGCCCCGATCGAGGGCAGCACGCCCTCGCGCATCAGCGTGCGCCGCAGCGGCCCGATCTCGGATATGGCGATGAGTCCGAGGCCGCGCAGGAAATCCGCCGGGAGGAAGGCGGCGAGCAGCGTGCGGTTGAGGCCGTCGACGGCGGCGGTCCGCAGCCGCACGTCGAGGTCGCGGCTGCGCTGGTAGCGCCCGAGCGCCGCCGGGCCGCCGATGTCGGCGCCTTCCGCGCGCGCGTCCACCACCGCGTCGCGCAAGGCCGCCGCGTCGCGGAAGCCGAGGTTCAAGCCCTGGGCCCCGATCGGCGGAAACACATGCGCCGCCTCGCCGATCAGCGCGAGGCGCTCGGCCGTATAGCGCTCGACGGAGAGCCCGCTCATCGCCACCAACCCGCGCGGGCCCTCGACCCGCATCTTGCCGAGAATCGACTGCGCTTGCCGCTCGACCGCAGCCCCGAGAGCGTCGTCGTCGAGCCCGACCAGGCGCTCGGCGTGCGCGCGGCTCGTCACCCAGACGAGGCTCGAGCGACGACCGGGGAGGGGGACGAGCGTGAACGGCCCGAAGCGGGTGTGGAACTCGGTCGAGGCGTCGCGGTGGTCCCGCTCATGGGCGAGGATCGTGGTGAGCGCCGACTGGGGATAGCTCCAGCTGCGCGTTGTGATGTCGCGCGCCTCGCGCAGCCGCGAGTTCCGGCCGTCGGCGGCCACGACAAGGCGGGCCGAAACGATTGAACCGTCCTCTAAGCCGATGTTCGCAACCTCTTGCAGGAACGATGAATCCACTGCGCCAGGATCGCGAAGCGTAAGCTGCGAGCTGGCGCGCGCTGCTTCGATCAGCGTCCGCACCAGCTCGACGTTCTCGACGTTCCATCCGAACGCCTCGAGCCCGATCTCGGTCGCCCGGAAGCCTGCCGGCGGCGGGCGGAAGAGGCTGCGCGAGTCGTCGATGATCCGCATCGTGGCGAGCGGGGCGGCGCGTTCCCGCAGCCCCTCCCAGACGCCGAGCGCCTCGAGGAAGCGCACGGAGCCGTCGAGTAGCGCGATCGTGCGGCCGTCCGCGCGCGCGTCGAACCGCCCGACCAGGCAGGTCTCGAAACCCTCCCGGGCAAGCGCGAGCGCCGCGGCGAGGCCGGCCGCGCCTGCCCCGACCACGGCGGCATCGAAGATCGGACCTGGGCCGGCCGGGAGGGCCATGACTATCTCGCAAGCTCGGGATGCAGCGCGGCCATCTGCGCATCGGCGATGCTCGGCGCAAAGCGGGCGAGCGGGCGGCGCAGCCCTTGGCGCAGGAGCACGCGGCGGACGGGCCGCGTCGCGCCCGTCACATAAACCTGGACACCATGCCGGTGCGCCCGCTCGGCGAAGACCTTGAGCGAAGCCGCGGCGGTGGAATCGGCCAAGGGCACGGCGGAAAGATCGAGGATCACGGTGTTCGGGAACTGGCCGATGCGCTCGAGCACCACGGCGATGGTGCTCGCCGCGCCGAAGAACAGCGGCCCCGCGAAGCGGTAGATCATGACGTTCCGATCGGCGCCCTCGGCGGCGCGGTAGGCGGGGCGGTCACCGGCGCTGTCGGCCTCGTCCTCTTCGACGAGGGTGGCGCCCGCCTCGATCGCGACAAGCTCCGCCATGCGATGCATGAACAGGAAGCTTCCGAGCACGACCCCAGCCACGATGCCCTCGGTGAGGTCCCGGAAGACCGTCAGCAGGAAGGTGGTGAGGAGAACGAGCGCCTCGCTGCGCGAGCGCTTGAGGATCGCCACGAACTCGTGCCGTTCGGCCATGTTCCAGGCCACCACGGCGAGGATGCCGGAGAGCGCCGCGAGCGGAATGTAGGAGGCGAGCGGCGCCGCGAAGAGCATGAAGAGCAAGAGGAAAAGCGAGTGCAGGATGCCGGCCACCGGTCCGACCGCGCCGGCGCGGACGTTCGTGGCGGTGCGCGCGATGGTGCCGGTCGCGCACAAGCCTCCGAACAGCGCCGCGCCGATGTTCGCCGCGCCCTGCGCGACGAGCTCGCAGTTCGAGCGGTGCCGGCGCCCGGTCATGGCGTCCGCCACGACCGCCGAGAGCAGGGATTCGATGCCGCCGAGGAGCGCGATCGCGAGCCCGGCCGGGAGCACCTCGACGACCTTCTCGATGCTCATCGGCGGCAAGGCCGGCGCGGGCAGGGCGCTCGGCACCCCGCCGAAGCGGGTTCCGATGGTCTCGACCGGCAGGCCGAAAGCCCAGCCGGCCAGGGCGGCCAGCACGATCGCGATCAGGAATCCCGGCCAGGTCGGGCGATAGCGGCGCAGCACGAGGATGATCGCGATGCTTCCCGCCGCGATCGCGACCGCGGCCGGGTTCCAGCTGCCGGCGGCCGCCCAGAGCGCTTCCAGCTTCGGCACGAAGGCGCCGGGCTCCTTGCCGGCCAGCGTCAGGCCAAAGAGCTCGCGCAGCTGGCTCGCCAGGATGATGGCCGCGATGCCGGCCGTGAAGCCGACGATCACCGGGTGCGGGATGTACTTGATGTAGGTGCCGAGCCTCAGGAAGCCGAGCAGCAGCAGCGCGACCCCGGCGATCATCGTCGCGAGCAGGAAGCCGTCATAGCCGTGGCGCTCGATGGTTGCGGCGACGAGCACGATGAAGGCGCCGGCCGGCCCGCCGATCTGGAACCGGCTGCCGCCGAGCGCCGAGATCAGGAACCCGCCGACGATCGCGGTGTAGAGCCCGCGCTCGGGCGCCGCGCCCGAAGCGATGGCGATGGCCATGGACAAGGGCAGGGCGACGATCGCGACCGTGAGCCCGGCCATGGCGTCGGCCTGGAGCTTGCGAAGGTCGTAGCCCTCGCGAAAGACGGTCGCGAGCTTCGGGGTGAAGAGCTCGCGGAAACTCGGCTCGGGCGCCGCGAGACGCGTGGGGGAGATCATTCCAACTCGGAAGCGGGCGGGCTAGGAGGCGGGCCTATCATCCGCGGAACTGGGTTCCGTTGCGTTCCGCAGCATTCCAGAAACAGCAGTCCGCACAATTACTTAGCCTCGTCTCTTGTTCCTTGACGTTCCGCCAAGTTCCGCTAACATCCGGCTTTCGGTTGTAGGCTGGAATGTTGGCTCGTGAGGCGGCGGACAAAATCATGCGGAGTATAAAACCTCTCTCAGCGGTTGCCGTCTCGAAGCTCAGCAAGCCGGGACGCTACGCCGTTGGCGATGGCGCATATCTTCAAGTCGCGGCCGGGGGCACGAAAGCCTGGATATTCCGCTACCAGTTCGACGGCAAGGCGCGACACATGGGGCTCGGCCCCTTCGATCTCGTGACGCTCGCCGAAGCCCGTGAGAAGGCCAGGAACGCCCGTAGAGCGCTTCTCAACGGCACCGACCCTCTGACAGCTAAACGCGAGCAGCGGGCGCTGGCGAGGCTGCAAACGGCCAAGGGCATGGCCTTCCGATCCTGTGCCGAGCGCATGATCGCCTCGCATGAGGCCGCCTGGAAGAACGAGAAGCACCGGGCGCAGTGGCGCTCGACGCTTGAGACCTACGTCTATCCGATCTTCGGCGAGTTAGCGGTCGCGGCCGTGGACACGGGGCTCGTGCTCAAAGCACTTGAGCCGATCTGGGCCGCAAAGCCGGAGACCGCAAGCCGCGTTCGCGGGCGGATCGAGTCCGTTCTCGACTGGGCGAAGGCCCGCGGCTACCGCGATGGTGAAAACCCGGCCCGTTGGCGAGGCCACCTCGACAAGCTGCTTCCTAGCCGTCGCAAGGTGCGCGCAGTCCAAAATCTCGCCGCTATGCCGTACACCGACTTGCCGGCGCTCATGCGCGATTTACGCGGACGAAACAACGTAAGCGCACGGGGGCTTGAGTACGCCATCTTGACCGCTGCACGTACCGGCGAAGTGCTCGGCGCAAAGTGGAACGAAATTGACTTGAAGGCTCGGTTTGGACGGTGCCCGCCGCTCGGATGAAGGCTGGCAAACAGCATCGCATCCCGTTGTCCGCTCGCGCGATCGAGTTGCTGCAATCGCTGCCGCGAGAGAGCGAGTTCGTGTTCATGGGCAGCAAGGCCGGCAAGCCGCTGGCCGAGAAGGCCTTGCGGCGGGTTTTGCAGAGCATCCGGCCGGACTCCGCTTACGTGCCGCACGGGTTTCGCTCAAGCTTCCGCGACTGGTGGCCGAACGGACGGCCTATCCGTCCGAGGTGGTCGAGATGGCGCTGGCGCACGCGATCGAGTCGAAGGTCGAGGCTGCCTACCGGCGCGGCGATTTAGTCGAGAAGCGGCGGCGCTTGATGGAGGATTGGGCCGCGTTCTGCGCCTCGCCAGTTCACGACGGCGAGGTGGTGGTGCCAATACGGGGGGCTGGCCGTGGCTGACCGCAAAACCCCCGATAAGTTTGCTCACGGCCTCGCCCTGCTCGCGGAGCGCTGTGCCGAATGGCAGCGGCAGGTTACTGAGCAGGAGCTGCCGCGCCTAGATGAATCGCGCGAGTATATCTATGGGACGCTCCGGTGTACCGCCCTTGGTTACGCTTGGTGCGAGGCCTCCGAGACTGCACAGGGCCAAGTAATCCAAAGTCTCTCGATGGCCGCCTCCCTGTTGCACGGGATAGAAGAATTTCAGACGCAGGCCTGCACTACGCAAGGCGGGCGAGTGGCTAAGCGACTATTGGAAAGGCCTCAAATATACGCCACAGATGGAACCAACCCAGGGACGGACACGCCGACAGCCGCCCGATTCCTCGCCTCAGAAGCGGCTAAAACAATTTGGCGCTGCGATTTACGCGTATTTGGTAGAGAAAGGTATTCCGCCGAATAGAGCAGCAAAGGGTGTCGCGGCTGTGCTGGGGCAATCTATAATGCCGCTGGTCGAAGGCAATAGAGTGCTAACCGCGAACACAATCATCAAT
>JAQSWQ010000042.1 GCA_029266525.1 Microvirga sp.
GGCTGTTTGCTAACCTCCACACATCGCGCGGGTGGCGAATCCACCGACGAACCCCGTCTACTACGATGTACTGCCAACGTAGCGCCTCCCCATCGATCTGGCTAATTAAAAACGCGATCTCCTCGTCGAGGATCGCAAGCAGCGATTCCTTCGAGGGGCGGGGTAGCTCGACTTCCTGCTGGACGATCTTTTCGGCGTACTTCGGACCAGCGCGTGATTGCTCTCCATCGAGCATCTTCCAGACGATCTCGCGGTCGTATGAGAGCAAATAGATCACATTCGGCAAACGGCCGACGGTTTTCACCATCTGCATGATCGAGCGCACCTCGTCATCATGCAAACGGTCCAGGTCGTCGATCGTCACGAGGAAGCGCTTGCCTGTATCCGTCAGCGCCTTTCTTAGGTCCTCGTACGCCTTCTGCAAGGAAGGCTCCGCCAGGAACCGATCTATCATCCCACCGACGGACTTCTTCGCTACCGTCGTAACAGCCTTGGATGTAGCGCCCCCACTCGGATCGATGACGAGGGCTACCCTGGCCAAGGCGTCCAGAAGCGGATCGGCCGTCACTTTGCCGATGCGGACGACCCTGTTCACGATGCGGCTGACTACGCCGGGCTTCTTGCCGACGTTCTCCGCCATGATCTTAAAGAACCCCGCAATAAGGTCCTGATGGCCGGCAATGATCCATGGCCTGAAATCGACGAGGCAGATGCGATCACTATCGTCCGTCGTTTCTTCATTGTGTTTCTTGAGATATTCGTTGACGAAGTTGAGGGCGGTCGTTTTGCCACTGCCCCACTCACCATGGAGGCCGATGACATATCCGTTAGGCACTCGCAGAGTACGGATAACTCTTGCCAACCTCTCGGCGAATGGCGCGAAGCCGAGGCGGTCTTCGGTCCACGGGTTCACCTTCGGCAGGTCGTCGCCAACCGTATACGGGTCCTTTTCCTTCATCTTCCCCTCAGTGGTCGCGTACCTTGCCGAGTGCCATGATTTAGCAGGCGTAGCCCCGTGAGCGTAGAGCGCCTTAACTCTTGATGGCCAGACTCCGTCCGCCGTCTCTGCTACCTTTGCGCTGAGAAATGGGGAGATTAAGCTATCAACGTTGGGAGGGAGCGGATGGACTGGAAGACGTTTTTTGCCAATGTCATCGGCTCGCTGGCGTGGCCGATTCTTGTAGGCGTTGTGATTTACCTGCTCCGGGATGAAATGGCTGCCCTCCTACGACGAATGAAGGGCGCAAAGATTGCCGGCACTGAACTTGCGTTCGACGAGGCGTTGGAGAAGGCACAGGAAGGTGCCGAGATCGTCGCGAGCGAACACCCTGAGGCGCACCAGCCCGTATACTTTCTTGATGAACGGAAACTAGAACTTGCAAATAAATTTCCCGAAGCAGCAATTTTGGGTGCATAAGAGGTGGAAGAAGTTCTACTGAAGTGGCGCGAGCGCCTTGACTTACCACCTCGAACGAATTTGCGCAGTATCGTTAGACGGCTGGCCGAGAAAGGGCTCGTCGATGCTGAAGTTGACCCGTTTTTCAGGAACTTCCAGCAGGCGCGGAATGCTGCTGTGCATGCGGCAGATAAGGATAGCCATATCACGCCAGGTAGAGCGATCGAGTACTTGGGTCAGGCCCGCTTGCTTACATCCATCTTCACAGAAGCTCTTCAGCGATTGGAGCAGCGCGGCTAGCCTCAGCACCTCTCGCTGGAATCAGCCCGTGTGGCCGCCCTTCGCCTTCGTCGCACCCTCGGCGTGCCCTGCACCACTCTCGCCCGCGCAGATGGCGTCAACGCGGCGGATGTGGTCTTGGTCTAACGTTTCTGGTCGCCCTTACGCTTAGCCACCTCTGCCTTTCTTACCTCCTGCGATCGCGTGCAGGAGCTTTTCGCTCTGGGGCGTGTGCTTGATCGTGAGGTGCCACGCCTGACCCTTGCCGAGGCGGTTCTTGACGCGCGTGCGCTCCACGACGCCGATCTTGAGCAGCTTCTGGAGGTGGAAATGGATCTGGCTGTATTTCTGGCCGGTCATCTCCGCGATGCTCGAGGCCGTGACTGGCTCTCCGGTTTGCTCGAGGGCGAAGATCAGCGTGAAAAGGGCAAGCTGCTGCATGCGGGCAGCCCCCGTCTCGTCCGGAAACACTTCGTCCAGAATGCGCTTGATGAACATGAGAAGAAGCGTCTGAACTTGGGCTACGGACATATTGACTATCGCCTATCCGATATTCAAGGGACTCCTGTCGTTGCGACCTGTTCTTACCCGCCGCTCGATGCACGACAAGCCCGCTTGCCTCAGCAGCCAGACTATCGTATATCCGAGAGTGGCGTTGCGCCCGGACTTGCGACCCTGTGTATACCATCGATCGCTACGTTGGCGCTCGCGTGCGCCAGAAACGGCGCTCAATGGGCCTCTCGCTCGAAGAGGTGGCTTCCTCCATCGGAGTCACGGCCGAAACCTTGGCGCAGTATGAGGAAGGTACAACCCACATCCCCACCGGGCCCATGCTGGCATTGTCCCGGCTCTTCAACGTGGAGCCGTTCTATTTTTTCGAGACGTTGATGAACCAGCTGGAGCGGCTGCCGCCACCATCGTTCCGGGTGCTGCATTGACGAGCACGACGAACCCCGCGGCATGATTCGATTCGGCTGCGCGACGGGGAGCTTCCTCCTCTGCCGCCGCGCTCATTGAGGCTATGGTGCTAGGCGGCCGCCAAGACCGCCTTCTTGACACCCTGCGACAGGGCGATCGGGCTGACTTGTTCCAGGGTGACGAAGCCGCCCACTGACGCGGCCCCGCACCGCCTTGAACAAGAACCCCGCGGCTCGCGCCGCGGGGTTCGGTCTCTTGCGCGTTCCGCTTCCTCAGCTGTGCGCGAGGACCGCGAGCAGCAGCAGGGCGATGATGTTGGTGATCTTGATCGCCGGGTTCACGGCCGGGCCGGCGGTGTCCTTGTAGGGATCGCCGACGGTGTCGCCGGTCACGGCCGCCTTGTGAGCCTCCGAGCCCTTGCCGCCGTGGTGGCCGTCCTCGATGTACTTCTTGGCGTTGTCCCAGGCGCCGCCGCCCGAGGTCATCGAGATCGCGACGAAGAGGCCGTTGACGATGACGCCGAGGAGCATCGCGCCGACCGCCGCGAAGGCCTGGTTCTTGCCCGAGATCCAGGTGATCACGAAATAGAGCACGATCGGCGACAGCACTGGCAGCAGCGACGGGATCACCATCTCCTTGATCGCGGCGCGGGTCAGCATGTCGACGGCCCGGCCGTAATCGGGCCGCTCGGTGCCCTGCATGATGCCGGGCTTCTCGCGGAACTGCCGGCGGACCTCCTCGACGACGGCGCCGGCGGCGCGGCCGACCGCCGTCATGGCGATGCCTCCGAAGAGGTAGGGGATGAGGCCGCCGAGAAGCAGCCCGACCACGACGTAGGGGTTCGAGAGCGAGAAATCGACCGTCACGCCGCGGAAGTACTGATAGGCGGTCGAGCCGGCGCGGTTCGCCTCGGTGATGAAGAAGTTGAGGTCCGAGGTGTAGGCCGCAAACAGCACCAGGGCGCCCAGGCCCGCCGAGCCGATGGCGTAGCCCTTGGTCACCGCCTTGGTGGTGTTGCCGACCGCGTCGAGCGCGTCGGTCGACTTGCGCACCTCCTTCGGCAGGCCCGCCATCTCGGCGATGCCGCCGGCGTTGTCGGTCACCGGCCCGAAGGCGTCGAGCGCGACGATGAAGCCCGCGAGCGCCAGCATCGCGGTGACCGCGATGGCGATCCCGAAGAGGCCGGCGATCGAGTAGGTGATGATGATCCCGGCGACGATGACGATCGCCGGCAGCGCAGTCGACTCGAGCGACACCGCGAGGCCCTGGATGACGTTGGTGCCGTGGCCGGTGCGCGAGGCGTCGGCGATCGACTTCACCGGGCGGAAGTTCGTGCCCGTGTAGTACTCGGTGATCACCACGATCAGCGCCGTGATGGCAAGGCCGACGACGGCGCACCAGAACAGGCCGCCGGAGGTGAAGGTCGCGCCGGCATTGGTGGTGAAGCGCGTGCCGAAGCCGCCGAAGATGATCAGGTTCAAGAGCGCGATGGCGCCGATCGAGAGCACGCCCGTGGCGATCAGCCCCTTGTAGAGCGCGCCCATGATCGACTGGTTCTGGCCGAGCTTCACGAAGAAGGTGCCGGCGATCGAGGTCACGATGCAGGCGGCGCCGATGGCGAGCGGGTAGAGCAGCATCGCCTCGAGCACGTTGCGGCCGCCGACCGCGGTCTGCCCGGCGAAGAAGATCGCGGCCAGCACCATGGTCGCGACGATGGTCACGGCGTAGGTCTCGAAGAGGTCGGCCGCCATGCCGGCGCAGTCGCCGACGTTGTCCCCGACGTTGTCGGCGATGGTCGCCGGGTTGCGCGGATCGTCCTCCGGGATGCCGGCCTCGACCTTGCCGACGAGGTCGCCGCCGACATCGGCGCCCTTGGTGAAGATGCCGCCGCCGAGACGGGCGAAGATCGAGATCAGCGAGGCGCCGAAGCCGAGCGCGACCAGCGCGTCGATGACGGTGCGGCTCGCCGGCGAGAGCCCCAATCCGCGGGTCAGGAAGGTGTAGTAGATCGCGACGCCAAGCAGCGCGAGGCCGGCGACGAGAAGACCCGTCACCGCGCCCGCCTTGAAGGCGACGTCGAGGCCGCCGCCCAGGGACACCGTCGCGGCTTGGGCGGTGCGGACGTTCGCGCGCACCGACACGTTCATGCCGATGAAGCCGGCCGCGCCGGAGAGGATGGCGCCGATGAGGAAGCCGACGCCGACCTGCCAGCCGAGGAACCAGGTGAGGAGGACGAAGAGGACGATCCCCACCACCCCGATCGTCATGTACTGGCGGCGCAGATAGGCCTGGGCACCCTCGGCGATGGCGCCGGCGATCTCCTGCATGCGCTGGGTGCCGGCGTCGCGCTTCATGACGTCGTTGATGGCCCAGAGGCCATAGGCGATCGACAAGGCGCCGCCCAAGATGATGAGGAGGAGTGCCATCAGTCAGTCCTTGTTGTCGTTCGGAGCATGCGGAAGCGGGCGGCGAGCCCTGGTCCCGTTCGTCGCCGCCATGCGCTCCTGGAGGGATGCGCCCTACTGCCAAAGTTTCGTCGGAATCGCAAACGCGACTTCCGTACGGTCCCGCCTTTCCCGCATCGATCCTCAGGCCGGAGCCGGATGGGTCCGTCTCGACTGCCAGAGGATCAGCCCGAGCACCAGGATGACGGGCGGGAAGACAAGCCAGTTGACGCTTCCCCAGCCGCCGAGGCTCAGGAGCTGGCCCGAGGAGAAGGAAGCGATCGCGACCGTCCCGAAGACCAGGAAGTCGTTCGCGGCCTGGACCTTGGCCCGCTCCTCCGGCCGGTAGCAGTCGGTGACGAGCGTCGTCGCGCCGATGAAGGCGAAGTTCCAGCCGACGCCCAGAAGCACCAGGGCGAGCCAGAAATGGCCGACCGAGAGGCCGGACAGTCCGGTCGCGGCCGCAGCCGCGATGAGGACGAGGCCGGCCGCAACGATGCGCTCCTTCCCGTAGCGGCCGATCAGCCGGCCGGTCGCGAAGCTCGGACCGAACATCGCGAGCACGTGCCATTGGATGCCGAGCGCCGCCGTGCCGACCGAATGGCCGCAATCGACCATCGCGACCGGCGCCGCGGTCATCATGAAGCTCATGAGCCCGTAGGACACGACGCCCGCCGCGACCGCGACCAGGAACTTCGGCTGGCGCATGATCTCGATGAGCGGACGCCCGGCCGAGCGCGGCGCGTCCATGGGTACCGGGGCGGGCTTCAAAAGCGCGACCGGAACGATGGTCAGGAGCGCAAGCGCCGCCTGGCTGAGGAAGCTCGCAGCAAACATCGCGCTCGGGATGAGGTCGCGCGTCCAGATCACGGTCTGCGGGCCGATGATGCCGGCGGCGAGCCCGCCGGCCATGACCCAGGAGATCGCGCGCGCCTTGAAGCCCGGCGAGGCCGAGTCGGTCGCGGCGAAGCGGTAGCTCTGGACGTAGGAGGTGTAGAAGCCGGAGGTGAGCGTGCCGAGGCAGAAGACCAGGAAACTGCCGAAGGCGATTCCGGCCGCCGCCACTGCGCCGCCGAGCACCCCGATGAGCGAGCCGATGAAGTAGCCGTTGCGCCGCCCGAGCCTGCGCATCACGTAGGCGGCGGGCAGCGTCCCGAGCGCGATCCCCAATTGGAGAAGGCTCACCGGCACCGTGGCGAGCCCCTTGTCGGGCGACAAGGCCATGCCGACGATCCCGCCGAGCGAGACGATGATGGGCGGGCTTGCGCCGCCGAGCGCCTGCGCGACGCTGAGGACGCGGGAGTTGTGCCTGGCGATGCGGTCGTCGATCATCGAGCTCAGAAGTGGCTGTAGGAGCCGCGCCCGTAGCGGCGCTCGGTGGGGCCATGTCGGAATAGGGGCGGCCCCTGCCCTTCCGTAACGGTTCCGATCGGCGTTGTCGCGACGCCAACCCGCCTCGCACCCGCCAGGAAGGCGTCCAACCGCTCCGGAGGCACCGAAGCGAGGATCTCGTAGTCGTCCCCCCCGGTGAGGACACGCTCCATGAGCGTGGGCTCGGCGGCAAGCGCGGAGCGCACGTCGGGCGACAGCGGCACCTCGGCAGCCTCGACGACCGCAGCGGCGCCGCTTGCGCGCATCATCTTCGCGAGATCGCCGGCAAGCCCGTCCGAGACGTCCATCGCGGCGGAGGCGTGCTCAAGAAGCACGCCGGCGAGCCTGGTGCGCGGCTGCGGGTGCAGGTAGCGGTCGATCAGGAAGGCGCGCCCGTCCGAGGCGAGCGCCGCTGCCCAGCCCGCCGCGGGCTCACGGCGCAGAGCAAGGCCGAGCGCCGCATCCCCGATCGTGCCGCTCACGCACAGCCGGTCGCCCGGCTGCGCGCCGGTGCGCCGGACCATGCGGCCGGCCGGGACCTCGCCGACCGCCGTGATCGAGACCGCGGTCGCCGGGCCGCGCACGGTGTCGCCGCCGAGGAGCGGACAGGCGAAGCCGCGCGCCGCCTCGCCGAGGCCCTCGGAGAAGGCGGCAAGCCAGGCCTCGGTCCAACCCTCCGGAAGCGTCAGCGTGAGAAGGAAACCGGCCGGCGACGCGCCCTTGGCGGCAAGATCCGAGACGTTCACGCCGAGCGCCTTGCGGGCGATCGAACCAGGATCGTCGTCCGCGAAGAAATGCACGCCCGCCACGACGGCATCGACGGTGAGCACGAGGTCGTGCCCCGGCTTCGGCATGAGAAGGGCGGCGTCGTCCTTCAGCCCGAGGCCGCCCTCACCGGCGAGCGGCGCGAAATACCGGGCGATCAGCTCGTCCTCGCTCGGGCGGCGCCCGGCCGTGGGTTTGATCATCTGGGCCACTTTCCCGAGCCCTTCGTCCTTGTCGTCACCGGGATTGTCCCGGTGACCCCGATCATAAAGCACCGAGCCCGCGGGTTCGGGATGGCCGGGACAAGCCCGGCCATGACAAGGACGAATCGACACGGCGCCTGTCCGTCTACCGCGCCTTGCCGGCGCGCTTGGGGGCGGGCTTCGCGGTGCGCCTTGCCTCGAGCTCGCCTTGCCTCACCTCGCGGGCGAGCGCATCGAGCACGCCGTTGACCAGCCCGGGCTCGTCTTGGTCGTAGAAGCGATGGGCGATCTCGACATACTCGGAGATCACCACCCGGGCCGGCACGTCCTTGCGAAACATCAGCTCGTAACCGCCGGCGCGCAGGATCGCCCGCAGCACCGCCTCGACCCGCTTCAGCGGCCAGCCCTCCGAGAGCGCCTTGTCGACCTTGCCGTCGATCGCGCGCTGCTCCTCGACGACCCCGGCGAGGACCGCCCGGAAGAAGGCGTTCTCGGCGGGCTCGAAGGAAACGCCCTCGACCTCGCGCCCGATCCAGAACGCCTCGAACTCCGCGAGCGCGTCGATCACGCCCTTGCCGGCGACCTCCATCTGGTAGAGCGCCTGGACGGCGGCGAGACGGGCCGCGCTACGCTCCGCGGTCTTCGCCATGTCAGACCTTTCCCGACAGCCGGCGCTTGATGCGCAGCACGGTGAGCGCTGCGTCCACGGCGGCGCCGCCCTTGTTCAATTCGGCGACGCGCGCGCGGGTCCAGGCCTGCTGGTCGGTATCGACGGTGATGATGCCGTTGCCGAGCGGGACGGCGCGGGCAACCGAGAGGTCCATCAGCGCCCGCGCGCTCTCGCCGGCCACGATCTCGAAGTGGAAGGTGTCGCCGCGGATCACGCAGCCGAGCGCGACGGCGGCGTCGTAGGGCTGTCCGGCCGCCTCCGCCGCATCGAGCGCCATCGCGAGCGTCTGCGGGATCTCGAGCGCACCACCGACCGTGAGCACCTCGGCACGCGCCTGTGCCGCCTCGATCGCCGCGGTGGCGCCACGCAAGAGCTCGTCGGCGATATCGTCGTAGAAGCGCGCTTCGACGACCAGCACGCGCGCGCCCGGAAGGGGCGTCGCATCGCCTGCGCTTTTTCGGGGGACAGCCATGGGAGGCGGGTCAGTAGCCCGCGGTGCGAGCCTCGGCAAGCCGCGCCGCGTAGCGCGCCATGAGATCGATCTCGAGGTTCATCGGGTCGCCCGCGTTGCGCTCGCCCCAGGTCGTCACGGCGAGCGTGTGGGGTATGACGAGGACGGAGAAGACGTCGCCTTCGACATCGTTGACGGTCAGCGAGACGCCGTCGAGCGCGACGGAGCCCTTCTCGGCGATGAAGCGCGCGAGCGGCCGCGGGGCGCGGATGTCGAAGCGGGCGCTCGGGCCCCATGGGTCCTCCCTCGCGGTGATCGGCTGGCGCGAGACGATCTCCGCGATGCCGTCAATATGGCCCGTGACCATGTGCCCGCCGAGCTCGTCGCCGATCCGGAGCGAGCGCTCGAGATTGACCCGCGTATCGGCCGTCCATGTCCCGACGGTGGTGCGCGCAAGCGTCTCGGCAGCCGCGTCGACGTCGAACCAGCAGCCGCCCTCGCGTGCGCCTACCCCGACCACCGTGAGGCAGGGGCCGGAGCAGGCGATCGACGTGCCGAGCGTGATCGAGGCGGGATCGTAGGACGACTCGATCCTGATACGGCGCAGCCGCGGGCCATTCGCGACGGCCGCCACCCGGCCGATGTCGGTGACGATCCCGGTGAACATCAGTCCGCCCGCTCGAACAATTCGAGCCGGTCCGGACCGAGGTCCTCGGTCGAGACCAGCCGAAAGCGGTCCCTCAGCGCCGCCCGGAGCTTCGACCCGATCGCCGGGACACCGGGCTCCCCGAGCGGCGCGTCCGAGGTCGCGAGCGCGAACTCGTCCACCAGATCGAGCTCGACAAGCGTGTCTCCCAGGCGCGGTCCGCCCTCGCTGAACACCCGGGTGATGCCGCGGGACGCAAGCAGCGTCAGCGCCTCCGCGAGATCGAGCCGTCCGCCCCGGGAAGGGACGCGCATCACCTCGACGCCCGCCGCGGCTAGCCGCCTCTCGGGCTCGATCGGCGCATCATCGGCGGCGACGACCCAGGTAGGGACCTCGCGCCCGGTGCGGACGACGTAAGCACCCTCAGGCGTGCGCAGGCGGCTGTCGAGGATCACCCGAACCGGCGAGCGGTCCTCGAGCCCAGGCAGGCGCACGGTGAGCTGCGGATCATCGGCCAGCACTGTCCCGACGCCCACCATGATCGCGTCGGCATGGGCCCGGATGAGATGCGTGCGGCAGTTCGAGCGCTCGCCCGAGATGTAGAGCCGGGGCCCGGACAGGCGAGCCGCGAAGCCGTCGGCGGTTCGAGCGAGCTTGAGCAGCACCGCCGGCCGGCCCCTGGTGGCTCGCAGAATATGACCGCGATGAACCCGGCGGGCTTCGTCCGCCAGCACACCGGTCGCGACCTCGACGCCTCGCTCCTGCAGGAAACGGTGCCCGCGCCCACGCACCCTCGGATCCGGGTCCTCGAGGGCGGTGACCACGCAGGCGACGCCCGCCGCGAGGATGGCATCGACGCAAGGCGGCGTCCTGCCGTGATGCGAGCAGGGCTCCAGCGAGACGTAGAGCGTCGCGCCTTTCGCGGCCGGCCCGGCCGCATCGAGCGCGCTCCGCTCGGCGTGCGGCCGCCCGCCGCGCTCGGTTACGCCCTGTCCGACGATCAGCGGGCCGTCCCGGTCCTCGCGCACCACGAGAGCGCCAACCGACGGATTCGGCCAAGTCGCGCCGAGATGACGCGCCCCGAGCGCCAGGGCCATGCGGATGAACCGCTCCTCGCGGGCCGGATCCGTCTGAGCCCCCGGGCCCGGGCGGGCGAGCGGCGCCGCGGCGCTCACGCGTCGGTCCGCGCGGCTTTGCGCGGCCCGGATCGCTTCGGTACCGGCTCCTCCGCGGTGAGCTCGCCGATGAGCTCCTCGAAGTCCTTGGCCTCGCGGAAGTTCTTGTAGACGGAGGCGAAGCGCACATAGGCGACGTCGTCGAGGCCTTTCAGCCCTTCCATGATCAGCTCGCCGATCTGCTCGCTCGCGATCTCGCTGTCGCCCAAGCTCTCAAGCTGGCGCACGATGCCGTTGATCATCCGCTCGACCCGCTCCGGATCGACCGGTCGCTTGCGGAGCGCGATCTCGACCGAGCGCTGCAGCTTGTCGCGGTCGAAGGGCACGCGCCGGCCCGAGCGCTTGACGACCATCAGCTCGCGCAGCTGCACCCGCTCGAAGGTGGTGAAGCGGCCGCCGCAGTCCGGGCACACACGTCGCCGGCGGATCGCGGAGGAATCGTCCGTCGGGCGCGAGTCCTTCACCTGCGTGTCGAGACTTCCGCAATAGGGGCAGCGCATGCGCGCCTCAGTAGATCGGAAACCGCCGGGTCAGCTTGTGGGCGCGCGCCTTCACGCCCTCTTCGACCGATCCGTTGCCGTCCTCGCCATTGGCGGCAATGCCGTCCAGCACCTCCACGATCAGCTCGCCGACGCGGCGGAACTCGGCAACCCCGAAACCGCGGGTCGTGCAGGCCGGCGTGCCGAGGCGGATGCCCGAGGTCACCATCGGCTTCTCGGGGTCGAAGGGCACGCCGTTCTTGTTGCAGGTGATGTGGGCGCGCGAGAGCGCCGCTTCGGCGGCCTTGCCGGTCAGCTTCTTCGGGCGGAGATCGACCAGCATCAGGTGGTTGTCGGTGCCGCCGGCGACGATGTCGACGCCGCCGGACGCGAGCGTATCGGCGAGCGCGCGCGCATTCTCGACGACGGCGCGAGCGTAGAGCTTGAACTCGGGGCGCAGGGCCTCGCCCAAGGCGACCGCCTTCGCCGCAATGACATGCATCAGCGGCCCGCCCTGAAGCCCCGGGAAGATCGCCGAGTTGATCTTCTTCGCGAGATCCTCGTCATCGGTCAGGATCATGCCGCCGCGCGGGCCGCGCAGCGTCTTGTGGGTCGTCGTGGTGACGACATGGGCATGCGGAAACGGCGAGGGATGCGCGCCGCCCGCGACGAGCCCGGCGAAATGGGCGATGTCGACCATGAAATAAGCGCCGACCGCGTCGCATATCTCACGGAAGCGGGCGAAATCCCAGAAGCGCGAATAGGCCGAGCCGCCGGCGACGATCACCTTCGGCCTATGCTCATGCGCAAGCCGCTCGAGCTGATCCATGTCGATGCGCTGGTCGTCCGGCCGCACGTTGTAGCTCACGACCTTGAACCATTTGCCCGACATATTGACCGGCGAGCCGTGGGTGAGATGCCCGCCCGAGGCGAGATCGAGCCCCATGAAGGTGTCGCCGGGCTTCATCAGCGCCATGAAGACGGCTTGGTTCGCCTGGCTGCCGGAGTTCGGCTGCACATTCGCGAAGCGGCAGTCGAACAGGCGGCAGGCGCGCTCGATCGCGAGCTTCTCCGCGATGTCGACGAACTGGCAGCCGCCGTAATAGCGCCGGCCCGGATAGCCTTCGGCGTACTTGTTCGTCATCACCGAGCCCTGCGCCTCGAGCACCGCGCGCGACACGATGTTCTCCGAGGCGATGAGCTCGATCTCGTCGCGCTGCCGGCCAAGCTCGAGGGCGATGGCGCGTGCGATCTCGGGATCGACCTCGGACAGGCCCGCCGAGAAAAAGCTGTTCGACAGCTGCATCTTCGCCGCTTCGGTCGCGCTCATGGCTGCCTCGGTCCGTGGTTGCGGCGGAAGCGGCGAATCGGGGCAACGGCGGCTTCCGCCCGTAGCTGGGGCGCTCGGCCCGAACGCGCACGCGTCTAGCATGCGCCGCTGCGCTCCGCCAAGGCAGCGTCCGTCGAGGGGGGATGAGGTCGGGACGTTTCGATGTGGAGAAGCCGCCGACCGTCAGCGCTGCCGACTCAGGGCGGGTCGGCGATGGACCAGCCGACCATGCTGAACGTGAGGCCGACTACGATCGCGCCGCCGCAGGCCAGCCAAAGCGCGAGATCCTCGAGGAGCATCGGCCCTACCCTCAATCGATCAGCCGCGCTCCGGTCCATGTGACGGGCAACGGGGCCGGAGTCTTCACGGCGTTCACGTCTGAGCGGGCGGTGGCCGACCCTGCGAACTTGATCTGGTCGGCGATGATCGGCATGAACGCGCTCGCCTGCCCGAAGGTGCCGCTGCCGTTCAGGGTGAGGGATTGCGTCGGGGTGTAGATCGCGCCACTGAGCTTGGTGGTGGAGTCGCCGTTCAAAGTATTGGTGGCGCCGGTGTTTGAGACGCGATCCTGGACGATCAGCATGCCCTGATACGGCCCGCTCGTCATCGCGCTCAGATCGATCTTGCCGCTGCCGTTGAACGTGAAGCCCGCGCCTTGGCCGACGAGGTAGAAAGTCACCCCGGCCCCCGTGACGTTGGCCTGGCTCGAGATGGTCAGCGGGCCGTTCTTGATGATGTAGAGTCCCGGCTGAAGGGTCGCGTTGCCCTTGATGTCGAGCCCGTTGCAATAGGTCTTGTCGCCGTAAAGGGTCTCGGTGTCTCCAGGCTGGACGGTCTTCTTGTTGTAATCGCAACCGGTTGCGACCGCTTCGGGCAGATTCCGGAACGGATCCTCCAGGCGGTCGCAATTGCTTTCCGCCATTGCAGCAAGCGAGCTCGGAACGCTCACTCCGCCCACGGCGCAGAGAGCGCCGGCTTTGACGGAGGCCGAGCCTTGCACCACGAGGGAGTTGCCGCTGCTCGAGTTGCTGTGGATGGCGCAGCCGTCTGCGACGAAGCTCGAGCTTCGGGCGAAGGTTACGGCGCCGCTCGCGGTGTGGCTGAGCGCCATGACGCAGACCGGCGGGCCCTGCTTGATCCGTTCGGCCTTCGACCGCGCAGCGACGACGATCTCATTGATGCCGATCGCACCGAGAATACCAGTCTTGAGAAGGTCCTTGGCGGTGACCGTGACCGTCTTGCCGCTGACGCTGGCCGTCGCCTCATGCGAGACTTGGCTCGGGGAGCTTGCGGTCCGGAAGAAGCCCAGCGCGACGTTCACCCTGGCGTCGCTGCTGGAGGCCTTCGCCGCGGCCGCGCTCAGAGCCGCCGCGTCCGTGATCTGCTGAAGATTGCTCTGCAGCTTGGTGGCGCGGCTGTAATCCACGGCGGCTCCGGCCAGGCCGACCAGCGGCAGGATGGAAAGCGCGAAGGTGCTCGCGACGTTGCCGGAGCGGTCGTGACCAAATCGCCGGAGGAGAGCCATCGATCGCCTCATGAGCCCATGCGGACCCAAGGCAATTACCGAGGTTCAGGACCAGAAGGTATCGAGTTCTTAAAAGCTGAATAACGGTCAAGAACTCAGAACTACACAGTTACGGACAATTTTTCTGACAAGCTGACCTGCTTTGTCCGTATAAACCAAAAAGCCCGCCTGCCATTCGGCCTTTCTCGTTGGTGGAGGCCCTGCCCTCAGTGGCCGTCATCCGACCAGTGCGGCGGGTCGGAAACGAGCTTGAACACGCCGAAGCTCCTGCCGACCGTATGGAGCTGCGCGTTCTGGCCGCTCCGGGGGGTCGTCGCAATGTTGGTCGTGCCGCCACTCCCGTTGCGGAGGCTGAGCGTCCCCGACCAGCTGATCGACATGTCGACGGCTCGCCGCTCGGTATGCCTGCTGTTCAGAGCCGCCTGAACGCTGAGGCCGTAGCCGAGGACCATCTCCTCGGCGGCGCTTCTCGATGCCGAAGCGTTGCCGTGGTCCCACTCGATGTCGACGCCCGCCATCGGCGGAACGGTCGAGGGGTTGGCCCCGAGCCGCGCGATGGCCCAGGCGAAATGCATCAGATAAGCGCGTTCGGGAGGCCGGAACGTCGCGCTGATCCTGACGGTCGCGCCGGCATCTTTCATCGAGCCGATGAAAGCTTCGGCCGCCTGACGGAATCCGGCCTTCAGATCCGTCAGCGACCGGCTGCCTGGGAAACGAGCAACCCAGCTCCGCCCGCTTCGCTCCCTGGCCGCCGCCGCAACTGCCAGGCCGCGTTCAGCCGCTGGCCCCTCCATCGTGTCGGACCCGCAGAGCTCGTCAGGCTCGGCGGGCGCGGGCTCATCCTCGGCAGTCTTCGATTCCAGCCTCGCATGCCCGTGCGGCTCCGGTGCAGCAACGGCCGCCGACGCAACGCCGGCCGGCGAGCAGGACGGTCCCGCAATCTCAAGCTCCGCCCCACCGCCAGGTCCGAGCGAGAGCTTTGCGCGCAGGAGCTGAACGCCGTCCGGGAAGAAAAGGCGTCGCCGTCCGGGGTCGCCGGCGCCAGATCCGGCGATATCATCGAGTACCGCGCCGACCATCTCGGCCAGTGCGGCAGCTTCGGCGGGCTCTTGCGAGACGCCCGGCCGAGCACGCTGCGCCGCCGAACCCGTCCCGGATTGCCTGGCTTTTTCAGCCGCACCTCCAGCCCGCCCAACGCGCCTAGCCATGGCTCAACCCTCCGTGCGCGTGCAGCTTCGCGAGCTTGAGTTGCGCTGGCAAGCCCGATCAAGGTCGGCGCGGCAGAGCCCCCCAAAGCAAAAGGCCCGCCTTGCGGGCGGGCCTTCTGCTTCGTGCGGGCGGACGAGCTCAGTTGACGCTCTCTTCCGGCTCCTTGTCGATCGCGCGGGCGACCGGGATCGAGCCCAGCCCGTCACGATTGTAGATATCGTCGCGAAACTGCACGAGGCCCTCCGGCGTCGCCCAGGCGGTGATGTAGGTCCAGTAGACGTGGACCGGCTGGGCGAGCTTCGCGTCGATGCGCTGGCCGCCCTGGATCGTGTTGTCGATCTGGTCGCGGGTCCAGCCGGGCGTGTCCTTGAGGAGCCACGTGATGTAGTCGCGCACGTTCTGCACGCGCACGCAGCCCGAGGACACGAAACGGAAATCGTCGCCGAAGATGCCCTTCGAGGGCGTGTCGTGCATGTAGACGCCGTGCGGGTTCGGGATGTTGATGCGCACGAAGCCCATCGAGTTGAGGTCGGCGCCCGGGTCCTGCCGGAACATGTAGCGCGTCGCCTCGTCCGAGTGCCAATTGACCCGCTGCGGCGCGATCTCCTCGCCCTTTGGCGAGTAGATGCGGATCTTGTTCTCGGTGAGGTAGTTCGGCTCCTTCTGCATCTTCGGGATCAGATCCTTCTTGATGATCGAAGCCGGGACGGTCCAGAACGGGTTGAAATTCACCTCGGTGATCTTGGCGTTCATGATCGGCGACTGGCGGTCGATCTTGCCGACGCCGGCGGCGTGCCGGCTCGCGACCCGCCCCTCCTCCACCGTCTCGACGACGGCGGCAGGGATGTTCACGATCACGTAGCGGTGGCCGAGATTGCCCGAATAGGCGCGAAGGCGAACCGCATTGAGCTCGAGCTGGCGAAGCCGGGTCTCGGCGGGGACGTTCATGGCCGCGACCGTCGAGGAATTCATCGCGCCGGTGGTGTTGAGGCCGTGCCGCGCCTGGAAGCGCCGAACGCCCGCCTCGACATAGGAATCATAGACCGGCGACGAGCCGGCGGCCGGATCGAGGTCGCCGGTCATGATCAGGCGTTGCCGCAGCGCGGCGACGGCCGGGCTGCGCGCGCCGACCCGCATCTGGCCGACGCCCTGGATCGGCTCCCAGCCGCCGCGCGAGACGATGTCGCGATAACGGTCGATCATCTCCTCGGTCGCGGCGAGCGCCTGCGCGGAGAGGATCGGCGTCGAGGAGCGCGGCACCCGCATGCGCGTGCCGGCGTCGTAGTTCTGGCGCCACTCCGCCTGTTGGGCGGAGCTCTGGGTCGGCGCGACGGCCGCCGCCAGGGAAAGGGCGAGCGTTCCGGTCAGGAGCGAAGCGCGAAGATTCATCGTTCGAAAGCTCGCAAAAGTCTCGTTATCGGGCTGTGGATCGAAGCGGTCCCCCGGCTCCGCCCCACCGTGTTTTTGAAAGTGCTCAGGCGCGGTTAACGAACCATGAGCACTCCGGCCATTTTGTGGCGGGGCGCGAATGCGCAAGGAGCGCGCCCGGCGGCCCGCCCGCCTGTTGCCCCAAAGCAACGAAACGCAGCTCTGGAAATCAGGCGAAGCCGGCGCGCTGCGGGAAGCCCAGTTGCTTGAGCGCCCGGACCACCGGGCACATGCCGGTGAACGAGGCCTGGATCAGATGGACGCCGAGAAGGCCCGTGATCCAAAGCCACTTCGGGCTGTGATAGACGCCGAGTAGCACGGTCACGATGATGAGGCTGCCGACCACCAGAAGAACGGCCCGTTCGACGCTCATAAGCTCCCCTCCCGAGCAAGAGTGCGGGCGAAGCTTAGCAGAACCGAGAGCGCCTGGAAGCGACCGCTCCCTCCTTGCTACGGCCGGGACTCGTCCCGGCCATCCAAGCGAGCGGTTTTCCCTGGTGTCGGGATCGCCGGGTCGAGCCCGGCAACGACAGCGGAGATCACAGCCGGTAGCGGATCTGGTCGGTCCAGAAGCGCTCGAGCCGGGTCAGGGCCTGGTTGAGACGCTGGAAGTCGTCGTCCGAGATGCCGCCGATCGGGTGAATGGTCTGGCTGTGCTTCTCATAGAGCGCCTTGACGACCTCGTGCACCGCCTTGCCCTTCTCGGTCAGGCTGATGCGCACCGAGCGCCGGTCGACGCGCGAACGGGCGTGATGGAGATAGCCCATCTCGACGAGCTTCTTGACGTTGTAGGAGACGTTCGAGCCGAGATAGTAGCCGCGGGTGCGCAGCTCGCTCGCGGTCAGCTCCTTGTCGCCGATGTTGTAGAGCAGCAGCGCCTGGACGCTGTTGACGTCGTCGCGGCCGCGGCGCTCGAACTCGTCCTTGATCACGTCGAGGAGCCGGCGATGCAGCCGTTCCACGAGGTGGAGCGCCTCGAGGTAATGGGGCTTCGCCGCCGCGGCGTCGCTCTCGCGACGAACGGGTCCCGGCGCAGTCTTCACTGCTAGGTTCATGTCCTGCCTCGCCCTGTTTGTCTATTCGCCGGATTTCCCGGTCGGCTTATGGCGGGCAAACTAGGTTACGCGGATGAAAACCGGATTAAATAGTAGCATGAATTTGCGTTTTACCTCTTGGCATGAATCGAAAATGAATGAAGGTCTATTTACCCTTCCGATCGGTTTACGGTGAGCCTCGAATTACCCCTCATCAGGGCTCCTCCCCCGCCGCGAGCCACGAGATCGCGAGATACGCGACGATGAAAGCGAGGAAGAACGCGAGCGAGATCGTGTTGCTGGGCACGACCGAGGGGAAGAAGAACGACAGGATGAGGTGGCTCATGATGGCGAGAAGCCACATCACGCCGCCCCAGACGCTCGCGAGCCACAAGCCCACCCCTGCGATCGGGTCGATCACGGCGAAATAGATGATGGTCGCCTGGTGCCCCATGAGGCGGCCCTCGAAGGTCGCCGCGGGAGAGCCGGCCCCGAGGATCAGCGCCCAGGCCGCGAGCCCCTTCGCGATCCACAGAAGGGCGAGAAGCCGCATGTACCAGACCAGCACGAGGTCCCAGCGGGCGCCGCGCTTCGCCGGCGGCTCGCCCGAGCGGTCGCGGATCACCTCGTCGCCGCCCTCGAACACCAGGTGATTGCGTCGAAGACGCGCCATCACGGCAGCTCCAGCTCGGCTCGCCCGAGCTCGGCGAAATGATGGGCGATCGCGGCCGGCGCGTCGACCTCCTCGAGGCTCGCCGGCCGCCAGCGCGGCGCGCCGTCCTTGTCGATGATCGCGGCCCGCACTCCCTCGTAGAAATCGTGGCCTTCGATGATGCGCGAGACGATGCGGAACTCGGTGCGCATCGCGTTCTCGAAGGAGAGATCGCGGCCGCGGCGCATCTGCTCGAGTGCGACCACAAGGCTCGTCGGCGATTTTGCCCGGATCGTCGCCGCAGTCTTGCGCCCAAAATCCGAGGCGTCGCTGTCGAGCGAGGCGAGAATCGCAGTCACGCTCTCGCCGGCGAAGCAGCGGTCGATCGTCTCACGCTCGGCCGCAAGCGGCGTAGGTCCCGGATCGTGGCTGAGACGCGCGAGCGTCTCCTCGACCGGCTCTCCGGCGGTGAGCGCCTCGCGCAGCTCGGCTAGCACGGGCGATCGAACCGCGTGGGTCGCAAGACCGAAAGCGAGCGCATCGGCCGTGCGGACCCGCTCGCCGGTGAGCGCGATAAAGGCGCCGGTCTTGCCGGGGAGGCGCGGCAAGGCGTGGGTCGCGCCGACGTCGGGGAAGAAGCCGATGCCGACCTCCGGCATCGCGAACTGGTAGCGCTCGCCCGCCACCCGATGGCTGCCGTGAAGCGAGACGCCCACCCCTCCTCCCATGACAATCCCGTCGATGAGCGAGATGTAGGGCTTCGGGTAGCGCTTGATGCGAATGTTCAGCGCGTATTCGTCACGCCAGAACCGCAGCGCTTCCTCATAGCGGCCGGCCGTTCCGAGATCGTAGAGGTGGCGGATGTCGCCGCCGGCCGAGAAGGCGCGCTCACCGGCGGCGGTCACCACGATGCGAGTGACCTCGGGATCGGCGGCCCAGGCGTCCAGCGCCCGGCGCAGCTCCAGCACCATCCCGTGGGTGATGGCGTTGAGGGCCTGCGGCCGGTTCAGCGTGACGAGACCCGCCGCCCCGCGCCTCTCGCAAAGGACTTCAGCGTCCCCGGCCATCCGCTCCTCCGCGCCTCATGGGCGCTTAGACGGCGGGCGCGTCCGGCGTCAAATCGCGGTTCGGCTTTGCCCTTCCTGCCCTCCCCTGCTGCTTGGATCCAGTCTAATGTGCTAGAGCACCATCGGATCACGTTCGAGTGCCGCGGAGCCGCGCATGAGTTCGAGTCTCACCCCCTTCAACCGGCCCTCTGGCCGCGAGAGCAAGCGCGAGGCGCCGGCCGCGACCACGCCGCTCGCTCTCGCCCAACGCCCGCGCCGCAACCGCAAGGCCGACTGGTCGCGCCGGCTGGTGCGCGAGCACGAGCTTTCGGTGAACGACCTCATCTGGCCGCTCTTCCTGATCGAAGGCACGGCGCGGCGCGAGCCGGTCGGATCGATGCCGGGCGTCGAGCGCATCAGCGTCGACGAGGCGGTGCGCGAAGCCGAGCGCGCCGCAAAGCTGCGCATCCCGGCGCTCGCGATCTTCCCCAATACCGATCCCTCCTTGCGCGATCCGCGCGGCTCGGAGGCGCTGAACGCCAAGAACCTGGTCTGCCGCGCCGTGCGCGCCATCAAGAAGGCCGTGCCGGAGATCGGGATCGTCACCGACGTCGCGCTCGACCCCTACACGAGCCACGGCCATGACGGGCTCCTCGACGGCGGGCGCATCCTTAACGACGAGACGGTCGCGGTCCTTGCCGAGCAGAGCCTGATCCAGGCCGAGGCCGGGGCCGATATCATCGCGCCTTCCGACATGATGGACGGCCGGGTCGGCGCGATCCGGCGGGCGCTCGACGGCGCCGGCTTCGAGGACGTCCAGATCATGGCGTATGCGGCGAAATACGCCTCGGCTTTCTACGGCCCGTTCCGCGACGCGATCGGCACCAACGCGACGCTCATCGGCGACAAGCGCACCTACCAGATGGACCCCGGCAACACCGACGAGGCGCTGCGCGAGGTCGCGCTCGACCTCGACGAGGGCGCCGACATGGTGATGGTCAAGCCCGGCCTGCCCTATCTCGACATCGTGCGGCGGGTGAAGGAGACCTTCGGGGTGCCGACCTTCGCCTACCAGGTCTCCGGCGAATACGCGATGATCGAGGCCGCCGCCCGCAACGGCTGGCTCGACGGCGAGCGCGCCATGATCGAGAGCCTCATCGCCTTCAAGCGCGCCGGCGCCGACGGCGTGCTCACCTATTTCGCGCCGCGGGTTGCGGAGAAGCTCCGCGCGTGAGTGGCGGGCGGGAGGAGCGCCGCGATGCCGCACGGTTCAGGCGCGGTCGGCATCGCGGGGGCGGGAGAGCGCGTCGCGGCTGACGAAAATCTGACGGCGGCGGAACGCCAGAGGGCTCTCCACAAGGAGCAGGGCCTTGAGGCCTTCGAGACCTCCGGCAAAGAAGGAGTTTTCGAGAAAGCGCTGCTCGCCCTCGGTCCAATCCGGGATGGCGAGGCCGAACCGAAGCGCCAGATGCTCGGCGACGGCCGCGAGATAGGCGTCGTGAACCGGCGCGAGCCGCGGCGGCTCGCTCCCGATGGCGGCCTGCCGTTGCTCGCGATCCGCAACATAGAACTCGTCGAGAAATTCCCGCAGCAGCGGATCGAACGGCGACCCTGCCTGAGCGCCCCGTGCCACCGCCTCCAAGGTTTTCGGACGGGCGTATGTTGCGTCTGTCATGAGCCCGCTCGCGGTAAGTCGTCGCTTCGTCGCCCGAAGATCTCCTCGATTCCCAGCTGCGTCTTCGGGCTGATTTGCGACGCGGGATAGAATTGCGCGACGATGCCGATCGCTTGCTCAGCCGTCGTCACGCCGATCGCCGTCGCGAGCGCCTCGATGTCGGCGCGGTCCCGCGTTTCATCGACGCCCCCGATCTGCATGGCCAGGCATTTCATCGCGAACAGGTATCGGGGAGAGGCGACGAAGACGCGCAGCCCTGCCGTCTCCTCGCCGGGATAGCTCTTAAGCAGCGTCCGCGCTTCCGGGTCGCCATCTGGATGGCTCAGGAAGCCTTTGACTCCGTCGTTAAGCCAATCGGGCGGCCAGCCGCGTTCTTGGGCGAGGGCAGCGACGGCGCTTCTCAGCCAACCTGCATCGTTCCGGATCACCGCGTCGACATCCCTCGTCGCGACCCGATTGGGCAAGGTGAGCACCAGCGCCGAGCCGCCGTATACGGCGATCTCGACGAGCCTGCCGGCCTTCGCCGCCATTTGGCCGAGAGCCTGAAACGCTCCCTCCAGGGTCGAGCGGTCGAAACGATCTTGCCTTGCCATCGGGAGCGCGTCCACCTGCCGGAAAATCATAGCCGACGAACAAGCGGCACGCCTATAAGCCCATCGTGAGCGGCGTCGGTGACGGCTGCGCCCGACCGGCGGAACTGGCGCCGACGCATCGATTGCGGTGGCATCCGGGCGGGGTGGCGGAGGGCTAACTCACTTGCCAAAGCCTTGCCGCATGCGGCCATGCCGGCACATCTGGCCGGTGCTTCCTGTTGTGGGGCTTGCGGCCTGCGGGCTCGCGGTTGACGCCGAGCAGGCGCGGGTGTGCCGGCTTGCCCTGCCGGCGCTCAACGCAGAAGGCGGGCGCATCGCCGTCACCCGCACCGTGCCCTGGCTCGAAGCCTACTCCATCCGCATGGAATACCGGGTTGAGCGCGACAACGCCCCGGCACTCGACCGCTACCTGATCTGCCGCTTCGCCGCGGAGGGCCTCTCGGGCAACAAGGCCGATCTCATCGGGCTCTCGACCGAGGCGGGGCCGGTTGCCGGCTCGACCGTCTACCTCCTCAAGCGCTTCTACCTCCAATCTCCGGAGGGAGTGGCTGGGGATCCTGGTCCGGGCGACGCCGCGGCCGGGCTGATCGAGATGCCGCGGCCATTCGCCTACGGGCTGCAGCAGATCCTCGTTGGCCTGCCGCGGACCGCGATCTACGGCCTCCTTGCGGCCGCTTATGCCCTGGTCTTCGGGTTGGTGGGCCGATTCAATCTCGCCTTCGGCGAGCTCGCCGCGCTCGGCGCCGCCGCGACCGCGGTGGGCGTTGGTCTCCTCCTTACGTTCGGCGCCGTCGCGCCCTTGCCGGCGCTCCTGCTGGGCGCGGTCTGCGCGCTCCTCGCCAGCGCCGTGCACGGAGCGGTCGGGGGCTACTGGACGATCGTGAAGATCCGCTCGGCAGGCGGGCAGGCGAGCCTTGTCGCGACGGTCGGGCTTTCGCTCGCGCTGATGGAGTACATCCGGCTGGTTCAGGGGACGGCGACGGTGTGGTTTCCGCCGGTCTGGTCGCAGGCTTGGCTCCTCCTCCGCTCCGGCGAGTTCGTCGTCAGCATCACGCCGGTGTCGCTGCTCACGAGCGCGATCGGCCTCGGTGCCGGCGGCGCCGTCGTTGTCGCAATGCAGCGCTCCCGTTTCGGCCGCGCCTGGCGGGCCTATGCCGACGATCCCAAGGCCGCCGCCCTCTTCGGGATCGACGGGAATGCGCTCCTCGTGCGCACCCTCGCCTTGAGCGGAGCGCTCGCCGGCCTGTCCGGGGCGCTGGTCGTGCTGCAATATGGCGGTCTTGGCTTCGCGGGCGGGTTCCAGCTCGGGCTGAAGGCGCTCGTCGCCGCGGTGCTCGGCGGCGTGGGCTCGGTTCCGGGCGCCTTCCTCGGCGGGCTCGCGATCGGCGCCTTCGAGACGCTATGGTCCATGCTGATGCCGATCGACGCGCGCGACATCGCGCTCTACTCGCTCCTTGCGGCGGTGCTGATCTTCCGTCCCGGCGGGTTCTTTGGGATGAAGGACGCGACGCCGCGTCAAGTCTGACGTCGGCGGCTGAGCGCGCCGGAGGCCGCATGGGTTCCTATGCCATCGCCATCGAGGACGTCCGGCGCGCGGCAGCGACCATCGCCCCGCATGTGCTGCGGACCCCGCTCGTACCGGCGCCGCGCCTTTCCGAGCTCACCGGCGCGACGGTGTTCGTGAAGCACGAGAACATGCACCCGACCGGCGCCTTCAAGGAGCGTGGCGCGGTCAACAAGCTCGCGAGCCTGACCGATGACGAGCGCCGGCGCGGCGTCGTCGCCATGTCGGCCGGCAACCACGCCCAGGCGGTCGCGTATCACGCGGGGCGCTTCGGCATCCCGGCTACCATCGTCATGCCGGCGGCGACCCCGCTCGTGAAGGTCGAAAGCACGCGCGCGTATGGCGCGACCGTCATCCTCCATGGCGAAAGCCTGTCCGACGCCGCCGATCGCGCGGGTTCGCTGGCCGGAGAGCGGGAATTGGTTCTTGTCCACCCTTACGACGATCCGTTGGTGATGGCCGGCCAGGGAACCGTCGCCCTGGAAATGCTGGAAGAGCCGGATCTCGAGCGGCTCGTCGTGCCGATCGGCGGCGGCGGGCTCGTCTCCGGGATCGCCGTCGCGGCGAAGGCGCTCAAGCCCTCGGTCGAGATCGTCGGCGTGGAGGCTTCGCTCTACCCGTCCTTCCACAACGCCATACGGGGTGAGGATCGCCCGATCGGCGGCCCGACATTGGCCGAGGGCATCGCGGTGAAGACCGTCGGGACGCTCACCCTGCCGATCGTGCGCGACCTCGTCTCCGAGATCGTCCTCGTCGAGGAGGCGCTGATCGAGCGCGCGGTCGCGGCTTTCGCCACCCTCCAGCACAGCATGGCGGAAGGCGCCGGCGCGGCGGGACTTGCGGCGATGCTGGCGCGTCCCGATCTGTTCAAGGGGCGGAGGGTCGGGCTCGTCCTGTGCGGCGGCAACATCGATGCGCGGCTTCTTGCCTCCGTGATGGTGCGCGAGCTCGAGCGGGACGACCGCATCGCCTCCTTCCGCATTACCTCGCACGACCGACCCGGCGTGCTCGGCCGGGTGGCCAGTCGGCTGGGCGAGCTCGGAGCGAACATCCTCGAGGTGTCGCACGGCCGGCTCTTCCTCGACGTGCCGGCAAAAGGGGTCACCATCGACGTGACGGTCGAGACCCGCGGCGCCGGGCACACGGCCGAGATCCTTGCGGGGCTCGCCCGCGACGGGCTCGATCCTCACCGCATCAACCCGCGCGGCCTCTCCGAGACCGCATATTGAGGCAGGAAGTGATGGCGAACGGACCCTTTCGCAGCGATCCCTATGCGAGGCCGCCTTCCATGCCGCCGGCCGGCGGCTGGGCGCCGGCCGTCTCCACCGACGGCGTGCTCAGCCGTCGCCTGTTCGGATACCTCGTCGATCTCATCATGATCGGCCTGCTCGCCCTCGTCCTGTCGATCTTCATCGGCTTCATCGGGCTGCTGACCCTCGGCCTGGGGTGGAGCCTGTTCGCGATCCTGCCCTTCACGGGCATCCTCTACAGCGCGATCACGCTCGGCGGTTCGAAGCAATCGACCGTTGGCATGCGCCTGATGGGCGTGCGCGGATTGGACGCGATCAGCGGCGGCCCGGTCGGCCACCTCCGCGCGGCCGTGCATGCGCTCCTGTTCTACGTCGCCGCGACCACCTTCCTGCTCTGGGTGGTCGACGTGATTATCGGGATGGCGCGGAGCGACCGGCGTATGGGCCACGACCTCCTGGTCGGGCTCGCCTTCGTCCGCAGTTCATAACGCTGCGAGCGGAGCCTCGCCGCGACCGCGAGGCGCTTGAGACCGCCGAGCGCAATGCTACCTTCATGACGTGCCGCCTTTCGGGGCGGGCCCCCAGAGCTGCCGAGCGTGACAAGCCACCCCCGCGACACCCCGCAATTCTACCTGACCTCCCCCTCCCCCTGTCCGTATCTCCCGGGCAAGGAGGAGCGGAAGGTGTTCACGCACATCGTCGGCAAGCGCGCCCGCGAGCTCAACGAGATCCTGACGCAGGGCGGGTTCCGCCGCTCGCAGACCATTGCCTATCGCCCGGCCTGCGAGACTTGCCGCGCCTGCGTCTCGGTGCGGGTCGTCGTCGACGAGTTCCAGCCGACGGCCAACATGCGGCGGGTGATGAAGGACAATGCGGACATCGTCGGCAACCTCGCCTCGAACCGCCCCTCCTCCGACCAGTACTCGCTCTTCCGCCGCTATCTCGACGCCCGTCACGCGGACGGCGGCATGGTCGACATGACGGTGCTCGACTACTCGATGATGGTCGAGGACAGCCACGTCGAGACCCGGGTGGTCGAGTTTCGCCGGCGCGGGCCGGACACCGCCATCAACGGGCGCGGCCGCGGCGACGTGCTCGGCGTCTGCCTTACCGACGTGCTCAGCGATGGCCTTTCGATGGTCTATTCCTTCTACGACCCCGAGGAAGCCCACCGCAGCCTCGGCACCTTCATGATCCTCGATCACATCGACCGGGCCCGGGCCATGAAGCTGCCCTATCTCTATCTCGGCTACTGGGTCGAGGGCTCGCCCAAGATGGACTACAAGGCCCGCTTCCGCCCGCAGGAGCGGCTCATGCCGCAGGGCTGGGCACGCGTGGAGTAGGCCCGCAGGTCAGCCGCAGAAGAGCGGCTTCCACCCGATCGCGCCGACCGCGCCGCAGGCCCGTGCGACCGCCGCCGCGCGCTCGCTCCAGAACCAGGCGCCGACCATCAGCGGAAAGGCCGCGCCCCAGAGCACGTGATAGAGCAGGTTGCGCAGGCTGTAGTACTCCCACCAGCCTGCCTCGTCCCATTCGGCTTTCACGATATCGCGCTCATAGACGTAGTCTGCGCCGTTGAGGGCCGCGTTCCAGCGCTCGTCCTCGAAAAGCCGCTCCGGATAGGGCGTCGCGTTCGCCCGCCACCAATGCGCGGCGCCGCCGACGAGCCCGCCAAGCGCGGATCCGGTCAGCACCAGAACGAGATAGCCGAAGGTCGCCATGAGCCTGATCTCGCCGGCATCGTGCCCGAGAGGGCTTAAGCCCGCGTTGCTGCGCGACCGGTTCCGCCTTGCAAACGTCCCGGCCGCCGTATAACTGCGCCTTGTCTCCTTGGGGTGCCCGCGCGCGGGCTGAGAGGCGTTGAAGCCAACCCATCGAACCTGAACCGGGTCATGCCGGCGGAGGGATAGCGAGATGACAGCGGCCCCGGCGGCCTTGCCCCGAAGCGCCTCGATCGATTGGCCCGACAAGGCTGCGGAGCTGCTCGCGGGGCTGCGCGAAGGGCGCACGCGCGTCCACGCCATCACCAACGCCGCCGCGCAGGTGCTGACCGCGAACCTGCTGCTCGCGATCGGCGGCGCGCCGTCGCTCACGATCTCGCCCGACGAGATCACCGCGTTTGCGGCGCGGGCCGACGCGCTCCTCGTCAATCTCGGCACGCTCGACCACGACCGGCGGGCGTCGATCCCCTGGGGCATCGCAGCCGCGAAGGCGCACGGGAAGCCCTGGGTGCTCGACCCAGTCTTCGTCGACGCCTCGCCGGCGCGCCTCGAGCTTGCGCGTCTGTGCCTTGCCGGCACGCCGTGCGTCCTGCGCTGCAACGCGTCGGAGTTCGCCGCCCTCGCCGCGCGAGAAGCGTCGCCGGCGAGCGTCGCCGAGCACGCAGCGGAGCTGCGCACTACGATCGCCTTGACCGGTCCGGTGGATTGGGTGAGCGACGGCGAGCGCTTCGTCGCGATCCACAACGGGCATCCGCTCATGGCGCGTGTCACTGCCATGGGCTGCGCGGTGACGGCGCTGGTCGCGGCCTTTGCGGCCATCGAGCGCGACGGTTTCACCGCCGCGGCAACCGCTCTCGTCGTCGCCGGCGTCGCGGCCGAGATCGCGGGCGAAGCCGCCGCCGGGCCGGGCAGCTTCGCGCCGGCCTTCCTCGACGCGCTGCACGGCCTCGACGCGGCCCAGATCGGCAACCGGGCACGGATCGCATGAACCCGGTGGATCTCAGGCTCTACGGCATCGTCGACCCGACCCGCACCCGGGGGCGCGATCTCGTCCCGCTCACCCTTGCCGCGGTCGCCGGCGGCTGCACGCTGATCCAGTACCGCGACAAGCACGCGGACACGCGCGCCTTCGTCGAGCAGGCGCGCGCCATCAAGGCCGGCCTGGAGGGCACGCGCGTGCCGCTCCTCGTCAACGACCGGGTCGACGTGGCGCTCGCGGCCGGCGCCGACGGCGTGCATCTCGGGCAGGAAGACATGCACCCGGCCGACGCGCGGCGCCTCCTCGGGCCCGAGGCGATCATCGGCATCACGGTCAAGACGCCCGCGCAGGCCGACGGGCTTTATCGCATGCCCGCCGACTACGCCTGCATCGGCGGGGTGTTCGCGACCGAGAGCAAGCTCAACCCCGAGCCGCCGATCGGGCTCGACGGCTTCTCGCGCATCGCCTTCCGGGCGCGACTTGCCGGCGGCAACATTCCGGTCGGCGCCATCGCAGGCATCGACCACACCAACGCCGCCTCGGTGATCGCGATGGGCGCCGACGGCATCGCGGTCATCTCCGCGATCTTCGCCGCCGAGAATGTCGAAGCGGCGGCGCGACACCTTCGTACCACCATCGACGGCACGCTCGCCGCGCGGGGCGCCGCATGACCGCGATCGCCGTCACCATCGCTGGATCGGACTCGAGCGGCGGCGCCGGCATCCAGGCCGACCTCAAGACCTTCTCGGCACTCCGCGTCTATGGCGCGAGCGTGATCACGGCTCTGACCGCGCAGAACACCCGCGGCGTGCAGGGCATCCACGACGTTCCGGCTCGGTTCGTGGCCCGACAGATCGACAGCGTCTTCTCCGACCTTTCCGTCGACGCCGTGAAGATCGGCATGCTCTCGCAGCCGGCGATCATCGAGGCGGTCGCGAGCGGGCTCGACCGCCATGGCGCCCGCACGGTGGTGCTCGATCCGGTGATGATCGCGGCAAGCGGCGATGCGCTGCTCGTGCCCGAGGCGATCGAGACGTTGCGCCGCGTGCTCCTGCCGAAAGCGCTCCTCGTCACGCCGAACCTGCCTGAGGCAGCGGCGCTCCTCGACGAGGAGGTCGCGAAAGACGAGCCGGCGGTCGCACGCCAGGCCGAGCGTATCCGGGCGCTCGGTCCAAGCGCCGTCCTGATCAAGGGCGGCCATGCGGAGGGCGCGGAGAGCGTCGACATCCTGCTCGACCATGAGGGTTTGCAGCGCTTCGCATCGCCGCGCGTCGCGACCCGCAACACCCATGGCACCGGCTGTACCCTGTCCTCGGCCATAGCCGCCGGCCTCGCTCGAGGCGGTTCGTTGCGCGAGGCCGTCGCCGCCGCCAAGGCCTATATCGGCGCCGCCATCGCCGCCTCGGAACGACTGACGATCGGCCATGGGCACGGGCCTGTGCATCACTTCCATGCGTTCTGGAAATAAGCTCCCGTCCCGCCGGGCCGCGCTCGGCGCCGGCCTCGGCGCAGTCGCCGTGCCCGCTGTGGCGCGCGGGCAGGAGCGGCTGCGCTGGCGGATGGTGACCTCCTGGCCGAAAGGCCGCGCCGGCCCGGGCGTCTCCGCGAAGCGCATCGCCGACCGCATCAACGCGATGGCCGGGGGTCGCCTGCAGATCGACCTCTTCGCGGCCGGCGAGATCGTGCCGCCGCTCGCGATCCTCGACGCCGTCTCGAACGGCACGGTCGAGATGGGCCACACCGCCGCGCTCTACTGGCAGGGCAAGATCCCGGCGGCCGGCTTCTTCACCACGGTGCCGTTCGGGCTCGGACCGGTCGAGCATCAGGCCTGGGTCGAGCTGCGCGACGGCCAGGCGCTTTGGGACGAGCTCTACCGCCCCTTCGGCGTGCGGGCCTTCCTCGCCGGCAACACCGGCCCATCGATGGGGGGCTGGTTCCGCAGCCGGCTGAACGGCCCCGAGGACCTGAGGGGCATGCGCATCCGGGTCCAGGGGCTCGGGGCCGAGGTCTATCATCGGCTCGGCGCCGTGCCGCTTACCGTCGCTGCCGGCGACCTCTTGCCGGCGCTCGAGCGGGGCACGATCGATGCGGTGGAATTCCTCGCGCCTGCGACCGACCTCGAGACCGGGCTGCTGAAGCACGCGCCGTTCTACTATGCGCCGGGCTTCAACAAGCCGAACGGGGCGAGCGAGCTCATGATCTCGTTGAGAGCCTGGGAGAGCCTCGCCGAGGACCTGCGCGCCATCGTGCTCGAGGCGGCACGGGCCGAGCACACCTTGGGCCTTGCCGACGCGCATGAGCGCAACGCCATCGCCCTCGCCGAGATCCTCGGGCGCCATCCGGTCGCGCTCGAAGCCTTTCCCAAGACCGTCATGGACGCCGCGCGCAAGGCATCGAACGAGCTCATCGCGGAGATCGCGGCCAGCTCGGCGCTCTCCCGCCGCATCGTCGAGAGCTATACGGCGGCGCTCAACGAGATGCGCGGCTGGTCGGCGCTCTCGGCCGACATGGCGCGCAGCCTCTCCCGGTCGTGAGCGCTTGATCCCCCGGCCCGGCTTGGCCAGATTGCGTTTGCTATAAAGGAAGCTGCCGTTCGGTTTTCGGAACGGGCGAGCGCGGAAGGGCCGGATGGCGGTCGAGGGCAGGGACAGGCAGCGGGAGCTCGAGGCCGGGGCACAGGTTCTCTCCGGCCAGCTCGGCAAGACCATCCAGCGGCTGCGCAAGGCCTACAACCTTTCGCTCTCCGAGCTTTCCGAGCAATCGGGCGTCGCGAAATCGATCATCAGCCAGATCGAGCGCAACGAGACCAATCCGACGCTGGCGACGATCTGGCGACTTTCGCAGGCTCTCGACGTCTCGATCGAGCGCGTGCTGGCGGCAAGCGACGACGAGCCCTTCATCGAGAAGGCGGAGCGCGGCGACATTCCGGTCCTCGTCTCCGACGACGGCAAGATGCAGCTCGCGATCATCGGCTGGCTTGCCACGGTCGAATGGCTGCAATGGTACGATGTGCGCTCCGAGCCGGGAGCGGTGCTCGAATCGGACGCCCACCAGCGCGGCTCGGTCGAGTGCCTCTCGGTGCTCGACGGGCAGTTCGAGGTCGAGGTTGCGGGCGAGACGCAGCGCGCGAAGGCCGGCGAGACGCTGCGCTACCGCTGCGACCGGCCGCACATCGTGCGCTGCATCGGGCGCTCGCCGGGCCGCGCGACCATGGTGTGCATCCTCAAGGCAGCCGTGATGGGCTGAACTACTGCGGCCCCTTCCGCCCGACCTTCGGCGGCAGCGACTTGATGAACTCGGCGATGGCGTCGCGGTCGCTCGCGGCAAGCTGGGACGTGTTGCGCACGACGCCCGCCATGTTCGAGCCGACCGAATCGCCGCTCGGCGTCAGGCCCGACGAGAGCACTTCCGCAATGTCTCCCTTGCTCCAATCGGCGAGGCCGGTCTTGTCCGGCGTCAAGTTCGGAACCCAGCCCTTGCCCTCCGGGTTCGGCCCGCCGGCGTAGCGCCGCTCCTCGACGATGACGCCGAGCGCGTTGCGGGCGCTGTGGCATTCGGCGCAATGCCCCGGTCCCGCGGCGAGATAGGCGCCGCGGTTCCAGCTCTCGGTCTTCGAACGGTCCGGCTCGAACAGCTTGCCGTCGAGGAAGGCGAGCTTCCACAGGCCAAGGCCGCGCCGAACGTTGTAGGGAAAGGGCAGCTCATGCCCGCGCACCCGGCCTTCGACCGCCGGCAGGGTCTTCATGAAGGCGAAGAGATCGCGCAGATCGCCCGCCGGCATGCGCTGGTAGGAGGTGTAGGGAAACGAGGGATAATAGTGCCGCCCGTCCGGCGAGACGCCGCCGCGCATGGCGCGCACGAACTCTCCGACGGTCCAGCCGCCGATGCCGTCACGAGGATGCGGCGAGATGTTTGGAACGTGGAAGGTGCCGAAGGGCGAATGCAGCGCGAGCCCTCCGCCGAGGCGGGTGCGGTCGCTCTCGCCAAGCGTCGCATGGCACGAAGCGCAGCCCCCGGCGAAAAACATCGTGCGGCCGTTCGCGAGGTCGGGCTCGCCCGTCGGCACGGGCTCGAGCCCGGCGCGCTGCAGTCCCGGCATGGTGAGGAGCCAGAAGCCCCCTGCCCCAAGCACCGCCAACGCAGCGACAAGGATAACGACGCGCCTCATGCGCTTCCCAGAACGAAAAGGCGGGCGCTCGGCCCGCCGAACCACATTGAAAACGCTGTCATTTTTGGCCTCAGCCCTTTCAGTTCCCCGGATCGTTCCCCGGCGAACTGAATGAACATCCTCGTCTACGCAGACACAATGGCCCTCGATAGTGGGGACCACTTGCGACTCACGTAAGTTGATGCATTCGCTCAGGCGCGAGAGCAGGGGCAAGCGGGGCTGGCCATGACTGTTGTCGAAGCCGTGTGTCTGATGGCGTTCGGAACTGCGATTTGTTCGCGGTGCTGGTGACTGAGCTGCGCCCCAAGCGGGCGCGCTAGCCGGCGTTTCCGTCACTGGCGGCGGGGTTGTAGCCTCGTCCCCCGGCTCGTGGGGAGGCGTTCGCCAACGAAAAGGCGGCCGAAGCCGCCATCAGTTGGTCCCGCTAAGGGGTCTTAATCCTTAGCCGCCGTGACCCTTTTCCGATAACTACGGCAAGAAAAAGGGCGGCCGAAGCCGCCCAGGGTGGGGTTCTCAACATTGAGCCTCTTCGGGACGGGCTCAGCCCCTCGTGACGATCGGCGCGGCCGGCGCGGGAGGCGGAGCTTTGCCTTTTCCCACGGCGCACGCGGTCACACTGCTGAGCAGTGCAAGCGCGGTGAGCGCATATACAACCTTCTTCATCTTCGAGACCCCTTCTAGAGAGCAGCAAACTAGAAAGGTGACCAAGCAGAGCGCTAGTGCATCGAAGCCACACCCGGCCACGAAAGAAGGGTCTCCATGACGCTGCGCTGGCTAGGACTGCGCGAATAAGAAGGGCGGCCGAAGCCGCCCCTGAAGGAGTCTCTACTTGCGAACGCCTCTTATGGGTCTCGGGAGGCTCGTGAACTTCAAGGCTTCCCGAAAACGGCGTCTATATCTCGGTCGATAGACCCGACGCAGCGGCCCGCCCTTCTCACGGCGCTGGCTGGCCTACGTGCTGCGTCCCGCGATTGTTATATTCCGGTGATGGAGTTGGGAGGCAGCGATGCCCTACCGGATCACAGCGCTTGCTCATAGCGCGGGCGGCGAGATGGCAACCTCCGGCGAAACCGCGAAGAAGGCACTTGAGATTGCGCGCCAATGGGCCGC
>JAQSWQ010000135.1 GCA_029266525.1 Microvirga sp.
GGCTTTGCCTACCAGCAGACCACCGATTGGCACGAGCGGCGGCCGGCTTTGGACTAGCAGGCCCACCATGCGGTGAATGCTCCGCCCCAGGGCCGGCCGAAGGCGGGGCGACAGGGCGACAGGGCGACAGAGGAGATTGCGATGGGTCCCATTCCGGGCACGATGCGGGCGGTGATCGCGCGGACGGGGGGCGGGCCCGACGTGCTCACCGTCGAGACGCGGGCCGTACCGTCGCCGGGCGAAGGCGAGATTCTGGTGCGGGTCGAGGCAGCGGGCGTCAACCGTCCGGACGTGCTGCAGCGCCAGGGGCTGTATGCGCCCCCACCCGGCGCCCCGGACATTCTCGGCCTCGAGATCGCAGGCAGCGTCGTCGCAGCAGGCGGCGGCGCGGGGCGCTTCCGACCCGGCGACCCGGTGATGGCGCTCGTGCCGGGCGGCGGCTATGCCGAATTCGCGCTCGCGCATGAGATCAACGCCCTCCCGGTGCCACAGGGACTCACCATGATCGAAGCCGGCGCCGTTCCGGAAACCTACTTCACCGTGTGGACGAACGTCTTCGACCGCGGCCGCCTCCAGCCCGGCGAGACGCTCCTCGTGCATGGCGGCTCATCCGGCATCGGTACCACGGCTATCCAGCTCGCCAAGGCGTTCGGCGCGCGCGTGATCGCCACGGCCGGATCGACCCGCAAGTGCGAGGCCTGCCGGGCGCTCGGCGCCGACGTCGCCGTCAACTATCGCGAGCAGGATTTCGTAGCCGAGACCAGCGCCGCGACCGGTGGGCACGGAGCCGACGTCATCCTCGACATGGTGGGCGGGGACTACGTGACGCGGAACTACGACGCCGCCGCCGTGGAAGGGCGCATTGTCCAGATCGCGCACCAGAAGGCGAGCGAGGTCACGCTCGACCTGCGGCGTCTGATGGTGAAGCGCCTGACGCATACCGGCTCGACCTTGCGGCCGCGCACGGTCGCCGAGAAGGCGGCCATCGCCCGCGCGTTGGAGGAGAAGGTCCTGCCGCTCCTTGCGCAGGGCCAGGCCAAGCCGGTGATCGATGCCACGTTCCCTCTCGCGGACGTCGTGCGGGCGCACGCGCGCATGGAAGCCGGCGAGCACATCGGCAAGATCGTCCTGACCCTGTGACGCTGCGCGCCTCTGGGCGAACTGCCCGTCACGACCGACGAACTACTATTGAGTGGTTGAGAAGAAGTGCCGACCGGCCCCTGATCCCTGGGAGTATAGGTCAGCCTGATTGCACACGTCTGGTATTGGCACCATGCCGGCCGGATCTCAACGACCGGGACGGGGCGGAATAGATCGGCGGGATACATGCCGAGCGAACGGCAGCTTTCCACAATCTCGTCCCGAAAGCCGTCATTCCGCTTGCGGCCGATGGTGTTGAAAAACTTGGCCTTGAAGATGTGGTGAGGTCCTGATTCAGCAATCTCCAAGATGGGGAGACGGGCTGATGATGGGCGAACGGGCGGTGACGCAGGAGGCGCTGTTCTATGGCTTCAGCGTTGAGCGGCACGTGCCAGCGGATCACCTGCTTCGCTCGGTTGATCGGTTTGTAGACCTATCGGGACTGCGCGAGCAGCTGCGGCCCTTCTACAGCGAGACGGGCCGGCCCTCGATCGATCCCGAACTGATCATCCGCATGCTGCTGGTGGGCTATTGCTTCGGCATCCGCTCGGAGCGGCGGCTGTGCGAGGAGGTGCACTTGAACCTTGCCTACAGGTGGTTCTGCCGTCTCGGACTGGAGGGGGCCGTGCCCGACCACTCCACCTTCTCGAAGAACCGGCACGGTCGCTTCCGCGACAGCGACCTGCTTCGCCGGCTGTTCGAGGCGACGGTGAAGCGCTGCATCGACGAGGGCCTGGTCGGTGGGGACGGCTTTGCCGTGGACGCCAGCCTCATCCGTGCCGAGGCGAACCGCCAGCGCTTCCATGCTGGTGAGGAGGGCCTGCCGCCTGACCTCGCCAGCCGGGCCATCGACGAGTATGTGGCCGTCCTCGACGATGCGGCCTTCGGCGCCGCGACACCCGTCGTGCCCTCGCGCGTGTCGCCGACCGACCCGGCCGCACGCTATACCTCGGCGCACGGCGGCCAAGCGCAGTTCTGCTACGCCACCAACTACCTCGTTGACGTACAGAACGCCGTGATCGTTGACGTCGAGGCGAGCACGGCGGTGCGCCAGGCCGAGGTGACCGCGGCGAAGCGCATGATTGAGCGTGTCCACCACGATCTCGGCCTCTGGCCGCGCAAGCTCATCGCCGACACCGGCTACGGCTCGGCCGAGATGCTCGCCTGGCTGGTCCACGAGCGCGATATCCACCCGCACATCCCAGTGGTCGACAAGTCGTCGACAAGTCCGCCCGCCGCGACGGCGCTTTCGAGCGGGCCGACTTCGCCTATGACCTCCACGAGGACCACTACACCTGCCCAGCTGGCAAGCTGCTGAAGCGCTGTCGCCGCTACGGCGGTCGAGATCGGGACGCGCCACACGCCGACGGCTTCTTCCGCTATCGTGCCAGTAAGCTCGACTGCGACGCCTGCACGCTCAAGCCGAGATGCTGCCCCGGTGTGGAGGCCCGTAAGGTGACGCGCTCCGTCCATGAAGGCGCACGTAACCTCGCCCGCGCCATCGCCGAAGAGGACGAGTGGCTGACCTCCCGGCGCGAGCGCAAAAAGGTCGAGATGCTGTTCGCGCACCTCAAACGCATCCTCCGGTTCGACCGGCTGAGATTACGCGGCCCGAACGGCGCCCGAGACGAGTTCCACCTCGCGGCCGCCGCCCAGAACCTCCGAAAGCTTGCCAAGCTCATCCCGATGCCGACGCAGACGGTGCCAGCCTGCCCCCGGCACCGACCTGCATGCCCGACATCGCGATGTCCGCTTCTCTCAACAGCGGACTTTTTCAACAACATCGGCCAACTCCAGTCGTTAAGCCGGACGGGACGCCACATCCGAGAAGGGGCTCGGCCACGCTTCCACGTAGGCTGTGACCTTGCCCTGGCGAACGGCTTCCTTGAGCGTGGCATGATCGCGTTCGGCTTGGTCTGCGTAGGCTACCGAGAAATCGCCCACGGCTTCGTCGAATTTGTCGCTCGATCCGAGATAACCGCTGATCCTGGCTGAGTCTCCAGCCTTGGCGTGAGCCCGTGCGAGCACCCATCCACAAGCCTTAGCGTAGCCCAGGAGCATCTCCCTATCGAATGTTTCAACGAGGGGCTTGATCTTGGCGTCCCGAAGTTGCCGCACGTAGAACTGCTTATCCGCGGCGTCGGACGTGCCCCAGCCTAGGAAAAGATCAGAGGCAGGCTGCATCAAACGCTGCCCCATGACCACACGTTGGCCATGCTGGAGGTAGACGCTCTTTCCCGAATAGGGTTCCAGCACGGACGGGACTGCTTCCTTCAGTTGTAGAAATAATGGATCGTTGCAGTCTGACATTAGCAACGCAACCCAGCATCTCCGCCCGACGCTTCCAACGCCAACAACCATGATGGCTGCGTCGATCACACGGTAGTGGTCTAACAGGACGCGGCGGTCCTCGGACAATGTCTCTCTGTAGGCGCCAAAGATCTGCTTCACGATGATTTCGAACTCGGGACCGCTGGCACCTTCGGGGTGGTAGATAAGGGGTGGCCTATCGCATATGCCCAGCCGGCCACCCACCATGTTGGTGATCTTGGGAAAATCCACC
>JAQSWQ010000043.1 GCA_029266525.1 Microvirga sp.
GGCTCGTTCCAAAGGACGTAGCAGGTAGACATGCCCCGCCGGATAGCTCCGGCGGGGCTCAATCGGGTACTAGGCCGCGCGTTGGAAGCGGTCAGAAGCCTTGTTGGTTTCGGCGGTGATCGTGCGAGCGGCCTCGCTCGCCACCTCGACCGAGCGTTCCGAAATGCGCCGGGTGTTGTCGATCATCTCCTGGAGGTTCTCCCGCACGAGTTCGGTTTGAACAGCCGCGAGGTCCTGGAGATTGCGGCACTGTGCGAGCCTGGCGAGGCCCTCGGTGTTCTTCTGGAGCCGGTGCTGGGCCAACTGGAGCCACTCTCTCGATAGGTCCTGGAAGCCGCGCAGCAGGACCGAGCCCGTTTCTGTGACGGCCTCAAGGTTCTGAGTGGCTCGCCGGGTCACCTCTTCGCTCTCGCCCGTGAAGCCGAAAGCACGGGTGAACTGGTCCGTCACCTGCTTGAAGCCCTCGACGCCCGCCGAGACGGCATCTTGGGTTTGATTTGCAGCCTCGCGGGTACCAGCACGGCTGGCTTCAGCGGCCTTGTTGATGCTCTCGTTCTGGTTCTTGCGGACATCCGCCATTGTGTTGCTCCTGCACATTGTTCATTGAGCGGCACGGCTGTGCCGCCGACACACGCATCGAACTCGTGGATGGTCCGCGAAGCGCACGAACTTACTTGGTGCTCTTGACGCGCGCGCCTGCGAACAACCGGCCAACGCCTCACCGGCACCCCGGGTTCAGCGTGGCCGGATTCGCTGCCATTTGTGGCCATGCGAGGAGCGTCGCCGTAGCGTTCGCGCAGGCGCTCTGACGCTTGGTTCAAGCAATCGGCTTGTCGCGTCGGATCGAGATCGCGGGTGGTGCCGGTCAAGCGAGTGTCACGAACGTGACCACGCTTGAGCAAAGTCGCCTAGCTCGACCGCTTGCGCGCTCTTCCCCCTCGGTGACGGTTTCTTGCCCGCCCGAGGGGTCAAACCATGCTGGACGGCCGCTGAGGGCTTCGCTCAGTCCAACTCAACTCGGTAGCACGGGGCAACTTCGGAGCCGCCGTGGATTTTGGAGGGCGAAACCTCCACCCTCTTGCCGCTGCGAAGCGTGCGGTAATGACCACGGCGGTCATGGGGCCTCTTCGGGCTGCCTATGCAAGTCGCAGTTGCGGCCCTGGTTATGACGGTCTTGTCGATGTGGATGAAGCGAGTCATGGGCAACGGCGGAAGCTTTCCGAACTCCCGACCACGGTTGACCTGAGCGATACGTTGCGCCGTGCGCTCGTCCTGGCCTTCATGAGCAGCGTTGGTACTCATTAAGAGCGTCGCGATGAGCACTTCTGTGTATTTCGCCTTGCAGTCCTCCCTGTAGTCAGCCTCCACGTCGCTCGTGAGACGAGGGGTGCTGAAGTTGATTTCCACGGACGGCGGGGAGCCCTGGTGCACGACGAACTGGAAAGGCATCATCGTCCAACGCTGCTTTACAGCATCATTGACCTCCTGCTGAAACCACGTATGACCCACGATGGAGCGGTCCTCATCGTGATAGACGTGAACGATGTTTGTGGTCGCGTACTTCAGCAAGGTCTCTCCGTATCGGAAGATGAATGCGCACTCATCAAAGGGAAGCCTGAATTGTTCATTTTCCAACAATTCCGTGACGGGCTGCCACTCGCTATTCCAGCGCTCCAGTCCGATAAACGCTGAAGATTTTGGATCGTAGAGGTGGCCAAAGTCGAAGCTCGGGATGGCCCAATTGTAGCGGGTGTATTCGCGGGGGACCGGAGTAACCTCAACTTTCGCATGATGCTGGTTGCTGCTGACCCGAAGCGCCATCCCTTGCCGCATTTCCTCAACAAAATCAGCGAACCCGACGGACATCGGTTCTCTCCTTTCGGAGCAGAGGATCATCCCAAGCTCAAGCATTGCAGGCACATCAGAAGTTTGGGTCATCAATCCGAGGAGCTTACGCCGCTTTGCTTCGCCCACGATCTCTCTCCAATGGTAGTGTTCCGACACCACCGTAGAATGCCGACTCCAAGACAAAATACGATTGTGTGAAAAAACCTGATGTAAGTTGTTGAGCCAAAGGGCTTTATCGGACCTATTTCCGTAGCGCCGCGCGGATAGCGGCACGTCTCCGCCGCTTTCGCCGCTGTTCATAACCATGAGCACTGAGCTTTGGCTTCCGCTCAGGCTTCCGAGGGATAGGCTTACCGTTCGCGTGCGCCATAAACACCCGCCTATCGTGTTTCGTCTTGAAGATTAGAGTTGCCCATTCACCCTCCCCCCAAAAGAACAGAGGGAACGGCAATAGCTTCCGTTCATCCACGGTCGGAAATGGATCGATGTTTGGCAGCGCGCTCAGGTGCCGACGACAGAAGGCGATAAGCTCCGGCGTCAGTGCTAGGTGTTGACGGTCGCCTACACGAACCCTCTTCAGCGATCCGGGTGCGTGCCATTCGATATAGCGGCCCGAGTCACCGTGTTCGCGTCGAAGCTGGCCAGACACCTCGACCACGTCCCTCGCCGTGGCGCTCAAGAATCGCATACTCCAGACCGGTTGCTGAAGAACACTCTGCGGGACGACTAGCGCGGTTGGGCCGTATTCCTTTTCGGCGGACGCTTGCAAATGCTCCCGCGTGCTCTCGGCGGTAATCGGAAGCTTCCCCAAAACCCTGTCTAGAAAGCCGCGTCGCCGCATCGCCTTGCGTGCCTTCGACAGCAAATCAGGCAACCAACGCTCGACGCCAACGGGTGTTCGGATTTGCCCTGGTCCAAGCTGAGGGCTAAACGGGCCTTCAGGTTCCTCTCGGTCAACCTTTGCTCCTCGGGCTGTTCACCCCGCGTGCTGACCGGGCATTCGGCGTCCGGCTTTCCGCATCCCTCATGGCCAACCAGTTCAAGCCGCATGGCCCCACCACTTCGAAGCACCGAAATGCCCGCTTGAGATCGGTGAGCCCGGAGGTCATGTCCGGCAGTTCGTATTGGCTGCCGTAAAGATCGTTGCCACTGCGATCCGTCGTCCGCTGCCCCAGAATCCACCAGCCTTCCCCTTCATCCGTCTCGCGTCGTGGTCCCGAGTCCTCATCGAATGTCGCCGTTACCCGTCCGGGCTCCGAGGTTCGGCAGGATCATGAACAGGCTCCTCGCCGAGACGGCGGTCACGCCCCTGCGAACGACGACTGACCCGTAGCCCTCGTAGAAGGCTCCCCAAGTGCTCGTCGAAGCCCGGCACGCGCGTCTCCGGCGTCGGTTTGCAGCGGATCGGTTTAGGCGGCGCGATCTCCCCACCTTCGAGGGAGGCATGGTTTCTTCTCTTCCTTTTTTTGAATTGTTCCCTGCTTCCCCCGAAGGGTTGGGGACTTACGAATCATGTAAGCGAACGCCGCTGCGAACTCCGGACCGAAGTGAAACCTGTGCATCTTTCGACGCACGCCGGTTGGTGATCGGGGCGTGCGCTCAAACTTGGAGCCGTTGGTCGGCTCCCGAGTGATGAACTCGACCTCTAAGAGAGTTTTGATCGCCCCCCGTATCTGATCCTCGCTAAGTTTCAGGTCGGGATCAGTTTTGAGGAGTTCGCGTAGGATCGGGAACGGCTTGCCCAGGCGCTTCGAGCCTGAGTGGTTCCAGCCGAGATACCGGGCCAATTGGTGCGCAGCGAGTCGATTTCGGAAAGGCGTCAACCTCTGCGTCAGCGTGTCGAGCACGCGAGCCGGAAGCCAATATCCAGCCATCCAGCGGCTCGGGATGAATCGGCTGGTTTTAGGCGCGCGTGTACCCGTCTCCGCAACGGGCTTTTGCCCGCCGGATTCTATGCTCATTGGCACACCCTTTCATGCGTGCCCGAGGCAAAGCTTTGCCGTCATCGCCCGAGACGATCTGCGCTCGCGCGATGTTGGACTCGGCTAGTTCGATTCGACTGCCGAAGTGCTCCGGCTAGTGATGCCTAGGCGACACCCTAGACCCATGAGCCCCGAGGGCGGGCACGGAGGCAATGGAGGTGCGGCGGCACTTTTAGCTCAAGAGTTCTGCTGGTAATTGGCGGGAGTCATGATCCAGGCATAGGCAACGTACTAACTCTTTGACATGCAACGACAATCCCCTGTGAGCGCGAGAATCCCGGATTGTAGATTCTGAGCGACAAAGTTGGCGTCCTCGCGTGAAGCAATTCAACCGTCGTAAGTCATTATAACATATATGAAATTTGTGATTCGGCGCGGCACGTCCGTGTTGCTCACGCCATACGACCTTTGTCTTCGTCGCGAAACCACGCGTCCAACCAAGCTGTTGTCCGGACTACACTATTTCCACAGGACCGGCATTCTTTCCCTTAATGAGACCGGCGCAACGTCGCGCGGGCCGGAGTCTAGTACCGTCTCCGTGCCGTCGCAGATGTCAAACACAGGCACTTCTCAGCCGGACCCTAGACGAGTCGTTGGACCTGTTCCCCGTCGCCCATTTGCCGGTTGCAGCACGTGCTTGGCCAGCATGCGTTCATGGTCGCGGGTGCAACTTTCCGGTCCAGGAACACTCGCCCGTTCTCAGGTATGCCGAACCCCCAATGGTGCTAGCGCGGAGCGCCATCGAACCGAGGTGAATTCGTGCCCGTGTGGATACTTCCCGGTCCTCAAGAGCATGGACGATCTTGAGGGCGAGTTGGTCGGGTGGGCTGGCTTGGATGATGCGACCGCACATGGCTTGGTGGGAGGGGCAGGTCAACCCTCCGGGGTTCAGGCGGCTGCGCGCTTCTTCTTCGAGCCTTTCGTCGCGCCCTTCTGACGACCCTTAGCGAACTGCCCGAGGCCAAGCGCCTTGGCCAACTCCGAGCGAGCTTTCGAGTAGCTCGGGGCCACCATCGGGTAGTCGGGGCGGAGGCCCCACTTCTGCCGATACTGCTCGGGCGACAAACCCCGATTGGACAGGTGTCGCTTCATCGACTTGTATTTCCGCCCGTCCTCCAGGCTGATGATGTAGTCGCCGTGGATGGTCCGGTTGATCGGGACAGGGGGTGTCAGCGGCTCGGGCTTTGGCTTGCCCTCGGCGGTCTCCTTCAGGGCCGAGTGGACGCTCTCGATCAGCTTCGGGAGGTCTGCGACCTGAACGCTGTTCTTGGCGACATAGGCCGAAACGATGTCACCTGCGAGTTCGACGTAGTTGGTGGTGGACTCGGCCATGTGCCCCTCCGCTGACCTAAACGGCGCTGTGCCGCGCCTTCCTATGTTGGAAGTCCCGCTGGGCTGCAAGACGCCGGATCGGGACCAGCAAGGAGAAAGGCCCGGCCACGAGGCCGGGCCAAGTCTTCCCAGAAAGAGGACATGAATGCCCTCGGGGCTGGATTGCCCGGTCGAGAGCGCGTCGGCAACCAACTGGCCGTTAGTTGACGAGGGGAGAGACACGGGCGGCATGCGAAATTCGTGCCCGTAGATACGATGGACGATCTTGAGGGCGAGTTGGTCGCGCGCGCTGTGCACATGGGGGCCGTGAGTCACGCCGTAGTAGATTTAGCCTCGTCAGGAAAGGCAAAGCGCACCCAGTCCGGCTTCTCAAGCCTCACGGGCAGGCCGCCGGCCCGGATGGTCTCGCCGGCGGCGAGCGCGTCGGCGGCGCGGTCGAGGCGCACCATGACGAGGCCGCGGCCGTTCGCGCCTGTCCCGACTTTGCCGAGCCGGCGCTCGCCGGCCGTGACCTCGGCCCCGGGCTCGGAGACGAAACCGTCCTCGTAGACCACCGGCACGACGCGCGTGCGCGCGGTGCCCCTGTGCTGCATGCGCGAGACCACCTCCTGGCCGACATAGCAGCCCTTGTCGAAGTCGATCCCGTTGAGCTGGTCCATCAGCGCCTCGTGCGGGAAGGCGTCGTTGAAGAGAAAGTCCTTGCCGCCCTCCGGCACCCCGAGGGCGATGCGGTGGGCGTGGTAGGCTGGACCACCTGTGAGAAGCTGCGCATCCTCCGCCGCGACGATCGCGCGCCAGCCGAGCGCCGCGAGGCGCGGGTCGTCGCCGACGAGCCCGATCTCCTCGCTCGGCCTTTCCGCATCGCCCCAGCCGGCGAGGACGGCGAGGCTCTCCGATAGGTCGTCGATCGCCACCTTCGCCCGAAGCTTGTAGAAGCCGAGGCGCTTCGCGAGGTCGGGCGCCATGAACCTCAGGCAGTCGAGATAATACCCGCCGCCATCCTCCGGCGGCGCCTCGAAGACCATGAAGTCGAACAGGAGCTTGCCCTGGGGGGTGAGCAGCGCGCCGAAGCGCGGCGCTGCCGGCGTCACCAGGTCCATGTCGCAGGTGAGGAGCCCGTCCAGGAGCTTCTTGGCGTCCTCGCCCGAGACCCTGACCACCCCGCGATCGGACAGATGAGCCGTCGGCATCCGCTTGCTCCGCTCCAGAGCGTGACATATGCGGCAGCCTTTGAGCGCTCAAGCCTGCCGGGAGGCCGCATGCCGCAGACTTTCGACCTCCTCCTGAAGGGCGGCACGGTCGTGAACCATGACGGGCGCGGCCTGCGCGACGTCGGCATCGCGGGCGGGCGCATCGCGGCGATCGGCGATCTCGCACAAGCCTCGGCGGGCCGTGTGCTCGACTGCACCGGGTTGCACATCCTTCCGGGCGTCATCGACACGCAGGTGCATTTCCGCGAGCCCGGGCTCGAGCACAAGGAAGACCTCGAATCGGGCTCGCGCGCCGCGGCGATGGGCGGCGTCACGGCGGTGTTCGAGATGCCGAACACCGACCCGCAGACCACTACGCCGGAAGCGCTCGAGGACAAGGTTCGGCGCGGGCGCCACCGCATGCATTGCGACTTCGCCTTCTGGGTCGGGGGGACGCATGAGAACGCAAAACATGTGGGCGAGCTCGAGCGCCTGCCGGCCGCAGCCGGCATCAAGGTGTTCATGGGCTCCTCGACCGGCTCGCTGCTGGTCGAGGACGACGAAGGCGTCGCCGAGATCCTGAGGCGCACGCGCCGCCGCTCGGCCTTCCACTCCGAGGACGAGGCGCTGCTGCGCGAGCGCCGTCCCTTGCGGGTGGAAGGCGATCCGCGCTCGCATCCGGTTTGGCGCTCGCCCGAGGTGGCACTGACCTGCACGCAGCGGCTCGTGCGCATCGCGCGCAAGACCGGCGCGCGCATCCACGTGCTGCACGTCACCACGGCCGAGGAAATGCAGTTCCTGCGCGACCACAAGGACGTGGCCTCGGTCGAGGTCACGCCGAACCACCTCACTCTCGCCGCCCCGGATTGCTACGAGCGCCTCGGCGCCTTCGTGCAGATGAACCCGCCGGTGCGCGAGGACCATCACCGCGAGGCGGTCTGGCGCGGCGTCGCGCAGGGCATCGCCGACGTCCTCGGCTCCGACCACGCGCCCCACACCCGTGAGGAAAAGGCCAAGATCTATCCGAACACGCCCTCCGGCATGACCGGCGTGCAGACGCTCGTTCCGCTGATGCTCGACCACGTCAATGCCGGCCGGCTTACGCTCGAGCGCTTCGTCGACATGACGAGCGCCGGGCCGAAGCGCCTGTTCGGCATCGCCCGCAAAGGCCGGATCGCAGCCGGCTACGACGCCGACTTCACCATCGTCGACATGAAGCGTCGCGAGACCATCACCGAGAAATGGATCGCCTCGAAATGCGGCTGGACGCCTTACGACGGCGTGACGGTGACCGGCTGGCCGGTCGGCACGCTGGTGCGCGGCAACCTCGTCATGTGGCAGGGCGAGCTCACCACGCCCTCGCGCGGCGAGGCGGTAGGGTTCGAGGAGGCTCTGCCGGACCGGCCGGGATGACGGCGCAGCTGCGCGAGGCCTCGAGGCAGCCTCAGGTCGGCACGCCCTCGCGCTGCTTGATCATGCGGTAATAGGCCCACAGCACCTTCGCGGCGACGCCGCGCCACGGTCGCCATTGCTCGGCAATCGCGAGGAAGTCCTTCACCTTCGGCCGGGCGTCGAGCCCGTATGCGATGCGGACGGCCTCCTGGAGGGCGAGGTCGCCGGCCGGGAAGGCGTCCGGGTGACCGAGGCAGAAGAGGAGATAGATGTCCGCCGTCCAGGGGCCGATCCCGGTGACGGCCGTGAGAAGGCCATGCGCCTCGTCGGCCGCTATCGCGTGCAGGCGCTCGATCGGCAGCGAGCCGTCCTCGATCGCGGCGGCGATCGCGCGCAACGTCCGGATCTTGGCCGCCGAGAGCCCCGGCGCGCGCAGATCGTCGTCGCTTGCCGCGGCGATGTCGTGCGGCGCCATGCCCGGAAAGCGCGACTCGAGCCGCGCCCAGATCGCCCCGGCGCTCGCGGTCGAGAGCTGCTGCGAGACGATGATGCGCGCAAGGCCCGCAAAGCCCGGGTCGCGCTTGCGCAGCGGCGGCTGCGCGCCTTGCGCGATGAGCCGCTTCATGACCGGGTCGCGGCGCGCGAGAGCCCGCGCGCCCTGGCGCAGCACCGCTTCCGAGTTGAGGACCATCACCCTGGCCGCCACGGCCCCGCTCCGCTAAGCGGAGCGCGCATGGCCGAACCGCGCCCGTGACGCAACCCGTTTTCCGCTTCGCGCCGAGCCCGAACGGACGGCTCCATCTCGGCCATGCCTATTCGGCGCTGCTCAATGCCGAGCTCGCCAAGCGTGTCCGGGGCCGCTTCCTGTTGCGCATCGAGGACATCGACCTGACCCGATGCCGGCCTGAGCTCGAGGCCGGCATCTACGAGGATCTCGCCTGGCTCGGCCTTGCCTGGGAAGAGCCGGTGCGGCGGCAGTCCGAGCATTTCGGCGAGTATCGCGCCGCCGTGGAGCGTCTGAAGGCCCGCGAGCTGGTCTATCCATGCTTCTGCTCGCGCAAGGAGATCGCGACCGCGGTCGCGGCGCGGGCAGCCGCGGCGGGAGCGGCCCCGCCGCGCGATCCCGACGGCGCGCCGCTGTATCCCGGCACTTGCCGTTTGCTCGCGCCGGCGGAGGTCGGGCGACGCCTCGCGGCCGGGGAGTCGCACGCCTGGCGGCTCGATGTCGCCAAGGCGGCCCGAGCGGTGACGCCGCCGCTAGGCTATGCCCGCTTCGCCCCGGACGGCTCCGAAGCATTCGTCGCGGCGCGCCCGGAGCGTTGGGGCGACGCGATCGTCGCGCGCAAGGAGATCCCGACGAGCTACCACCTCGCGGTCGTCCTCGACGACGCGCTGCAGGGCGTGACCCATGTCGTACGCGGCCAGGACCTCGAAGCCGCGACGGACCTGCACGTCGTCCTGCAGAATCTCTTCGATCTGCCGACCCCGCGCTATCACCACCACGCGCTCATCCGCGACGAGGCCGGCGGCAAGCTCTCGAAGATCCTCTTCTCCGAGCCGCTCGCCGATCTGCGGGCGCGAGGGGTCACGGCCGAGGAGGTCAGGAAGAGGCTGGGATTCGGCTGAGACGCGCCTTTAGCGCGCCGCCGCCTCCGACAGCCGGGTCGAGGCGGCGCCGGCGCGCTGCATCAAAGCCTCGACCTGCTCGCGCTGGCGCTTGAACTCGGCGAGCGCCCGGCCGTCGAGCTCCCGGCCGCGCGGCACGCGGATCTTCATCGGATCGACGAAGCGGCCGTTGACCACGATCTCGTAGTGTAGGTGCGGCCCGGTCGAGAGCCCGGTCGATCCGACATAGCCGATCACCTGGCCCTGGCGCACGCGCGCGCCCGGCGCGATGCCCCGGCCGAAGCGCGAGAGGTGGCTGTAGGCCGTGACGTAGCCGTTGGTGTGCTGGACCTCGATGCGGCGGCCATAGCCCGAGTCCCACTCGGATTTCAGCACCGTGCCGTTGCCGGCCGCCATGATCGGCGTGCCGATGCGGCTCGCCCAATCCACGCCGGTGTGCATCTTGGTGTAGCCGAGGATCGGATGGCGCCGGTAGCCGAAGCCGGAGCGCAGCTCGCCCTCGGTCATGGGCTTGCGCATCAGGAACTTCTTCAGAGAGCGCCCGGCGTCGTCGAAGAACTCGACCGAGCCGTCGTCGCCCTGGTAGCGATAGACGCGGCGGACCTCGCCGCCGACGTTGAGCGATGCATAGAGGAGCTCGGGACGCTCCGCCTCCTCGTCCTGCGCGAAGAAGATCTCGAAGCTGTCGCCGTTCGACACGCGGCGCTGGAAATCGAGGTCATAGCCGAAGATGCGCACGAGCTCCTCGACGGTCTGGCGCGGCAGCTCGTGCTTCATCGCGGTCTCGTAGAGGCTCTCGTAGAGGCGCACGCCGCCCTCTTCCTCGCCCTCGTCCTCGGTCTCGCGCGGCCCGCCCGCGGCCTTCTGGGTGTCGTCGGTCGGGATCGTCACCGAGACGAAGCCGCTGCGGTCGTTGACGGCCGCGATCCCCTCGATGCCGCGCTCGCCGAACAGGATGACGCGCAGGATCTGCCGGCGGTCGCCGGCGCGGGGCCCGGGACCGATGAGAAGGCGCATGCGCTGGCCTTCGACGAGCGCTCCGGTGCGCGCCCGTCCGCCGAGCGCGGTGACGATGCCGGCGATCTGGGTCTCGGTCGCGCCGTTCGCCTTGAGCGCCGCTTCGAAGCTCTCGTTGCGCTTCAAGGCGACGTCCCGCTCCTCGAACATCGACTCGGTGAGGCGCGGCTCGATCTTCGGCAGGGTGGTGACGTTCTCCGGCACAACCCGGACCTCGATCGAGTTGAAGGGCGAATCGATGGCTTTCGCGAAGCCGAGCGCCTCCGCCGGCAGGTCGGGCTGGCGCAGCGTGCGCGACAGGATGAGCTGCGCCGGAAGGGGCAGCGCCGGCCGCCGGCCGGCCTCGGCGGCGGCCCGCCGCTCCTCCTCGATCTGGGCCGCCACATCGTCGTCGCTGAGCCCGGGGCTGGTGCCCTCGATCGTGACCGACGCAAGGTCGCGCTTGACGACCGAAACCTCGGCATCGGCGACTTCGGGCTCGGCCGCGGCGGCGAGGCGCTCGCTCGTGTTCTCCTCGGCGAAGAGCCGCAAGGGGTTGAAGGCCGGGATGTCGGCGGCGTAGAGGCCGCTCGTCAGCGAGAGGTTCGTGGCGATCCGCACGAAGGGGCGGACCTTAATCATCTCGCGGTCGCCGGCGCGCAGCGTCATCGGGGCGCGGAAGGCCTGCTTTGCGACCGCGACCACCTCGGAACGGACGAGCTTGTCGCCCTTCTTCGCCGCCGCGGCCTTGTCCTCGCCGGGGCCGCCCCTCGTCGCGCTGAGCGCGACCTTCTCGGGCAGCTCGGCAAAGGTCGTCTCGCCCTGGACCGCGACGTAGATCGCGCCGCCGATCAGCGCCGCTCCGGTGATCGCGGTGAGCACGCTCGCGCCGAGCCAGCGCAGGCTGACCCCGCGCCGATCGACGTCCTCGGCGCTGCCGAAGGCGTCGAGCGCCGGCTGATGGCCGAGCTCCGGCCCGAAGCGGCGCTCGGCCACGGCGATGCCCGGCCGGGTGCGCCCGCCGGAAAGGCTGACGGCCTGCGTGTTCATGCCTCGAGCACGGTGCGACGCGATTCTCTCTTCGAGGGAGGTTTTGCCCCAAACCCGCGGGACCATGCCCCCACAATGGGGCAGAATCAATGCAAGGCCGACGCTGGGGCGGGACCTGCGAAGCACGGTCTCTTGGGTCGCCCCGAGCGCGTCGCTCCTGGCCTTAGCCACTGCCTTCGCGGGGACGAGTCGGGCATAGAGATCGAGCCGAGCCGCACGCGGCCTTATACCAGCCCCGGCGAAGCCCTCGATGCCGTCCCCGGCCCAGCGACTCCAAGCCTTCCCCTCGTCGCAACGGGGAGGGGAAACGCGCGATCTAACCGTCGCGAGTTCCTCTCGATCAAGCCGCCTGTCGCACCACCCCCTTGAGCCGCTCCAGCGCTGCGTCGAGCGTCGCGTCGCGCTTCGCGAAGCAGAACCGCACGACGTTCCGCACCGCGCCTTCGGCGTAGAAGGCGCTGACCGGGATCGCGGCGACGCCGTGGTCGAGGACGAGGCGCTTGCAGAAGGCCACGTCGTCGCTCTCGCCCAAAGGCGCGATGTCGATGTTGAGGAAGTAGGTCGCCTGGCTCGGGATGACCTCGAGGCCGAGGGTGCGCAAGCCGGCCGTGAAGCGGTCGCGGCTTGTCGCGAAATCGACGCGCATCGCCTCGAAATAAGAATCCTCTTGCCAAGCCCGTAGGCGACGGCCGCCTGCAGGTTCGGCGGCGTCGTGAAGGTGATGAACTGGTGGGCCTTGGCGAGCACGCGCATGAGCGACGGCGCCGCGCAGACGAAGCCGACCTTCCACCCCGTGAGATTGAAGATCTTGCCCGCCGAGCCGATCTTTATGGTCCGCTCGCGCATGCCGGGAAGCGAGATCACCGGGGTGTGGCGGCGCCCGTCGAAGATGACGTGCTCCCAGACCTCGTCGCAGAGCGCGACCGCGTCGTGGCGGACGCAGAACTCGGCGAGCAGGCTCAGGTCCTGGTCGGCGAAGACCGTGGCGGTCGGGTTGAGCGGGTTGTTGAAGAGAGCGACCTTGGTCCTTGGGGAAAAGGCGCGCGCCAGCGCCTCCTCGGTGAGGCGAAAAGCGGGGGGCTGCAGCGTCACGAAACGCGGCACGCCGCCGGCCCGGCGCACCAGCGGAAGATAGGCGTCGTACATCGGCTCGAACAGCACGACCTCGTCGCCGGGCTCGACCAAGGCCATGAGCGCGCCGGCGATCGCCTCGGTCGCGCCGGAGGTGACCATGACCTCGCTCTCGGGATCGAGCACGAGGCCATGCCAGCGGCCATAATGGGCGGCGACGGCCTGGCGAAGCTCCAGCAGCCCCATCATCGGCGGGTACTGGTTCCAACCGTCGACCACCGCCTCGGCGGCCTTGCGGCGGACATCCTCGGGGCCGGGGTCGTCGGGGAAGCCCTGGCCGAGATTGACCGCGCCGGTCTCGCGCGCCAGCCGCGACATGACCTCGAAAACGCTCGTCTCGAGATTGGCGAAGATCGGGTTCATGGGCTCGCGTTAGCACGCCGGAAGGGCGCGATCACCCTGCCCCGGCAAGGAGAGGTTTCCCCGTGGGCCTGCGCCGAATTGAAGCGCGGCCGTTGAAGCGCCGCTGGCCAAGCATAGATCAGAACCAACCGGGCCGGCGGCTGGCGTCGAGGCCATTCGCCCCCTCGCGGCTTCCGCGGGCTGCCGGTCCGGCCCCAAAACTCCCGCGGCGGACGGTGAACCCGGCGGACGGTGAAACAGCGTGCGACGCGCGGCACAGCGCGTTTCCCCGCGGGCTTTCAGCGCACCTTCGTCCGCACCTCCGCTGCGAGCGCGCGGATCGCGTGCGGGGTTGCGGGACCGCCGCAGATGGTCAGCCGGTCCGGCAGATAAAGCCGCCGCTCTGCCGGAACGGCCTCGCGCAGCGCCGGATGCCATAGGAGCGCCGAGCCCTGGTCGATCGCCCCGCGGTCGCTCTCGGCCATCAAGAGGTAGTCGGGCGGGTCGGCGACGAGGCGCTCGAGCGAGACCGTGCCGCCGCCGGCGAGCCCGAGCCGCTCGGTGTGCGGTACGAGCCCGATATGGCGCAGGAGCTCGTCCAGGATGCTCGTGTCTCCGGGGGTATAGCCGCGGCGCTGCAGCACCAGCACGGAGCGCCGTGCCGGCGCAGCGTCGCGAGCCTCGGCGAGCGCCCGGTCGATCCCGGCGATCAGCGCCTCGCCCCGCTCCTCGACGCCGAGCCGGCGGGACAGAGCCCGGATCTGCTCCCGGCCGTCGGCAAGCGTTCGCCACAGCCCGACCACCATCACCGCGAAGCCCTGGGCCCGCAGCATGTCGCGCCTGACATGCGATTCGAACGGGCCGGTCAGCACCAGATCCGCATCGGTGAGCAGCACCGATTCGCCGCGGCCGGAATTGCTCGGCAGCGCCTTGAGCCCCTCGGCAAGGAACGAAAGCTCGTCCGAGCCGATGGGCGAGACGGAGGCGATCCGCTCCGGCGCGACCAATGCCAGGAGGAGCTGGTCGGTGCATTTGTTGAGACTGACGATCCGGCGCGGCGGCTCGGCCGCCTCCACGGCCGCCGCGGCAAGAAGGGCGAGGAGCGCAAGGGCAGCACTTCGGACCATGACGGGCTTGATAGGCGCAACGGATCCCTGTGGCGACTCTGCCACGGTCCGCCGAGATGCGCTCCTCCTGCCGATTGGCAATTGCGGGCCGTGCCCGAACGCCGGTAGCCTCGTTGCCGACGTTGGTGCCCCGTGAAATCCGGGGTGAAACGGGAACCCGGTGCGAGCCGCAAGGCTCAAATCCGGGGCTGCCCCCGCAACTGTAAGCGGCGAGCGGCGATCCACTTCAAGCCACTGACTTCAGGGCTCAAGCCCTTGGTCGGGAAGGCGGATCTGCTGCCGTGACCCGCGAGCCAGGAGACCGGCCAGCGTCGTGGTCAATCCCCTAGTCCGCCGGTGGGGCGGAAGGAGGTCTCCATGTCACGCGCGCCAAGCCGCCTTGCGGCCGTTCTTCTTGCATCGCTTCTTCCCGCGACCCTCGCCCGCGCCCAAGGCGGGGGCGGGCCCGAGCCCGACATCGTCGTCACGCCGACGCGCACGCCCGAGCCGGCGCAGACCATCGGCAGCGCCTTCACGGTCATCCCGCGCGAGGAGATCGAGAAGGCGAGCGCCCGCGACGTCGGCGATCTCTTCCGCCGCGTTCCGGGCGTGACGCTCACCCAGAGCGGCGGCCCGGGCCACGTCCAGACCGTGCGCATCCGCGGCGGCGACGTGCGGCACACCCTGGTCATGATCGACGGCATCCGTGTCAACGACCCGACCTCGACCGGGCGCGAGTTCGACTTCTCGACGCTCGTCCTTGCCGATGTCGAGCGCATCGAGGTGCTGCGCGGGCCGCAAAGCGCGCTCTACGGCTCCGACGCCATGGGCGGCGTCGTCAACATCATCACCAAGCGCGGCAAGGGCCCGCCGACCGGCTTCCTCTCGGTCGAGGGCGGACGCTACGGCACCAAGGAGGTGCGCGGCGGCATCTCCGGCGGCGACGAGCGGGTCGACTACTCCTTCGGCTTCGCGGGCTACGACACGGCCGGCTTCTCGACCTTCGGGTACCGCATCCCCCGGCTGCGCTTCGCGGTACCGTGGGGGCTCGAGCCCGACAGCGCCAGGCGCTTCGGGGTCAACGGCCGCGTCGGCATCAACGTCATGGACGGGCTCAGGGTGGAGCTCGGCGGCAGCACGAGCTTCAACCGAGCCCAGTTCGACGGCTTCTTCGATCCCCTCTTCTCGCCCTACCCCGATACGCCCTCGCGCGCCGAGAGCTGGCTCTCGAACGTCTATGGCCGCGTGATCGCCGACACCGGACCGCTGCGCAGCACCGCGACGGTCTACGCGAACCGCACCGACCGCACGAGCCGGAACGTCAGCTTCGGCGATTTCGGCGTGTTCTGCGGAAATGCCTTCTTCCCGGCCGCCGGGGTTGCGACCTGCCGGCAGGACACCTTCTTCATCGGCGACCGCAAGGGCGTCGAGTATCAGGGCGACCTCAAGCTCGGTCCCTTCGGGCTCTTCACCTTCGGCGCCAAGGCCGAGCAGGAGCAGGCCGACAGCTTTTCGCAGATCCTGTTGCCCGAGCCGGCCCCGCGCCTGCGCGACATCGCGGCGGAGCAAACGACGCGCTCCGCCTTCGCCCAGCACCAGATCACGCTGATCGACCGCCTGCATCTCACCCTCGGCGGGCGCATCGACGACGTGCGCGGCGTCGCGCAGTTCGAGACCTGGCGCACGACCGCCGCCTACGACCTGCGCGAGACCGGCACCAAGCTGCGCGCCAGCGCCGGAACCGGGGCCAAGGCGCCCTCGCTTTTCCAGCTCCACAGCCCGGATTTCGGCACCGCGACGCTGCAGCCCGAGCACAATTTCGGCGTCGACGCCGGTATCGACCAGCTCTTCTTCGACGACCGGGTGAAGCTGTCCGGAACGCTGTTCTGGAACCGCTACCGCAACCTGATCGAGTTCCGCAGCCCGGATTTCTCGGTCTTCCCGGTGGTCCCGATCGGCTGCCGCCCGAACCAGGTCTTCGGCTGCTTCTTCAACGTGGCGCGCGCCCGCACCTCCGGCGCCGAGCTCGCGGCGGAGGTCAGCGTCGTGCCGCGGTTCCTGCGCCTGCGCGTCGCCTACACGGCCATGGAGGCGGTCGATCTCGCGACGCACATGAAGCTCGCCCGGCGGCCCGGACAGGAGGGCCGCTTCGGCCTGGTCATCACCCCCATGGCCGGACTCTCGATCGAGCCGAGCGTGGTCTATGTCGGGCATCGCTACGACCGCCCCTTCGACCCGACGCTGCCGAACCCGATCCAGTCCTTCGAGAACGGCAAGCTGCAGCCCTATGCGCGGTTCGACCTCTATGCCGAGTACCGCCTCAACCCGAACTTCAGCATCTACGCGCGGGGCGAAAACCTGACCAATGCGCGCTATGAGGAGGTGCAGAACTTCGGCACGGCCGGGCGGGCAGTCTATGCGGGCATGCGCGCGAACTGGTGACATCGGCCGGCCACGCCGGGCGCGGGTCTTCGCGCCCGGCCCGGCAACGCGCAGGCGGTGCGTCGATGCCGCTTGACGCAGGTGCGGGCCGGCTTGTCGCCTGCCTCGGGGTGCTGATCGCGGCGCTCGCTCTCGCCTCGCTGGCGATCGGTCCGGCGCCGATCCCGCCCTGGCTCGCAGCCAAGGCGCTTGTCTCCGACCAGGGCAGCGCCAGCATCATCGTGCGGGAGATCCGCCTGCCGCGCATGCTGCTCGCGATCCTGATCGGCGGCACGCTCGGCATCACCGGCGCGGCGCTGCAGGGGCTGTTGCGCAACCCGCTCGCCGACGCGTCCGTGTTCGGCGCGCCGCAGGCCGCCGCGCTCGGAGCCGTGCTCGTGCTCTATTTCGGGTTTGCCGGTGCGCTGTCCTTCGTGCTGCCGCTCGCCGCGATCCTCGGCGCGCTGATCTCGATCGGCCTCGTCGTCGCGATCGCCGGCCGCGAGGGCGGGACCGTGGTGCTGGTGCTCGCCGGGCTTGCCATCGGCAGCCTTGCGGGAGCCGCCACCTCGCTCGCCATCAGCCTGTCGCCGAACCCCTTCGCGATCACCGAGATCGTGTTCTGGCTGCTCGGCTCGCTGGAAGACCGGTCGATGGCGCATGTGGTTCTATCCGCTCCGTTCCTGGTCCTTGCCTGCGCGCTGCTGCTCGGGACCGGGCCGGCCTTGCGCGCGCTCACGCTCGGCGAGGAGGCTGCGGCGAGCCTCGGCGTGAATGTCGGGCGCACCCGGCTCGTCGTCGTCGCGGCGAGCGCCCTCGGCGCGGGCGCCTCCGTCGCGGTCGCCGGTGCGATCGGCTTCGTTGGGCTGATTGCGCCGCACCTCGTGCGGCCTCTCGTTGCGCATGATCCGGCGCGCACCCTGGTTCCGTCGGCGCTTGCCGGAGCCGCGCTGCTGCTCGCCGCCGATTGCGCGGTCCGCCTGATTCCCTCCGGCGTGGAGGTCAGGATCGGGGTCTTGACCGCCCTCCTCGGCGTGCCGGTGTTCCTCTGGATCATCGCCCGCCGGCGCGGCGAACTCGTCGGCGCGGTCGCATGACATCGCTTGTGCTTGCCGCCCGCGACCTTGGCGTCCGGCTCGGCCGGCGCGAGGTGCTGCGCGGGCTCGATGTTGCGTTCCGGCCCGGGCGGCTGACGATCGTGGTCGGGCCGAACGGGGCCGGCAAGACCACGCTCCTGCGGACGCTGGCGGGGCTCGTTTCGCCGAGTTCGGGAAATGTGACGCATGGCGACGCCCCGGTGCAGGCCATGGCCCGCTCCGACCGGGCGCGGGCGATCGCCTATCTGCCGCAGAACGGCGAGGTCTCGTGGCCTCTGCCGGTCCGCGCCCTCGTGGCGCTCGGACGCTTGCCCTACGGGGAAGCACCCGAGCGCCTGACGCCGGCCGGCCGCGCGGCGATCGAGCAGGCGCTCGCCCAGGTCGGGCTGTTGGGGTTCGAGGATCGCCCGGCGACCGAGCTTTCGGGCGGCGAGCGCGGCCGCGCCCTTCTCGCCCGCGCGCTCGCAACCAAGGCGCCGGTGCTTCTTGCCGACGAGCCGGTGGCCGCGCTCGATCCGCGCCATCAGCTCCTGGTGCTGGAGGTGCTGCGCGGTCTTGCCCACGCCGGCGGCGTGGTGGTCGCCGTGATGCACGACCTCTCGCTCGCCTCCCGCTTTGCCGACCGCATCCTGCTCATGACGGGCGGCCGCATCGTCGCCGAAGGCGCGCCCGCCGATGTTCTGACGGCGGAGCGCCTCGAGGCGGTGTTCGGGATCGAGGCGGCGGTGTCGAGCGAAGCCGGAGGCCTGACCATCACCCCGCGGCGCGCCCTCCCGGTCGGGTGAGCGCACGTTCGGGCGCTATGCGTCGGGGCGGCGCTTTGCTAAACCGCCGCGGACGGGCGCACGACGCCCAGAAGGTTTTGAGCGAGATGCAGCCCTTCACCGTGCTCACCGGCGTCGCCGCGCCGCTGAAGATCGTCAATGTCGACACCGACATGATCATCCCGAAGCAGTACCTGAAGACGATCAAGCGCACCGGCCTCGGCACCGGCCTTTTCGCGGAGATGCGCTACAACGAGGACGGCTCGGAGAACCCCGACTTCGTCCTCAACAGGCCCGCCTACCGCAGGGCTCAGATCGTGGTCGCCGGCGACAATTTCGGCTGCGGCTCCTCGCGCGAGCACGCGCCCTGGGCGTTGCTCGATTTCGGCATCCGCTGCGTGATCTCGACGAGCTTTGCCGACATCTTCTACAACAACTGCTTCAAGAACGGCATCCTGCCGATCAAGGTCTCGCCCCAGGACATCGAGAAGCTCTTCGACGACGCGGAGCGCGGGGCCAACGCGACGCTGACCATCGATCTCGAGAACCAGGAGATCCGCGGACCCGACGGCGGCGTGGTCAAGTTCGACATCGACCCGTTCCGCAAGCACTGCCTGCTCAACGGCCTCGACGACATTGGCCTCACGATGGAGAAGGCGCCCGCCATCGACGCCTACGAGCAGAAGATCGCCGAGCGGCCCTGGGCGTGAGAGCTTCGCGAGTTAACGGTCGTTAACCATGCCGCCCTATGGTGATGGCATGACCAGCCGAATCGCATTCGCCTTTCTGGGGCTCTCGATTCTTGTTGCCCCCGCAGCCGCCCAGGCCGATTTCCGCGCCTGTCTCGAAGGCTTGCGCGCCCAGGCGGCCGCCAAGGGCGTGTCGGGCGCGACCTACGACGCCGCGACGCGCGGCGTGCAGCCGGACATGGAAGTCCTCAAGCTGATGGACAACCAGCCCGAGTTCAAGACGCCGATCTGGGACTATCTCGGCTTCCTGGTCGACGAGGAGCGCGTCGAGGACGGCCGCGCGGCCATGCGCCGGCACGGCCAGGCGCTCGCCCAGGCCGAGGGGCGCTTCGGGGTCGACCGGCACATCATCGCCGGCGTCTGGGGCGTCGAGTCGAATTTCGGCAAGGACATCGGCAAGCGGCCTCTGATCCAATCGCTCGCCACGCTCTCCTGCGTGCCGAACCGCCGCCAGGGCTATTTCCGCGGCGAGTTTTTCGCGACGCTCAAGATCATCGATGACGGCCATGTCAGGGCCGACCGGCTCACCGGCTCCTGGGCGGGCGCCTTCGGCCATACCCAGTTCATGCCCTCGACCTTCCTGCGGCTCGCGGTCGACCTCGACGGCGACGGGCGGCGCGACGTGGTCGACTCCGTGCCCGACGCGCTCGGCTCGACGGCGAATTTCCTCAAGAAGGCCGGCTGGAGCTCGGGCCTGCCCTGGGGCTACGAGGTCCGCGTGCCGGGCGGCTATTCGGGCCCGACCGGCCGCAAGAACCGGCGGCCGCTCTCGGCCTGGGCGGCGGCGGGCCTGACCCGCATCGATGGGCGCCCGCTTGCGGGCGACTACCCGGCCGGGCTTCTGATGCCGGCAGGCGCCAACGGCCCCGCCTTCCTGGTGACCAAGAACTTCGACGCGCTCTATTCCTACAACGCCGCCGAATCCTACGGACTTGCCATCGCCGTCCTGTCCGACCGCCTGCGCGGCGCGCCGGGCATCCGCACCCCCTGGCCGACCGACGACCCGCCGCTCTCGCGCGCCGAGCGGCGCGAGCTGCAGCGCCTTCTCGCCGCCCGCGGCTACGATGTCGGCGAGCCCGACGGCCGCATCGGGGAGAAGAGCCGCAATGCCATCAAGGCGGTCGAGAGCCAAGTCGGCATGCGCCCGACCGGCCGGGCCGGCGGCAAGGTGCTGGCGGCGCTCCGGGGGCGGTAAGGGAACGCCGTGTCTCGCCGCCTCATCACCACCGGCTCCCCATTCGAGAAGGCGTTCGGATACTCCCGGGCGGTCGTCCAGGACCCCTTCGTGTTCGTCGCCGGCACCACCGGCTATGATTACGCCACCATGGAGCTGCCGGAGGACGCCGCCGACCAGGCGCGGAACTGCTGGCGAACCATCGACAAGGTGTTGCGGGAGGCGGGCGCCTCGCTCGCCGACGTGGTTCGCGCGACCTATTACGTCACCGATCCCGCCCATGCCGAGCCGGTGCTGCGGGTCTGCGGCGAGGTGTTGGCCGAGATCCGACCGGCGAGCGCCATCCTGATCGTCGCAGGCTTGCTGCGTCCCGAGATGAAGGTTGAGATCGAGGTCACGGCGATGCGCCAGGCCTGACGCGCTTGCCAAGGCGCTCGCAGCCCGCCTAAACGGCTGCCGCAACCGATCCACCAATTGTCATGCCGACCGCAAGCCGGGCCCCCCGCTCCGAGAAGCCGAGCGCCCTTTCGATCGGGATGGCCCGCGTCAGGCCCCGGCATGACGCGCTGCCGGAGGCATGCATGGCGACCTTCAAGCTCCTCCTCCTTCCTGGCGATGGCATCGGCCCCGAGGTCACGCGCGAGGTCGAGAAGATCGTCAGCTGGTTCGGGAAACGCGGGATTGCCTCCTTCGAGACAGAGCGGGATCTCGTCGGTGGCGCGGCTTACGATGCCGGGAAGGTTGCCATCACCGATGATGCCATGAAGCGCGCCCAAGCAGCGGACGCGGTGCTGTTCGGCGCCGTGGGCGGCCCGAAATGGGCCGACGTGCCTTACGAGCACCGTCCGGAAGCCGGCCTTCTGCGGCTGCGCAAGGAGCTCGGGCTGTTTGCCAATCTGCGGCCCGCGATCTGCTATCCGGCCCTCGCCGAGGCCTCCTCGCTCAAGCGCGAGGTCGTCGAGGGGCTGGACATCGTCATCGTTCGCGAGCTCACCGGCGGCGTCTATTTCGGCGAGCCGAAGGAGATCGTGACGCTCGAGAACGGCCAGAAGCGCGGCGTCGACACGCAGCTCTACACCTCAGGGGAGATCGAACGCATCGCGCGCGTCGCCTTCGAGCTTGCCCGCCAGCGTCGTAACAAGGTCTCCTCCGCCGAGAAGAACAACGTCATGAAGACCGGCGTCCTCTGGAAGCAGGTCGTGACGAAGGTGCACCGGGACGAGTACCCCGACGTCGAGCTCGAGCACGTGCTCGCCGACAACTGCGCCATGCAATTGGTGCGGCTCCCGAAGCAATACGACGTGATCGTCTGCGACAACCTCTTTGGGGACATCCTCTCGGACGTGGCAGCGATGCTCACCGGCTCCCTCGGCATGCTGCCCTCGGCCTCGCTCGGCGCCGAGGACCGCGAGAGCGGCAAGCGCAAGGCGCTCTATGAGCCGGTGCACGGCTCGGCGCCCGACATCGCCGGCAAGGGCCTCGCCAATCCGATCGCCATGATCGGCTCCTTCGCGATGGCGCTCCGCTATTCGTTCGGGCTCGGCGAGGCGGCCGACATGCTGGAGCGCGCGATCAGCGACGTGCTCGCCTCGGGCGCGCGCACCAAGGACATCGCCGGCCCCGGCACAAACGCGGTCGGGACCGGCGAGATGGGCGATGCGATCGTGAAGGAGCTCGAGCGGATGTAGCCGCCGGTCAGCGCGGCGCGACCCAGTCGACCGGGCTGAAGGGGTTGCGCATGTTCGGGCCGGGATAGGGTCCGTTCGAGATCGGATCCGGCAGCACGCTCGCGCCGAAGCGCTCCCGCAGGCCCATATAGGGCGGCAGGTTCAGGTAGGACTGGGTCTGGCCGATGCCGCTCACGGGGTGGTTCATCGAGCCGACCGGCACGACGTTGCCGGCATCGAGATAGCTGCGCGGGCGCACGTTGAGGATCAGGACGTCCTCTCCGGAGCGGCGCAGGCTGCGCGTCTGCGCTTCGGCGGGGAGAGCGGAGCAGACCGCGAGCGAAAGTGCGGCATAGGCGGCGAGGCGGCGCATGGTGGGATCCTCGTGGACGGCAGGGACGGCCAAGCTAGTACGCTCAAGTTAACGTCCGGCGGCGCGAAGGAAAGCGGGCGGCGCATCAAAAGTTCCGGAGCGGCGTCAGCTCGTCCGGCGTGTCGCCTCGAGCATCGCGCCGCATGCTGGGCTGCGACGTCGTTCTGCCTGGGCGAACAAGACCTGGAGGGCTTGATCGTTGGCCTCCGGGAGGATTGCAACGAGGTCGATGAGGCAGGCCGGGTCAAGGCGCGCCTCGGCCGCGGCGGCGGGGCAGTACCAGCCCTGCGCCACGAGCCCGACCTCGTTGTGCTGGAGCCGGAAGGCGAGGCAGGACCGCTCGACCGAATCCGACAGGGCCACCTCGGCCGTCTCGAGCGGGCCGAGCTTCGTCGCCACCGGGGCAGTGCGCCCGCTGCGCACGACCGCGAGCCCAGCCTCGCCCGCTCGCCGCGCAAGGTCGAGGAAGAAGCTCGCGGGTCGCTCGGCATCGCGAGCGCCTCGAAGAAGCGCGAGCCGGAGATAGGCCTGTTCGCTCTCGAAGATACCGTAGACGAGCTTGTCCTCACGGCCGCCATCGGCGTGCCGGCGCGCCTCATGCGCCTGCGGCAGGGATCGCAGCTCCGGGACCGCGACGGCGTAGTGCGGCTTCGCCTTCGGGATCGGCTGCCAGACCGCCGCCGGGGCTACGAGCGCGGCCCGGCGCACCGGCCCTTTCAGGGCTGGTTCCGCAGCCTCGTGCATGGCGCCCCGGGCGAGGAGGACCAGGGTGAAGATCGCTGCGGCGCAGCCAAGCGCCGTTCGGATCGCGCCGAATAATCCCGCCCTCCCGCGGGCGGAGCGGCCGCCGGACTCGAACACGGGCGTGCGAAAACCGGCTTGCATCGAATAGCTTAGCGTGAAGCTCTGGCGAGAGCGCGACGGCCTCCACCTTGCCAGCAATTCGATCCATCCGCTTCAGGAGTCGCTCACCTCGAGGGCGGATTCGCCGGGCAGCGTAAACCGGAGCTTACGGGGGAGGTGCCGGCATTAACTACGCCAGCACGAGATCGAAGGAGCCCGCGAGCGCCCCCTCCTCGATGCCGTTCGCGGGCTCGAGACGGACGGTCACGGCCGCGCGCTGGCGCGGGTCGCGGATCGAGCGGTAGAGCCCGTCGCGGTTGTTTCCCGGCTCGCCCGCGACATACATTTGGGTGACGAGCTCGCGCCTGCCCGGCGCCTGGACGGCGAAATGGATATGCGGCGTGCGGCCGGGATAGGGCACGGGCTTGATCGTGCGGAAGCGGTAGCCGCCGTCCGCGCCCGAGACCGTTCGGCCGTAACCTTGGAAGGCCTTGTCCCGCGGCCGCCCGCCGACGTCGCCAGGATGGATGTAGCGGCCGCGGGCGTCGCATTGCCAGATCTCGACGGTCGCACCGGCAATCGGCTTGCCGTCGAGCCCGAGCACCCGGCCGGCCACGTGGGTGACCGCACCTTCGGCTCGCGCTGCATTCCCGCGGAGCACCACGAGGTCGTTGTCGACGTCGGGCGGGAATTTCACGGGATAGAAAGGACCCGCCGTCGTCGGCGGCGTCGCAACCAACCCCGCCTGCTGAGCGGCGAGCCGGGGCGGGAGCATCAGGGCGCCGGCGGCGGCAAGCCCGCTGACCACCAAGCGGCGGCGGCCCATGGCGGGGGTAGCAATCAGGTGCATGGCAAGACCCTCCGACTGCGCGTCCCCGTCTCCAAGAATGCCCGAAAGGGCGGGCGAAGTCGTGGTCCGCGCGTTTCACGTTCGTGCGAAGGATGGGTGAGCGGGTGCTTGACAGCCGCACAGGCTTTGGTGTTGCTCCATCGCGCGGCGGCGCCAATACGGCCCTCATCGCGATCCGACGGACGAACCCAGTGACGACGCTCGCCAACCCGAAAGCGAAATGCGTCATGGCGGCGACGACCTCGCGCCGCTGAACCGTCCGTCTCGTCCCCGGTCTCTTCCCCGATCCGTGGCCCGAGGCGAGCCCTCGCCGGGGCTGCTATAGTCGGGGAAACCGAACAGGAGATTTCCCCATGGGTTTCAAGGTCGCCGTCGTCGGAGCGACAGGCAATGTCGGCCGCGTCATGCTCGACATCCTCGAGGAGCGTGCCTTTCCGGCCGACGAGGTCGTGGCGCTGGCCTCGCGCCGCAGCCAGGGCACCGAGGTCTCGTTCGGCGACCGCCGCCTCAAGACCAAGGCGCTCGACAGTTACGACTTCTCGGACGTCGACATCTGCCTCATGTCGGCCGGCGGCGACGTCTCGCGCGAATGGGCCCCGAAGATCGCGGCGCAGGGCGCGGTGGTGATCGATAACTCCTCGGCCTGGCGCTACGATTCCGACGTGCCGCTCGTCGTGCCGGAGGTCAACGCCGATGCGGTGCGCGGCTTCACGAAGAAGAACATCATTGCGAACCCGAACTGCTCGACCGCGCAGCTCGTCGTGGCGCTGAAGCCCCTGCACGATGCTGCGACCATCAAGCGCGTCGTGGTCGCGACCTACCAGTCGGTCTCCGGCGCCGGCAAGGAAGGCGAGGACGAGCTCGACCGTCAGACCCGGGCACTCTACTCGCTTCAGGACGTCGAGCAGAAGAAGTTCCCGAAGCGCATCGCCTTCAACCTCATCCCCCATATCGACGCGTTCATGGAGGACGGCTCCACGAAGGAAGAGTGGAAGATGACGGTCGAGACCAAGAAGATCCTCGACCCGAAGATCAAGCTTACGGCCACCTGCGTGCGGGTGCCGGTCTTCATCAGTCACTCGGAGGCGGTGAACGTCGAGTTCGAGCGCCCGCTCTCGGCCGAGGAGGCGATGCGGATCCTCCGGACCGCGCCGGGGGTGGTGGTGATCGATCGCCGCGAGCCGGGCGGCTACATCACCCCGCACGAGGCGACCGGCGAGGACGCCACCTACGTCTCCCGCATCCGGGAGGACATCACGGTCGAGAACGGGCTGTCGTTCTGGTGCGTGTCGGACAATCTCCGCAAGGGCGCGGCCCTCAACGCCGTCCAGATCGCCGAGGCGCTCGTCAACCGGGGACTGCTTCAGGCGAAGAAGAAGGCCGCCTGAGGGAGGACAGAGCTCACGCCGCCTGCATCTCGGCCAGGAAGCTCTGCAGCTCGCGCTTGATCTCGCTCGAGTGGCGGGCGAGGTCGCGCGCGGCGTCGAGAACCCGGTTCGCGGCCTCGCCGGCCGCGCCGGCCGCGCCCTTCACGGTGTGGATGCTGCCGGAGACCTGGCGTGTGCCTTGCGCGGCGTGCTGGACGTTGCGGGCGATCTCCTGGGTCGCAGCCCCCTGCTCCTCCATGGCGGCCGCGACCGCAAGCGAGGTGCCGTTCATCGCCGAGATGATCTGATCGACCTCGCGGATGGCCGCGACGGCGCTGCCGCTTGCCGCCTGGATGTGCTCGATCTGCGCCGCGATCTCGTTCGTCGCGGCGCTGGTCTGGTTCGCGAGTGCCTTGACCTCGCTCGCGACGACCGCGAAGCCCTTGCCCGCGTCGCCGGCCCGGGCGGCCTCGATCGTGGCATTGAGCGCAAGGAGATTGGTCTGGGAGGCGATGCCGCTGATCAGCGCGACCACGTTTCCGATCTTGTCGGTCGCCTCGGCGAGGCTCTGGATCGTCCGGTCGGTGTGCTTCACGTTCTCGACCGCCCTCGTCGCCGTGTTCGACGAGTCGATGATCTGGCGCGTGATCTCGCGGATCGAGGCGGCGAGCTCGTCGGTCGCGGCGGCGACGGTCTGCACATTGCCCGAGGTCTGCTCCGCCGAGGCCGCCACGTCGACGGCCTGACGGTTGGTCTCCTCCGCTGTCTCGGCAAGCGAGCGAGCGGTCGCCTCCATCTCGCCGGCCGAGGCCGCGCCACCGAGCTTTCGAGGCCGATGGTCAGCGCGTCCAGCTTCTGGGCCCGTTCGATCTTGGCCTGCCCGTCGCGAGCCGCGGCGTCGTCGAGCCGCTTCTTCTCGGCAAGCGCCTCCTTGAACACCTGCACCGCGTCGGCGATCACGCCGATCTCGGTTTCTTCGCCGCGGTGCGGGATCTCGACCGTGAGGTCGCCCGCCGCGAGGGCGCGCATGGGGCCCGCAACCGATTCGATGCCCCGCCCGATGCTGCGGGTAAGCGCCCAGGCCGCGAGCGCCCCGACCAGAAGGGTCAGCCCGAGGGTCACGGTGAAGCCCTGGATGGTGGCGTTCACGGCGACGCCGGCGCGAAGGTTCGCCGCCTCGGCGCCGCGGGTCTTGAGCGCCACGATGTCATCGGCCGCCGCGAGGGCCTTGGCCGCATGGGAAGCGGCCTTCTCATTGTAATAGAGCGCAGCCGCGTCCTTGGCGTATTGGCGCGAGTAGCGGAGGATCTCCTTGAGCGCGGTCTGATAGGCCGCCCAGGCCGCGGTGAAGGCATCGTACAGCGCGCGCTCCTCGACCGAGGAGAGCCGCTGCTCGACCTCGCCTCGGGCGGCTGCGACCGCCTCGAGCCCGGCTGCGTAGCGCTTGTCGGCTTCGTCCATTCCGGTCTCGTCCGCGGCGAGGATATGCCGGAACGCAGCCGCGCGGGCATCCCCGACGCCGGTCTTCAGCGCCGTCGCCCAGCGCACGCCGGGCATCCAGTTCTGCTGGACCTCGCCCATCAGCCCGTGAATGGTGCGGATGCTGTGGAGGTCGACGAGACCGAGGCCCACGAGCGCGACGATGAAGAACGAGAGGACGCCGATCAGCCTTGTGCGGATCGACAGCGCGCCGAGCTTGGTCATGGAAACGCCTCTGGACGCCGCGTGAGCCTTGCTGGCGCTCCGGGCGGCCGAGAGGATGCGTGGCGATGGTTAAGGTTTGGAAAAAGGCGCCTCTCACCAGCAGCGGATCGGGGAGCGGACGCCCGGCTTGTCCGCCACCGCCGGCGCGAACGCGCCCGTGTCGGGATCGCGCACCAGGAGCTCGCCGGTCGCGACTCCGAAATAGGCGCCGTGCAGCGCGAGCTTCCGGCGCTCGACGAGGATGCGGATGCAGGGGAAGGTCATGAGATTGCGAAGCCCCTGCTCGATGGAGGCGAGCTCGAGCCGCTTGAGGTAATCCTGGCGATCGCCGAGGTCGGAACCGAGGCGCTGCGCCGCCGGTCCGATCAGCCCGATCCACTTGCCGATGAAGTCGCCGGGCGAGAGCGGCTCGATGTCGTCGGCGAAGGCCTGGATGCCGCCGCAGCGGGCGTGGCCGAGGATCACGATGTGCTTCACGCGCAGCGCCTGCACGGCGAATTCGAGCGCCGCCGAGGTGCCGTGATATTCGCCGCCGGTCTCATAGGGCGGGACGAGATTGGCGACGTTGCGGACGACGAAGAGCTCGCCCGGGCTCGCGTCGAAGATGACCTCCGGCGAGACCCGCGAGTCGCAGCAGCCGACGACCATGATCTCGGGCGTCTGGCGCTCGGCCTGAGCCTCGAAGCGCGCCCGCTCGCGCGGAAGGCGCTCGTCGAGGAAGGCGCGGTAGCCGGCGATCAGTCGTTCGGGGAGCATGCCGCCCCTTAGCCGAGACAGGAGCCGCGGGGTAGGGGTCAGCCGAGACGGACCGGCGCCGCGGGGCCGTCGCCCGCCGCGATGCGCCGGGCAAGCCCGATCAGCGCCGGCGGCTCGACCACGTCGCGCGTGCTCTCGAGCGTCTCGAGCGTCCACCAACGCACGCCGAGCACCGGGTCGACCTCGGTTTCGGCGAGGCGGGCGGTGTCGATCTCCGGCGAGGGTAGGCGCACCACGAAGTAGCGCTCGCGCACGAAACGGGGGACGCGAAACAGCAACAGCGGCGTTTCGCGCCGCGCGACTTCCGCTCCGACCGGCGCGTTTGCGACGCCGATCTCCTCCTCGAGCTCGCGCCGCAGCGCCGCCGCGTGGGTCTCGCCCGGCTCGAGCCCGCCGCCTGGGGTGAACCAGAAGGCGCGGAGGCCGTGTCGGGCGGGATCGACATCGATTGCGGCCTCGTACTGGATCAGCAGCAGCCGGCCGTCGGGATCGAAGATCAGGCCGCGCGCTGTGTCGCGCAAGGGAAGATCGCTCACGCCGGCTGCTTGCGCGATGCCGACGTGGACTGCAAGGCCCCTAGCGAGGGCCGGAGCGGCTCGCTAAACGAAGCCGCCCGCCGGAGACGCCGATGCCCGAGATCCGCCCCCGCCGCAGCGTTCTCTACATGCCGGGCGCGAACGCCCGCGCGCTGGAGAAGGCGCGCTCGCTTCTGGCCGACGGGATCATCATCGACCTCGAGGACGCGGTCGCGCCCGACTCGAAGGCGGCGGCGCGGGCTCAGGCCGTCGCGGCCGTCCGCGAAGGCGGCTACGGCCGCCGCGAGGTGGTGATCCGCGTCAACGCGCCGGACACGCCCTGGGGCGAGGACGACCTCGCCGCGGCCGCGCAAGCCGGTCCCGCCGCGATCCTCGTCCCCAAGGTGTCCGATTCCGATACGCTGACCTCCGTCGGTCATCGCCTGCGCCGCCTCGGCGCGCCGGCGACGCTGCGGGTCTGGGCGATGATCGAGACGCCGCTCGCCATCCTGCGCTGCGAGGAGATCGCGCGCGCCGCCCGCGACGTCGACACTCGGCTTGCGTGCCTCGTGATGGGCACGAACGACATCGCCAAGGAGACCCGGACCCGGCAGGTCCCCGGTCGCGCGCCGATGCTGCCCTATCTGGCGATCGCGGTCGCCGCCGCGCGAGCGCACGAGCTGGACATTCTGGACGGCGTCTACAACGCGCTTCAGGACGAGGCCGGCTTCCGCGCCGAATGCGAGCAGGGACGCGATCTCGGCTTCGACGGCAAGACGCTGATCCATCCAAACCAGATCGGTCCGGCGAACGAGATCTTCGCGCCTGCGCAGGACGAGGTGACGCAGGCCCGGGCCATCATCGCCGCCTTCGCGCGGCCGGAGAACGAGGGCAAGGGCGTGATCTCGCTCGACGGCCGCATGGTCGAGCGCATGCACGCCGACATCGCCGCCCGCACGGTCGCGCTCGCCGAAGCGATCGCGCGGGGGTAGGGCGCGTTTCCCCAGCTTCTCCTCTCTCCGCAAGCGGGGCGAGGGTGTGGGCGCGCCGAATCCCCCGGGCGTTCCCGGGCAAAGCGATGGCGATGTCAAACAGCAAGGGAGCGGGACGCCGGGGACCAGCTCATTTTATTTTTTTAGTGCCGGTCGCCCCGGCGTCGGAAGGCCCCAATCTTCCCGCCCTTCGCGGCGATGCGCGAACCGCGGAGCGGACCCGCTCCCGCGTGTCACCGCCGGGCGAGCGACCTCACGAGCCACGCCCGCCAGCCGCACAGGAAGCGCACGTACTTCAACACGCTGCCCTGGGCGGGCCGTTTGTCGACGACGAGCGCGAGCGCGGCCGCGGCGAGGCGCGCGGCGTGTCCGGCGCGGTAGGTCAGCGATTCGCCGAGAAAGGCGAAAAGCTCGAGCAGCGTGACGCCTGGATCGTGGTGGTTTGGATCCGTCCATTGCGGGCTGAACGGAGCGAGGCGCTCTCGCAGCAGCCGCGCGATGGCGCGCAGCTCGTCGTCGCCGATGGCCGTCGGGACGCCGGGAATGGGCTTTGCGTTGAACGCGACCTCCTCGACGTAAACGCCGGGCGCGAGGTATTCGGGCATCTCCGGCCTCCTTCGGCTGAAGGCATCACACCGTTTGCCGCGATCGTCGGGCGGGCGACCTCGCAGACGTGATCGGCGGCTCTGGCCGACTATCCGTTCTCCTTCGCCCAGCGCGCGACCTCGGCGTGGGTGCCGAACCAGACGCCCGGCTTCGACTTCGCGTAGCCGATCAGCTCGTCGAGGATCCAGATGCGCGAGCGGTAGCCGATGATGTGCGGATGCGTCGTGAGCTGGAAGACGCCGCCCTCCTCGTAGGCCGCGTCGAACTCCCGGCGGAAGATGTCGAGAACGTCGGCCGGCGGCGTGTAGGGCCTGAGCGACTGGAAGCGGTGCATCATGAAATAGACGGCGTCGTCGCGCACCCACTCGACCGGGAGCTCGACGATGCCGGTCGGCTCGCCCTCGAGCAGGAGCTCGTAGCAATCCTCGTCGGCCATGAGCGATGAATCGTAGAGGAGCCCCATCTCCTTCTCGATGGCGAGCGTGTTCGCGCTGAAATCCCAGGACGGCGTGCGCAGGCCGACGGCGCGGACCCCGGTGATCTCTTCCAGCGCATCGGCGGCGCGCATCATGAGGTCGCGCTCGGACTCGTAAGGCAGCACCGAGTTGAGCTCGTGGATCCAGCCGTGGATGCCGATCTCGTGGCCTTCCGCGGTCACGCGGCGCTGCTCGTCCGGATAGGTCAAGGCGGCGACCGCCGGCACGTAGAAGGTCGCCTTGACGTCATGGCGCTCGAGCATCTTCAGGATGCGCGGCACGCCGACCCGGTTGCCGTACTGGCCCCAGGCCATGCGGCCGATCGACTTGCCGCCGTCGCGGAGCTCGTTGGTCTCGTGATCCGAATCGAAGGACAGCGCGAAGGCGCAACGCGCGCCGCCCGGCCATGATGGGGGGCGAAAGGTCCGGCCTGCCCTCACCTGGTTGATGAGCTTGCGCCAATGCGCCTCGGGCCACTGCCAGGGCTCGAGCGGCTTCTGTTCGGTCATGGCGCGCTCCTTATCTCTCGTCAGGCGACGGGCGATCCCATCACCGGCAGGATCTGGCCGGTGATCCAGGACGCGTAATCGGAGGAGAGGAAGAGCACCGCATAGGCGATGTCCTCCGGCCTGCCCATGCGGCGCATGGCGATGCGCTCGAGAAAGCCCGCGCGGAACTCCTCGGAGTAGCTCGCCCATTGCCGCTCGTAGTCGGGGCTCGTCGCCATGAAGCCGGGCGCGACCGAGTTCACGGTGATCCCGAACGGCCCCAATTCCTGGGCGAGCTGCTTCACGAGGCCGACCTGGCCGTGCTTTGCGGCCGCGTAGCTCTGGATGCCCGTGAGGCTCGTCGCGAGCCCGGCCCGGCTCGAGATCGTGACGATCCGGCCGCGCCCCGCCTTCTTCATGCCGGGCGCGACGGCGCGCGCGAACAGGAAGGCGCCGGTAAGGTTCGCCTCGACGACCTCCCGGAACTCGTCCGGCTCGACCTCCTCGAGCGGCCGCTTCGACTGCCCGCGCACCCCGCCCGCCACATAGACCAGGACGTCGACCGCGCCCTGGCCCTCCTCGGCCGCGGCGACCGCGTCGGCGACCGAGCGCGCATCGGTCACGTCGGCCCAGGCCGGGCGGATCGTGCCGCCGGCGACGCTTTGCGCGTAGCCGCGCACCTCGTCGGCAAGGATGTCGCAGGCATGGACCTCGGCGCCGCGGCGGGCGAACTCGACCGCGATCGAGCGCCCGATGCCACGGGCGGCGCCCGCGACCACCACCCTTTTCCCGGCGAACTCGATCAGCACCGGGCCAAAGCCCGCTGTTCAGGCGAGCTCCTCATGGGCCGTTTCCCGCAAGCTTGCGATCACGATCGTCGAGACGATCGCCGCCGCGATCAGGTAATAGGCGTGCGCGGTCGGCGAGCCGAACCGGCTGATCAGCCACACCGAGATGAAGGGCGCGAAGCCGCCGAAGATCGCGACCGCGAGCGCATAGCCCGAGGTCATCCAGGTCGAGCGGCTCTTGGTAGGGAAGATCTCGGCGATCGCCGCCGGGCCCGGTCCCGAGAACATCGAGATCAGGAGCGCGAAGAAGGCCTGGACCAGGATCAGCGTGCCGTAGGAGGCGTCGCCCGAGAGGAGGTAGTTGAAGGCCGGCAGCGGCACGATGATGAAAGCGACGCAGCAGGCGAGGAGCAGCGGCTTTCGCCCGACCCGGTCGGACAGGTAGCCCATGAAGGGAATCGACACGAGCAGCACGAACAGGCCGATGGTGTTCGCCCACAAGGCGGCCTGCGGCGTCAGCTTCATGTATTGCCGCGTCCAGGTCGGCATGTAGTTGAGGAGCACGTAGAAGCACACGGTCCAGACGATGGTGAAGCCGAAGGCGCGCGCCGCAAGCAGCCAGCCGGAATCCTCGCGCGCTCCGGCCTCGCCGGCCGCCTGGACCCGCCGATAAGCCGGCGTCTCGTCGATCTCGCGACGCATCCACATGCCGACCGGACCGAGGATGCCGCCGAGGAGAAATGGCACGCGCCAGCCCCAGCTCTCCATCGCGGCCGGGTCGAGGAGCGTATTCATGAGCGCGGCGACGCCCGAGCCGAGCAGCAGGCCCGCGACGACGCTGGTTTGCTGGAAGCTGCCGTACCAGCCGCGCTTTCCGGCCGGCGCCCACTCGACGATGTAGGCGGTCGAGCCGCCCCATTCTCCGCCGGCCGAGAAACCCTGCATCAGCCGGGCGACGACGAGAATGATCGGGGCGAGGACGCCGATGGTCTCGTAGGTCGGCAGGATGCCGATCAGCACCGTGCCGGCGGCCATCAGGAAGATCGTGAGGAGGAGGGCGGTCTTGCGCCCGCGCGTGTCGCCGAGCCGGCCGATGATGATGCCGCCGAGCGGCCGTGCGACGAAGCCGAGCCCGTAGGCGAGGAAGGCCGAGAGCAGCGCCGTGACCTCGTCCTGGGCCGGGAAGAACTTCTTGGCGATGATGGTGGCGACGAAGGCGTAGACGGCGAAATCGTACCATTCGAGCACGTTGCCGACGACCGCCGCCGTGACCGCCTTGCTCCTCTCGCCGACCGTAGGACCGGCCATCTCGCCTTCTCCCCGAAGCTCGCCGACATGAGCCTGCAGGCCGAAGTACTCCAAAGGAGGCGGCCCCGCCACCGAGGAGAAAGCGTGGCGGGCCTGCAGCGCGCGCGAGCCTCAATCGGTCAGCGGGCGCGCCTCTTCCGGCAGCATGATCGGGATGCCGTCGCGGATCGGATAGGCGAGCTTCGCCTGGCGGCTGATCAGCTCCTGGCGCTCGACGTCGTAGTCGAGCCGGCCCTTGGTCAGCGGGCAGACCAGGATTTCCAGGAGCTTCGGGTCGATACGCGTCGCCTCGACCGGGATGTCCTCGGCCATCGTGCTTCCCTCCTATTGCAGCGTGGGTTCAGCGCCGCCTCCGGCCCGGGCGCGGGCGAGCTCGATCTCGGTGATCGCGACCAGCACCTCGGCGCGGCTCTTGAGGTCGGGCGCCTCGAGCAGCGCCTGCTTCTCCTTGGGGCCGAAGGGGCTCATCATCGAGAGCGCGTTGACGAGCGCCTCGTTCGGGGCCTGCTTGATCGCCTGCCAGTCGATCTTGAGGTCGCTCGCGCGCACGAAATCGCCGAGCGCCTTGAGGACGGCCGCACGGTCGACCGCGTCCTCGCCGGCGCGGGCGACGAAATCCGTCGCGAACGGCGCGAAGCTCACGCGGCAGAGGCGGTAGGCCGTCGTCGTCGCAACCTCCGCCTCGACGCGGAAGCGGGCGATGCCGGTGAGCGTGATCAGGTAGCGCCCGTCCCCGGTCTCGGCGAGCTGGGTCAAGCGGCCGGCGCAGCCGACCGGATAGAGCTTCGGCACGAGCGGCGTGCCGCCGCCCTCGAGCTCCGGCTGGATCATGCCGACGAGCCGGTTCGTGCGCAGCGCCTCGTCGACCATCGCAAGATAGCGCGGCTCGAAGATGTTGAGCGGCATCTGCCCGCGCGGCAGGAGGAGCGCGCCCGCGAGCGGGAACACCGGGATGACGTCGGGCAGGTCCTGCGGGCCGCTGTAGGAGACGTTCATGGCCAACCCGTTCCGGCGCGCCCCGCGCGTCAGGCGAAGAGGACCGAGGAGAGCCTGCGCCGGCCGAGCAGCGTCATCTCGTCGGTCGGGCCCCAGGCCTCGAAGAGCTGGACGAGCTGCTTCCTCGCGCCGTCTTCGTTCCAGTTGCGGTCGCGACGCACGATCTCGACGAGCTGATCGACCGCCTCCTCGCGCTGGCCGCGGGCATTGAGCGCGAGCGCAAGGTCGAAGCGCGCCTGATGGTCGAGCGGGTTTGACTCGATGCGGCGCTGGAGCTCGCCGACATCGCCGAGCGAAGCCGCTTGCTCGGCCAACTCGATCGCGGCGCGCGCGCCGGCGATGGCGGGGTCGTTCTCCTTGCCCTTCGGCGCCATGGCGAGGAAGCGCTTGGCGCCTTCGAGATCGTCGAGCTCGAGATGGAGCTTGGCGAGCGCCGCGACCGCGGCAAGGTTCTCCGGGTCCTGCGCCAGCACGGCGGCGTACAGCTCGGCGGCGCCGGCAGCGTCGCCCTGGGCAACGCGGGCGTCGGCCTCGGCCAGAAGATCCTCGGCGGCGCTCGGTCCGACCGGGCCGACGAGGCGCTCGATGAAGCCCTTCACCTGGCCCTCCGGCAACGCGCCCATGAAGCCGTCGACCGGCTGACCCTTGGTGAAGGCGATCACGGCCGGGATCGACTGGATGCCGAGCTGGCCGGGGATCTGCGGGTGCTCGTCGATGTTCATCTTGACGAGCTTGACCTTGCCGCCCGCCGCCTTGACCGCCTTCTCGATCACCGGCGTCAGCTGCTTGCACGGCCCGCACCAGGGCGCCCAGAAATCGACCAGCACCGGCTGCTTCGCCGATTCCTGGATCACGTCCTGGCGGAAGGCGGCGGTGGTCGTGTCCTTGACGAGCCCGTCGGTCGCGGCGGGGGTTTCGGCGAGCATGGATGTCCTCGGAAAGCGCGGGCGAAAAAGGGTCAGGCCGAAGATGGGGTCGCGGCCGCGCCGCCGCAATTCTCTTGCGCCGGCCCGGGCAGGCGCAGGGTGCGCGACGCGTGCCCGGTCGCAGCGAAGAACCGCATGAGGTCAGCGCGGGAGAGCCCGGTCGTCGCGGAGTTGACCAAGGGATGGAAGTTGACCGGCTCATGCGTCATCAGCGCCTCGTCGAGGACGAGCGACACCCGGCCTTGGCGATCGTTCATCAGCGCGAAGGGGGTGACCGACCCCGGCTCGACGCCAAGCACCTCCCGCAACAGCTCGGCCGAGCCGAAGGAGAGCCGCCCCGAGCCGCCGAGCGGCTCGTGCAGGCGCTTGAGGTCGATCCGCGTCTCGGCATGAGCCACGACGAGGAAAAGCCGGCCCTTCCTGTCCTTCAGGAAGAGGTTCTTCGAATGGCCGCCGGGGATCTCCTCCTTGATCGCCTGCGACTCGGCGACCGTGAACACCGGCACGTGGTCGTAGGTCCGGGCCGCGATGCCGAGCCGGGCGAACAGCGCAAAGAGGTCGTCGGGGGTTGCGTGCGGCAAGGGCGGCTCCGGGCGGCGGTCTTAGCCGGGGAACGCGGCGCGCTCAACGGGGCAAGCCCGCCTCGGGGCGCCGACGCGCCGGGCCGCGCGGGGCACTTGAAATGCGCCGCCGCATGGGGCACATGGAGCGCCTCGCAAGGCGCTTTTTGGCGCCACGGAGCGCGGGTGTAGCTCAGGGGTAGAGCACAACCTTGCCAAGGTTGGGGTCGAGGGTTCGAATCCCTTCGCCCGCTCCAAAATTCTTCGGAAGATCAGAAACTTACGAAGCTGGCTGCGAAAGCGGCCCGTGCCACTTAGCGTCCGGGGTTCCGCCGGGGTTCCGGAGGATGAGGTGCTGTCTGGGTACGTCCGGGTACCTCTACCCTGCCGCCCCTTGCCGCCGGACGAGCTGACGGCCGCGAGCGATCTTTGTAATTCACCGGCCGTGGCACTCTCGCGCCGAGAGTGCTAGTCCCAATCAGAATGGCGCGTTAGGCGCCTTAGGGAGGAGCAAATGCAGTTCCGTCCGTTGCATGATCGCGTCGTGGTCCGCCGCATCGAAGCGGAGGAGAAGTCGAAGGGCGGCATCATCATCCCGGACACGGCCAAGGAGAAGCCGCAGGAAGGCGAGATCATCGCCATCGGTTCCGGCGCGCGCGACGAAGCGGGCAAGCTCGTTCCGCTCGACGTCAAGGCCGGCGATCGCGTGCTGTTTGGCAAGTGGTCGGGCACCGAAGTGAAGCTCAATGGCGAAGACCTTCTGATCATGAAGGAATCCGACATCATGGGCATCATCGGCTGATCGCGTTCAGATCCGCACCAACAATCTTGAATCGGGCGAAAAGCCCAGGAGCACAACATGGCTGCAAAAGACGTAAAATTCTCCCGTGATGCGCGCGAGCGCATGATTCACGGGGTCAACATCCTCGCCGACGCCGTGAAGGTCACGCTCGGCCCGAAGGGCCGCAACGTCGTCATCGACAAGTCGTTCGGCGCTCCGCGCATCACCAAGGACGGCGTCACCGTCGCCAAGGAAATCGAGCTTGCCGACAAGTTCGAGAACATGGGCGCGCAGATGGTCCGCGAAGTCGCTTCGAAGACCAATGACGTGGCCGGCGACGGCACCACCACCGCGACCGTGCTTGCCCAGGCAATCGTTCAGGAAGGCGCCAAGGCCGTTGCCGCCGGCATGAACCCGATGGATCTGAAGCGCGGCATCGACCTCGCCGTGATCGACGTCGTGGCGCATCTCGGCAAGGCCGCCAAGAAGATCAAGACCTCGGCCGAGGTGGCTCAGGTGGGCACCATTGCAGGCAACGGCGACGAGTTCGTCGGCCGGATGATCGCCGAGGCCATGCAGAAAGTCGGCAACGAGGGCGTCATCACCGTCGAGGAGGCCAAGACCGCCGAGACCGAACTCGAAGTCGTCGAAGGCATGCAGTTCGACCGCGGCTATCTGTCGCCCTATTTCGTCACCAACCCCGACAAGATGGTCGCCGACCTGGAGGACGCCTATATCCTCCTGCACGAGAAGAAGCTCTCGAACCTGCAGGCCATGCTGCCGATCCTGGAAGCCGTCGTTCAGACGTCCAAGCCGCTGGTCATCATCTCCGAGGACGTCGAGGGCGAGGCGCTTGCCACGCTGGTCGTCAACAAGCTGCGCGGCGGCCTGAAGATCGCTGCCGTCAAGGCGCCGGGCTTCGGTGATCGCCGCAAGGCCATGCTCGAGGACATCGCCATTCTGAC
>JAQSWQ010000106.1 GCA_029266525.1 Microvirga sp.
GGTGTCTGGTCGTGGGGCGGCATTTCGGGGGCGGTCTCGTGCGACACACGGGGCGTGCCACCGGGGTGGCCCGGGGCTTAGGCCGCAAGGCGGAAGCACCGGGTTGATGCGGCGCCGAGCCCGGGAGTCACGATCCCGGATCCTCAGGGTCCCCGCTCCCGGTCACTGGCGCGGTCCCAGGGCGCGCCACCCGGCCTGCGGACGGCCTCGCCCGTCCTCCCGCAACGAAACTCGTCCCGGGAGGGGTCCGCGCGACAGCGCTTAAGGCTCATCCGAGCCGAAGCGCGAGGCCGAAGACCAAGGCGCCGCGCGCGGGGTGCCGCGGCCGGTTCGCTGTGATGGCGGCTGGCCCTGTCCCTGCCCTGTACTCTTCCGCGCGCGGCCGTCCGCGCTGCGGACCGCCCGGCCCCCGCGCTCCCCTCTCATTCTCGAGGGCCGCGCCCCACAACTCGGACCCGAACGGGTCGCGAGAACGATCACGCATGCCCTTGAACGGAGGAGATTTTCGTTGACGCGAGCCCTGGCTCCTATGAACACGACCCGAGAGCGTTGGGCTTGACCCGGCCATTCAGCCTGGGGCCCTGTTCGGATCGCCAAGTCAAGCTTGGCGATGATAACGGAGTGGTGGGACCGGGTTGATGACCGACATCTTCGAATCCATGCGGCGGATCCTGGTGCCCATCCACCGGGAGGGCTACCGGTTCATCATCATCGGGCTGATCCTCGCGCTGGTGCTCGGGAATTGGGTGTGGGAGCCGCTCGGCTGGCTGTTTGCGATCCTCACGCTGTGGGTCTGCTACTTCTTCCGCGATCCGACCCGCGTCACGCCCTTGCGCGACGGGCTCGTGGTCTCTCCCGCCGACGGGCGCATCAGCATGATCGTCACCGCCGTGCCGCCGCCCGAGACGGGGCTTGCGGCCGAGCCGATGATGCGCATCTCGGTCTTCATGAATGTGTTCGACTGCCACGTGAACCGCGCCCCGGTCTCGGGCCAGATCGTCGAGCAGGTCTATACGCCGGGCCTCTTCATCAACGCCGAGCTCGACAAGGCGAGCGAGGACAACGAGAGGAACGCCGTCGTGATCGAGGCGGCCGGCACGCGCGTCGGGGTCGTGCAGATCGCCGGGCTGATCGCGCGGCGCATCGTCACCTTCGTGCGCGAGGGCGACAGCCTCGTCGCCGGTCAGCGCATCGGGCTCATCCGCTTCGGCTCGCGGGTCGACGTCTACCTGCCGCTCTCCGCGCAGATTCTCGCCGGGCTCGACCAGATGGCGCTCGCCGGCGAGACCGTGATTGCCGATCTGCGCGGCGAGGAGGGTCCGCGCCAGTTCAAGGCCGAGTGACCGCCTCTGCAGCTGTTGCGCCTCGGCGACCGCACAGTGCTATTGTCGGGGCATGCCGCACGCCGAAGAGGTCATCCTGGTCGACGCCCGCAACCGCCGCATCGGCGCGGGCGAGAAGCTCGCGGTGCATCGCGCGGGGCTGCTGCACCGGGCCTTCTCGATCTTCCTCGTCGACCGGCAGGGCGCGATCGTGCTGCAGAAGCGCCACCCCGGGAAGTACCATTCCGGCGGGTTATGGGCGAATACTTGCTGCGGCCATCCCCGGCCCGGCGAGGCGACGATCGCGGGCGCGCGCCGCAGGCTCTTCGAGGAGGTCGGCGTCCGGGCCGATCTTGCGCGCGTGTGCCAGGCCGCCTACGCGGTGCGCTTCGAGAACGGCTTTTCCGAGAACGAGATCGTCAACCTCTATGTCGGGCCGCTCGCAGGTGAGCTGAGGCCCCACCCGGACGAGGTGATCGACCTTGCGGCGATGACGCTCGACGAGCTCGCCCGCGCCGCGGAGCGCCACCCCGACGCCTACGCCTACTGGCTCCACCACTACCTTCGCCACCACCGCCCGGCGCTCGCGCGGGCGGCGGATCGGGCGCGCGCCGCACTCAATTGATGCGCAGCTCCGTCGCGGGCGCGCCGGGGGCCTGGATGACCGGCGACTGTCCGCCGCGCAGCACCGAATTGCCCTGGTAAAGCGTGCGCTGATCGATCGGCGCCGGGTTCGTCCAATGCTCCTCGCGCATCTCGCCGTTGAGGCCGTAAACGCTGAGCGCATTGGCGTAGGTGACGGCGCGGATCGCCGCCGGGTCGATGCCGCGCTCGGCCATGAGGCGGGCCGTCTTCGGTACCGCGAGCGGGTCCGACACCCCCCAGTCACAGGCCGAGTCGACGATCAGCCGCTCGGGGCCGTAGCGGCGCACGATCTCGGTCATGCGCTCGTTGCCCATCTTGGTCTGCGGGTAGATCGAGAAGGCGACCCAGTAGCCGCGGGAGAGCACCTCCTCGACCGTCTCCTCATTGTTGTGGTCGATGACGCAGCGGGCGGGGTCGAAGCGGTGCTCGGCCAGCACGTCCATGGTGCGCAAGGTGCCGCGCTTCTTGTCGCGATGCGGGGTGTGGACCATGATCGGCAGCTCGTATTCCTTGGCGAGCTCGATCTGAGCGCGAAGATACCGGTCCTCGAGGGCGGTCTGCTCGTCGTAGCCGAGCTCGCCCACCGCCACGACGCCCTCCTTCACGGCGAAGCGCGGCAGGATCTCCATCACCGCCTCGGCCAGCTCCTCGTTGTTCGCCTCCTTGGGGTTGAGCCCGATCGTGCAGTAGTGGCGAATGCCGAACTGGCCCGCCCGGAAGCGCTCGAAGCCGGTGATCAGCGAGAGATAGTCGCGATAGGTATCGGCGCTGGTGCGCGGCTGGCCGAGCCAGAAGGCCGGTTCGATCACCGCGACCACGCCGGCCCGCGCCATCGCCTCGTAGTCGTCGGTCGTGCGCGAGATCATGTGCGCATGCGCATCGATGATCATCGCCTCGACGCCGAGCCTTGGCGCCGGCGCCGCTTCGCGGGTCTCGGCCTTGCGCGCGGCCTCCAGAATGTCGTGCAGCATCGCGGCGGTCAGTGTGCCGCCGCAGCACGGGCAGGGGATCGAGGCCTCGCTCGAGGCCGGCTCGCAGGCGAAGCCGCCGTTTCCGTTGCGCGTGGTCATGTCTTCTTCAAGCTCCGCACATAGGCGATCACCTTGAGCATCTGATCCTGGGTCATGCCGCGCCGGGCGAAAGACTGCATGGCGCCGGAAGCCCCGCCGTAGAGAATCTCGAACATGCCGACATCGGTTGCGGCACGCTCATATTTCCATGTGCCGGCAATGAGCGTCGAGCCGATGCGGCCGGAGCCGTCCGGCAGGTGGCAGGCCTGGCAGTTGACCTGGTAGAGCCGCTTGCCTTCGGCAAGCGCCTGCTCCTCGCCGGCATAGGGGTTCTTGCCGGTCTCCTTGAAGCTCTTCACCGCCTCGCTCTCGACCTCGTTCGGGCGCGGCTTCACCTCGAGCGGCGAGTTGTCGAGCACGTGCCGGAACACGATCGGCTCCGCCGCCGCGCCCGCGCCGAGAACCATTACACCTACGCACGGTCCGATCAGCCTCGACCGGCTCACACTCATCGCCACTTCGAGCCGCATCCTCTGAAGAGCGGGGCCGCTCGAGCGCGGCCCCGCATATCCATCGAGCTATCTGGTGCTGACCTTCGCGACCTCCGCGCCGCTCGGCACCTTGTCGGCCGGCACCACGCGCCAGAGCGCGCCGGCCGGGTTCTGGGTCGGACCTTTGTCGTCGGTGTAGAAGCAGTAGCAGTTGGTCGCGAGGATGGTGCCGTCCTCGTCGACCTGCCCGGCCGTGAATTGAAGCTGCGCCTGTAGGAGTTCCTGCAGCTGCCATTTGCTGGCGCCCTTGTCCCAGGCGACGCCCCAGAGCCTGCCCGAGCACCAGTCGCCGACGAGATAGGCCTTATCGAAGCCGGCGTAGTTGGCGACGCCGAGCCCCTGCGCCGAGCAGCCGAAGCCGTCCTTCAGCTTCGGGGCGCCCGGCCAGGGCTCCTCGTGCGGATACTCGGCGACCGGCAGCACGCCGACGATCGGGCATTTCTCGCCCGGCCCGGTGGTCGGGTGGCACTTCGAAGCCTGGTTGTGCTTCCAGCCGTAGTTCTCGCCGCCCTTCGACGCGGCCGGCTGCCAGTTGATCTCCTCCCAATGGTTCTGCCCCACATCCGCGATGAAGAGGTCGCCGGATGTCTTGTCGAAGTGGAACATGTACGGATTGCGCAGGCCGTAGGCCCAGATCTCGGGCTTGGCGCCGATCTTGATCTTGGCGAAGCCCTGCTCGGTGATGCCGAACAGGGACATCAGCTGCGGCCGGTCGGCCTGAGCGAAGGGATTGTCCTTCGGCACGGAGTAGGGAACATCGTCGGGGGTGTCGACGTCGAGGCGCAGCATCTTGCCGAGATGGGTGTCGAGGCGCTGGCCGGCATCGAGCGGATCGCCCTCCCAGCCGCCGTCGCCCTTGCCGACATAGAGCTTGCCGTCGGGACCGAAGGCGATCATGCCGCCGTAGTGGTTGTAGTAGGGCTGCGGGATGTTCATCAGCACCTTGGCGCTCTTCGTGGTCTGCTCGGGCGAGAGCGCATCCGGGCTCTGCCTGTCGACCGTGAAGCGCACAACCATCGAGGCGCCGTTGAAGGGCAGCGACGAGTAGTGCACGAAGAAATGGCCGTTCTCCTTGAACTTCGGATGGAAGGCGATCGACCACAGGCCCTGCTCGACGAAGCCGGTCTGCACGTCTGAGCCGAGCGGGTTGATGTTGGTGAGGTCGAGGAAGGGCGCTTGATTGACCTTGCCGTCCTTGACCACCTTCACGCGCCCGACCCGCTCGACCACGAAGATGCGGCCCGAGCCATCATTGGCCACTGAGACGCCGACCGGATCGTTGAAGCCGTCCGCCACCTTCACGAGCGCAAGCTTCTGCGCGCCCGGAATGGTGCCGCCGGGCCGCGCGACCTCGGCCGCCGTCTCCGGAAGTTTTTGCGCTAAGGCGGGGGCCGAACTCAACATCGTCGCCGCGGACAGCGCGGCCAACCATCGTGCGTTCATCTGCGTACCTCCCCATTCGGACCTTCGGCCGCCCCCGGGAAAGGCGCGTGCAAAGTGCGACGAGGGGACCCGAGGTCCGCGATCATCCTAGGCCGGCGCCGTGAGGCTTGAAAAGCGACCCTCACGCGATTGCGACGCCCACCTCTCCCGGAGGGAGAGGTCGAGACGGCGCGGAAGCGCTTTCCGGGTGAGGGGTTGCGCCCTCTGCGGTGAGGGATGAACCCCTCACCTGTCGCGCCTTCAAGGCAGGAGGGCCGGTTTCGAGCTGATCACGAGCGGCCCGTCTTCGGAGCGCGAGGTGATGCGGCCATGCGAGCCTTTGACGAGCGACGCATTGAGCGGGATCACGTCCATGAGCGTGCGCAGGCCGAGGCGGCGCTTCGCGAGCCGCGCGCCGAGCGCGAGCTTCGGGAAACGGATCGCCGGATCGAGGAAGAGCTCGACAGGGTCGTAGCCGGGCTTGCGGTGAATCTCGACCGTCCGCGCGAAGTCCGGCGCGCCGCCGTCGTCGAGCCAGTAATAATAGCTGAACCAGGCATTCGGCTTGGCGAGCGCGACGAGCTCGCCCGAGCGCAGATGGTCGAGAGCGTGCGCGCGCTTGCCGGCCCCGTCGAGGACTTGGTCCACCCCGTCGAGATCTCGAAGCACCTTCGCGACCGGATCCGCGAGGCTCGGCTCGGCGACATAGACATGGGCGATCTGGTGGTCGCAGACGGCAAAGGCCCGGGATGCGACGGGATCGAGCATCTCGGCACCGTCCTCCTCGCGCACCGCAAGGAAGCCCGCCTCGCGCAGCGCGCGGTTCGGATGCACCGGAGCATCGACCGGCGTGATGCCGTATTCGGAGAGGACGACGACGTTGAGCCCTTGCCGCGCGGCTGCGCCGACGAGGTCGCCGGCGACCGCGTCGAGATCGTGCAGCGACTGCGCGACCGCGGGATGGCTCTCGTCCGGCCCATGGCGCTGGAGATCGTAATCGAGATGCGGGAGATAGACCAGGGTCAGCGTCGGGCGATGCGCCGCGATCACGTGCTTCGCGGCCTCGGCGATCCACCGCGTGGAGGCGATGGTGGTCCCGGGACCCCAGAACTGGAAAAGCGGGAAGGGCCCGAGCTTCGCGCTGAGCTCGTCGCGCAGGCTAGCGGGCTTGGTGTAGCAGTCGGGGAGCTTGCGGCCGTCCGCCTTGTAGATCGGCCGCGGCGTCGCGCCGATCTCGAAGCTTGCCGCCATGTTGTACCACCAGAACAGGTTGGCGCAGGTGAAGGACGGGTCGCGCGCCTTGCCGGCCTCCCAGATCTTCTCGCCGCCGACGAGCTGGTTCGACTGGCGCCAGAACCAGATCTCCATGAGGTCGCGGAAGAGCCAGCCGTTCCCGACGATGCCGTGTTCGCGGGGCGCGAGCCCGGTCATGAAGGTCGCCTGCACGCTGCAGGTCACGGCTGGCGCGATGGTGTCGAGCGGGCGCATGCCGCCGGCGGCGGCGAGCCGCGCAAGGTTCGGCGTGTGCGGGCCGAGATGGCGGGGCGTCAGCCCGACTGCCAAGAGCACGAGGGTTCGATGCATGAAGGGTCGCGGAAGAGAAGCCTCGCTTGCATCCTCGGGAGCGGGCAGTGCGCCGTCAACGCGCCTCTCATGCGTGCCCGCCGATTGACGACGCCTCCGGTTCGGGCGCAACATCGCAGGCGCGTTGGGACGATGTTCTTTCAGCGATTGATGGCGCCGGTTGCGGGGATTGGTCGTGCTTGAGCGAAGTCGGCTCGCGACTTGGGGCGAAACGCATCTGCAGCATTTTGCCGTCTCCTATGACCTCCCGGTCGTGTTCACGCGCGACGCCTTCGATCCGGCGAACCCGACCTTCGCCGACGCGCTCCGCCGGCTCGAGCCCGCCAAGCGCCACCGGGTCGCGATCTTCGTCGATTCGGGCGTGCAGGCGGCGATGCCCTCACTCGAGCGCGCGATCAGGCGCTACGCCGCCGCCCATGCAGGGGCGGTGGCGATCGAAGGCGACATCGTCGTGGTGCCGGGCGGCGAGGAGGCGAAGACCCGGCCGGGCCTCGTCGAGGAGCTTCTCGGCGCGCTCTCGGCGCGGGCGATGGATCGTCACTCCTATGCGGTCGCGATCGGCGGCGGCGCGGTGCTCGACGTGGTTGGCTATGCGGCCGCGATCTTCCACCGCGGCGTTCGCCACATCCGGTTCCCGACGACGGTGCTGGCCCAGGCCGACAGCGGCGTCGGCGTGAAGAACGCGGTCAACGCCTTCGGCGTGAAGAACCTCGTCGGCACCTTCGCGCCGCCCTTCGCGATCATCAACGACGGCGCCTTCGTGGACCATCTCGCGCCTCGCGAGAAGCGCGATGGGATGGCCGAGGCCGTGAAGGTGGCGCTGATCCGCGACCGGACCTTCTTCGAGTGGATCGAGGCCAACGCCGATGCACTCGCGGGCTTCCACCCGAACACGCTCGACCGCCTGATCGAGCGCTCCGCGAAGCTCCACATGCGCCAGATCGCCGAAGGCGGCGATCCCTTCGAGACGGGCTCGGCGCGCCCGCTCGATTACGGCCATTGGTCGGCGCACAGGCTCGAAAGCCTGACCGGACACGCGGTCAGCCATGGCGAGGCGGTCGCGATCGGGGTTGCGCTCGATACGCGCTATTCGGTGCTGGCCGGCCTTCTGCCGGAGGGCGAGGACGAGCGCGTGCACGCTCTCCTGACAACGCTCGGCTTTACGCTCTGGTCGGAGACGCTGGCGCGGCGCGAGGCCGACGGCCAGCTCGCGATCCTGCGCGGCTTGCGCGAGTTCCAGGAGCATCTCGGCGGCGAGCTCACCGTGACCCTCATTGACGCGGTCGGGCATGGCGTCGAGGTCCATCGCATGGACCACGGGCTGATCGGGGCGGCGATCGGCTGGCTCGCCGAACGGCAGGTTTGAGGCGCGCCGATGCGCTTAGCCGAACTTCCCGGCGAGCCCGAGCTCACCTATTGCACCAACATCCACGCCGGCGAGAGCTGGGGCGAGATCGCGGCGAGCCTCGACGAGCACGTGCCGCGGATCAAGGCGCAGGTCGCGCCGGCCGAGCCCTTCGGGCTGGGCTTGCGCCTCTCCGGTATCGCCGCGGCGGAGCTTGCCCGGCCGGAGCCCTTGGCGCGCTTCAAGGACCAGCTCGCGCGGCTCGGGGCCTATGTCTTCACGCTCAACGCCTTTCCGTTCGGCCCCTTCCACGGCACGCGCGTGAAGGAGCAGGTCTACGAGCCGGACTGGCGCACGAGCGCGCGTGCGAGCTTCACCCGGGAGGCCGCGAACATCCTTTCTGCGCTCCTGCCCGAGGGTGGCTTCGGCAGCATCTCGACGGTGCCGGGCGGCTTCAAGCCGCTGGCGCGGGACCCCGCGGCCGTCGCGAGGGTCGTGGATAACCTCCTCCAGGCCGCGGCCCATCTTGTCGCGATCGAGCGCTCGAGCGGCCGCCACATCGCGCTCGCGCTCGAGCCCGAGCCCTGCTGCTTCCTCGAAACCGTCGAGGAGGCGCTGGACTTTTTCGAACGGCACCTGCTCGCGCGCCCCTCGCTCGCGCACTTCGCCAAGTTCGCCGGGGTCTCGGAAGGAGAGGCCGAGCCCGCTCTGCGGCGCCAGCTCGGCGTGTGCTATGACGTCTGCCACGGCGCGGTCGAATACGAGAATCCGGTCGAAGCGCTCGAGCGCCTGCGGCGAGCGGGGATCGAGGTGCCGAAGATCCAGCTCTCGGCGGCGATGCGCGTGCCGCGGATCTCGCCCGCGCTCGTCGAGCGCCTCAAGCCCTTCGACACCGGCGTCTATCTGCACCAGGTCGTCGCGCGCGAGGGCGACCGGCTCAGCCGCTACGTCGATCTTCGCGACGCCTTCGCGGCCTTCCACGAGGGGGAGGCGCAAGGCGAGTGGCGCATCCATTGCCATGTGCCGGTGTTCCTCGCCGATCTCGGCCCGCTCGGCTCGACTCAAGGCGCGCTCATCGCGACGTTGCGGGCCCTGCGGACGGCGCCGCTCTCGCCTCATCTCGAGGTCGAGACCTATACCTGGGACGTCCTGCCGGAGGAGCTCAAGACCGGCTTCAAGGCGGACGACGTCGCCCGCGAGCTGTCTTTCGTGCTGGAGGAGTTGCGCGATGAGCGTCGTCACGGCCCGGGCCGCGCCGCTCGGGACGCTGCTTAGGCTCGGGCGGGTCTCGAACCTTCCCACGGTCTGGACGAACGTCGTCGCCGCGACGGCGCTCGCGGGCGGCGATCCCTTGTCCCCCCGCGCCGCGCTCGCGCTTCTCGCGATGACGTTGTTCTATGTCGGCGGCATGTATTTGAACGACGCCTTCGATCGCGAGATCGACAGGCGCGAGCGTCCGGGTCGGCCAATCCCCGCCGGGGCCGTCACTGCCCCGACCGTCTTTGCGATCGGCTTCGGGCTCTTGGGCGCCGGCCTTGTGCTGATGGCGCTGTGCGGCTGGCCGGCTCTCGCGGCCGGGCTCGTCTTGTGCGGGGTCATCGTGTTCTACGACCTCCACCACAAGGGCAACCCGCTGAGCCCGGTCGTGATGAGCCTGTGCCGGCTGATGGTCTATGTCGGCGCCGCGGCGGCGACCGTCGGCTCCGTGCCGGCCGCCGTGTGGATCGGCGCCGTCGCGCTCGCAGCGCATGTGGTCGGGCTCACCTACGCGGCGAAGCAGGAGAGTCTCAACCGCGTCGAGCGGCTCTGGCCGCTCGCGATACTGGGGCTGCCGCTCATCCTCGCCGTGCCGGCGCTCTTCGCGCATTGGTGGGTCGCGCTGTTCTGGCTCGCGCTCGCCGCGGCCGACGGGCTCGCGATCGACAAGCTGCGCCGGCGCGCCAGCCCCGATGCGGTGCCCTCGGCGGTGGCGGCACTGATCGCCGCGATCTCGCTCGTCGACGCGATGCTGGTCGCGGTGGTGTCGCTGCCGGCGGCCCTCGTCTGTCTCTGCGGCTATGGCGCGACGCGACTTGCGCAGCGCGTCGTCCCGGGCACCTGATGACCGCGACGGCCGAGCGGATCGCGCTCCTCTCCGGCTGGGTACGCGTTGCCCTCGAAGGTGAGCGCCTTTCGTGGTTCGATGCGACGCTGGAGGGCCTGCGGGCCGGGGGCGGCCAGCGCGAGCTCGTGCGGGCCGTCGGGCTTGCGCCGCGCAAGCTCGGCAAGAACGATCTCGCGCTCAGCACTGACGATCTCACCGGTGCCGAGCGGGCCCGGCCGGGCTTCGATCCCGGCGGCCTCACTGTCGATCAGGCGGCGCGCATCGCCTTTCTCCTCGCCGCCGCCGAGCGCGACGAAGCGAGCTTTCCCCATAGCCTCGCCGATCTCTACCGCACGGCGGAGCTCGCCGAGAGCATTGCCTATCTGCGCGGGCTGCCGCTTTTCCCCGCTCCCCGCGCCCTTCTGACCGTCGCTTCGGAAGGTGTGCGCTCGGCCGTGAAGCCGGTCTTCGAGGCGGTCGCGCACCGTAGCCCCTATCCGCGCGAGATCTTCGACGAATCGGCCTGGAATCAGATGGTGCTGAAAGCCCTGTTCATCGGCTCCGAGCTCGCGCCGATCCAGGGCCTCGACGAACGCGCGAACCCGGACCTCGCCGAGGTGCTCCTCGACTATGCGCATGAGCGCTGGGCCGCCGGCCGCTCGGTCAGCCCCGAGCTGTGGCGCTGCGTCGGTCCGTTCGCGCACGGGCGGGCGCTAAAGGACCTCGAACGCGTGGCGGCGACCGGCACGACGGAGGAGCGCGACGCAGCTTTGCAGGCGCTTCGGGCGAGCCCCGCGGCCGAGGCCGGCGCGATCCTCGCGCGTTACGGCCAGAACTCGTCACTCAGCACATAAGCGACGATCGCGATCTCCTGCTCGGGCGAGTAGAGGTCCTTGAGCGGGGGCATGTTGCGGAAGCCGTTGTGGAGGCGGTCCCACACGAATTCGGGCTTGTAGCGGTGCGGCTGGAGCTTCGGAGCCTTGCCGGGGTAGGCTTTGGCGCCATGACAGAGCGTGCACTGCTCCTTCCATAGCGCCTCGCCCTGCGCAATCACCTTAGGGTCCTTGAGGACCTCCCTGGGCAACGGCGGCGGAGGATCGCGCGGCTCCGTCAATCCTGCCGGAGCGGGCGTCTGCGCCGCCGCGATCGAGTGCACGAAACCGAGCGCTGCCGCGAACAGGCATCCACGCAGCGCCGTGATGCGAACCTGCCGAGCAATCATGGACGAGCGAATTCCTCCGAGCCGCAGCGCGCCCTTCGAAGGAGGGTCGCGGTCCGGCCGGAACTAGCGGCCGGACCGGGCGTCCGTCAATCCGCCGGCACGATGCGGTAGATCTTGTCGTGCCCGCCGACCGGCCCGGTCGAGATGCTGGTCAGCGCGTAGACGTCACCGCGCTCGTCCTGGGCGAAGGCCAGCATGTAGGGCAGCGTCGCCATGCCTGAAGCGACGGCCTTCTCGAGCGTCCATTTGCCGTCGGCGCCCTTGCTCCCGAAGAAGATCTGGCCGTCCATGGCGGCAAAGGATTTCGACCAGTCGCCGAAGATGTACTTGCCGGCCCAGGCCTGGTGCGAGCCCCGGTAGACGTAGCCGCCGGTGACCGAGATCCCGAGACACCCTTGCGGCTTCTTGGTGCAGTTGTTGTAGACGAGGATGGGATCGGTGAGCCCGGTCTTGTCGCAGGTCGCGGGGTGGTCGTTCGGGTTGACGTAGTCGAAGCACTTGTCGGCTTCCATCTTGCGCCAGCCGAAATTCCCGCCCCTCGTCACGATGCTGCCATGTCGAAGGAGCAGCGCCACGGGTTGCGCAGCCCGTAGGCCCAGACCCCCGGCGCGACGTCGGTGCGCCCGGCAAACGGATTGTCGCTCGCCGCGAGGTCGTCCTTGTCGACGTCGAGGCGCAGCATCTTGCCGAGCGGCGTCGTCAGATCCTGGCCGTTGCCGATGGTGACGTTGTGGCCGATGCCCCAGTCGTTGGCGTAGCCGCCGTCGCCGGTCGAGACGTAGAGCTTGCCGTCCGGGCCGAAGCCGATCCAGTGGCCGTTATGATTGAACTGCGGCCAGTCGATCTGTGAAATGATCTTCTCCGAATTGGCGTTCGCCTTGTTCGGATTGTCCTTCATGACCGTCATCTCGGAGACGGTGTTGGTGTGGGAGTACCAGAGCTTCTTCTCCAGCTCTGCGTCGCTGCGCAGCGGCGCCGAATAGGCGATGTAGAACTTGCCGTTCTCGCGGTAGTTGGGGTGGAAGGCGATGCCGAGGAGGCCCCGCTCGTCGAAAAAGTGGTGCAGGCGGACGATCTTCGACTCGATGTTCAAGAACGGATCCGGCAACAGGCGGCCGCGCGCGTCGATGATCCGGACCTGGCCGGTCTGCTCGATCACGGCCTTGCGGCCGCTGCCGTCCGGAATCGAGACCATGGCGAGAGGATGCGTCAGCCCGGACGCGACCTCCTCGAGCTTGATCTTGACGTCGGCGTTGGCCGGCGAAGCGGCGAGCAATGCTCCGATACCCGCGGAGGCAAGCAAGCAAAGGGCGAAACGCATCTGATTTCCTCCCTCGTCAATGGGCCCGGCGATGGCGATCATCATCAGGCACGACAAAGCTACGTTGACCGGAATCGGCTGTCCAGGAACTCGTGCCGGGGCACGCTTCACTAATCCGAGCGGGCCTACGTCAACCGCGAAGCGCCGACAGGTTGGCGCGGGTCGGCTCGCACCGTTATGCTCTCGTCATGACCGAGCTTTTCCCGCCCTTCGCGCCCGATCCTCACGAACCGCGCCGGCGGCTCTACAAGCCCGTGCCGTTCCGGGTGATCGCGCCGAACCTCGTCACCGTGCTCGGCCTCTGCCTCGGCCTGACGGCCATCCGCCTCGCCTATGAGGGGCGCATCGATCCGGCGATCTACGCGCGTAATCTCGAATACGCGGTGATCTGCATCATCGCCGCCGGTGTGCTCGACGGCATCGACGGGCGGCTCGCGCGCTTCCTGAAGGGGACCTCGCGCTTCGGCGCGGAGCTCGACTCGCTTTCCGACTTCGTCTGCTTCGGCGTCGCGCCGGCGCTCATCCTCTACGGCTTCATCCTGCACAATCTGCGCGGCCTCGGCTGGATCGCGGCGCTCGTGCTCGCGATCGCCGCGGGCTTGAGGCTCGCCCGCTTCAACGTGATGATCGACGATCCGACCCGGCCGGATTGGCAGAAGAACTTTTTCGTCGGCATGGCAGCCCCGGCCGGCGCCGTGACCGCTCTCTTGCCGCTCTACCTGTACTTCCTCGGCGTGCCGATGGGCCCGCGCATGGCGCCCGTCGTCCTCATCTACGTCCTCTTCATCGCTTTCATGATGGTCTCCAACGTCCCGACCTTCTCGGGCAAGACCATGGGCAAGCGCGTGCCGCGGCATTGGGTGCTGCCGATCTTCGTGGTCACGGCCGCCTTTATCGGCTTGCTCGTGAGCTTCCCCTTCGTGACGCTGGCGGTCGGGACGGCGGTCTACCTCGTCAGCATTCCCTTCGGAGTAGCCCGCTATCGCCAGTTCGCGCGCGAGGGTGCCGCAACGTCCCCGCCAACAACGGCGCAGCCTGCGCCTGCTTCCCCTGAGCCGCCCTCAGCCTGACTTGCTGGAAAGCCGTCTGGCGTTGGCGCGCATCCGCTTCCTCGCGGCATGCCCGGCCTTGTGCGAAACCCGCACGAGGCCGTTCGCGAGCGCGACCGGGGAGGGGGGTGCGAAAGCGGAACGGATCATGAGCTGCTGCCACTCCGACCAGGCGGTAAGCGCGCCTTCGCTCGCGGCGGCCACCTTCTCGGTGCAGGCGCGGTTCCATTCGAGCGCCGCCGCGGCCGTGGGGAGGAAGAAGAAGCCCGCCAGCACGGGCAGTCGCGCCGCGATCGTGGTCGCCGCATGCGCCGAGGCCTCGCCGTTCTCAGTCCCGGCCTTCATCATCGTTCGAGCAAGTTCGCGCATGCGGAGCAGTGCCTTACCGAAGCAGGGCGGCGCGGGCCAGCCCGTTGTTCACAAGCCTTCGGCTTTCCAGTAGGTTCCGCGCCGTCTCGCCGGGCCCGCAGGGGCCGCCTCACCCGTCCCGAGCTTCGGCCCGCCCTCAGGTCAGTCTCACGTCGTGTTCCGCAGCACACATCAAGGATGGCGGCCGAAGCTCGTCTTGGCTTCGGGCTCGCCGCGCCGCCTCGCTCTCCTGCAGCAATCCGGCATCGAGCCGGACGCGCTCTTGCCCGCAGATGTCGACGAAACGCCGCTCAAATCCGAGACCCCGCGCGAATTGGTCAAGCGCCTTGCCCGGACAAAGGCCGAGGTCGCGCGCAAGACCGCGCGCAACCGCGACGACCTGCGCGAAGCCTTCATCATCTCCGCCGACACGGTCGTGGCAGTCGGCCGCCGCATCCTGCCGAAGGCCGAGGTGATCGACGAAGCGGCGGCCTGCCTGCGGATGCTGTCCGGACGCACCCATCGCGTCTACTCGGCGGTCTGCCTCTTCACGCCGAACGACAAGCTGCGCGAGCGGCTCGTCGAGACGCGGCTGCGCTTCAAGCGCCTCTCGCGGGAGGAGATCGAGAGCTATCTCGCCTCCGGCGAATGGCGCGGCAAAGCCGGGGGCTATGCCATCCAGGGGCTTGCCGGCACCTTCGCCGTGAAGCTCGTCGGCTCCTACACCAACGTGGTCGGGCTGCCGCTCTACGAAGCCGTCGCGCTCCTCGACGGCGAGAGCTACCCGGTGCGCTTCAGCTGGTTGAACGCGGCCTGACGCAATGAACGTCGCCTTGTGGCTCGAGCGCGCTGGACGGGCGGACCCGGAGCGGCCGGCGATCGGGGAGGGGCGAAGCGTGGTGCGCCGCTACGGCGAGCTCGCCGGGCGCACGGCGCGGCTTGCGGCCGCGCTCCGGGGAACGCTCGGGCTCCGGCCCGGCGACCGCACGGCGATCATCGCCAAAAACTGCCCCGATTATGTTGAGGCACTCTACGCAATCTGGTGGGCGGGGCTTGCCGCCGTGCCGGTCAACGCCAAGCTCCACGCCGCCGAATTCGCCTACACGCTTGAGCATTCGGGAGCGCGGGTCTGCTTCGCGACCGCCGATCTCGAGAGCGACATCGCCGCGCACGCTCCGGCAAGCCTCGAGCGCCTGATCGTGATCGGCACGCCGGCCTACGAGGCGCTGCTCTCGGCGGAGCCGAGCGCGCCCGCAGAGCGGGCGCCGGGCGACCTCGCCTGGCTGTTCTACACGAGCGGCACCACAGGGCGCCCGAAAGGCGCGATGCTGACCCACGCCAACATCGCCGCGGCCTCGCATGCCTATCTCGCCGAGGTCGACCCGACCGCGCCGGGCGATGCGATCCTTCACGCTGCGCCGATGAGCCACGGGTCCGGGCTCTACATCATGCCGCATGTCATGCGGCGCGGCATCAACGTGGTGCCGGAATCCGGCGGTTTCGATCCGGCCGAAATCTTCGAGAGCTTCGGCCATTGGCGGCGCATGTCCATGTTCGGCGCGCCAACCATGGTGAAGCGCCTCGTCGCGAGCCCGGCCGAGTGCGACGCGAGTGCCGTCCGCACTATCGTCTCTGGCGGCGCGCCGATGTATGTCGAGGACGCGCGCGCGGCACTCGACCGCTTCGGCCCATGCTTCGCGCAGATCTACGGCCAGGGCGAGAGCCCAATGACCATCACGACGCTGTCCAAGGCCGAGATGGCCGAGCGCGAGCATCCGCGCTGGCTCGAGCGCCTCGGCTCCGCTGGGCTGCCTTATGCCTGCGTCGAGGTCGCCGTCGTCGACCAGGACGAGCGGCCGCTGTCAGCCGGCGAGGCGGGCGAGGTGATCTGCCGCGGGCTTCCGGTCATGTCTGGCTACTGGAACAATCCCGAGGCCAGCGCCTCGACCCTGCGCAACGGCTGGCTTCACACCGGCGACGTCGGCGCCTTCGACCAGGAGGGCTACCTCACCCTCAAGGACCGATCCAAGGACCTTATTATCTCCGGCGGTTCGAACATCTATCCGCGCGAGGTCGAGGAGGTGCTGCTGACCCACCCAGGCATCCGGGAGGTCTCCGTGATCGGCCGGCCGGACCCGGAATGGGGCGAGATCGTCGTCGCCTACGTGGTGGGGGAGGCGGCACGCGACGAGCTCGACCGGCTGTGCCTGTCGCGGATCGCTCGATTCAAGCGTCCGAAGGCCTATATTTTCGTCGAGGGCCTGCCGAAGAACAATTACGGCAAGGTCCTCAAGACGGAGCTTCGGACGATCGACCGCGATGCCACCCGCAATGAACGACAACCGCCCGGCTGAGGAACCCGCGAGAGGCCGGTGCCCGCTGTGCGGCAAGCCGCGCGACCGGGCGTTCCGGCCGTTCTGCTCGGGCCGCTGCGCAGACGCCGATTTGCAGCGCTGGCTTAGCGGCCGCTACGTCATCCCTGCTGGCGAGGACGACGAGCCCGCGGGCGAGGACCGGGTGGCGGATGGGTAGCGACGCGTCTGGACAGGCTCGGCCTCGGTCACTATACACCCCGCTCCGACGCGCCGCGGCTCCCGCGGGTGTGGGCGCCCAGGTAGCTCAGTTGGTAGAGCATGCGACTGAAAATCGCAGTGTCGGTGGTTCGATTCCGCCCCTGGGCACCATCCCTTTGACGCTTTGAGCGCGGCCCGGCGGGCCTTTCCAATGACTGGCCCCCTGCCGCTCTCGATCTTCATCATCGCGCAGGACGAGGCCGACCGCATCGGCAAGGCCATCGCAGCGGTCCGCGCCCTCAGCGACGACCTCGTCGTGGTCGATTCCGGCTCGACCGACGGCACGCAAGGGGTCGCCGCGGCGCTCGGCGCGCGCGTCATCCATCACCCGTGGCCGGGCTACGGCCCTCAAAAACGCTTCGCCGAGGATCAGTGCCGGCACGACTGGCTCCTCAACCTCGATGCCGACGAGATCGTGCCGCCGGAGCTCGCCGCGAATATCCGCGAGCTCTTCACCAAGGGCGAGCCGCCGCTCCCGGCCTACCGCATCGGCATCACCGAGATTTTCCCGGGCGAGCCGCGCCCGCACCGCCTGGCCTACACGCTCTGGCCGGTGCGGCTCTATCGCAAGGACAAGGGCCGCTACTCGCCCTCGCTGGTGCATGACCGCGTCGAGCTCGCGCCGGGCGTGAGGCCCGGCCGGCTCGAGGGGGTCGTCCATCATTTCTCGGTGCGCTCGCTCGGTGACCAGCTCGACAAGCTCAACCGCTATTCCGACCAGCAGGCGCAGGACCTCGATGAGCGCGGCATCTCGATCCCGACCTGGCGCCTGTTCGTCGAGTTTCCGGCGAACTTCCTGAAGGCCTATGTCGGCCGCCGCCACTTTGTGCGCGGGCCATACGGCTTCCTCACGGCGATGAACTACGCCATCTCGCGGCACCTGCGGGTCGCGAAACATTACGAGCGTAGACGGCTGAACGGCCACGCTGCGAACGGACGAAAGCGGGAACGGGCGGAAGGGTGAGTGTTCGCGAGATCCGAGCGCTGCCCGGCGGTGGGCGGCCATACACGCGCTGGGACGAATCTGGTCGCCCGCCCCGATCTGTCGCCGCCCCAATGCTCGGCCGAAGGCGGTGGTTGGCGCCCCGCGCTTGTCACGGCGCCGAGCCTCGGGCATAGACGCTTTATTGTCCGGAGACGTGGCCGAGAGGCTGAAGGCGGCGGTTTGCTAAACCGTTATACGGTGATAAGCCGTATCAGGGGTTCGAATCCCCTCGTCTCCGCCAAGACCTTGCTATAGTTAGCTGTTTTGGCTTCTGCTCATGTGACGGTTGAAGTCGTCGCGCGTGAACAATCAGCGAATTGGCACCCGATTGGCACCCGAGCCCTTCAGGACTCGCCAATGCTCATGGCGGCGTCGATTGCCCGCGCTGCGCCGTCATCGCCGCGATCGAACAGGTGAGCATAGACGGACATCGTGACGACGGGACTGCCGTGGCCAAGGCGGCGCGAGACGGTGACGGGATCGGTACCGGACGCGATCAAAGCCGAGGCATGGCTATGGCGTAGAGCCTGTAGCGTGACCTTCGGGACGCCACGGGCGGCGGCGAAGCGCTTCCAATCCTGCGTGATCCGGTCCGGGTCGCGGACCTGTCCATCAACCGTCCCGAACACGAAGGCGTCACTGGGCAGCTTGCCAATTCCCAGTGCCATGCGGGTTTCGAGCTGCGCCTTCCGATGCTCGCGTAAGACGGCGACGGCGCCGGCGGGGAGGGTGATCGTGCGCCGGCCGTGCCGCGTCTTCGGGGCCTTGATCCGCAGGCCCTGCGCCTTGGTCTTCTCGACCGCGCGCTCGACCCTGAGTTTGCCGGCATCAAGGTCCACGTCGCCCCATTGCAGGCCCATCAACTCGCCGCGGCGCATTCCCGTTGCCAGGAGCACGACGACCTGCGGATAGATCACGGTTTCGCGCATGGCCGCGAGTGCCGCCTTCACCTGCTCGGCTTCGAGGATTTTCACCTCGTCGGCCGCTACCTTGGGAGGCGCGACGATCGCGGCCGGGTTGCGGGTCAACAGCTCGCGCCGGAGCGCATCGGCGAGCCCCTTATGCAACACGCGGTGCGCATGCCCTACCGTTCGTGGCGCAAGCGGCCCGCCTTCATGTCCCCCAGCCCTCAGAAGCTTCGCGTGCCAGTCCGCAACGTGCGCGGCCTTAAGCTTCTGGAGGGCGTGAGCCCCGAGGTGCGGCACGATCTGTCGCTCAATTAGCTGGCGGTAGCGCTCAGCCGTCTTGGGCGCGAGCGAAAGCGTCTCGGCGGTGTCTATCCACGCCCGCATGTAGTCGGCGATGGCGAGCTTCGATGGCTCAACCATCGTGCCCGCGTCGTGCGCGGCCAGGAGGCGCGTCAACTCCGCCTGCGCCTCTTTCTTGGTGCCTCGCACGGTGACGAAGCGCGTCAACCGCTCGCCGGTCGCGGGATCGCGGCCGAGGTCGAACTTGAGGCGCCAGCTATTCTTGCCGCGCCGGGTGATGTTGCCGCTGCTCATTTGCGCCTTCCCTTCTGGATGCGGTGGACCATAGTTCCGAGGTCGCGGCGCAAGTCTTCTGTGCGCTTGATTGATCCGGTGGACCTCGGCTCCCCGGTCTCGATCTCCTCTAGGATCGTATTCGCAAACCCCGGCCCCAGGTCGGCAAGCGCTTGGTCGAGAACGTCAAAGCCCGTTGCCTTGGGTGGGACGATCTCACCTTCGGGCCGAACTGCCTCCAGTACCTTCTGGACCGCCTTCACGGCTTGATCGAACGCATATGGATTAGTGAGCCAGTGGTTCGCGCCTTCACTCGTTCGTGTGGTGATGAACCCGGCGGCACGCCCGGTTTCGCGCATCGCCCACGCGATGGTTTTCATGATCCCGAAGATTTC
>JAQSWQ010000044.1 GCA_029266525.1 Microvirga sp.
CCGAGCTTGATCGCGCTCAGCTGGAACAGCCCGCGGTGCTCGGGGAACTCCCGGATCAGCGCGCGGCCGAGGATCGCCATGTCGCGGGCGCTCGTGTACTGCGCCGGGTCGGGAAGGCCGTGCGGGTTCGTCCAGTTGCTTTCGTTCATGCCGAGCCGGCGGGCCGCGGCGTTCATCATGCCGGCGAAGCCCTCGACCGTGCCGCCGACCCCTTCGGCGATCGTCGTTGAGACGTCGTTCGCCGACTTGACCATGATGATCTTCAGCGCGTTGTCGAGCGTGATTTCGGTGCCGGGCCGCAATGCGATCTTGGATGGGGGCTGCGCGTAGGCGTTCTCGGACACGGTCAGCAGAGTGTCCATCGAGAGCTTGCCCTCGCGCACCGCGCTCAGCGCCACGTAGGCGGTCATCAGCTTGGTGATCGAGGCCGGGAACCACGGATCGGTTGCCCGCTCGGCGTAGAGCACCTTCCCCGAATCGGCGTCGACCACGAGGGCCGGGGACGCGGCCGCCGCGCCGCCAGCGGCGAACGCCGCCAGCACGAGCGCGATGGGACGAAGGGCTCGGCTCGCGACCATGCGGGTCAGCTCCACTGTTGCCGACGATCATAGCTCGGGGCGTTCTCATCCCCGAAGCGAAACGCCGTTAGATTGTTAACCCCCGGGGCCGCGATTTGCCTAGGCGCGACCGATCGTTGCCCTCTGTTATCCAGCCATCCGTGGCGAGAGCATGGCAGGCCCGGGATTCCGGCTTGGCAACGGCTTCGTCCCTGTCCATGGTTCTGCGTCGTGACCAAAGCGGGGGCGCAGTGACCTACGATCTCATCCTCAAGGGCGGGCGCGTGATCGACCCGTCGCAGAAGCTCGATCGGGTGACGGACGTCGCCTTCTCCGCCGGCAAGGTGGCGAAGGTCGGGGACGGGCTCGCGGACGGCGGCGCCGATATGCGCGACGTCTCGGGCTTCATCGTGACGCCCGGGATCATCGACCTCCACACCCATGTCTATTGGGGCGGCACTTCGCTCGGCATCGACGCCGAGGAGTTCTGCCGCCTGAGCGGCGTCACGACCTCGGTCGACACCGGCAGCGCCGGGCCGGGCAACTGGGCGGGATTCCGCAAGCACGTGATCGAACCGTCGGAGGTGCGCATCCTCGCCTATCTGCATGTCTCCTTCGCCGGCATCTACGCCTTCTCGAAGACCATCATGGTCGGGGAGAGCGAGGAGATGCGCCTCATGGCCCCGACCGAGGCCGTCGAGGTGGCGGAGGCCAACCGCGACGTGATCGTTGGCATCAAGGTGCGTGTCGGCAAGCACGCTTCGGGCGACCAGGGCACGGCGCCCCTCAACATCGCGCTTCAGGTCGCCGAAGAGGTCGGCATGCCGCTCATGGCCCATATCGACCACCCGCCGCCTTCCTATGAGGAGGTGATCGACATGCTGCGTCCCGGCGACGTGCTGACCCACGCCTTCCGGCCGTTCCCGAACGCGCCCTGCACGGCGCAGGGGACCGTGAAGCAGGCGGTGCTGAACGCGAGGAAGCGCGGCGTCATCTTCGACATCGGCCACGGCAAGGGCTCCTTCGCCTTCAAGACCGCGCGCGCGATGCTGGCGAACGGCTTCTACCCCGACACGATCTCGTCCGACATCCACACGCTGTGCATAGATGGGCCGGCCTTCGATCAGGTGACCACGCTGTCGAAGTTCCTGTGCCTTGGCATGGAGCTGAAGGACGTGATCGCCGCGACGACCGTCAACGCGGCGATGGCACTGAAGCGGCCGGAGCTCGGCAGCCTCAAGCCCGGCAGCGCCGGCGACGCCACCATCATCTCGGTGCGCGAAGGCAAGTTCGACTATGTCGACGTCGTCGGCGAGCACATGACCGGCGACCGCAAGATCGTCTCGGAAGCCACGGTCGTGAGCGGGCGCTGGTGGCATCCGAAGCGCTCGCAGCGCTTTCGGAACCAGAACGCGAGATCGGCTCTATCGCGGGTCGTCCCGGCTGAAGCGCCGTAGGCGCGAAAGAGCCGGGACCTACGTCTGCCAGATCGGTCCCGGATCTGCGGCGCATCGTTTCACGCTGCACCGCGTCCGGGATGACGGAGAGAGGAAACAAGATGTCCGTCGAAGACAAGCTCAAGGAACTCGGCCTGGCGCTGCCGAACGTGCCGACGCCGGTTGCGAATTACGTGCCGTTCAAGCGCGCCGGCGACATCGTCTATCTGTCGGGCCAGGGACCGCGGAAGCCGGACGGCTCCTATCACACCGGCAAGGTCGGGCGCGACGTGACCTGGGAACAGGCCTACGAGCACGCGAAGATCACCGGCCTCGGCCTGCTCGCAGCCGCGAGGACCGCGGCCGGAACCCTCGACAAGGTCGAGATCCTGAAGGTCTTCGGCATGGTCAATGGCGTGCCGGACTTCGCCGAGCAGCCCAAGGTGATCAACGGCTGCTCGGACCTCTTCGTGAACGTGCTCGGCGAGCGCGGCCGCCACGCCCGCTCGGCGATCGGCATGGGCTCGCTGCCGAACAATATGACGGTCGAGATCGAGGCTGTGATCCGGATCCACGAAGGATGATCGGGCGCGCCGCCCTTCTCGCCATGCTTGTCTTCGCGCCGCTTGCGGCGCGCGCGCATCCGCTCGATCTCGCCGCGCCGCTCGGGCCGGTCGAACTCGAGGTGATGGGTTTCCGCCACGCGCTGCAGGAGGCGATCGCGGCAAAGGACGTCGTGAAGCTGAGAGCGATGTATGCCGACAGCTTCACCCACACGCATGACTCGGGGAAGATGGACGGCAAGGACACGCGCATCGTCGCGGCCCTCGCCGGCGATCCGGTGATCGAGACTGCGCCCGTCGACGAGCTGAGCTTCCGCCCGCACGGGGCGGACACCGTGATCGTCACTGGCCGCAGCCCGATCCTGAACCAGGGCGAGGGCCGTCATTACGACTTCCGCTGGATCGCGGTCTATGTCCGAAGCGGAGGCGAGTGGCGGCTCGCGGCGAGCCAAGCCACGCGGCTTGCTCCGCCTCCGGCGCCTGCGGCGGCTGCGCCGGCCCGATGAGTGCGCCCGCGCCGCGGCTCGGGGGCGTTCTCGAGACGGCGCTCTATGTCGACGATCTGGCGCGCGCCCGCCGCTTCTATGAGGAGGTGCTTGGCCTCAAGCCGGTCTTTGCCGACCAGCGCCTCTGTGCCTTCGAGGTCGCGCCGGCGAGCATGCTTTTGCTCTTTCCGCGCGGCAAGACGCTCGAAACCGTGGTCATGCCCGGCGGCACCATCCCGCCCCACGACGGCCATGGTCCGCTGCACGTCGCCTTCGGGGTGGCACGCGAAAGCCTCGCCGCCTGGGAAGCGCGCCTTTCCGCCCACGCCGTTGCGATCGAAGGCCGCACCGAATGGCCGCGCGGCGGAACGAGCGTGTATTTCCGCGACCCCGACGGGCATCTGCTCGAGCTCGCCACGCCGGGCTTATGGCCGGGGTACTAGACCGGCGAGCAGCCGAGGTATATGACTACAGTAGTCATATAGCGGAGTTCGCTGTGGAAAAGATCCAGCTCAAGGATGCGAAGGCCTCGCTGTCGGCGGTGGTGGACCGCGCGCTCGCCGGCAAGCCTTCCGTCATCACACGGCATGGACGTCCGGAAGCGGTGGTCGTCTCTTGGGCGGAGTGGCAGCGTCTGCGCAACCTCCCCTCCCTCGGCCGCCTGTTGATGTCGGCTCCGATCGAACCGGGCGACATTCCCGAACGGGATCGTACGCCTCACCGCTCGGAGGAGCTTTGATTGTATCTTGTCGATACGAACGTCATCTCGGCAGGAGCGCCATCGAAACACGGGCCGCGACAGGAACTCGTCGAATGGATGGACGCTTCATCCGATCTCCTTTTCCTTTCCGTGATGACGGCGGCGGAAGTCGAGAGTGGAATCGCCAAAGCACTTCGCGCCGGCGCGAAACAGAAAGCGGAGGCGCTGCAAGCCTGGTGGGCTCTCATCGAGCACATCTATGGTGAGCGCATCCTGCCAGTTGATCTGGAGGTCGCCCATGCAACCGGGCGGATTCTCGATAAGGCTCGCGCCGCTGGTCATACGCCGGGCCTCGCAGACGTGGTGATCGCCGCGACGGCCCAGGTCCGCGATCTGGCGATCCTAACCCGCAACGTGAAGCACTTCACGCCGTTTGACGTGCGATTCGTCGACCCGTTCGAGGCTCTTCCGCGACCGTCCTCCCGCGCTGGGTCCTAGTCCCGCAGATGACACGCCACCAGCCGCCCGTCCTCACGTGAGGGCTTCAGCCGCGGCTCCTCGACGAAGCAGCGGTCGAAGGAGAAGGGGCACCGGGTGTGGAAGCGGCAGCCCGAGGGCGGGCGCATCGGCGAGGGCACGTCGCCTTCGAGCACGATGCGCTCACGCCGGGCGCGTGGGTCGGGCAGCGGCGCGGCCGAGATCAGCGCCTGGGTGTAGGGGTGCTGCGGGTCGGCGAACAGCGCGTCCTTGTCGGCGAGCTCGACGATCTGGCCGAGATACATGACTGCGATTCGGTGGCCGATATGCTCGACCACGCCGAGGTCGTGACTGACGAAGAGATAGGCGAGGCCGAGCTCCTCCTGCAGATCCATGAGGAGGTTCAGGACCTGCGCCTGCACCGAGACGTCGAGCGCCGAGACCGGCTCGTCGGCAACGATCACCGCCGGGTTGAGCGCCAAGGCACGCGCGATGCCGAGGCGCTGGCGCTGGCCGCCCGAGAACTCGAATGGATAGCGGCGCATCGCATCGGGGCGAAGCCCAACCTTCTCGAACAGGGCGGCGATCGTCTGCTCCTGCTCGGAGCCGGAGGCATCGGAGTAGTTCTCGAGCGGCTCGCCCACGATCTGGCCGGCCTTGAGGCGCGGGTTGAGGGACGCGTAGGGGTCCTGGAAAACCATCTGGATGCGGCGGCGATAGGCGCGCATCTCGCCGCCCGAGAGACGCGTGACCTCCTCGCCGCCGATGCGGATCGAGCCCTCGGTCGGCTCGATCAGGCGCAGCGCGAGCTTGCCAACCGTCGACTTGCCGCAGCCCGATTCGCCGACCAGGCAGAGCGTCTCGCCGGGTCGGATCGAGAAGCTGACGCCATCGACCGCCTTCACCTTCGCGACCGTGCGGCGCAGAAGCCCGCGCTGCACCGGGAAGTGCTTCTTGAGGTTCTCGACCTCGAGCACGGGCACGACAACCTCTCCCGGTAGGAGAGGTCGAGACGCCGGAGGCGTCCGGGTGAGGAGCTCGGCGCTATCCGGCAAGGGCGATCCCCTCACCCGGCTCGCGGCCCCGCTGCGCCTCGGCCTCTCCCTCCGGGAGAGGCGGGCGCATCATGACCTCCTCCGCAAAATGACACGCGGCCAGATGCCCGCCGGCAACCGCGCGCAGCGGCGGCGCCTCGATCCGGCAGCGCTCGGCGGCGTAGGGGCAGCGCGGGGCGAAGGCGCAGCCCTCGATCGGCTCGCGCAGCGACGGCACGATCCCGGGGATCTCGGCAAGGCGGCGCTTCCTGGCGCGCCCGCCGCCGTAGCGTGGGATCGAGGCCATCAGGCCGCGCGTGTAGGGGTGGGCGGGCCGGTCGAACAGCTCGAGGATCGGCGCCTCCTCGATCTTGCGGCCGGCATACATCACGATGACGCGCTGGCAGGTCTCCGCGACCACCCCGAGATCGTGCGTGATCAGGATTACCGACGAACCGGTGCGCTCCTTGAGCTCCAGCATCAATCTGAGGATCTGCGCCTGGATGGTGACGTCGAGCGCGGTGGTCGGCTCGTCGGCGACGAGGAGCCTCGGATTGCAGGCAAGCGCCATTGCGATCATTACCCGCTGGCGCATGCCGCCCGAGAACTGGTGCGGGTAGTCGTCGAGTCGCCGCTCGGCATCGGGGATGCGCACGAGCTGCAGCATCTCGGCCGCGCGCTCCCTTGCCTGCGCGGGGCTCGCGCCCTGGTGGATGCGCACCGACTCGGCGATCTGGTGGCCAATGGTCAGCACCGGATTGAGCGAGGTCATCGGCTCCTGGAAGATCATGGCGATGCGGTTGCCGCGGATCGCCCGCATGTCGCTCTCGTCGAGCTCGAGAAGGTCGCGGCCCTCGAACGCGACCGAGCCGCCGACCGTGCGCCCGATGCTCGGCGGCAGAAGGCGCATGACCGAGAGCGCAGTCACGCTCTTGCCGCAGCCCGACTCGCCGACGATGCCGAGCGTCTCGCCGGGAAGGACATCGAAGGAGACGCCGTCGACGGCCCGCGTCGTCCCGTCCTCGGTGAAGAAGTAGGTCTTGAGGTCGCGGACGGAGAGGAGCGGCGTCACGCTCACATCCTCCTCGCGAGGCGCGGATCGAGCCGGTCCCTCAATCCATCGCCGAGGAGGTTCACCGCGAGCACCACGACGGCGAGCGCGATGCCGGGCGCGAAGATCGTCCACGGGGCGCGGGAGAGGAACAGGCGCGACTGCGCGATCATGTTGCCCCAGGTCGGGATCTCGGGCGGGGTGCCGGCGCCGAGGAAGGACAGCGCGGCCTCGATCAGGATCGCCGAGGCGCAGATATAGGTCGCCTGCACGATGAGCGGCGGCACCGTGTTCGGCAGGATGTGCCGGAAGAGTATCTTCCACACCGGCGTGCCGCCGGCGATCGCGGCCTCGACATAGGGCGCCTCGCGTACGGAGAGCACGACCGAGCGCACAAGGCGCACGACGCGAGGCACCTCGGGGATGGTGATGGCGACGATGACGGTCATGACGCTCGCCCGCGTCAGCGCCACGAGCGCGATGGCAAGCAGGATCGCCGGGATCGCCATGAGCCCGTCCATGAGCCGCATCGCGACCGCGTCGACGCGGCGAAAATACCCGGTCAGCAGCCCGATGAAGAGCCCGACGACCACGGAGAAGCTCGCAACCGAGAGCCCGACGAAGAGCGAGACGCGGGCGCCGTAGACCGTGCGCGAGAAGACGTCGCGGCCGAGATTGTCGGTGCCCAGCCAGTTCGCCTCGGAGGGCGGGCGCAGGCGCTGCGCCGGCTGCATGGTGAGCGGGTCGCCGGCGATGAGCGGCGCGACGAGCGCGACAAGCGCGACAAGCGACAGGATCGCGCCGCCCGCGAAGAGCGTCGGATTGCGGCGGATGAAGCGGCGCAGCCGGGCGCCGCGGCGGCGCGAAGGCGCCTCCGCCGCGACGAACGCGCCGGCGGTCGCGGTCGCCATCAGTAGCGGATCCTCGGGTCGAGCACCGTGTAGGTGAGGTCGACCATCAGGTTCACGACGACATAGACGCCCGAGAACAGGAGGATGACGCCCTGGATGATCGGGTAGTCGCGCTTCGAGATCGCATCGACCACGAGACGCCCGACGCCGGGGATGTTGAACACCGTCTCGGTGATGACGACGCCGCCGATGAGGAGCGCGACGCCGATGCCGATTACGGTGATGATCGGGACCCCGGCGTTCTTCAGGGCATGCTTGAGGAGCATCGGCGCGGTCGCGACGCCTTTCGCCTTGGCGGTGCGGATGTAGTCCTCCGCGAGCACGTCGAGCATGGCGGTGCGGGTGATGCGCGCGATCAGCGCCACATACGCAAGCCCAAGCGCGATCGAGGGCAGGACCAGCCGCTCGATCCACGGGCCGAAGCCTTCGCCGAGCGGCGCATAGCCTTGCACCGGCAGCCAGCGCAACGTGATCGCAAAGACGTAGATCAGCATGTAGCCGACGACGAACACCGGCACCGAGAAGCCGAGCACCGAAACCACCATCAGCGAGCGGTCGATCCAGCTGCCCGCCCGCCAGGCCGCGAGCACGCCGAAGGTCACGGCGAGCGTCACCGCGACGATCAGCGTGGTGAGCGCGAGCGACAGGGTCGGCTCGATGCGCTGGCCGATGAGCTTGATGACGGGCTCGTTCGAGAAGATCGAGATGCCGAGATCGCCCTGCACCACCGCGACCGCCCAGCGCAGGAACTGGACCGGCAGCGGGTCCTCGAGGCCAAGCCGCTGGCGGATTCCGGCGATCTGCTCCGGGGTCGCGTTGTCGCCGGCGATGATCGCGGCCGGGTCGCCAGGCGAGAGGTGCAGCAACAGGAAGACAAAAACGCCGACGATGCCCATCACGAGCACCGTCGAGGCGAGGCGTCGCGCGATATAAGCGAGCATCGGCTCGGCCTACCCCTTCTTCTCCATGTTCCAGAAGGGCACGATCTCGGGCATGCCGATCACTCCGCTGACCGTCTTGCGCCAGGCCGAGGCGCGGAAGAACTGCCCGAGATAGAGGTGGTGCACGTAGTCCCAGGCGTTCGCCTGCATGTCCCGCGCAATGCGTTTCCGCTCCTCGAGCGTGTCGGCGAGCGCCCAGTCGTCGCGCAGCTTCTCCTGGCGCTCGTTCGACGGCCAGCCGAACCAAGCCTTGTCCCCATTCGCCGCGTGGCCGGAGAAGTTGATCGGGTTGGAGAAGGCTTCGCCGGTGGCGGTGGTCGAAAAGATGTTCCAGCCGCCGTCGTTCGGCGGCTTCTTGACGGCGCGGCGGTTAAGGACCGCGCCCCAGTCGCTCGCCGCGAGGTCGACGTTGACCCCGGCCTGGCGCAGCCATTGGGCGATGAACATTCCGGCGGGGTTGCCGAAGTAGTGATCGGTCGGCTGCAGCACCACGACGGGGCGCCCGTCATAGCCGCTCTTGCCGAAGAACTCCTTCGCCTTGGCGAGGTTCGGACCGCCCTTGAACCAGTCGGTGTTGGCGTCATTCTCCATGGGCGTGCCGCAGGCGAAATAGGCGCCGCATCTCTGCCAGTATTTCGACTCGCCGAAGATCGCGCGCATCACGTCGGCCTGGTTGACGAGATGCTGCATGCCGCGGCGCGCCTCGACGTTGTCGAAGGGCGGATGCAGGAAGTTCATCCGCATGAAGCCGATATGGCCGGTCTTGTTGAGGACTCGGATCTCGAGGTTCTGGTCCTTCTCGAGGTCGGGCACGAGGTCCTGCGGCGGCACCTCGAAGAAATCGATCTCGCCGTTCTGGAGCGCCGCGAGCGAGGTCTGCTCGTCGCCGATGTTCTCGAATACGACGCGATCGACCTTCACCACCTTGCCGCCGGCAAGGCCCGAGGCGGGCTCGGAACGCGGAACGTAATTCGGGTTGCGGTCGTAGACGTAGCGGTTGCCGGGCCGCGTCTCGTCCCGATTGTAGAGGAAAGGCCCGGAGCCGACGGTCTCGCGGATCTGCTGGTTCGGGTCGCTCTCCGCCTCCTTCTTCCGCATCATCCAGCAATTCGAGGTCGAGAGCTTCGCGAGCGCGCCGATCAGGAGCCCGTAGGGCTCCGACAGAACGATGCGGAAGGTCTTGTCATCGACGACGGGCGTGTCCGTGACCCGCCGGAAGAGGTGTTGGCCGGCGCCGTCGCGCACCGCCCAGCGGCGCAGCGAGGCGACGCAGTCATCGGCCATCACCGACGTGCCGTCCGAGAACTTGAGCCCCTCGCGGAGCTCGAAGGTGTAGCTGCGCTTGTCGTCCGACACGCGCCATTTGCCGACCATCTGCGGCCGCGGCTCGAAATTCGCGTCCATCGCGAAGAGCGCGTCGTAGATCATCGCGCCGTGATAGGCGGTGATGTTCGCGGTCGTCCAAATCGGATCCAAGACGCGCAGATCCGCGTGCATGACCGCCCGGATCGTGCGTGCCCGCGCGGGCTGCGCCTGCGCGCGGATGATCCCGGGCGCTCCGGTCGCCGTCACGGCCGCCAAGCCGCCGGCCAATACGCCTCGCCGCGTGGTTCTCATGCCCGCCCTCCCCGGTCGTCGCCAGCGGGATTAGGGCATGCGAGGCGGATGGGGGCAAGCGGGCGTTGGCGCCCGCAACGTAAGGTCCCGGTCCTCCCGGCCGGAGCGAAGCGGAGAGCCGGGCCCCATCTCTCGCACTCCGGTGCTGCGGGCCCGGGATAGCCGCTGCGCGGCTTCCGGGACGACCGGCGGCAAGCGCGTCGCGCTTACGCCGCGAGCTGGCGCAGCACGTAGTGCAGGATGCCGCCGTTGCGGAAGTATTCGAGCTCGTCGAGCGTGTCGATGCGGCAGGTCAGCGGCGCCTCTTTTATCAAGCCGTCGGCGAACTTGATCCGCGCCGTGAGCTTCTGGCGCGGCTTGAGGTCGCCTGCGAGCCCGCGGATCGTCACCGTCTCGTCGCCCGTCAGGCCGAGCGACTGCCAGGACGTGCCCTCCGGGAACACCAGCGGCACGACGCCCATGCCGACGAGATTGGAGCGGTGGATGCGCTCGAAGCTCTCGGCGATGACGGCGCGCACGCCGAGGAGGTTCGTGCCTTTCGCCGCCCAGTCGCGCGACGAGCCGGTGCCGTATTCCTTGCCGGCGAAGACCACGAGCGGCACGCCCTCGGCCTGGTATTTCATCGCGGCTTCGTAGATGAACATCTGCTCGCCGTCGGGCCAGTGGATCGTGAAGCCGCCCTCCACGACGGTGCCGGAGGCGTCCTTCACCATCTGGTTCTTGATGCGGATGTTGGCGAAGGTGCCGCGCATCATGATCTCGTGGTTGCCGCGCCGCGTGCCGTACTGGTTGAACTCGGAGACCGGAACCTGGCGCTCGAGCAGGTACTTGCCGGCCGGCGAGGCCGCCCGGATGTTGCCGGCCGGCGAGATGTGGTCGGTTGTGATCGAATCGAGGAAGAGGCCGAGGATGCGGGCGTTCACGATGTCCTCGACCGGCTTCGGCTCCTTCTGCATGTCCCGGAAATAGGGCGGGTTCTGCACATAGGTCGAGCCGATGTCCCACTCGAAGGTGAGGCCGGTCGTGACGCCGATCTCCTTCCAGTTCTTGTCGCCGGTGAACACGTCGGCGTAGCGCGTCTTGAACAGCTCGCTGGTGATCGTGCGGTCGATGAAGCTCTGGATCTCGACGTTGGAGGGCCAGATGTCCTTGAGATAGACCGGCCCGTCCCGGCCCTGGCCGAGCGGCTCCTTGTTCAGGTCGAGCTGCATCGAGCCGGCGAGCGCATAGGCGACCACGAGAGGCGGCGAGGCGAGATAGTTCGCGCGGACGTCCGGGTTGACGCGGCCCTCGAAGTTGCGGTTGCCCGAGAGCACCGCCGCCGCGACGATGTCGTTGTCGTTGATCGCCTTCGAGACCGGCTCCGGCAGCGGGCCGGAATTGCCAATGCAGGTCGTGCAGCCGAAGCCGACGAGGTTGAAGCCGAGCCGATCGAGATCGTCCTGCAGCCCGGCCTTCTCGAGATACTCGGCGACCACCTGGCTGCCCGGCGCGAGCGAGGTCTTGACCCAGGGCTTGGTGCGCAGGCCCTTGGCGACGGCGTTGCGGGCGAGAAGCCCCGCCCCGATCATCACGCTCGGATTCGACGTGTTGGTGCAGGAGGTGATCGCCGCGATCACCACGTCGCCATGGCCGAGGTCGAAGTTCGCGCCCTCGACCGGGTAGCGCCTCGCAGCTTCGCCGCCTTTGCGGAATTCGGTCTCCAAGGCCGTCGCGAAACCGGGCTTGGCGTCGGCGAGCGTGACCCGGTCCTGGGGCCGCTTCGGGCCGGCGAGCGAGGGCTGCACCTCGGCGAGGTCGAGCTCGAGCGTTTCCGTGAACACCGGGTCCGGCGTCTCGGCCGTGCGGAACATGCCCTGCGCCTTGGCGTAAGCTTCGACGAGGGCAATGCGCTCCGGCGTGCGGCTCGTCATGGCGAGGTACTCGATCGTCCTCGCGTCCACGGGGAAGAAGCCGCAGGTGGCGCCGTATTCCGGCGCCATGTTGCCGATCGTGGCGCGGTCGGCGACGGTCATGTCGGCGAGGCCCGGCCCGTAGAATTCGACGAACTTGCCGACCACCCCCTTCTTGCGCAGCATCTGCGTGACCGTCAGCACGAGGTCGGTCGCGGTGACGCCTTCCTTGAGGCTGCCGGTGAGCTTGAAGCCGACGACCTCGGGGATCAGCATCGAGATCGGCTGGCCGAGCATCGCGGCTTCCGCCTCGATGCCGCCGACGCCCCAGCCGAGCACGGCAAGGCCGTTGACCATGGTGGTGTGGGAGTCGGTGCCGACGAGCGTGTCGGGATAGGCGTATTCGGTCGGGTCGGCCTCGCTCTTGCGGCTCCAGACGGTCTGCGACAGGAACTCGAGGTTGACCTGATGGCAGATGCCCGTCCCGGGCGGCACCACCGAGAAGTTCTGGAAGGCGAGCTGCCCCCATTTGAGGAAGCGGTAGCGCTCGCCGTTGCGGGCGTATTCGAGCTCGACGTTCTTGGCGAAGGCCTGCGGATTGCCGAACTCGTCGACGATGACCGAGTGATCGATGACGAGATCGACGGGCACGAGCGGGTTGATCTTGCGCGGATCGCCGCCGAGGTTCTTCATGGCGTCGCGCATGGCGGCAAGGTCGACCACCGCCGGCACGCCGGTGAAGTCCTGCATCAGGACGCGCGCCGGGCGGAACGCAATCTCCTTCTCGGCCTTGCCCCGGTTGTCGAGCCAGGCCGAGACGGCCTCGATGTCGGCCTTGGTGACCGAGCGGCCGTCCTCGAAGCGCAGGAGATTCTCGAGCAGCACCTTCAGCGAGAAGGGCAGGCGCGAGACGTCCGGCAGGCCGTTCTTCTCGGCATCGGCGATCGAGTAGTAGGTGTAGGTCCGGCCTCCCACGTCGAGGGTCTGGCAGGACTTGAAGCTGTCGGGGGCGGTGGTCACGGGCTGCTCCTCGGGGGCGGTTTTCACACGAACACGCGCAGACGAGTGGCCGTCTGCGCAAGCGGCTGATGTGTTCGGCCGAAAGCGCGTAAAGATGCGCGCGCCGCCCCGGGAGCGCCCGGACGTTGATGCGCGCGAGACGGATACCACGTCATAGTGCGCGCGGCGCAGCCGGGCGCGATATAGATCATTTCCTCACCCGCCGCTACACGGTTGAAGCCGTTCCGATTTTGCGTTTGCCGCAGGGGGCCGCCGGGGTGCGGATCGAGGTCGAGAACCTGGCTTGCCGCCGTTCCGGACGGCTCGTCTTCCAAGGCCTGTCGTTCTCGCTCGCCACGGGCGAGGCGCTGCTCGTGACCGGGCGGAACGGGGCCGGGAAATCGAGCCTTCTTGCCATCCTGGCGGGCCGGCTTGCGGCCGAGGCAGGCGCGATCTGGGTCGAGCGACCCGGCGAGCGCACCCTTCCGGAGATGCTTCACCTGGTCGGCCACCGCGACGCGCTGAAAAGCGCACTCACGGCGCAGGAGAACCTCGCCTTTGCCCGCGACCTCCTCGGCGATCCCGACCTGTCGCCGCGCGACGCCCTCGCCGCGGTCGGGCTCGGGCAGGCGGCCGAGCTGCCGGTCGCCTATCTCTCGGCCGGCCAGCGCCGGCGCGTCGCGCTCGCGCGGCTCCTCGTCGCCCGCCGGCCGCTCTGGCTCCTCGACGAGCCGACGTCGACACTCGACGCCACGTCGCAGGAGATGCTGTTCGGGTTGATCCGGGCACATCTTTCCAGCGGCGGGCTCCTCGTCGCGGCGACCCACGGCCCGCTGCCGATCGGCAGCGCGCGGGAGCTGAGGCTCGGGCGATGACCCGCGCCTTCCTCGCGCTGATCGCGCGCGACCTCAGGCTCGCGGCCCGGATCGGCGGCTCGGGCGCGCTCGTGCTGGTATTCTTCCTCATGTTCGTGACCCTCGTCCCCTTCGCATTGGGTCCCGACCTGAACCTCCTGTCCCGCATCGGCCCGGCGATCCTGTGGCTCGCCGCCGTGCTCGCGACGCTTATTGGACTCGACCGTCTGTTCCAGGCCGACGAGGAGGACGGCTCGCTCGATCTCCTGCGCTCGAGCCCCCTGCCCCTCGAATTGGTGGTGGTCGCGAAGGTTATCGCGCACTGGCTCGCCACGGGCCTGCCGCTCGCGCTTTTCGCGCCGCTGTTCGGCTTGCTGGTCGCGCTCACGCCGGCCGGCATGGCCGCGACCACGGCGACGCTGCTCGCCGGCACCCCGGCGCTCACCTTCATCGGCGCCGTCGGCGCGGCGCTGACGAGCACCATCCGCCGCGGCGGGCTTATCGTCCCGATCCTGGTCCTGCCGCTGATGATCCCAACCCTGATCTTCGGGGTCTCCGCGGCGAATGCCGCGCTCGGCGGCACGGTGCCCTTCGTCGCGCCCTTCCTGATGCTGACAGCACTCTCCCTTGCCGCTGCCGTAATCGGCACGATGGGCGCGGCGGCGGCGCTCCGCTGGAGCGAGTGAAGAATTCCGCCGGAGTGGCGTTTCCCCGCATTGCGAGGCGATGCGCGGCTCGGCTAGATCGACCGCAAATGGACCTCGGCCCCCACGCCTTCTTCATCATCGCCGCCTATGCGGCGACGGCGCTGATCCTCGCGGCGCTGGCGTTGCGCGCATTCCTCGATCACGCGGCGCAGCGACGCGCGCTCGCCGAACTGGAGCGGCGCGGGGCTCGCCGGCGCTCGGCCGCCGATGCCCCCAACCGCGAGGGCCTGCGCTGGTGAACGGCCTTTCGCCAACGACGACGGCGCCGGACACGCTCGAAGGCGCGAAGCCGCGGCTGCGGCTGCTGCATCTCCTGCCCGCGCTGGTCTTCCTGGCGCTCGCCATTGTGTTCCTGATCCGGCTCTACTCCGGCGATCCCTCGAAGGTGCCATCGGCCCTGATCGGGCGCCCCGCCCCGAGTTTCGCGCTCGAGCCGCTCGCCGGCGCCTCCCAGAACGGACAGCCCCTGCCGGGGCTTGCGAGCGACGACCTCAAGGGCAAGCTCACGGTGGTGAACGTCTGGGCCTCCTGGTGCGCGCCCTGCCGGCAGGAGCATCCGGTCCTGATGGAGCTCGCGAAGGACTCGTCGCTTCGGGTCGTCGGCATCAACTATAAGGACACGCCCGAGAACGCGCGCCGCTTCCTCGGCGCCTTCGGCAACCCCTTCGCGGCGGTCGGCGTCGATCCGGGCGGTCGTGCCGCGATCGATTGGGGCGTCTACGGCGTGCCCGAGACCTTCGTGGTGGGGCCGGACGGCACCATCCGCTACAAGCATATCGGCCCGATCCTCCCCGAGCAGATGCTGTGGTTCCGCCAGCAGCTCCGGAAGGCCGCCGCACCGGGCTGATCCGGGCGGCTGCTTGACGCTTCTGGCAGCCCGCGTACGACAGCAGCATGACCGTCCACGCCAAGCCCTCGGCACAGCTGCTCGACGTGCTCTCCGCCCGGCTCGGCGAGCCGCATGTCATCACCGACCCCGGGCAGATGGCGGGCTATCTGGTCGAGAGCCGTAATCTCTACCGCGGCACAGCGCTTGCCGTGGTGCGGCCGGGCTCGACCGGAGAGGTGGCCTTCACGGTCGGCGAATGCGCTAAGGCGGGCGTCGCGATCGTGCCGCAGGGCGGCAACACGGGGCTCGTGGGGGGTGGCGTGCCCTTCGGCGGCCTCGTGCTCTCGCTCGCCCGTCTCGACCGCATCCGTGAGATCGATCCCGTCAATGCCACCATGACGGCGGAAGCCGGCTGCATCCTGCAGAACGTGCGCGCCGCGGCCGGCGAGACGAACCTGCTCTTTCCGCTCTGGCTGCCGTCGGAAGGCTCCTGCCGCATCGGCGGCAATCTCGCCACCAACGCCGGCGGCGCCAACGTCCTGCGCTACGGCAACACGCGCGACCTCGTGCTCGGGCTCGAGGTCGTGCTCGCCGACGGGCGGGTGTGGAACGGACTGAAGGGCCTGCGCAAGGACAACAGCGGCTACGACCTCAAGAACCTCTTCGTCGGTTCGGAGGGCACGCTCGGCATCATCACCGCCGCGGTGCTGAAATTGCTGCCGAAACCCCATGTCAAAGCGACGGCCTTCGTCGGCTGCGCCTCCGCCCGCCGCGCGCTCGAGCTGTTCGCGCGGCTGCGCCAGAGCGACGACGACACTCTTACCGCCTTCGAGTACATGCCGGATTTCGCGCTCTACATGGTCCTGAAGCACGGGCGCGGCACGGTGCGCCCCCTGGTCGGCGAGCACGCCTCTTACGCTCTGATCGAGCTCTCATCTCCCGACGCCAAGGCCGACCTGCAAGGCCGGCTAGAGACGGTTCTCGGAGAGGCGATCGAGGCCGGCCTTGTCGAGGACGCGACCATCGGCGCGAGCGAGACGCAGAACCAGGCGCTGTGGCGCCTGCGCGAGACGCTCTCCGAGGTTCAGGGCCTCGAGGGCGGCTCGATCAAGCACGACGTCTCGGTACCGGTCTCGCGGGTTGCCGATTTCATCGAGGAGGCGGAGGCGGCCTGCGCGACGGCGATGCCCGGCGTTCGCCCCTGCGCCTTTGGCCATGTCGGCGACGGCAACATCCACTTCAACATTTCGCAGCCGCTCGGCATGGACAAGGCGGCTTTCCTGGCCCAGTGGCCGACCTTCAACCGCCTCGTCCATGACATCGTCGCGTCGATGAACGGCTCGATCTCGGCCGAGCATGGCATCGGGCTGATCAAGCGCGACGAGCTCCTGCACTACAAGGACCCGGTCGCGCTCGATCTCATGCGGACGCTCAAGCGCGCCCTCGACCCGGCGAACATCCTCAATCCCGGCAAGGTCCTGGCGCTCGACGAGGACGCGCCGCCGGCCCTGCCCTCTCCCGAATAGGATGAAGACGCTCGATATCCTCTCCCTCGGCGAGCCGCTGATGGAATTCGCCGAGGTGGAGCGAGGCGGCGAGCGCCTGTTTCTGCCAGGCTTCGGCGGCGATTCCTCGAACGCTGCCATCGCCGCGGCCCGGCAGGGCGCCAAGGTCGGCTATTTCACGGCGGTCGGCGACGACGCTTTCGGCCGCGACTTCCTGGCCCTGTGGGACCGCGAAGGCGTCGACCGCTCCCCGGTGATCGTGCGCCCGGGCGCGCGCACCGGCATCTACTTCATCTCCTACGGCCCAGAGGGCCACGTCTTCAGCTATTACCGCGCAGGCTCCGCGGCCGCGCAGGTGCTGCCCGCGGAGCTGCCGCTCGGGGCGATCGCAAGCGCGCGGGTGCTGCACCTTTCCGGCATCAGCCAAGCCATCTCGACTGGGTGCGCCGACGCCGGCTTTGCTGCAGTCCGCCACGCCCGAGCGAACGGCACGATCGTGAGCTACGACACCAATCTGCGCCTGCGCCTGTGGCCGCTCGACCGTGCTCGCGCCGTGGTCCAGGCCGCGTCCGCGCTCGCCGACATCGTGCGCCCGAGCATCGACGACGCCGGGCAGCTCACCGGGCTCGATGAGCCGGGCGCCATCGCAGACCTCTATCTCGGGCTCGGCTGCCGGATCGTAGCTCTGACGCTTGGGCCGGAAGGGACGCTTGTTGCGACCGCGGAACGGCGCGAAACGGTGCCGGGACGGCGCGTCGAGGCGGTCGACGCGACCGGCGCCGGGGACACCTTCACGGGCGCCTTCCTGGCCGACTGGCTTGTCCACGGCGATCCCTTCCGCGCCGCGGCTTACGCCAATGCCGCCGCAGCGCTGAAAACGCTGGGCAAGGGGGCCGTTGCTCCCATTCCGCGACGGCCGGCGGTCGAGGCCTTCCTCGCCCGCTGACCGCTTCTGCCCGGATGCAGGGCGCTCCGGCAAGAACTCCGAAGCGGCTTGGCCGTTTATGCCCAGGCGCAGCTTGGGAACCACGAACATGCACCTGCACCCTCGGCGTTGGCGTTACGGCTACGCCTGGATCACGCTCGGCTTCTTCGCTTTCTCGCTCGTCGGACACTGGCTGTTTGCCTGGTTTGCCTACACCAGCGAACAGGTCGCCCATAACCAGCCGATCCAGGTTTCGGACTACCTCATCCAGACCCTGCGGGACACCCTGGAGAATTGGCAGTCCGAGTTCCTGCAGCTGCTTTGGCAGGTGGGCGGGCTCGCGATCCTCCTGCATCTCGGCTCGCCGCAATCCAAGGAGGGCAATGACCGCGTCGAGGAGAAGATCGACGCCATCCTGCGCCGGATCGATCCCGAGAGCGGAGACCGGACGATCGCAGAGCTTGACCGCCGCTTCGAGCGGCAGCCCGACGACCCGCCGGAGCACCGCTTCCGCGGAGCGTAGGCGCGAGAGCAAGAAAAGGGGCCGCACCGGGGTGCGGCCCAAGTCTAGGGAGGAAACGCCCAAGAGGGCGAGGCAGAGGTTACGCTGCATTGCACAACGAAAGCAACCCCCCAAGACGGGCCAGGGGCGGCGAAGCGCGAGGCTTGGTTTGAAATTGCAGAAAATTGAAGCCTAACGCCTTTTCGTTCGGCGCCGTACGGTCACATATTGCGCTTTCTTGATCGTTTTGGGCTCATTCCATGTTCTTCGCACATGCGAGATATTCGTCGCACGCGGTTGCCGTCGGGCCGGGCCGCGCCCAGCTTAGGTGTAACAAAAGAGCCGGAAACGCTTCGATTCGAGGGCCATGAGGAGAAACACCATGGCTCCAACTTTCCTCCACCCGGTCTCGGCGTCGTTCTTCGACGGCGATCCGGTCCGTTCCGGGGTGCTCCCCCGGGCTCGCGCCTTCCTGCATCGCCTCGGCGAGGCCATCACGGCATCGCGCCGCGCGCAGGCCGAGCGCGAGATCGCCCGCTTCATCGAGGGCCAGGGCGGCCGCCTCACCGACGAGGTCGAGCGCGAGATCTCGCGCCGCTTCGGCTCTCCGGCGCTGTGAGGTCCCCGATGGCGATCGCAACGCTCACGCGCGACCTCGCGCCCCAGTCCATCCGCACCGGCCCAAGCCTGCCTCGCCGGATGCTCCTGCTTCTTGTTGTCGTCGGCGAGGTCTGGGCCGAGATGCAGGCCATGCGCCGCGAGGCGCAACGCCGCTACCCGCATCTCGAACTCTAGGCGTTCTCCCTGACCCGGCGCGTTCGCGCCGGGTCATCGGATAAAGACCTCGCTCCGCCGCCGCGCGAAATCATGCTCCGCGACGAGCAATGCGATCGCGGCGGCGATCTTCTCGCCGCCGTGCGCCGAGGGCTCGATCGGATTGGCATAGTCCGCGTGCTCGTCGCAGATCAGGCGCAGGTCGAGGAGCGGCAAGCCGTGCGCGAAGGCGGCCCGGACGACCACGTCGTTGAACAGCGTGAGCGCCGTTACGGCGAGGCGCTGCAGGCGGGGATCGGGGAAGCGCGGATCGTAGATCGTGCAGAGCGCCGTCGGCCTGCCGGCAGCAAGAACGGCGCGGAGCATCGCGCGGTAGCTTTCCCGGAAGGCGTCGCCGATCTCGGCAAGCCGCATCAACGTGTCGGCGATCGAGCGCGACGAAGCCTCGAGGACGTCTATCCGCCCGAGTGCGTCGTTGCCGCCGGCGCTCACGACCAGATGCGTCGTATCGCCTGGAATTCGCGCGAGCTGAGCCGGCACGCCTGCGGTGGTCGCGCCGTCCACCGCACGCAGGGTCGCCCGATCGCTCCGCGGTAGCCGCGCGTGGAGCTGGCGCACGACGTCCGGCTCACCGGGCCGGACATAGGATCGATTATCGAAAATCGAGTCGCCAAGAAGGACGATGTGGGCCATGGCCGCTCCGCGGTCGGGCGCAGAAGCCGATGGGGACTGCGTGGCAAGCAACGCCCGCCGACCCCGCCTCGTTTCACCGCAAATTCAGGCAGTTGCGGGCACGCGCGAGTTCTTGAAACAAAAAGTCGGAAATCCCCTCGAATCGCGCTTGTCTCTGTCCTGAATTTCTGTCAACGTCGCTGCATTAGGACAGCATCACTGTCCCAATTGGACCATAGCGTCCCGAAGCCGCAAGGATGAACCGGTGGCCTATTTTACGGCCAAACAAGACCCTAAAGCGACCGCCCGCAAGGATCGGGCGGAGCGGGCGCATCGCGGCTAAAACAGCCCGCGAGCCGCCCGCAAGGTGCGGGCGGCGACGGTGCTTCCCCACCTCCAAAGAAAACAGGGCGGGCGCCCGGGATTGATCCGACCGGTGAAGCCCCGACCGCCGAGCGAGTTGTCGACTAGACCGCGCGAGCGGGTTTGAGCCGAGGTGACCGTCATGACCGAGCTTGGGACGACGAAGGGCCGCAAGCCGCAAGGCACCGGCGCCCACCCCCGCGCCCGCGATGAAGCCCGCCCGGCTCCGCCCCGTGACGGCGGGAACGCCCCGGCCCGCCCGGTGCGCGACCCGGGCCTTCCGAAGCCGCAAGGGCTCTACGATCCCAAGAAGGAGAAGGACGCCTGCGGCGTCGGCTTCATCGTCGACATGAAGAACGCGAAGTCGCACGCGATCGTCGAGCAGGGCCTGTCGATCCTGAAGAACCTCGCCCATCGCGGCGCAGTCGGCGCCGACCCGATGATGGGGGACGGTTGCGGCATCCTGGTCCAGATCCCGCACGAATTCTTCGCGCAGGAATGCGCCGCGCTCGGCTTCCGCCTGCCGGAGCCGGGCCATTACGGCATCGGCCACCTGTTCATGCCGCGCGACAAGGCGGGGCGGAAGATCGTCCAAAAGATCGTCGAGAAGGCAGTCAAGGACGAGGGGCTGGTGCTCCTTGGCTGGCGCGACGTGCCGGTCGACGGCAGCTCGATCGGGGACAGCGTCAAGGCGACGGAGCCCGTCCACAAGCAGATCTTCATCACGAGCCCGAAGCCGGTCGAGGACGTGGACGCCTTCGAGCGACGGCTCTTTCTCGTCCGCAAGGTCATCTCGAACGCGGTCTACGATCTCGCGGACGAGCGCACCAAGGGCTATTACCCGGTCTGCCTCTCGGCCCGCACGGTCGTCTACAAGGGCATGGTGCTGGTCACCCAGCTCGGAGCCTATTACCAGGATCTCCGGGACGAGCGCTTCGTCAGCGCGCTCGCCTTGGTGCATCAGCGCTTCGCGACCAATACCTTCCCGACCTGGCAGCTCGCCCATCCCTACCGGATGATCGCTCACAACGGCGAGATCAACACGCTACGCGGCAACGTCAACTGGATGGCGGCGCGTCAGGCGTCCGTGGACTCCGAACTCTTCGGCAACGACATCTCGAAACTCTGGCCGATCTCCTACGAAGGCCAGTCCGACACCGCCTGCTTCGACAACGCGCTCGAGTTCCTGGTGCGCGGCGGCTACCCGCTCGCCCATGCGATGATGATGCTGATCCCGGAAGCCTGGGCCGGCAATCCGCTCATGGGCGAGGACCGGCGCGCCTTCTACGAGTACCACGCCGCCCTCATGGAGCCTTGGGACGGACCCGCCGCCATCGCCTTCACCGATGGGCGTCAGATCGGCGCGACCCTCGACCGCAACGGCCTCAGGCCGGCCCGTTACCTCGTCACCGACGACGGCCTCGTCGTCATGGCCTCCGAGATGGGCGTGCTACCGATCCCGGAGGAGAAGATCGTCGAGAAGTGGCGCCTCCAGCCTGGCAAGATGCTGCTGATCGATCTGGAGCAGGGCCGCATCATCTCGGACGACGAGATCAAGAAGGAGCTCGCCTCGCGTCACCCGTATAAGGATTGGCTCCGCCGCACCCAGATCGTGCTCGAGGAACTGAAGCCGGTGCAGGCGCGGGAATCGCGCACCGACGTATCGCTGCTCGATCGCCAGCAGGCTTTCGGCTACACGCAGGAGGATCTCAAGCTTCTTATGCATCCGATGGCCGTGACGGGCCAGGAGGCGGTGGGGTCGATGGGCACCGACACGCCGATCTCGGCGCTCTCGGACCGGCCGAAGCTCCTCTATACCTACTTCAAGCAGAACTTCGCTCAGGTGACGAACCCGCCGATCGACCCGATCCGCGAGGAGCTCGTCATGAGCCTCGTCTCCTTCATCGGACCGCGGCCGAACATCCTCGACCTCGAAGGCACCTCGCGCCGCAAGCGTCTCGAGGTGCGCCAGCCGATCCTCACCAACAAGGATCTCGAGAAGATCCGCTGCATCGGCCATGTCGAGGACTCCTTCGACACGAAGACCCTCGACATCACCTACCCATCCGAGCAGGGCGCGGCGGCCCTCGACGGCGCGCTCGACCGCCTCTGCGACCGCGCCGAAGCCGCCGTCCATGGCGGCTACAACATCATCATCCTGTCCGATCGTCTCGTCGGCCCCGACCGCATCCCGATCCCGGCGCTGCTCGCGACGGCGGCGGTGCACAATTATCTTATCCGCAAGGGACTTCGGACCTCGGTTGGGCTTGTGGTCGAGTCCGGCGAGCCGCGCGAGGTGCACCATTTCGCCTGCCTCGCCGGTTACGGCGCCGAGGCCATCAACCCGTACCTCGCCTTCGACACAATGCTCGACATGCATGCCCGCGGCGAGATGCCGGACGAGGTCAACGCCAAGGAAGTCATCAAGCGCTACATCAAGTCGGTCGGCAAGGGGCTGCTCAAGGTGATGTCCAAGATGGGCATCTCCACCTACCAGTCCTACTGCGGCGCGCAGATCTTCGATGCCGTCGGGCTGTCCTCGAAGTTCGTCGACCGCGACTTCTTCGGCACGGCGACCCGGATCGAGGGCGCCGGCATGGTCGAGATCGCCGAGGAGACGGTGCACCGGCACCGCGACGCCTTCGGCGATTCGCCGATCTACCGGAACGCGCTCGACATCGGCGGCGAATACGCCTTCCGCTTCCGCGGCGAGAACCATGTCTGGAACGCCGACACCGTGCGCGACCTCCAGCATGCGGTGCGCGGCAACTCCCGCGACAAGTATCGGGCTTTTTCCGCGCGCATCAACGAGCAGGAGGAGCGCTATCTCACGATCCGCGGGCTGTTCGACATCAAGGACGCGGAAGCGGACGGCCGCGCGCCCGTTCCGCTCGAGGAGGTCGAGCCCGCGGTCGAGATCGTGAAGCGCTTCTCGACTGGCGCCATGTCCTTCGGCTCGATCTCGCGCGAGGCCCATACGACGCTTGCAATCGCCATGAACCGGATCGGCGGCAAGTCGAACACGGGCGAGGGCGGCGAGGAGGCGGACCGTTACCGTCCCCTGCCGAACGGCGACTCGATGCGCTCGGCGATCAAGCAGGTCGCATCAGGCCGCTTCGGCGCCACGACCGAGTACCTCGTCAACTCGGACATGATGCAGATCAAGATGGCGCAAGGGGCAAAGCCCGGCGAGGGCGGCCAGCTTCCGGGTCACAAGGTCGACGCGGTGATCGCCAAGGTGCGCCACTCGACGCCCGGCGTCGGGCTGATCTCGCCGCCGCCGCACCACGACATCTACTCGATCGAGGATCTCGCCCAGCTCATCTTCGACCTGAAGAACGTGAACCCGCAGGCCGACGTGTCGGTGAAGCTCGTCTCGGAGGTGGGGGTCGGCACGGTCGCGGCCGGCGTCGCCAAGGCACGGGCCGACCACGTGACCATCGCGGGCTTCGAGGGCGGCACCGGCGCCTCGCCTCTCACCTCCATCAAGCACGCCGGCAGCCCGTGGGAGATCGGGCTGTCCGAGACCCACCAGACGCTGGTGCTCAACCGGCTGCGCGGCCGCATCTCGGTGCAGGTCGACGGTGGCATCCGAACCGGCCGGGATGTCGTCGTCGGCGCGCTCTTGGGCGCCGACGAGTTCGGCTTCGCGACCGCGCCGCTGATCGCCGCCGGCTGCATCATGATGAGGAAGTGCCACCTCAATACCTGTCCGGTCGGCGTCGCGACCCAGGATCCGGTGCTGCGCAAGCGCTTCCAGGGACAACCTGAGCACGTCATCAACTACTTCTTCTTCGTCGCCGAAGAGGTGCGCGAATTCATGGCCCGCATGGGCTACCGCAGCTTCGACGAGATGGTCGGGCAGATGCAGATGCTGGACAAGCGTCGAGTCATCGACCACTGGAAGGCGCACGGACTCGACTTCTCGCGGCTGTTCCACAAGCCCGAGGCCGCAACCGACATAGCGACCTACCGCTGCGAGCGGCAGGACCACAAGATCAAGGATGTGCTCGACCGCGAGCTCATCGCGGCAGCCAAGCCGGCGCTCGACGGCGAGCGGCCGGTCGTGATCGCGAAGTCCATCGGCAACGCCGACCGCGCCACCGGCGCCATGCTCTCGGGCGAGATCGCCAAGCGCTACGGCCATGCCGGTCTGCCGGAAGATTCCATTGTCGTGAAACTCAAGGGCACGGCCGGCCAGTCCTTCGGAGCCTGGCTCGCCTGCGGCGTCACCCTCGACCTCGAGGGCGAGGCGAACGACTATGTCGGCAAGGGGCTATCGGGCGGGCGCATCGTGGTGCGGCCGCCGGCCAACACCGGCGTGGTGCCGGAGCGCTCGATCATCGTCGGCAACACGGTGCTCTACGGCGCGATTGCGGGCGAGTGCTATTTCCGCGGCATCGCCGGCGAGCGTTTTGCGGTCCGGAACTCCGGCGCCATCGCCGTCGTCGAGGGCACCGGCGACCACGGCTGCGAGTACATGACCGGCGGTGTCGTGGTGGTGATCGGCCCGACCGGGCGCAACTTCGCGGCCGGCATGTCTGGCGGCATCGCCTATGTCCTCGACGAGGACGGCAGCTTCGCCAGGCGCTGCAATCTTTCGATGGTCGATCTGGAGCCGGTGACCGAGGAGGACGAGCTCATGGAGCGCCTCCACCACCATGGCGGCGACCTCGAATTCAAGGGCCGCATCGACGTGCTGGCTCATATGTCGGGGCACGATGCCGAGCGGCTGCACCAGCTCATCGTCAACCATCACCTCTACACGGGCTCAAGCCGCGCCAAGGAGATCCTCGACGGCTGGACCGACTATCGCCACCGCTTCGTCAAGGTGATGCCGGTCGAGTACCGCCGCGCACTGCGCGAGATCGCACAGGCGCAGGAGCTCGCGAGCGTGGCAGCGGAGTGACGCGAGGCAGCGCCTTGCGCCACCCTGGTGCAGACGAGCGAAGATCCGGACCTGGGGATGATCGCGTTTCATTTTTTGACGAGAGGGTCGGGCCGAGCCCGCCCATGACGACAAGGGTCGACTGAGCGAATGGGCAAGGTAACGGGGTTTCTCGAGATCGACCGGCGCGACCGCAAATACGCGCCGGCCTCCGACCGCATCCGGCATTACCGCGAGTTCCTGATTCCGCTCGGCGAGGAGGCGACGCGCGACCAGGCCGCGCGCTGCATGGATTGCGGCATCCCGTATTGTCACAACGGCTGCCCGGTGAACAACCAGATCCCGGACTTCAACGACCTCGTCTACAAGGATGACTGGCACGAGGCGTTGAGCAATCTGCAGTCGACCAACAACTTCCCGGAGTTCACCGGCCGCGTCTGCCCGGCGCCCTGCGAGGCCTCCTGCACGCTGAACCTCGAGGACAACCCGGTCACCATCAAGACGATCGAATGCGCGATCGGCGACCGCGGTTGGCAGGAAGGCTGGATCCTGCCGGAGCCCGCCGAGAAGACGACCGGGAAGCGCGTCGCCGTGGTCGGCTCGGGGCCGGCCGGGCTCGCGGCGGCGCAGCAGCTCGCCCGCGTCGGGCACGAGGTGCACGTGTTCGAGAAGCACGCCCGGGCCGGCGGCTTGCTGCGCTACGGCATTCCCGACTTCAAGATGGAGAAGCACCACGTCGACCGCCGCGTGCGGCAGATGGAGGCGGAAGGCGTGACCTTCCACTACGGCGTCCATGTCGGCGCGGCGAAGCCCGGGAGCGAGCTCCTGGACGAGTTCGACGCCGTGCTCCTCACCGGCGGCGCGGAGAAGCCGCGCGACCTCCCGATCGAGGGCCGCGAGTTGTCCGGCATCCATTTCGCCATGGATTTCCTGCCGCAGCAGAACCGGCGCGTCTCGGGCGAGAACACGGACATTGCCGATCCGATCCTCGCGACCGCGAAGCACGTCGTGGTCATCGGCGGCGGCGACACCGGCTCCGACTGCATCGGCACCTCGGCCCGGCAGGGCGCGCTCTCGATCACCCAGCTCGAGATCATGCCGCAGCCGCCGGTGCGCGAGAACAAGCCTCTGACCTGGCCCGACTGGCCCCTGAAGCTGCGCACCTCCTCCTCGCACGAGGAGGGCGCCGAGCGCGAGTTTGCCGTGATGACCGCCCGCTTCTCGGGCCGCAACGGCCGGGTCGAGCGCCTGCATTGCGTGCGGGTCGACGACGCCTTCAAGCCGGTGCCCGGGAGCGAGTTCGAGATGCGCGCCGACCTCGTGCTGCTGGCCATGGGCTTCGTCAGCCCCGTCCACGACGGCCTCATCGAGGAGCTCGGCCTCGAGCTCGACCCCCGCGGCAACGTCAAGGCCGACACCCGGGCCTACCGCACCTCGCTCGGCAAGGTCTTCTCGGCGGGCGACATGCGCCGCGGCCAGTCGCTGGTCGTCTGGGCGATCCGCGAGGGCCGCCAGGCCGCCCGCGCCATCGACGAGCACCTCATGGGCGAGAGCGTGCTGCCGCGCTGAGAAGGCGATGTTCCACGTGAAACATTTTCCTATCGGAGCCGGCGCCGGGCGCTGAATCCCGGCCTGCCGCGGCACCGCGCCCGGGACGGAGGCCGGGCCGCTCCCGGGCCGCAGGCCGGAGCGCATGCCGTGCCCGCGCTCCGGGCCGCAGCGGGGCCGCGCAGGAACACGGAATCTGGGTTGCCGCAGCGGCGGGATCAATGCCGGCTCGCGGCTGATGCAAGACTGCCACACCGGGCCGCCCGCCTTGGACCGTGAACCGGGTTGCACCTAGACTGGCCGCGATTCCTCGGTTGCACACGGTCGATGGCGAGCCTCCTCGATGATCTGAAGCGCGAGATTGCGGGCGCGGCCAAGCCGCTCATCGTCTGCGGCGCGGGCGTATCCAAGGCCGCGAACCCGAAGGCGCCGGACTGGCGCGCCTTGATCGAATCCGGCATCGACCGCGTGGTCGCGTTCGGCCTCGCCGACGAGGAGTGGGGAGCACGGCAGCGCCAAGCGCTTAAGGGCAAACCCTCTGAGTGGATCGGCGCTGCCAATCAGGTCACCGACGAACTCGGCGGCCGGCAGCATTCCGAGTTTCGGGAGTGGCTGAGAGGCCTCCTCGGCGAGCTCAAGGCCGAGCGCACCGAGATCCTCGATGCGCTGAGAGAGCTCGCGCAGGCCGGATGCCTGATCTCGACGACAAATTACGACGGCATGCTGGGCGATGAGCTCGATCTGCCGGTCATCCGGTGGGCGGATCACGCCAAGGTCCTTCAGTACCTCAATGGACAGCGCAAGGGGTCCTGCACCTGCACGGGCATTGGGACGAGCCGAAAAGCGTGATCCTCGGCACCAAGTCCTACGACCGGCAGGTCACGGACGAGCGGCGCAACTTCCTCCAGGGTCTCGCCTCTCTCACGCGGCCGACCCTGTTCGTCGGATGCAGCGCCCAGGGTCTGAACGATCCCGATTTCTCCGGGCTGCGGGACTGGCTCGGGGGTTGGGAGGACTCGCTCCAGCGTCGCTATTGGCTCGTGTCGCGCGGGGCCGACCTCAGGCCCGACCTGCGCTCGGGCTTGTTCCCGATCGACTACGGAGCCCACGCCGAGCTTTCCAAGTTCCTTCGCGAGCTCGCTCCTGGCAAGGCACCGCCATCGCCGCCGCTCCCGCCGCCGGAGCCCGAAATCCGCAGCATCGATTACGAGTGGCCGAAGCCCGAGGCATTCGGCCGCGAGGACGAGATCGGGAAAGTCGCGCGGGCGCTGATCGCGGGCCGGCCCGCCGTCGTCGCGGGTGGGCCCGGCATGGGCAAGACGACGGTCGCCGTCGCGGCCATGTACGACCCCGACGTCAAGGCCCGCTTCGGCCGCCGGCGGGTCCTCGCCACCGTCGAGGATGCCCCCGAGCCGCGCGCCTTCCTGGCGAAGCTCGCGCTTTCCTTAAGCCTTCCGGCGTCAGGCGACGAGGCGTCGCTGCTGCGGGCGATCGAGAACGCCTGCGCCGCCGCGCCGGTGGCGGCGATCCTCGACAACGCCGAGACGGCGCTCGATGCCGACCCGCCAGCAGGGCAGCGCATCCTGCGCCTCCTCGCGCAGGTGCCGAACCTGTCGCTCGCCGTCACGATGCGGGGCGTCCCGGTGCGGCCTCGCGCGGACGCCGAGGTTCTCGGCGATCTCGCGCCGCTGCCGCTCGACGCCGCCCGAAGCGCCTTCCTGGCCGTGGCCGGGGCGGAGTTCGCGCACGACCCTTTCCTCGACGCGCTGCTCGAATCGACCCTCGAAGGCCACGCCCTCTCGATCCAGATCGTCGCGGCGCAAGCGGTCGGCTTGCCCTCGCTCGCCGGCTTGCAGGAGCGCTGGAACGAGGAGCGCGGCGCCATTCTCAAACAGGAGGGCGCCAAGGAGAGCCGGTTGACGAGCGTTCGCGCGTCGCTCGCCCTCTCGCTCAAAAGCCCGCGCATGGCCGCGCATCCGCTCGCGAGGCGACTGGTGGCATTGCTCGCCTACCTGCCCGCCGGCCTGGCAGAGAGCGACGTGAAGGACCTGCTGGGCGACAAGGGCGCCGTCTCGAAAGCGAGGGCGAGCGAAGCGGCGGATCGTTTGCGCCAGATGCGCCTGGTCGAGTCGCGCGTGAAAGGCCGCCTGCGCATGCTGACGCCGCTCCGCGAGAGTGCGCGGCTGGATGTGCCATTGCATCCGCCGGATCGCAATCGGCTGCTGGACCGGTTTCTAAAGCTCGCCGAAGCGGGAAATCTGGTAGCAACCAAGGACTGGCCGCGGGTACGCGAAGCCATCGAAGCCGAGAGCGGGAATCTGGACTCAATCTGTGATCTCGCACACGCTCGGCCGGTCGAGCCGATCGCTTGGTTAGCGCTTTAGACGGAGCTGCGAAGCTTGCGCGATTCTCAGGACTCGGGAGCGTCCATACTCTGCTGCGCTCGGCGTCCGACCCACGAATCCAAGCTCGACCTTCACTAAAGGCGTCGCTTTGTTTTTCCATAGGAGTACTCGCACTGCAGCGATCGGATTATTCAATCGCGCAGCAGCGGCTCGAAGAAGCACTCGCGCTTTTCCGCACTATCGGAGCGGTCGCTGGAGAGGCAAATTGCATCAGGGCGCTGGGCGACCTAGCGCAGCTTCAGTCCGATTCTGGCAAAGCACAGGAGCGCTACAAAGACGCCCTGCCACTTTATCAGAAGGCCGGAGACATACTTGGAGAGGCGAACTGCATTCACTCCATCGGAAAAATCGCCGCAGAACGCTCTGACCAGGAGACGGCTCACAAACGGTTTGACGAAGCCCTCTCGCTTCATCGCAAGGTCGGAGACGTGGTCGGGAAGGCGAACTGCATTCAGGGCATCGGCCTACTGGCCCGATTCCGCTCTGACCTCAACACGGCTCGAGAACGGCTTGATGAAGCCCTTCCGCTCTATCGGAACGTCGGCGCGGTGATGGGCGAAGCAAACTGCCTTCTAATACTAGGTGATTTAGCCTGGCGCTCGGAGCCTGACACCGCGCGAGAGCGCCTTCAGGACGCCCTCCGCCTCTATCGTAAGATTGGCGATGTGCTTGGCGAGGCGAACTGCATCTATGACATCGGCGAGATCGCTTTGAGCCGTGCGGAGTATTCCGCCGCGCGACAGCTCTTCGAAGATGCCTTAGCGCTTTATAGAAGTGTGGCTCACCGATATGCCGGGCCGGTCCTCATTCGGAAGGGGCAACTTGCGCAGCTCTCCGCGAGCGGAGCCGCACGCGCGCATTTCGACGCGGCGCTCGCTCTCTTCGAACGCGAGCCCAAGAACCTAGCGCTGCCGGGCTGGCGTGCCTTCCATGCGGCCCTCGTCGCCACGGATGCCGCGGTCGCAGCGGAGAAGCGCGAGGAGGCCCGCGCGCATTGGACCCGGGTCGGGCGCCTGGACCTGGTCGATCGCTTCCTCGACCTTCCCGTCGTCCGCGACGAGACCGGCTCGGCCGCCGCCTGATTAGATCTTGCCGGCCTTGATCCTCACCCGCGCAGCGGGGGAGCGACTGTCTTGGCTGTCAAGCGGGCTGCCATGGTTTTTGGTCTCGCAGGATGGCGTTGAGGATGGTGATGAGCTTTCGGGCGACGGCGATGAGGGCGACCATCTTGGGCTTTCCGGCTTTGGCGAGGCGTTCGCGGAAGGCTTTGAGGACGGGATTGTGACGGGCGGCGACGAGGGCGGCGAGGAAGAGGGCGCAGCGCACGCTCTTGCGGCCGCCGCCGATCATGCTCTTGCCCTTCCACTGGCCGGACTGGCGGGTGTAGGGGGCGAGGCCGGCGAGGCTGGCGATCTTCTTGCTGTCGAGGGTTCCGAGCTCGGGCAGCTCGGCGATGAGGGTTCGGGCGACGACGGGCCCGACGCCGGGCACCGAGGCGAGCAGGTCCTCCTTGTCGCGCCAGGCGGGCGAGCCGCGCACGCCGGCGTCGATCTCGGCATCGATCTCGACGAGCTCCTTCTCGAGCGCCGCGATCAGGCGGGCGATGCTCTTCTTGATGCGGCGGACCGTGGCGCGGCGCTCGCGATTGCGCTCGGCGACGATCATCTCGATGATCTGGCGCCGGCGGGCGACGAGATCGGCGAGGAGTTGCGTCGCCTCGTCGGGCAGGGGCCGCAGCTCGGGCTTGGTGTCGTGCGCGAAGCGGGCGATCATGGCGGCGTCGATCGGGTCGGTCTTGGCGCGCTTGCCGACCGCCTGGGCGTAGTGGCGGACCTGGGCCGGGTTCACGACAACGAGCGGCAGGCGGGCGCCGGCAAGCGCCGCCGCCACCACGGTCTCGAAGCCGCCGGTCGCCTCGACTGCGACGAGATCCGGGGTGAGCGGCGCCAGGCGCTCGATGAGCTCGGCGAGCCCTTTGCCGTCGCGCGCGACGGCAAAGGCGATGCCCTGCGGAAAGACGTGAACGTCCAGGCGATCCTTCGAGACCTCGATGCCGACAGCCTTCATCTCCATCCTCCCTCGTCCTTGCGCAACCGAGCTCTTGCGGCCCAAGCGACTGTTCGAGGTCGATGGAACGACGGACGGGCGGTCTCCCGCCCGCCACCGCGCCAAGCATCATGCCTGAGTCGGCAGGACGAGAGCTACAAGGGGGACCATGCGCAGCATGGTGGAGGGGGCGAGGCCGGGCGCGGTGCGTGGGGGTTGCCCCTCCCGAGCGCGGTGCGTGGGGTTGCGCCTCCCAAGCGCGGTCGTCGGGTTGCCCCTCCCAAGCCCGGTGCGTCGGGTTGCCCTCACAAGCGCGGTGCGTGGGGGTGCCCCCTCCACCGCCTTCGGCGGTCCCCCTCCCCCGCTGCGCGGGTGAGGATCAGTGGCCCTTGCCGCCATTCGGACATGGCTTAAACCGGGCGGCCCTCCTCCCCTTCCCCCCGGAGCCCCCGATGCGTTCCAACACCAGCTTCACCATCGCGGTCCTGCCCGGCGACGGCATCGGGCATGAGGTCATGCCGCCCTGCCTCGAGGTGCTGCGCGCGGCGGTCGCGCGGGTCGGAGGGTTCGGCCTGAACTTCGAGGAGCACCAGGCCGGCGCCGAAATCTATCGCGACACCGGCAACGCGCTGCCGAAACCGACGATGGACGCCTCGCGGCGCGCCGACGCCATCCTCCTCGGCGCCATGGGCCTGCCGCATATCCGCTACCCCGACGGCACCGAGATCGCGCCGCAGCTCGACCTGCGCTTCGAGTTCGGCCTCTATGCCGGCGTGCGGCCGGTGCGGGCGACGCCCGGCGTGCCGCCGGTGATCGCCGATCCGCGGGCGAGCGACATCGACCTCGTCATCATCCGCGAATCGACCGAGGGGCTGTTTTCGTCGCGCGGCAAGGGCGTGATCGAGGACGACCGCGAGGCGCGCGACACCTTGGTCATCACGCGCGGCGTCTCGGAGCGGCTGTTCGACTTCTCGTTCCGGCTCGCCGAGAGCCGCAACAAGGGCGGCCGGCCCCGCGTCACCTGCGTCGACAAGGCGAACGTGTTCAAGTCCTTCGCCTTCTTCCGCAAGATCTTCGACGAGCGCGCCAACGGCTTCCCCGGCGTCGAGGCCGACCACGTCTATATCGACGCGACCGCGCTGCAGCTGGTGCTGCGCCCCTGGGACTTCGACGTGCTCGTGACCGAGAACATGTTCGGCGACATCCTGTCCGATCTCGGCGCCGGGCTCATCGGCGGCATGGGCTACGCCCCCTCGGCCGACATCGGCGACGAGCACGCGGTGTTCCAGCCCTGCCACGGCACCGCGCCCGACATCGCAGGCCGGGGCCTCGCGAACCCGACCGCGATGTTCCTGTCGGCCGCCATGATGGTCGAGTGGCTTTCGGAGCGGCACGGGATCGCCGAGGCCGGGCGCGCCGGCGCGCTGATCCGCGCCGCGGTCGACCGGGCCTTTGCGGCAGGCGATCTCCTCACCTGCGAGCTCGGCGGAGAGGCGGGCACCAGGGAGGTGACGCAGGCCGTGCTTGCCGCGCTCGACGACCGGGCGCTCGCCGAGACCGCTGCCTAGAGCGCGACGAGCTCGCTTCGAGTCGCCATCACGCTCCGTCTTCTTGTTGACGCATGATCTTTTTTCGAAAACCGGTTCCCGCTTTTCGGGACCATGCCTCGATGCGCAGGCTCAGGGTGGCGGCGGGCAGCTTCAGGGAATCTCGTACAGCGTCATCTCGTCGCCGACGCCGCGCAGCGCGCGCTGCTGCGCCAGCGGCGCGAGGCCGTTCTCCGCAAGCAGCTTCGTCGCCGGCGGGTGCTCGACCACGGCGCCGGTCGCGAAGATCGCCTGCGAGCCGGCAAGCCCCTGGACGCGCGAGGCGATGTTGACGGTCTGGCCGAAATAATCCTGGCGCTCGTTCAGCATCACGGCAAGGCACGGCCCCTCGTGGATGCCGATCTTGAGGAGCAGGTCCTCGCCGCCGCGCTCGGCGTTGAGGCGCCGCATGCCGTCGCGCATGCGCAAGGCCGCGGCAAGCGCCCGCTCCGGCGTCGGGAAGGTCGCCATGACCGCGTCGCCGATGGTCTTGACCACCGCGCCGGCTTCCGCCGCCACGATCTCCTGCAGCACGCGGAAATGCGCCCGCACGAGGTCGAAGGCCGCAAGGTCGCCGACGCGCTCGTAGAGCTCGGTCGAGCCCTTGAGGTCGGTGAACAGGAAGGTGAGGCTCGTGATCTTGAGGCGCTGGTCGATGTCGAGCGTATCGGTCCGGTAGAGATCGCGGAAGCTCTGGTTGGTGAGGAGGCGCTTCGCGGTCAGGAAGGGCCGGCGGCGCTTCAGGAGATGGTGGAGCTCGGTGCCGGCGATCCAAAGGCCGGCCAGGACGCGCCCGAGGCTGTGGTTCTCGATGGTCAGCCGCAGCGGTCCGGGGCGCACGGCGAGGGTTTCGTTCGGCGTGTGGCCCTCGGCGATCACCATGGACAGGCTCTGGCGCTCGCGCGTCGGCTCGCCCTTCACGTCGAGGAACTGCGTCGCATGGGTCACGGGATCGAACACGATCACGAAGGCCGCCGGGAGCTGCAGCGAAAGGAGGGCCTTTTCGCCGGGCGGAAGCTCGACCGCTTCGAGCGTGATCCCCTCGATGATCTCGGCGAAGTTGTCCGGCAGGTCGACGCCGGAGCCCCAGAAGATCTGGCGCATATACTCCGGCGTCGACAGCGTGCTCGGATCGTGGGCCGCAATCCTGCGCACCCGCGGGCTCACCGTGAAGGTGACCTCGACCATCTCGTCGAGGGTCGGCTCGTAGCCGGCGGCGCAGAGCGCGCAGCTGTACTCGTCGCGGTCGACCGATTTCAGCGTGGCACTTGCGTCGAGCACGCCGCCGCAGCCCGGGCAGAGCACGTTCCAGGACATCTCGAAGAGGCCGAGCCGCGCGGCGTGCAGGAAGAGCGCGATCGCCGCCTCCTCGCCGAGCCCGTTGCGGGCCGCGAAGGCGACGACGTTGATGCGGTTGAGCGCGTGATCGGGCCCGTCGCGGACGAGGCACAGCAGCGCTTCGGCGGCCTCGGCTCCGACCGCCTGCCGCAACGGGGCGAACATGGCTTCGACATCGCTCATGCGGTGGAGCTTACGCCTAATCCGGCGGCGTTGCAGCCCCGCGGCCTTTGCGGAAGGTGACGGAGAGCCTTAAGCTTTCTTAAAAGCACATGCCGGCGCGCGGCCCGCTGCGGCATTTTCTTCATCGTCCGATAGAAGGTTCGCGCGGGCGCGAACGATGTCTTAAGCCGGACGTCGCAGTTGTGGCCCGTGAGTGCCGATCGATCCGCTCGGGATCGTCGGCGAAGAGCCTTCAGCATGCCAGCAGTCAGCGCCTTCAACCCGACCGGCAAACCAAGCATCGACGGCCTGCTCGGCGGCACCAAATGGGCGGTGGCATCGCTCACCTTCAGCTTTCCGGCGCTTGCCAGCCACTACGGCCCCGATTACGGGGACGGCGAGACGACCGACAACTTCGGAGCGCTGAACCCGACCCAGCAGGCGGCCGCGCGCGCCGCCCTCGCCATGTACGCCGCCGTCTCGAACCTGTCGTTCAGCGAGGTCGCCGAGAGCGCAACCCGGCACGGCGACCTGCGCTACGCCAGATCCGATGCGCCCTCGACCGCCTGGGCCTACTTCCCGAGCCCTTGGCCGGAGGGGGGCGACGTTTGGTTCAACAACTCGCTCGGCCGCTACGACAACCCGGTCCGCGGCAACTACGCCTGGCACACCGTCCTGCACGAGACCGGCCATGCCCTCGGGCTGAAGCACCCGCACGAGCCCGACGGCGCCTTCGGAGCCATGCCCATCGACCGCGACTCGGTCGAGTACACCGTGATGAGCTACCGCTCCCATGTCGGCGACTCGACCGCAGGCGGCTACGTCAACGGCAGCTGGGACTTCCCCCAGACCCTGATGATGGACGACATCAGGGCGATCCAGGAGATGTACGGCCCGAACTACGGCACCAACGCCGGCGACACCGTCTACCAGTGGAGCCCGACCACCGGCGAGCTGTCGATCGACGGCGCGCCGCAGGGCTCGCCGGGCGCGAACCGGATCTTCCTGACGGTTTGGGACGGCGGCGGCGTCGATACCTATGATTTCTCGAGCTACGCGGCCGCGCTGACCATCAGCCTCGAGCCGGCGGCCTGGAGCACGGCCTCGGCGGCGCAGCTCGCACGGCTCGACCAGGCGCTCGGCGGGACCCGCGTCGCTGCGGGCAACATCGCAAACAGCCACCTCTTCAACGGCGACGCGCGCTCGCTGATCGAGAACGCCAAGGGCGGCAGCGCGGCCGATCGCATCGCCGGCAACGACGGCGCGAACGCGCTGTGGGGAATGGCCGGCAGCGACACGCTGCTCGGCGGCGCCGGCGACGACACGCTGCGGGGCCGCCGGAGACGATCGCCTCGAGGGCGGCGCCGGCATCGATGCGGCGGCCTATCTCGGCGGTTCCGCCGAGTTCGAGTGGCACGGCAACGGCGACGGCACCTGGACCCTCACCGACCTCAGGACGAGCCGGCCCGAAGGCATCGACCTCCTCGTCGGCATGGAGGTCCTGCTCTTCGCAGACCGCACCATCGCCCTTGAGGTGCCGCAGATCGAGGATCCGGTAGACCGTCCGACCGGCGCGTCCGGCGACGATTGGCTGCAGGGCGGGCCAGCCGCCGACTACCTGTTCGGGATGGCAGGCAACGACTCGCTGTTCGGCCAGTCGGGTGCCGACTGGCTCGACGGCGGCGACGGCAATGACTTCCTGTTCGGCATGGGCGACCACGACACCCTGGGCGGCGGCGCCGGCGAGGACTGGCTCGACGGCGGCGACGGCCAGGATGTGATGGCGGGCGGCCCCGGCAACGATCTCCTCGGCGGCGGCGCGGGCAACGACTCCCTCTCCGGCGAAGGCGGCGCCGATCTGATCTACGGCGGCGCCGGGGACGACGTCGCGACGGGCGGCGACGGCGACGACGCGATCTCCGGCAACGACGGCGACGACCTGATCGTCGGCGGCGCGGCAGTGGACCTTCTCTACGGCGGAGCGGGCAGCGACAGCTTCGTGTTCGACGTCGCAAGCTCCGGACTGGACGTGATCGCGGACGGCACCTTCGGGCCCGGACCCGGCGACCGGATCATCGTCCAGAACTCCGGAACCATCGACAGCTTCGGCGAGCTCTCGCTCTACCAGAGCGGCTCCGACGTGGTGGTCGCCTTCGGCGCTACGACCGGCATCTTCATCAGGAACGCGACGATCGCCGAGATCGCCCCCGACGACTTCCTGTTTGCGTGAGGGGAAGCGGGCTCGGCGCGACCGGCTCGCCGCCACCCCGCCCGGCCGGCGGGCATCCGATCATTGCGCAGGCCCGCGCTCCCCAATAGCATCCGCCCTCACGAACAGGCGCCCGCCAGCGCCGGCCGCATATCGGAGGAAGCCCGTGCCGAACGCCTACAACGTCCTGATCCTCGGAGCGTCCTACGGCTCGCTGCTCGCGACGAAGCTCGCGCTCGCCGGGCACAACACCAAGCTCGTCTGCCTGCCGGCCGAGGCCGAGGCGATCAACCGGGACGGCGCCGTGGTGCGGCTGCCGGTCAAAGGGCGCGGCCAGGTCGAGATCCGCTCGAAGGGCCTGCCGGGCCAGGTCTCGGCCGACGGGCCCGGCGCCGTGAACCCCTCCGACTACGACCTCGTCGGCTTGGCCATGCAGGAGCCGCAATACCGCTCGCCCGGCGTGCGCGAGCTCCTCGACGCGGTCGGCCGCGCCAAGGTGCCGGCGATGTCGATCATGAACATGCCGCCGCTGACCTATCTCAGGCGCGTGCCGTGCGTCGACGCCGACAAGCTCAAAGCCGCCTACACCGATCCGACCGTGTGGCAGAGCTTCGACCCGGCTTATCTGACCCTGTGCAGCCCCGACCCGCAGGCCTTCCGCCCGCCGGAGGAGCCGGTCAACGTGCTCCAGGTGACGCTGCCGACCAACTTCAAGGTCGCGCGCTTCGACTCCGACGAGCACACCGGAATGCTGCGCCGCATGCAGGCCGACATCGAGGCCGTGCGCTGGGACGCCGGCGGCGAGAAGATCGAGCTGCCGGTGAAATTGAAGGTGCATGACAGCGTGTTCGTGCCGCTCGCCAAATGGGCGATGCTGCTCACCGGCAACTACCGCTGCGTGACCAAGGACGGGCCGCGCGCCATCAAGGAGGCGGTGCACACGAACCCCGAGGAGTCGCGGGCGGTCTACGACTGGGTGCGCGAGCTCTGCATCTCGCTCGGCGCGGCCCCGGACGACCTCGTGCCGTTCGAGAAATACGCCGCCGCGGCGCAGGGGCTCGCGCGGCCGTCCTCGGCGGCCCGCGCGCTCTTTGCCGGCGCGCCGAACATCGAGCGGGTCGACCGGCTGGTTCAGGCGATCGCGGCCCAGAAGGGGAAGCGCCACCCGGTGGTCGACGCGACGGTGGCGCTCGTCGACGACCGCCTCGCCCAGAACCGCAAGGCGGCCGCTTGAGCCACCGTCGCTGGCCGTTCCAGATCCCGGCAATGTTGCCGGAAAAACCCGACAATGTTGCCGGGCAACACCGGTGATGTTGCCCGCCCGCCGGTGATGACGAAGCAGCGGCGGCGGGACGGTCCGATCCCGGGCCTGCCCGAGCTTTGTCATGCCCGGGCTTGACCCGGGCATCCAGAACACCGCTGCGAGAGACCCGCTCGACTGGATTGCCGGGTCGAGCCCGGCAATGACAATTCGAATGATCCGGGCATGGCAGGCCTCGCCATTGCCACCGATCTCGGGCTTGCCCGAGATCGGCCCTTTGAGCGCGCAAGTCGGGCAGGCCCGACTTGCGTGGCGGCATCCTCGCGGGGACCGGGAGGACGAGCGATGAAGCTGCATTACTACCCGGAGACAGACAGCCTCTACATCGAGCTGAAGGACTCGCCCGGCGTCGAGACGCGCGAGGTCGTGGAAGGGCTCGTCGTCGATCTCGACCACAAGGGCGACGTCGTCGGCTTCGACATCGACCGCGCCTCGGGCAAGCTCGACCTCACGAAGGTCGAGACGATCGCGCTCCCGGCCGCGACCGCGGCGGAGTGACGATCCGGCCTCTTCAAAACGCCTTCGGCAGCCCGGCTTGGCGAAGGATCGCATTGGCCGTGTGCTTGCTCGGGATGTGGATCGGCACGGCGAAGTTTCGTTTGGGTGATTGGCTGTGCCAGATCTCGTGGCTGCCTTTGCCTTGCCGAATGAAGCCGCAGCCGCCCTCGCGCGGAAGCTCCCGCAGGGCGCGATCGAACTGAGGGGCCATTCAGGCTGCGGCGCGTCCGGCTTCACGCAGCGCCGTGATCTGCAGGAAGACCGAGGCGGGATCGACCCCCGGGTGATTGTCCGGCAAGAGGTCGAGCGCCATGGCGGCGATCTTCGCCAGGAGCTCGTCGAGGGTCCGAGCGTCGGCGGCGGCGGGAACGTCGTCGCAATGCCCGCTCCAGAGCGATGCCTCGTCGTCCCAGACGGCAGAAATCGTGAAGATCACCGGCCTTGCCATGCCCGCCTCTCTAGCATGCTCCGAGAGCTTCGTCGCTCCGGCACCGGGCCGATGCACGCGCGCCGCTCCCGCCGCAGCCTTGACAGCCCGCGGCGGCCCGGCACCCTCGCTGCCGTCGGCAATGGCTGGGTGGCAGGTCTTTCTGTGCACGACCGGAGCCGAGGTCGTTCTCCTTCGGGCGACCTGCTACAGAGATGCGGCGCTCGCCCCTCCGAGGCGTCCGGCGCCGCCACGGCGGAGCTTGTATTTGGCATTTACCACATCTAAACTCGGCTTGCAACCGCAGTTCGTGGAGCTGCTGCGCATGCTGGTCGAGCGCATCCTGGGCGAGGTCTTTCCGGAGGAGACCGGGGCCGCGCGGCTGCAGCAGGTCGGGCTCTTCACCCTGATCTTTGTGCTCCAGAACGACAAGGAGCCGGTGACCGCCTCGCGCATCGCCGCCCTGTCCGGACAGGCGCACAGCGAGGTGTCACGACAGGTGCAGAAGCTTCTGAAGATCGGGCTCGTCGAGCGCACGGCCGTCACGAGCCCGCACGGGCGCGGGCGCGCCTGGCACCTCTCGGTCAAGCGCGGGCCCGAGAGCAAGAAGCTGCTGGAGGCGCTGTTCGGGGCGGAGATCGTGAAGAGCGCGGGCAAGGGGCCATCCAAGACAGGCACGAAGGCTCGGCCGCGCACGCCGCCCAGGTGACCTACCCTTTCAGGACCGCGTCGCGCACGCTGCGCGAGCCGCTGTATCGAGGAGAGCCGAGCGGGGAAGCTGCATTGCTTCCGGAGACAGGTAGCCTCTCGATGATTCGAAGCGCCATTTGACGCCAGCGGGCATCCCTCCCATGTTGCAGGAACTCTCAAGCTTCTAGAGGGCTTAGGCCTCCTCTGAGGTCCCGCTCACAAGGTCCGTGTTCGAAATTCTGATTGCGATCGTCCTCATCGGACTGAACGGCATCTTCGCCCTCTCCGAGCTCGCCATCGTGTCCGCGCGTAAGGCGCGGCTGCGGGCCTTGGCTGGTAGGGGCCAGAGGGGCGCCGCCACTGCGCTCGTGCTCGCTGAAGACCCGGGACGGTTTCTCTCGACCGTTCAGATCGGGATCACGCTCGTTGGCATTCTGGCCGGCGTGTTCTCAGGCGCTGCGTTGAGCGAGCGCTTCGACTCCGTGCTCGAGGGTTGGGGCGTGCCGACGCGCGTTGCCGAGCCGCTCGCTTACGTCATGGTCATCGGCGCCATCACCTTTCTGTCGGTCGTCATCGGCGAGCTCGTTCCGAAGCATTTCGCCTTGAAAACGCGGAGGGCATTGCCTGTGCCGTGGCGCCGCTCATGACGGCGATCTCGCGGTTTGCCGCACCCGCCGTCTGGCTCCTCGATAGCTCCACCAAGCTCGTCTTTCGGGTCATGGGCGTGAAGACCGAACCCGAGGCACCGGTCACCGAGCAGGATATCAAAACTCTGGTCGCCGAAGCCGAGACGGCCGGCGTGATCGAAACGGACGAGCGGAACATGATTGCCGGAGTGCTCCGCCTCGGTGATCGCGCCGTAAAAGGTGTCATGACTCCGCGAACCGATGTGGATTGGATCGATCTGGCCGACAGCGAAGGTGAGATTCAGACCGTGCTTATCGAGACGCCCCATACCCGTCTTCCGGTCTGTGACGGCCACCCGGACAACGTCCTGGGCGTCGTCCAATCGCGCGAGCTCCTGGCTGCACTTCTGCGCAAGGAGCCGCTGAATGTGAGAAGCCGGACACGCCGGGCACCCGTCATACCGGATACGATCGATGCCCTCACTGTGCTGAACACGTTACGCGAGGCCGAAGTGCCCATGGCGCTGGTGCACGACGAGTATGGACATTTCGAGGGGATCGTGACCCCAGCCGACATTCTCGATGCCATTGCCGGCGCGTTTCGCTCTGACGCCATCGCCGACCAGCCCGAGGCCATGCAGCGTCAGGACGGGTCGTGGTTGCTCGCGGGCTCCATGCCCGCGGACGAGATGGCGGATCTGCTCGGCATAGCGTTGCCGGAGAGCCGCGACTACGAAACCGTCGCTGGCCTTGTCATCGGGGACCTGCACCACCTCCCGGAAAGCGGCGAGTACGTCGACAAATTCGGCTGGCGGTTCGAGGTGGTCGACATGGACGGCCGCCGCGTCGATAAAGTTCTTGCCACACGCGTTCCCGTTTAGGTGTCGCGTTCAGGCATCCCCAGCTCTGCCTAGGTCAGAGCGCTCGCCTCACTGATTAGGCGCACGTTGTTGCCTGGTACGAGGCCTTGGGGGACCGGCACGTCGGTTTGGTGATACGATGCATTGAGCACAAGGTTCGGGGCAGCCTTGAGATCGAGGCGCCGGACGATGATCGCCGTGTAGGCCGACTGGTCGGCGACGGGATTGGAGGCATCCACGGTGAAGTAGCCGCGTGGCAGATAGATGGTTCCGAGAAGGGTGCGGGCGTTGTCGCTGGTGATCTTGTACTCGCGCGAACCGGGCGCGTTGCGGTCTCCAAAGAAGAGGATACCGGCCATCGGTCCGTCCTTCGGGGCCCCGAGGTTCACGGTCGATGAGCTGAGGAAGTCGAAGCTCGCGTCCTTGCCAGTGAAGTAGAGCCCGACATTGCGGCCGTAGAGGGTCGCGGTTTCGTCGACCTTGAGCATGCCGTCCCTGATGACGTAGATGCCCTCGCTGAGAGTGACCTTGGCCGCCTTCTTGATCTCGATGCCGCCGCAGTAGGTTCCGGGTCCGAGCACCTGATCCGTCTCGATCGTCAGCTTTTCGGTCTTGCCGCCCTTGCAAGGACCGACCGGGGGCGCTGGCCGATTGCTGAGCGGGTCAGGCATCCGCGGGCAATCGGTCTTGCGCTCGCCCGAGTAGTTCGAGGCTGACCCGGCGAAGCCTCCGGACGAGCAGATGAACTGCGCCTTCAGAATTGCGCTGCTGGTCGATTTGACGCCGTCCTTATGCTGCGAGTTCGAGTATACGGCGCATTCCGCGGCCGTGATGCGGGCTTTAGCATCAAGCGATACCGTCTGACTGACTTCAGGATCGAGCCCGAGCACGCAGACCTTGCGCGTGCCGCCTCTCACGGCGGTGGCGGAGACCGTGATCTGGCTGCCCTCCGGCTTCAGGATCTTGCTGAGGCTCGCCGCATGCCGCTGGCTGAGCCGGACCTCCACCCCGGTATGGGCGCTGTTGACCTCAGCCTCGATGGATAGGTCGGCTGGAACGGGGCCAAGTTCGGCCTGAACGACGCTGCGGGCGACCGCGCTGACGCGAGAGCGGTCGGCCGTCGAAACCGACAAGTCTTGTGTGGCCGCTATCGCAGCGGCGTCGGCGGCCTTCTGCAAGCGCGCCTTTAGATGAACGGCAGTGCCGAAGTCCAATGCGACGCCGGCCACTCCAAGCAGCAGCGCCACGCCGAGCCCGAAGAGCACGACCACTCCACCCTGTTCGGCGGCAAGAAAGCCGAGACAGCATTGAGAAGTCTTTATGGAGGTCCCCACGGCAGATGAGCCCAACTCTCCGCTGAGACAAACGCAAAACCTCTAAGATTGCGTAAGGCTGGCCACCCGCTCGCGGCTTCGCAGCGAGTTGGCCTCTCTCCCGGCGAGGGAGAGGTGCTCACCCCGCGCGCGAAGATGCACAACTACCCTACTTGGTCACTGCGGCGGTGGAAGGGGCGAGGCCGCCGCCCCTCCGCCGGGCGAGGCCGGCTCGCGGCGAAGGCGCGCAAGCGCGGGCGGGTGCATTGATCCTCCCCCGCGCAGCGGGCGAGGGGACCATGCGAAGCGTGGTGGAGGGGGCGAGCGCCGGAGTGGTGGGCGGGATGAAGGCTCGCGTGCGCCCGTGACAAGCCGGCGCTCCACGCCCGCGCCCCCCACCTCGCTCGCGCTTCGCGCGAGTCGGTCCTCCCCACCCCGGGGAGGAGTTCGGTGCGCTTCGGCGGCGCACTTCGGCCCTCACCCGCTCGCGCCTGCCCGGCGCGAGTCGGCCTCTCCCCGCAGGCGGGAGAGGAAGGGGCTAGGCGCTGAGCGCCAGCGCCTCGGCCGGCGTGCGGATCTCGATGTCGACCTCGAGGGTCGAGACCGAGCCGCCGCGGTCCATGCGGACCTGGATCTTGTCGCGGTCGACCGTGACGTGCTTGGCGATCACCGCGAGGATCTCCTCGCGCAGGATGTTGACGAGGTCGGAGCGCCCGCCGGTCGCGGCGCGCTCATGGGCGAGCAGAAGCTGCAGGCGCTCGCGCGCGACCGGCGCCGAGCCGCGGCCGCGGAAGAACGAGAGCACGTTCATGCCGCCCTCCGGAAGATCTTGCCGAACAGGCTCTTGCGGTCGTTCGGGACGGTCATCGCGACGGTCTCGCCCATGAGGCGGCGGGCCGCCGCCGCATAGGCGCGGGCGGGCGCGCTCATCGCGTTCGAGAGCGTCACCGGCGAGCCCATGTTGGAGGCCTTCAGCACCTCCTCCGACTCCGGGATGATGCCGAGCAGCGGGATCGATAGGATCTCCAGGACATCCTCGGTGGTCAGCATCTCGCCGCGCTGGGCGCGGGCGGGGTCGTAGCGGGTGAGCAGCAGGTGCTTCTCGACGCGCTCGCCCTTCTCGGCCTTCAAGGTCTTCGAATCGAGGAGGCCGATGATGCGGTCCGAGTCGCGTACCGAGGAGACCTCGGGATTGGTGACCACGACCGCCACCTCGGCGTGGCGCATGGCCAATGTCGCGCCGCGCTCGATGCCGGCGGGGCTGTCGCAGATCACCCAGTCGAATTTCTCCTGCAGCTCCTCCATCACCCGCGCCACGCCCTCCTCGGTGAGCGCGTCCTTGTCGCGGGTCTGCGAGGCCGGCAGGATCGACAGCGTGTCGACGCGCTTGTCGCGGATCAGCGCCTGCACGAGCTTGGCGTCGCCCTGGACCACGTTGATGAGGTCGAAGACGACGCGCCGCTCGGCCCCCATCACGAGGTCGAGGTTGCGCAGGCCGACGTCGAAATCGACCACCACCACGTTCTGCCCGCTCTGGGCGAGCGCTGCCCCGAGGGCCGCGGTCGAGGTGGTCTTGCCCACCCCTCCCTTGCCCGATGTCACCACCATGACCTTCGCCATTGTCTTGACCCCCACCCCTCTAGTTCAAGGTTTCGAGCGTGATCGCCTCGCCGTCGAGGCGCGCCTGCACGGCGCGACCGCGGAACTGCCCGTCCATGTCCTCGGCGGTCTTGTAGAGCCCGTCGATGGCGATGAGCTCGGCCTCGAGCTTGCGGCAATAGATGCGGGCCCGGGCGTCGCCCATCGAGCCGGCGATGGCGCGGCCGCGCAGCGTGCCGTAGACATGGATCGAGCCGCCGGCGACGATCTCGGCGCCCGAGGAGACCGAGCCCACGACCGTCACGTCGCCCTCGGGGAAGACGATCGACTGGCCCGAGCGCACCGGCGTCTCGAGAAGGAGCGAGGCGGGCCTCGGCGCGGCCGGCGCGGCGGTCGCCGCGCGCTTCGCGCTCGCCTCGACGAGATCGACGTCGGCGGCGGGACGCCCGCCGGTCATCGGCGGCGGCAGGCCGAGCCCCAATTGCTGCGGGTCGGCACCCTCGAGCCCCATGATGCGGATGCCGCGCCGGTTGAGCTCGGCGATCAGCTGCGCGAGCTCGCTCCTGAGCGGCGGCAGGCGCGACACGTCGACCACGATGGCGCGGCCCGAGAAGAAGCCCGGCGAGCGCGCGATCAGGGCGTCGAGCCCGTCGAGCCAGCGCTCGGTCGGCGGCTCGGGCGCCAGCATCAGCGCCATGAAGGAGCGGCCGCGAAGGCGGATCGTCGGTGTGCTGCTGGCGGCGGCGGGCACGGGCTTAATGATTCCTTTGCGAATGCGATTTGGCGCGGATCGTGGTTAGCGAAGGGTTAAGGGCGGCCGGGCGCAATCAACTCAAGCGAAGGCAGGCGCGGCTCGGGCCGGCGGCGTCGAGCCGGGCGCGGAAGCGGCGGGCCGCGTCGAGCAGAAGCCGCCGGCGCCGAACGTCGGCGCCTTCCCGGCCCGGGCGGAGATCGCCGACGATCATCGCCGCCGCGCGGTGCAGATCGTCGGCCGCCAAGGCGAGCCCGGGGTCGCGCTCGACCAGCGCCAGAATCTCGATGAGGAAGGCCTCGAGCTCGCGCAGCGCCCCCTCGCCGCCCTCGCCTTCGGCGACGCGCCCGACCGCCAGCTCGACGAAGCTCAGCGCATCGCCGACGGCGGAGCGGAACGAGAAGGCCTCGCGCGGCGGCCCGAACTCGCCCTCCCCGAGCCCGCCCCGATGCAGGCCGGCCGCCTCGGAGCCCGTGACAGGAATCACCCCGACCATCGCCGCCGCCTTTCTGTTCGGATGCGGCAAGCAGAGCGCGTTATGGTTAACGGCGGGTTACGACCGGCGCATGCGCGGGCAGCCTCAGGCCGCAGCCGCCACGGCGTCGCGCGGCATCGTCCGCAGCCGGCCGAGAGCCGAAGCGAGCGGCACCGCGAGCGAAAGCCCGAAGCCGGCGAGCACCAGGACAAGCGCCGCATCGAGGCCGAAGGCCCAGGCGACGGTGCCGCCGGCAAAGGCGCCGAGCGGGCGCACCCCGTAGATCGCGACCTGGATCGTCGCCGCGACCCGGCCCATCAGCTGCGGCGGGGTGACCAATTGCCGGATGGTGGTCTGGCAGATGAGCCACAGCATCGGCCCGAACCCGACCAGAAAGAAGGCGGCGCCGGCCGCCGGCAGCCCGCCGCCACGTGCGGCGAGCATCAAGAGCAGCGGCGAGAGCAGGGACAGGGCAGGACCGGCGATAAGCACGACCCGCGGCTCGAAGCGCGCGAGCACGCGCCCGGCGCAGGCCGCGCCGAGCAGCAGCCCGAGGCCGTAGCCGGCCTGGGCGAGGCCGGTCTGCGCCGGGTCGAGCCCGATGCGCTCCAGCGCGAAGGGCACGGCGACCGCAAGCAGCGCGAAGAAGGCGAAGTTCCAGAACACCGCGCAGAGCGCGATGCCGCGCAGGAGCGCATGGCGAAGCGCGAAGCGCGCGCCTTCGCGGATGGCGTCGAGCAACGGCGGCTTTGCCGGACGCGATGCAGCCGTCGGGGCTGAAAGGCTGCTCACCGCGAAGGCAGCCGCCGCACAGGCGAGCGCGGCCGCCGCAAAGCCGAGGGCGGGCGAGGCCCGTTCGGCGAGCAGGCCCGCCGCAATCGGCGCAAGGAGCGTCGCCGCGGCGCGGGCGAGCTCGAGCCGCGCATTGGCGGCCGGAAGCCGCTCGGCCGGAACAAGCTCCGGCACGAGCGCCAGCGCGCACAGGCTCAGGATGACGGCGCCCCCGGCGCCGGCGAAGCAGGCGGCGGCCAGCGCGAAGCTCGGCCCGGCGACCGCGGCCGCGCCGGCGCCGAGGAAGGCAGCCGCCGCCACCCCCTGCGCGGCGGCGATCAGCGCCGGCTTCGACAGGCGGTCGGCGAGCACGCCGGCCGGGAGGGACACCAGCAGCCATGCGAGCCCCTGCACGCCGACCAGGACGCCGACCGTGCCCGGCCCCGCCCCGAGCACGAGCACCGCGGTCAAAGGCAGCGCGGCGACGGCGAGCTGGTCGCCGAGATGGGCGCCGGCGCTCGAGGCGAGAAGACGCGAGAAGGGCGACATGGCGGCACTCCGTGTGCCGCCGGTGTCTCACCCGGCCGAGGCGCCGGCGACCCGATTCCTGCGCCGGGCTGCCGCTACTCAGCCGCGGCCGGGCGGTCCCCGGCCTTGGCCAGCACCTCGAGCCAGGCCGCCGCCGGCTGGGCGCCCGAAACGGCCCAGGCATTGTCGATGATGAAGAACGGCACGCCGGAGATGCCGAGCTCGCCGGCCCGGCGCTCGCCGGCGACGACGCCCGCGCGAAGCTCGTCGTCATGGAGCGCCGCCCGCGCCTGCTCGGGGTCGAGGCCTGCCCGCTCGGCGATCGCGACCAGCACGGCCTCGTCGCCGATATCCGCCGCCTCCTCGAAGTAGGCCGCGAACAGCGCCTCGACGACGGCGTCGCCCTTCCCGCGCTCTTGCGCATGCGCGATCAGCATATGGGCGCGCCGGGTGTTGGGCGTGCGCTGCATGCGGTCGAAGGCGAAGCGGATGCCCTCGTCGAGCCCGGTCTGGCGCATCTGCGCGTCGAGCGCGGCGGCGCGCTCCGGGCCGAACTTCCGCGCTCGGTACTCGGATCGCGCCATCCCTTCCGGCGGCATGTCGGGATTGAGCTCGAAGGGCAGCCACTCGATCGCGACCGCGCCGGCAAGCCCCGCCTCGCCGAGGGCGCGCTCGAGCCGGCGCTTGCCGATCAGGCACCAGGGGCAGATCACGTCGGAAAAGATGGCGATGTGCATCCCGCTCTCCTCATGAGGCGCTGCCTCGATTGTGGTGCCGCCGCGAGATGCGCGCAACCAGGCCGGCCAGTGACGCGGCGCTTGACGGGCCGCGGCATATCCTCCGTCATGACACCTCCGCAAAGGAGCCCGCCATGCTGTACATCCGACTGCCCGTCCTCGCCTTCACGCTCGCGCTCGCCGGATCCGCGGCGGCGCAGACCGCCGGCTTCAAGCAGGTCGTCTCGACCCCGAACGCGCCCGAGGCCATCGGCCCCTACTCCCAGGCGATCCGCGCCGGCAATCTCTTGTTCCTCGCCGGCCAGATCGCGATCGACCCCAAGACCAAGCAGCTCATGAAGGATGCCGGCATCGAGGACCAGACCCGGCTCGTGCTCGAGAACCTCAAGGCCGTGCTCGAGGCCGACGGCCTGACCATGGATCACGTCGTCTCGACGAGCGTGTTCCTGAAGGACCTGAACGAGTTCGGCAAGATGAACGAGGTCTACGCCACCTTCTTCAAGAGCGCCCCCCCGGCCCGCGCCACCGTCGAGGTCGCTCGGCTCCCGCGCGACGTGAAGGTCGAGATCGCGGCGATCGCGGTCCGGCCATAGGGCCGGCGCAGTCGGGAAGCTTGCAGCCGTCCCGCGTCCTGGTGAGCTGATGCTGAAGGCGATCAAATCAGCGGGTATGAAAGGACCCGATTGGCCACCCCCCGCGTCTCCCCCGGCCCCAAAGCCAAGCCCGCTTGAGAATCGACCGAAGCCGGCACCCGCGCCAGTGCGGAGAGACGACTTAGACGGCGATATTCCCTTCTGAGGATCGCGGGGGCGCTTGGGGCGCTTCACTGGTACATCGGTCTTCTCGCGCGACAATGCTCGCTACTTGTGACAATCGCTATCCCGAGCCCCATATGGGGATAGCGGCACCCCCTGCAAATTTCAAAAGACCCCACTACCCGACACGAAGCTTGTGGTGACGTGGCTAGTTGGCGGTCGAGACGGCGCTTATGCCCTGGCCTTCATGGACGATCTGCGGGAGCGCCTCGCCAACCGGGTGCAGCTCACGTCGGACGATCACAGGGCCTATCTAGAGGCCGTTGAGGGCGCGTTCGGCGGCGACGTTGACTATGCGCAGCTTGTCAAGATTTACGGCGAAAGCCCGGATAGCTTCAAAGGCCGTTACTCCCCGGCAGAGTGCATCGGAGCCGAGAAGCGGCGCATCGAAGGCTCACCCGATCCGAAGCATATCAGCACGTCCTTTGCCGAGCGTATGAACCTCAGCATGAGGATGCACATGCGCCGCTTCACGCGGCTGACAAACGCCTTCTCAAAGAAGGTCGAGAACCACGTTCACTCGCTCGCACTGTTCACGACCTACTACAATTTCGTGCGGGTCCATAAGACGCTGCGCATGAGCCCGGCGATGGCCGCTGGCGTGTCGGATCGGCTTTGGGATATAGGCGATATCGTGAAGCTGGTTGAGGCTACGGAGACGAAGCCCGCGAAGCGCGGGCCGTACAAGAAACGCGAAGCGGCGTGAACGTGAGACGACTCGTTCCGGCATTGGCCGGGATAGCCACTTTTGCGGCCCTTAGCTGGGTATGGGCGACCGTCCTCTTTTTCGTGCTTTTGGCCGCACCGACAATCGTGTTCTATATCGCGCTGATGTTAGCCCTGCTTCTCACGGTTCATACAAGTCGGCTCGCTTACCGCTGGGCCTCAAGACCGCGCTGAAAATTTCAGAAGACCCCACTACCCGTTTTCGCGGCGGCGCTTGCTAAGCCGCGAAATATGCTAGGCTCCAAGTCATGAGGGCACAGGAGGCTCTTTCCGTCTTGCGCCGCTGTGAAGGCGATCTGCGCGCGCGCGGCGTACGGTGGGCGGCGCTGTTCGGCTCGATCGCTCGCGGCGACGGCCGCGGCGACAGCGACATCGACATCATGGTCGAGATCGAGCCCGACGCGCGCATGACGGTCTTCGATTACGCCGACCTGAAGGAATACATCGCCGGCCTTTTTGACGGACCCGTCGACGTGGTAAGCCGCGACGCGCTCAAGGCCCATGTCCGTCCCGCCGCGACGGCCGACGCCATCTACGCGTTCTGATCCGGCCGGCGCCGCAGTCGAAGCTGGACTCCCTGTTCAGCCTTGTGGAAAAGACTTGTCGCTCATTTCGCATCCCAGACCGCGGGTGACCCATGCTCCATCAGAACCTCATCGCCGGCGAATGGACCGAGGGCGTCGCCGTGAACCGCGACATCAACCCCTCGAACCTCGACGATGTGGTCGGGGAATATGCCCGCGCCGATGCGCGCCAGGCCGAGACCGCGATCGAGGCTGCCCATGAGGCCTTCAAATCCTGGTCGCGGGCGACCCCCGAGGAGCGCTCGGACGTGCTCGACCGCGTCGCGACCGAGGTCCTCGCCCGCAAGGACGAGCTCGGCCGGCTCCTCTCGCGCGAGGAGGGCAAGACGCTGCCCGAAGGGATCGGCGAGGCGGTGCGGGCCGGCCGCATCTTCAAGTTCTTCGCCGGCGAGGCGCTGAGGATCGGCGGCGAGAAGATCCCGTCGGTGCGGGCCGGCGTCGAGGTCGAGATCACCCGCGAGCCCGAGGGCGTGATCGGCATCATCACGCCGTGGAACTTCCCGATCGCCATCCCAGCCTGGAAGATCGCGCCGGCGCTCGCCTACGGCAACTGCGTCGTGTTCAAGCCGGCCGACCTCGTGCCGGGCTGCGGCTGGGCGCTTGCCGACATCATCGCGCGCTCGGGGATTCCCGCGGGCGTGTTCAACCTCGTGATGGGCTCAGGATCGCAGGTCGGCAACGCCATCGTGCGCTCGCCGAAGGTGCGCGGCGTGAGCTTCACCGGCTCGGTCGACACCGGCCGCAAGGTCGCAGCGGATCTCGTCGCTCGCGGCGCCAAGGTCCAGCTCGAGATGGGCGGCAAGAACCCGATGGTCGTGCTCGACGACGCGAACCTCGACATCGCCGTGGGGGCGTGCGTGAACGGCGCCTTTTTCTCGACCGGCCAGCGCTGCACCGCCTCGAGCCGCCTCATCGTGCAGTCGGGCATCCACGACAAGTTCGTCGATGCGGTCGGCCAGAAGCTCGCGCAGCTGAAGGTCGACGACGCCTTGAAGCCCGGCACCGACATCGGCCCGGTGGTGAGCCAGGACCAGCTCGACCAGGACCTCTCCTATGTCGACATCGGCCGCCACGAGGGCGCGCGCCTCATGACCGGCGGCGAGCGCCTCAACCGCGAGACGCCGGGCTACTACATGGCGCCGGCGCTGTTCGTCGACACCACGAACGACATGCGCATCAACCGCGAGGAAATCTTCGGGCCGGTCGCGACGGTGATCCGGGTGAAGGACTACGAGGAGGCGGTCGCGATCGCGAACGACACCGAGTTCGGGCTGTCGTCGGGCATCTGCACGAGCTCGCTGAAGCACGCCTCGGATTTCAAGCGCCGCTCCTCGGCCGGCATGGTGATGGTCAACCTGCCGACCGCCGGCGTCGACTACCACGTGCCCTTCGGCGGCCGCAAAGGCTCCTCTTACGGCCCGCGCGAGCAGGGCGCCTATGCGCGCGAGTTCTACACCTCGGTGAAGACCGCCTACACGCTGCCCTGAACGGAAGCTGTGCTGTGCGATCCCGGGTGCTGTCCTGGGCCCGCGATGTCCAAATGCGCGGCGCCGAATGTCCCAGTTTGCCGCACGGTCTTGTGATCCCCGATGGACGTTCGAGCGTTTAGCTTCGCGCCGTAACGGAGGAATGGGCCATGCGCAGCACCCTTGCTCTTACCGCGACCGTTCTCGCCCTCGCTTGGGCCGCGCCCGCGGCGGCCCAGATGTGCGGCGGCTCCCCAAGCACCACAGGCGCGAGCGCGACCACGGCCGGCGGCGGCATGATGTGCGGCATGGGCCAGCGCGCCGCGACCGATCCGATGGCCGAGCCGAGCACCCCGTCACAAGGCCAGCGCGCGGCCGGCGGCTGCCCGTGCTGCCGCAACATGGCGATGATGCAAGGCGGCATGGGCGGTATGATGGGCGGCGGGCAACGCCCGGCTCAACCATCAACACCCACGCCGTCGACGCCGACGCAGCCTTCGATGCCCGACATGCCGGGGATGACGCCGCGGCAGTGAAAGCCCGGCCCCATCAACATGGTTTGCGCGCCGAGAGGATTGCGAGGGGCGGGCGGCGTCATTAGCTTCCCGACCATGCGCCTGCTTCGCGCCCTGGCCCACCTCGTTCTTGCGCTCGCGCTGATCGGCGTCGCCGTAAGCCCGGCGCGAGCCGTGGGGATCGTGGCGGGAGGGACACCCGAGCACCACAGCGGGATGGACCACCACTCCTCTGGCGTTCATGCCGGAGAGGCGGGGCACGATCATGGCGCTCCCGCAAGCGAGCATCCGGCGCACAAACCAGACGCGTGCCAAACCGCGTGCTGCTTCGTTCCTTCCCAGCTTCCGCCTCGCGCTCCCGACGCGACCGCCGTCGAGTTCTTCTGCGCCGTTCGCTACCTGGACGCCGCACAACCCGGCTCGGGCCGGGCCGATGCTCCTGATCCTGGAATACCGAAGGCCGTCGTCTGAAGGCAGGCCGTGATCTCACGGCTTCGCCGCCGACGCTCATGCAGCGGAGGCACAGAACGCTTCGCTATTCACAGGAGGGAGCTATGCATCCCAAGGTCAAGTCTCACGTCATAACCATTGTCGCGCTCGCGATCGCGCTGAGCCTCGCCCCGCTATCGGAGGCCCGCGCTCAGCACAGCGGCCATCAAGGCCATGAGGGGCATCATGGGCACGGCGCCAAGAAGCAGCCCGCGAAGAAGAAGGCACCCGCGAAGAAGCGCGGTTCCGCCGCGACGGGTGCCCACCACGCCGCGCACGGCGTGACCGCCTCGCCAGCGGTTCGCGAGTATCAGGTCGCGCACCACAAGATGATGCGCGACATGGCCCTGCCCTATACCGGCGACCCCGACGTGGATTTCCGCGTCCAGATGATCCCGCATCACCAAGGCGCTATCGACATGGCACGGGTCGCCCTGCGACATGCCAAGGACCCCTGGACGCGGCAAATGGCCGAGGGCGTCATCGTCGAGCAACAGCGCGAGATCGCCGAGATGCAGGTGTGGCTCGCGCAGCGCGGCATCAGACCGCCTGCTGGCGGACAACCGACCCACATCATCGGGGCGAACTCGTATCGGACGATCCCGGAAGAGCCCGGAACCCGAGCCGAGTTGCGCGGGCAGTCCTGGGCACCGGGATTGGGCGTCCCGGCTTCGAGGTGAAGCGCCTTCTATGCGCCTTCGGGGCGGTGCTGCTGATCTCCGGCAGCACCGCCGTCGGCCACGAGGGCGCAACCGGAGTGGTCAAGCAGCGCATGGACGAAATGGAGCAGATCGGGCGCACGGTGAAGCGCATCAATGATCGGCTCAAGTCCAAGCGCGGCTTCGCAGACATCGCACGGGATGCGGATACGGGAGGCGGCGGCACGGGTGCCGTCGCTGTTCCCGCCGGGAAGCCGGGACGGGCATTCCGAGGCGACGCCCGCGGTGTGGGAGCGGTGGCCGGAGTTCGTGGCCGCCGCGCGCGCCCTGGAGGGGGAAGCCGAGAAGCTTGCTGCCGCGGCGCGGTCAGGGCACGAGGCCGCCATAACCGGGCAGTTTCGAGCCACGACGCGCGCCTGTATTGGGTGCCACGACCTTTTTCGGGTGAAGAGCCGAGGGCGAGATGTTCGGTGAGCAACTCTGCCGTCGATCGTGCCCGCGCGCTACTCGACCCGCAGGGACAGCCGCGCGGTCGCGACCCGTTGCCGCTCCTCGCTGCGCACCCGGATCATGAGATCGTGGTTCGGATGTTTCCCGGCGTAGTCCTTCGCTATGTCGGTCGCGGCGCGAACCGCCTCTGCGCGGGCCGCATTCGCGTCGTCTAGTTCCACGCCTTCGGTGTCCGGTTCGGGTTTGCCGTCGAGCGTCAGGTCAAAATAGAAGCGTGGCATGGGGGGCGCTCCACGACGGCGCGCGTTAATGCATAAGCCGCCCATCGTTGCATTCACCTATGCTGCAAGGGCGCGCTTCTTGTATGGCCCGCGCCTCCCGGCGCCTTCGGCGCAGCGGCCTCAAGCAGATCGGTCGAAGACCGCCTGCACGCTGCCCTGAAGGAGCTGTGCCGTACGGTTCCGGCAGGGGGCGACAACTTTCGACGCCCATCGTATAATTCCCGCGAGTGCCGGTCGCGTTTCGTGGCCAGCCGCATCAAGACGGCGTCAGCCCACGGCCCGCGGCCGCTTCGAGCTCTTGGCTCAGGAGGGAACGTCGTGGCGAATTTCCATGTGATTGCCGGTCGGGACGAGAGCCCGGTCCAGCCGGTCGTGCGCAACATCGGGGCGCCGGAGCTCACCGAAGCGCTCCGCAAGGGCCTGGACGATTTCAAGGAGATGCCGACCCATCTCGCCTTCATCGGGTTGATCTATCCATTGCTCGGCGTGTGCCTCGCCGCCCTGACCTTCTCGAAGAACGGGCTGCCGCTGCTGTTCCCGCTGGTCTCGGGCTTCGCCCTGCTCGGGCCGCTTGCCGCGGTCGGGCTCTACGAGCTCAGCCGCCGGCGCGAATTGGGCCTCGACACCTCCTGGGAGCATCTCTTCGACGTGCTGCGCTCGCCGTCGCTGCCGTCGATCCTGGCGATGGGCTTCGTGCTCATGGGCATCTTCGTGGTCTGGCTCGCGACCGCCCAGGCGCTCTACGAATGGCTCTACGGGCCGATGCCGCCGCGCTCCTACCTCGGCTTCCTCAAGGAGGTGCTCACCACCTCCCGCGGCTGGACGCTGATCATCCTCGGGCATCTGATCGGCTTTGTGTTCGCGGCCGTGGTGTTCTCGATCAGCGTGATCTCCTTCCCCCTCCTGCTCGATCGCGACTGCGGCGTCGCCTGCGCGATCCAGACCTCGCTCAAGGCCGTCATGGTCAATCCCAAGACCATGGGGGTATGGGCGCTGATGGTCGCGGGGCTCCTGATGGCGGGCTCGCTGCCGCTGCTCGTCGGGCTTGCGGTCGTGATGCCGATCCTCGGCCATGCGACCTGGCATCTCTATCGCGTGACCGTGGAACCGCCGGCGCCGGAGCGGGCGCATCCGGTCGTGAACCCCTAGCGCCCTAGCGCCCTCCTCGGCCCCGCCACGGGCCCGAGGAGCCCCGCTAGGATCCGGCGCTCGCGCGAGCGGTCGATCGGGCCGGCGGCGCGGGCGCGTGCTCGCCGGCCGCAGCCGCCATCCGGAAGGTGAAGCGCGTCTCCTCGGGCGTCGAGGAGACCTCCAGCGTCCCGCCATGCGCGCGGGCGATTTCCGAGGCGATGTAGAGGCCGAGCCCGAGCCCCTGGTGGGTCGGACGGGCGGAGGCCCGCACGAACGGCTGGAACAGGCGCTCCTGCGTCGCGGCAGGGATCGGATCGCCGGCATTCGCGACGAACAGCTCGAAACGGCCGCCCTCGATCGAGGCGCGCACCCTGACGGGGCGATCCGGGGCGCCGTGCGACAGGGCATTGGCGAGGAGGTTCGACAGAAGTTGGCCGATGCGCGCGCGGTCGCAAGCGACCGGGCCGGACACGGCGATCTCGGCCTCGATCGCGCGATCCGGCGAGGCGGCGCGCAGCTCGGCGACGACCTGCTCGAGGACGGGGCCGAGCGGGCCGCTCGAGCGGTTGAGCGCGATGCCGCCGCCGAGGCGCCCTCGCGCGAAATCGAGCACATCGTCGATGAGGCCGGCCATGCGCCGCACGCTGCTCTCGATCAGCTCCAGGGTCTTGGTCGCGCGCTCGTTCAGCGGCGTCTTGCGCAGAAGCCGGGCGCCGGCGTCGATCGAGGCGAGCGGATTGCGCAGATCGTGGCCGAGCACGGCGATGAACTCCTCGCGCAGCTCGGCCGCCTGGCGCTCGTTGACGAGCGCGGTCTCGCTCGTCGCAAGCCGGTCCTGCGCGTCGAGATGGAAGCCGATGAGGTCGGCGAAGAGCCGGAACATGCCGATCGTCTCCGGCGTGTTCAGCTTGGCGGGACGCGGATCGATCGCGCAGAGCGTGCCGAAGAAGGCGCCGTTGGGGCGGCGGATCGGCATCGAGATGTAGCTCCGGAACCCGTACATCGCCGGGGTCGGGTGGCCGCAGAAGGCCTCGTCCGCCGCGACGTCGTCGATGACCACCGCCCGGCCGCTCTCCCGGATCTCGTGGCAGATCGTGGTCTCGACCTTGAGCTCGCCGCCGGGCTGGAGCCCGAACTGGATCTCGTCGCGCACCTCGCAGGCGATCCAGCGGTCCTCGCTGACCCGCGCCACCGCGGCAAAGCCCATGCCGGTCGTGCGGCACACGACCTCGAGAATCGTGGGCACGACGTCGATCCGCGCGATCGCCGCGACCTCCCGATCAGCGTCCAGTGAAGTCAAACCGCTCGCTCCTTCCGGTATGCCCACCCCTTAGCGGCGGCGAACCCGGAAGTCACGGCGGCGGATGGCCGGCTGCCTTGCCCGGCGCCGGGCGCATTGATCTCGCGAAATCCCGATCGGCGTGACCGGTTCTCGCCTAATGGCCCATCACGAAGAACACGAGGCGCGAGAGCAGGGTGTAGTTCGACTCGAACACCATGATCGCGACGAAGACGAGGACGACCACCGGCGGGATGAGGATGGCGTAGATGAGCGCGAGGCGCTCCCAGGCCATGTGCATGAAGATCGCGACGATGAGGCCCGCCTTCAGCATCATGAAGATGATGATCAGCGACCAGCGCAACAGCCCCTGCAGGTGAAAATAGTCGACGAGGTAGGAGAAGGTGCTGAGCACGAACAGCCAGCCCCAGACCACGAGGTAGAGCTTGATCGGGTGCTGCTGGTGCTCGTCGTGGACGACCGGCGCGCCGGCGGGCGTCTCGGCGGCGTGGGCGCTTGCGTGAGCCATTCTCGTCACCTCACCAGAGATAGAAGAATGCAAAGATGAAGACCCACACTAGATCGACGAAGTGCCAGTACAGGCCCATGATCTCGACGATCTCGTAGTTGCCTTTCCGGCTCGTGAAGAAGCCGCGGCGCTCGACGTCGTAGTCGCCGCGCCAGACCCGGTGGGCGATGATGATGAGGAAGATCACGCCGATCGACACGTGCGTGCCGTGGAAGCCGGTGATCATGAAGAAGGTCGAGCCGAACTGCGGCGCCCCCCACGGGTTCCCCCAGGGCCGCACGCCTTCCATGATCAGCTTGGTCCATTCGAAGGCCTGCATGCCGACGAAGGTCGCGCCGAAGAACGCCGTCACCAGCATCAGGATCGCCGTGGTCTTGCGCTGGCGCCGGTAGCCGTAATTGACCGCCATCGCCATGGTGCCGCTCGAGGTGATGAGCACGAAGGTCATGATGGCGATCAGGATGAGCGGGATGTTCTGCCCGAACAGGTGCAGGCCGAAGACCTCGCTCGGGTTCGGCCACGGCACCGTCGTCGACATGCGCACCGTCATGTACGACAGGAGGAAGCAGCTGAAGATGAAGGTGTCCGAGAGGAGGAAGATCCACATCATGGCCTTCCCCCACGACACCTTCTTGAAGGCGCGCTGATCCGAGGACCAGTCGGAGGTCACCTGTCTCCAGCCGGCCGGCGTGGTCGCGACCGCTCCGGTGTTCGTCAGCGCAGATTCCGCCATCGGGCGTGCCCTCTCAGGTCAGCATCAGGAGGCCGAACAGGATCAGCCACATCAAGAGCAGGAAGTCCCAGTACATGCCGCAGAGCTCGACCCCGAGCCGCAGCCGCGCCGGATCCTCGCCGCGCCAGGCGCGCAGGATGTTGCGCCCGAGCGCCACGAGCCCGCCGATGAGGTGCAGCCCGTGCGCGGCGGTGATCAGGTAGAAGAAGGTGTTGGCCGGGTTGCCGGCCAAGAGATAGCCGGTGCCGGTGAGCTGGCGCCAGGCCCAGACCTGCCCGGCCATGAAGGCGAGCGTCGCGGCCCCGGCCGCAAGCAGCGCCGTCTTGAGAGCCTCCGCGTCCTCGCGATCGGCGGCGCTGCGAGCCCATTGAAAGGCGGCGCTCGCGAGCATCAGCACGCCGGTGTTGATCCACAGCAGCGCCGGCTTGGGCACCGGCCGCCAGTCGGCGAGCGACATCCGCATCACATAGGCGCTGATCAGGAGCGCGAAGAGCGCTCCGACCACCGCGAGGAACACGCCGAGCCCGACCTTGGCGACCGGCGTGTCGGAGACCCCGGTGCCGGGGTGCTCGCCGGCTGCTCCGACCTCGAGCCAAGGCTTCGCCGTCAGCCGGTGGGTCGACAGCCACCACACCGCGAACACCGACAGCGCCGAGAAGAAGACGATGGTGACGCCCACGACCGGTTCCTAATGGGCTGAGGTCGGGCCCGGTTGATTCTGAGGGATGAAGTCCTCCTTGGCCCCGGGCACATTGTAGTCGTAGGGCCAGCGGTAGACGAGCGGGAGCTCCTTGCCGAAATTGCCGTGGCCGGGCGGCGTCTCGGGCGTCTGCCATTCGAGCGTGGTCGCGCGCCAAGGGTTGCCGCCGGCGTCGCGGCCGCGCCGCGCGCTCCAGAATATGTTCACGAGGAACAGGATCTGCGCCGCGCCGACGATCAGCGCGACGACGCTGATGAAGGCGTTCAGCGTCTGCGCCGATTCGGGAATGAAGCTCGTGCCCGCAAGGTCGTGGTAGCGCCGCGGCGCCCCGAGCAGCCCGATGTAGTGCATCGGGAAGAAGATCAGGTAGGCCCCGACGAAGGTCACCCAGAAATGGATCTGGCCGAGCGCCTCGTTGTACATGCGGCCCGTGATCTTCGGGAACCAATGGTAGATGGCGCCGAAGATCACGAGGATCGGCGCGACACCCATCACCATGTGGAAATGCGCCACCACGAACATGGTGTCCGAGAGCGGCACGTCGACCACGACGTTGCCGAGGAAGAGCCCGGTCAGGCCGCCGTTCAAGAAGGTGACGATGAAGGCGAGCGCGAACAGCATCGGCACGGTCAGGTGGATGTCGCCGCGCCAAAGCGTCAGCACCCAGTTGTAGACCTTGATCGCGGTCGGCACGGCGATGATCAGCGTCGTGGTCGCAAAGAAGAATCCAAACCACGGGTGCATGCCGCTGACATACATGTGGTGCGCCCACACGACGAAGCTGAGCGCGCCGATCGCCACGATCGCCCAAACCATCATGCGGTAGCCGAAGATGTTGCGGCGGGCATGG
>JAQSWQ010000045.1 GCA_029266525.1 Microvirga sp.
TTTTGAGCGCGAGTCTTGCCCCTGAGATGCCGCCCCACGACCAGACACCTCCGGAGGTGCCCCTCTGCCGGGCGGGATGTGGGAGTACAAGCACAAAACAGAAACGTTGTCAAGAAGAAAAACCTAGATAACATCAATGAACCCGCTGGATTTGCGCATGGCGTACACTTTACCTCTTGAGGTGCGAGGGTCGCGGTATCCACAGCAGGGAAGGCGTAAACCAAGCTCGATCAGCTCGAGGAAGCCGCGCGCGCGCTTGGCGGCCGGCTCGTGGTGTCGTTCGAGGCCGCCCGACGTTCATCCGAGCGACTCGAGAGGCGATCCGGCCGTGCATCGTCGCCGCTGGCTCCAGGTGGATCCGATCAAGACGGATGACCCGCCTTCTCGCCGAGGCTGTGCTCCACAGTGCCGAGCGCGTCGGCGAGGCGCGTCTTCGCCGAGCCGGGGCGCAGCGGCTTCTGCTGGCTCTCGTGCGGCGCCCAGCCCGAGAGCCACACCACCTCAAATGTGGCGCGGACGCGCCCGTCCGCATCGGCGAAGCGCTGGGCATAGATCTGCGCCATGCGCATGAGGGTGGCACGGCGGAGCGGCGCCCTACGGCGCTCCAACAGCGCGTTGCTCAGGCCCATGGCGCGCAGGTCGCGCATGAGGCCGAAGGCGTCAGCGTAGCGCACCGCCACCGGCTCGACATCGGCGACCGGCAGCGCGAAGCCGGCGCGCTGGAGGAGAGCGCCGAGGTCCCGCACATCGGCGAAGGGCGCGACGCGCGGGCTGATCCCGCCTTCGAGCTCCGCCTCCGCCTGCGCGAAGGATTGCCGAAGCTCGATCAGGGTTCCGCCCCCGAGGAGACAGCCGAGGAAGAGCCCGTCGGGCTTGAGCGCGCGGCGGAGCTGGATCAACGCGCCGGGAAGGTCGTTCACGCCGTGCAGCGCGAGCAGCGAGATCGCGAGGTCGAAGCTCTCGGGTGCGAACGGCAGGATCTCTTCGTCTCCCACGACGAGCCGACCCGGGCGCCCGAGCTCGCCCATACCCGCGAGCCGCACGATCGACTCGGCGCGCCCGCTTGCTTCGAGCGCGGCCGTCGCCGCATCGGTCGGGGTGCCGAGATCGAGCGCGAGCGGGAAAGCCCGCAACACGCTCGCAAGCCGCTCGTCGAGATCCTCGACGGCGCGCCCGAGAAGGAAATCGGCATAGCCGGCGCCGAGCGCCCGCCGCAAGCGGCGGCGGACGAGGGCGCGGTCGAACACGAGCGGGGCGGACACGGGCGGGCATATGGCGCGGCGAGCGCCGCGGCACAATGCGGTCAGCCCGCGGACTCGGGCGCGAGCTTCGCCGCCTTGAGCGCGGCGGACTGCCGTTTGCCGAGCTCGACGAGGGAGAAGCGCTCGATCTCGGCCTCGAAGAGCCGGTGGAAGTTGAGCTCGGCCTTGAGGTGGAGAAACACGCCGCCGAGCCCGATTGCCGCGCGGTCCATGAACACAAACTCGCGCGGCACCGTCACCGGGCCCTTCTCCTTCAGGGCCATGTGCACCTGGTAGGCCTGTTTGCGGCCGTACTCCGCCGGGCTCACGCCTTCCGCAATGCTGCGCACCCGGTCGGTCAGGAGCGGGCCGTAGATGAAGCGCGCCCAGATGTTGAGGATGTCGATCAGCTCGTTGGTGAGCTTCTTGAATCCCCAAACCTCGTAGGCATGCACCATGCGCTGGCGATCCTCGTGCAGCAGCCCGCGATAGAGGTCGACCACGCCGCCGACGAAGGCCGGCGGGAAGATGCGGACGCAGCCGTAATCGAGAAGGTTGATTCCCTGCGCCTCGCCGCCCTCGGAGAAGACCGTATAGTTGCCGAGATGCGGATCGCCGTGAATCACGGCGGCGTGGCTGAAGGGGTGCCACCAGGCCCGGAACATCGCGGTCGAGAGCCGGTTGCGGACCGGCTGCGGCGCCGCGACGAAATTGAGGATCTTCTCGCCCTCGAGCCAGCCCAATGTCAGGAGGCGCTTCGTCGAGAGCTTCGGCCAGACCGTGGGCACGCGCACCTCCGGCACGTCCGCCAGCACGCGGCGATAGAGAACGGCGTGCTTCGCCTCGCGCTCGTAGTCAAGCTCCTCGCGCACGCGTGCGCCGATCTCCTTTGCGATCTCGCGCGTGTCGATCGCAGGGTCCATGCGCCGGTGGATGGCGAACACGAACTGGAGCTGCTGAAGGTCCGCCTCGACGGCCGACTGCATGTCCGGATATTGCAGCTTGCAGGCAAGCGCAGAGCCGTCCTTCGCACCGGCGCGATGGACTTGGCCGAGCGACGCCGCCGCCGCGGGCTTCAAGTCGAACGAGCCGAACCTCTTCTGCCAATCCGGCCCGAGCTCGGCCTGCATCCGACGCCTGACGAACGCCGCGCCCATCGGCGGCGCCTCCGATTGCAGCTTCTGCAGCTCGGCCGCGTATTCCGGCGGGATCACGTCGGGGATGGTGGCAAGAAGCTGCGCCACCTTCATGATCGGGCCCTTGAGGCCGCCGAGCGCCTGCGCCAGCGCCGCGGCGTTCGACGCGCCCTGCCCCTCGACCCCGAACAGCCGCGCGCCGGCGATGCGCGCCGCGACCCCGCCGACATTCGCGCCCACCCGCGCATAGCGCGCGGCGCGGGCAGAGAAGCGGTTGGCTTCGCGATCGGTGGGGGACATGAGTGGGGCGAGGGCCGGTTGGCGCCTAGATGGGATGCGCGGAGAGCTTTTTCACGCGCTCATGCCTTCGGCCATCGGTCGCGGATCCAGCGGGCAAGCCCGTCCTCCTCGATCTCGCCGGCGCCCAGGGCGAACATGACCGCCGTCGCCTCGGCTGGAGCCGGCGCGAACGCCACGCCGTTCAATCGCAGGAAGACCATCATCGCCGCGAACGCCCCGCGCTTGTTGCCGTCGAGGAAGGGGTGGTTGCGGGCGATGCCGAAGGCGTACGAAGCCGCGAGGCTCGCAAGATCGGTTTCGCCATAATGCCAGCGGTTCTGCGGCCGCATGATCGCCGACTCGAGCAGTCCCTGGTCGCGGATCCCGTATGGGCCACCGAACAGCGCAAGCTGTTCGGCATGGATGTCCACGACGGCATCGAGATCGAGCCAGCGCGGCTCGTGGGGCTCGGTCATTCCGCCAGAGCCTTGAAGGTGTCCTGGTACTCCTTCATGACCTCGCGGGCGATCTTCATGACCTCGTCGTGCTTCGGATCGTAGGGCGCGACCTTCAGGGTGCGGTCCGGCAGCTCGGTCACATAGAGCGAGTCGCCCTGCTCGAGCCGCAGGCGCGCCAGCAGCTCCTTCGGCAGGATCAGGCCGGTCGAGTTGCCGATCTTCTTGATCTCCAGCTTCATGCCGCACCTCCGGTCCGTTGTACATTTTGTATAACACGCTTCCGGCGTCTTGTCAGGCGTATGAGCCGCAAGCTCGGGACGGCCATGCAAGGCGGCGACCTTGTCCCGCCCGCACCCTTGTGGTTTCGATCCGGGCGCACAAATCCGCGACATGGGAGAACGCGCGTGAACCTCCACAAGATGCTGCTCGAGCGTAAGGCACAGGGCCGCCCGGTCACCGTCGGCGTGGTCGGCGCCGGGAAGTTCGGGACCATGTTCCTGGCGCAGGCGCGCACGACTGAAGGCATGCAGGTGGTCGCGGTCGCCGACCTCAACGTGCCGCGCGCGCGCTCGCAGCTCAAGATGGCGTCGTGGCCGGAAGAGCAGTTCGGCGCGGCCTCGCTCGACGACGCGGCGAGATCGGGCAAGACCCATGTCACCGACGACACCGAGGCGATGATCGCCTATCCCGGAATCGAGGTGATCGTCGAGGCGACCGGCGACCCGAAGACCGGCATCCGGCTTGCGACGAAGGCCATCGACAACGGCAAGCACATCGTCATGGTCAATGTCGAGGCCGATGCGCTCGCCGGGCCGCTCCTGGCGCGACGCGCCAAGGAGGCCGGCGTCGTCTATTCGCTCGCCTGGGGCGACCAGCCGGCGCTCGTCTGCGAGCATGTCGATTGGGCGCGCGCCTGCGGCTTCACCATCGTCGCGGCCGGCAAGGGCACGCGCTACCACCCGACCTACCACCAATCGACGCCGGACACGGTCTGGAGCATCCTCGACCGCTACATGAAGTTCCGCGACGAGGACCGGGCCTCGATCAACCCGAAGATGTTCAACTCCTTCGTCGACGGCACCAAGTCGGGCATCGAGATGACGGCGATCTGCAACGCGACCGGGCTGCAGGCGCAGAGCGAGGGCCTCTCCTTCCCGCCGGCGACGCGCTTCGAGCTCGCCGAGGTGTGCAAGCCCAAGGCTGAGGGCGGCACGCTCGAGAAGGCCGGGGTGACCGAGGTCACCTCGTCGGTCTATCGCGACGGCTCGGACGTGCCGCACAACCTCGTCATGGGCACCTACGTCGTGTTCGAGGCAGCCGAGGACAACGAGTACACGCGGCGCTGCTTCCGCGAGTACTCGATGCTGCCGGACAAGAGCGGGCGCTACGCCGCCCTCTACCGGCCGATCCACATGATCGGCCTCGAATTGGGGCTCTCGGTCGCCTCGGCCGCGCTGCGCAAGGAGCCGACCGGCGCCGCGATCTGCTTCAACTCCGACGTCGTCGCGACCGCGAAGCGCAAGCTCAAGGCCGGCGAGATGCTCGACGGCGAGGGCGGCTTCTGCGTGTGGGGCAAGCAGACCCCGGCCGCCGCCTCGCTCGACCAAGGCTATCTGCCGCTCGGCATCGCGCACAACGTCAAGCTCAAGCGCGACATCGAGGAAGGCCAGCGCCTGAGATGGAGCGACGTCGAGATCGACGAGAGCGACCTCGCCGTGCGCACGCGCCGCGAGATGGAGGCGGCTTTCGGACGGCCGAATATCGCCTGAGCGCCGCTCTCAGGCCGGCGAGAGCACGTGGATGACGCGGGCAGCCAGCATGTCCTTCACCTTGGCGCCGTAGGACGCCATGTGCGGGGCGGCGGCGTGGGCTTTCAGCGCGTCGATGCTGTCCCACTTCTCGACGACCACGAAGGTGTCGGGCCCGAGCTTCGTCTGGAAGCCGCCCATGCCTTCGGCGTCGACCGCCGGCCCATATTCGATGCAGCCCTCCTCGGCATGGACCGCGGGCATGTTGGCGCGGAACGCCTCCAGCACCTTGTCGCGCAGGCCGGGCTTGGTGGTGATGATCGCAAGGACGTGGATCAAGACGGCGCTCCTTAGGCTATCCTCCGCATGTGACGCGGCACGCGCTCGAGGTCAATCGATCGCCGGCGTTCGGTAGAGGGTTCGACCCGCGACCCTGATCTCGGCGTCGACGAGATATTTGCGGACGCCCGCCGGCTCGATCTCGATGCCGTGGCCCGGCGCGTTCGGCGCGGCGATCTCGCCATCGGCATCCCGCTCGAGATGATTCCTCGTGAACTCGAGCGCGAGTGGCTTAGGTGCGAAGGGGTATTCGCAGATGCGGTGCTCCTTCAGCCCCGCATAGGGCTGGAGCGAGGCGCTGAGCGCGAGATGAGAGGTGAAGGTGTGGTTCACGAAGGCGGCGCCCTTCGCGGCGGCGTAGTCGGCAACGCGCTTTGCCGGGCCGATGCCGCCGATCCGGCCGGTGTCGATTTGGATGAACCCCACCCCGCCGAAATCGATGAGGTGGCGCGCCATGTGGATGTTGTGCGCGCCTTCGCCGCCGGCGAGCTTGACCTTCTGGCTTCGCCGCGCCAACGCGCCGTAGGCCTCGAGCGCGCTCGCCTGGAAGGGCTCCTCGAGCCAGAGCGCGCCGGCTTCCTCCAGCGCCGGAAGGCGGGTCGCCGCGGCCTCGACGTCCTCGATGAAGATCTGCCCCACATCGACGAGCAGGATGCCGTCGGGCCCGAGCCCCTCGCGCGCGGCCATGAAGTGGTCGCGATCCGTCGCGGGGTCCGCGCGCCCGATTGGGCCCCAGCCGAACTTGCCGGCACGAAAGCGGTTCGCCCGCGAGACCTTCGCGCGCTCAAGCGTCTCCTGCGGCGTTTCGCCGAACAGCACAGAGGCGTAAGGCAGCTTCTGGTGCGACGCGTCATACGCGAGCATGCGCCAGATGGGCTCTCCGCGCACCCGCCCGAGGAGATCCCAAAGCGCGATCTCGACGCCCGAGAAGGTGTGGACGGCCTGCAGCAGGTCCATGCTGTCGTACTCGACCGCAGCCGCAATGCGGGCGATATCTCCCGGTCCGTCGAGCCTCTGCCCGAGCACCGCATCGGCGACGGGGCGGCAGACGCCGTGCGACATCGGGCAGACGAAGGCGGCGATGGAGACAAGCGGCGAGGCTTCGCATTCGCCCCAGCCTACGTGCCCGCCGCCGCCGGCGACGCGGACGAGGAGCGCATCCTGGCTGCCGTCCGCCTCGTCCGTGACCACGGGCATGGCGAGATAGAAGAAGTCGACCGCCTCGATCTTCACGGAAGGCGCGTGGTTCAGATCGCGGCTTCGGTCTGGACGTCGAAGAAGTGCAGCCGCGCCGGGTCGAGCGTCATGCGCAGCTTGTCGCCGAACGTGACGCGCACGATGGGATCGACGGAGGCCACCATGGCGCCGCGTCCCACCTTGAGGTCGAGCAGGATCTCGGAGCCGAGCTTCTCGACCACCTCGACAAGCGCGTCGAAGGTGAAATCCTGCGGGTCGGCGCCGGACGCGATATCGAGGTCTTCGGGGCGAATGCCGAGCGTGACCTCGCGTCCCAGGTGGGGCCGCAGCCGCTCGACCGCTTCGGACGGGACCTTGATGTCGAGCCCTTCGCTGACCGTCCGCAGCGCTCCGTCGCGCTCGGTCACCGTAACGGTGGCGAAATTCATGGCAGGCGAGCCGAGAAAGCCGGCCACGAACTTTGTCGCGGGCGCATTATAGAGCTCGAGCGGCTCGCCGACCTGCTGCACGACCCCGTCCTTCATGACCACCACCCGGTCGCCGAGCGTCATCGCCTCGACCTGGTCGTGGGTGACGTAGATCGCGGTCGTCCCGAGCCGCTGATGCAGCTTTTTCAGCTCGACCCGCATCTGCACGCGCAGCTTCGCGTCGAGGTTCGAGAGCGGCTCGTCGAACAGGAAGACCTGCGGGTGACGAACGATGGCGCGGCCGAGCGCGACGCGCTGGCGCTGGCCGCCGGAGAGCTGGCGCGGCTTTCTTCCCAGGAGCTGCTGGATGCCGAGGATCTCGGAAGCATCCTGCACGCGCTTCCTGATCTCCTCCTTCGCGAACTTCCGCATCTTCAGGCCGAAGGCCATGTTGTCGAAGACGCTCATGTGCGGATAGAGCGCGTAGTTCTGGAACACCATGGCGATGTCCCGGTCCATCGGCGCGAGGTCGTTGACACGCTGGGGACCAATGTGGATGTCGCCGGAGGATATCTCCTCGAGGCCGGCGATCATCCTCAGAGTCGTGGTCTTGCCGCAGCCGGACGGGCCGACGAAGACCATGAACTCGCGGTCGCGGATGTCGAGGTTCACGTCCTTCACGGCATGCACGTTGCCGTCGTAGAACTTGTTGATGCCTGTCAGGACGACCTGTGCCATGCGCGCTCCGCCCGCTCAACCTTTGACCGAGCCGGTGAGCCCGGCGACGTAGTGCTCGACAAAGAAGGAATAGGCGATCGCGACCGGGATCGAGCCCAAGAGCGCCCCCGCCATCAGCGGCCCCCAGAAGAACACGTCGCCGCGGATGAGCTCGGAGACGACGCCGACCGGCACGGTCTTCTGCGCCGGCGAGGACAGGAAGACGAGGGCGTAGATGAACTCGTTCCACGACAGGGTGAAGGCGAAGATGCCAGCCGAGAGGATGCCCGGCACCGCCACCGGAATCACGATGTAGAGCATCGCCTGCCAGCGCGCCGCGCCGTCGATGCGCGCGCATTCCTCGAGCTCCTTCGGAATGGCCTTGAAGTAGCCCATCATGAGCCAGGTGCAGAAGGGGATGAGGAAGGTCGGATAGGTCAGGATCAGCGACCACGGCGTGTCGCCGAGCTTGTAGGCGCGGATGATCTCCGACAGCGGGATGAACAGCAGCGTCTGCGGCACGAGGTAGGTGATGAAAATGCCCGTGCCGAGGCTCCCGGCGTAGGGGAAGTTCAAGCGCGCCAGCGCGTAGCCGGCGAGCACGCCGCAGACGAGCGAGATCGCCGTCGAGGCGAGCGCGATGAGCATGGTGTTCCAGAGCCAGGTCGCGAACTGGGTCTCGGCGAACAGGTACCGGATGTGCTCGAGCGTCGGGTACCAGGTCCAGAACGGGTTGTAGTTGCGCGCGTTCCAGGGCCGGTAGAGCTCGCCGTCGGGCCGGAAGGTGGTGATCACCATCCAGTAGAACGGGAACAGCAGCACGAGGATGAAGAGCAGAAGCGGGATCCGGAAGAAGATCCAGCGGCGCCAGGCGGCTCCCTCGATCATGGCTCAGCGGGTCTCCACCCGGCGGATGTAGAGGAGCTGGATGATGACGACGAGGAACAGGATCGGGAACATGGCGAGCGACACGGCGGCGCCCTGGCTCAGGAGCCCGGTGCCGACGCCGAGCTGGTAGGCGTAGGTGGCGAAGAGGTGGGTGGCGTTCGCCGGCCCGCCGCCGGTCATGACGTAGACGATCTGGAAATCGGCGAAGGTTTGGATCACCGAGAACAGCACCACGACCATGGTCACCGGCAACAGCAGCGGCCAGGTGATGTGCCAGAAGCGCTGCCAGGGTTTGGCGCCGTCGATCGCCGATCGACCACATGGCGAGCTCGCCGTCGCCGAGCCAGTTGATCGGGCGCCTGATGGCGCCAAGATTGTACAGAGCCCAGTTGAGCACGCTGAAGGTCGGGTCGAACATCCACTTCCAGGCGAAGGTGGAAAGCACGGTCGGGATGATGAAGGGCAGAAGGATGAACGCCCGGGTCAGCGCCTTGCCCTTGAAATGCCGGTTCAGCAGCATGGCGAGCCAGAGCCCGAGCCCGAGCTTGAACACGGTCGTGACCGCCGTGTACCAAACGGTGTTCCAGACTACCTGGTGGAAGATCGGGTCGCTCGCCAGCCGCGAGAAATTCGCGACGCCGACGAACTCGCCCGGCAGGCCGACGCGCGCGCTCCACACCGACAGCATGACGCCGCGGATGAAGGGGTAGGCGATGAAGAAGCCGAGGAGCAGCAGCGTCGGCAGCAGCAGCGCCAGGGCAAGCCAGCGCTGGTCCTCGAGCGGCCGCCAGCGCGCGCGCGGCGCAGCCATGCCGACAGAGCCAGCCGTCGTGACCGCCATAAGCCCCTTCCTCGACCGCGTGCCCCGTCAGCCGGGGGTGTGCTCCCCGGCCGACCCCATCGTCCTCGACCCGGCCCGGGGTCAGACGTAGATCTTCTTCAGCTCCGTCTCGCAGGCCTTGACGGCGTCTTCGGCGCTCTGGCCCTTGATCGCCGAGGCGAGCATGTTGACGATCAGGTACTTCGACAGCACCTCCGCCGCCTTGGCGTTCGGCTCGCCCTTGTAACCGGGCGTCTGGCCCTGCTGGCCCGCGACCGCGAAGGGCTGCATCACCGGGTTCTTGCCCCACATCTCGTGCTTTTCCCAGGTCGTGGTGCCCGGGGTGTAGAAGCCTTGGCCGGTCGTGAACCACTGCTCGTAGACCGGCTGCGAGTGGATGTAGCGGAGCAGGTCCTTGGCGGCCTTCTGGTTCCGCGAATAGCTCGGCATCACGTGCGAGGTGAAGGTGTGGAAGCCGAACTGCCCCTTCGGTCCGGCGGGCAGCGGCGCGTGCAGGATGTCGTCCTTGAGCGGCTTGCCGTCGGCGGTCTTGTACTGGTCGGGCTTGCGCGTGCTCTCGATGTAGATCGAGGCGCCGTTCAAGGTCGAGCAGACCGTGCCGGAGAGGAAGGCGCGGTTGTTGTTGGCGTCGTCCCAGGCGAGCCCGCCCTCGTCGAACGAGTCCTTCCAGGCGGCGACCATGAACTTCACCGCCTCGACGGTTTCCTTCGAGTTGATGACGACGGCGCCCTTCTCGTCGACCTCCGCGCCGCCGTAGGACCAGATCAGCGGATAGGCGAAGGTCGGCGGATCGCCAAAGGATTGGCCGAGCGCCTGGCCGATGGGCATGCCTTTCGCCTTCAGCTTCTTGCCGGCATCGCGGAACTGGTCCCAGGTCTTCGGGAACTCGTTGTAGCCGACCTCGGCAAAGGAGGATTTGCGGTAGGCGTTCATTGCCGCGATGATCGCCATCGGCATCGCCATCCACTTGCCTTCGGACGAGCAGTTGCCCTTCGAGATCGGGTACTGGCCGCCCTGCGCCTTGCCGATCTCCTCGGCGACGTCGGAGAGGTCGACGAGGCTCGCCTTGTAGAGATGCGGGTGGTTGTTGAAGAGCATGATGAGGTCGGGGCCGGCGCCCGACTGGATGGCCGAGGTGATGCGCGGCTGCAGGTCGTTGCCGTTGACGGTCTCGTAATTGACCTTGATGCCGAGCTGCTTCTCGGCCTCGGGCAGGATCTTCTGGCGCAGCAACTGATCGCAGGCCGGCACGAAGTCGTTCCAGCGCAGCCAGTGGACCGTGGTGGCTTGGGCGTAGGCGGGCGCGCGGCCGGTCGCCAGGATGGCGGCAAGTCCGCCGGTCTTCGCCGCGACTGCGCCGGCGCCGGTGACCTTGAGAAGCTTACGACGAGTGATGCGTGCCATAGAGTTCCTCCCTGGATGGAAAGCGAGAGCCGTGTTCGGCTTCTTGTGATCGAAGCTTAGCGAGGCGCGATGGGCCGCACAAGCGAGGACGGCCAGCATCTTCCTCTGCGAACGGGGGCAGGGGGCTGCCGGGCTGGACGGTTCCTCAGGGTCATGGAGAATGGCGCCCGCCGCGCTCGGGAGCGGCCCGGAGGGCAGCAAGGATGACGAGTTCGCTCAAAGCGCAGTGCCGGAGCCGCAGCCTTAAGCTCGGGCATTTCGTGGTGGAGTTCGCGACGCCGGGCATCGGCCACATCCTCAAAGGAGCGGGCTGCGACTTCGTCCTCCTCGACATGGAGCATTCGGGCTTCGCCTTCGAGACGGTGAAGAGCGCGGTCCGCTATTGCGAGGCGGCCCGGCTGCCGGCGATCGTGCGGGTGCCTTCGAAGGCCTATGATCACATCGCCCGCGCCGCGGACGTCGGCGCGGAGGCGATCATGGTGCCGATGGTCGACACCGACGCCGAGGCGCGCGAGCTCGTCGCTCACCTCAAATACACGCCGGCCGGGCGCCGCGGCGTGGCACTCGGCATCGCGCATGAGAACTACCGCAACGCGGGCGCCGTGCACGACCGGCTCTCCGGGGCGAACGAGCGCACCTGCCTGTTTGCCCAGATCGAGACCGCCTCGGGCGTCGAGCACGCCGACGCGATCGCCTCGGTCGAGGGCGTCGACTGCCTGTGGATCGGCCATTTCGACTTGAGCTCGTCGCTCGGAATCCCCGGGCAGTTCACCCATCCCGAGTTCACGAAGGCGGTCGAAATCGTCGTCGCCGCCTGCCGCAAGCACGGCAAGGCGCTCGGGCGCCTCGTGCCGAATGCGGCGAGCGGGATCGATCACGCCGACCGCGGCTTCGATTTCGTGTGCTGGTCGGGCGACGTGTGGGCGCTGCAGGAGGCGGTGCGCGGCGGCATCGAGGCGATCCGCGCCGGCGCCGGCACGGGCGCGCGGAAGCCGAAGCCGGCGAGGGCCTCACGATGACGCGCTTCCGGGTGGCGCTCAGCAGCGACTTCCTCAATGCGGACGGCACGCCGGCCGTTCCGATGTTCGACCTTGCGCCGCTGCACCGGGCCGGCGCCGAGATCGCCTATGTCGAGGCCGCCGACGGCGTCATGCGCGCGGCCGATCTCGCAGGCTTCGACGCCCTGATCCTCCTCACCCACCGCTTCGATCGTCGCAGCATCCCGGCGGATGGCCGGCTCGCCATCGTGGCGCGGTTCGGAGTCGGCTACGACACTGTCGACGTGCCGGCCTGCACCGCTGCCGGGATCGCGCTTGCGATCACGCCGGACGGCGTGCGCCGGCCGGTCGCGGTCACGGTGCTCACCTTCATGCTGGCGCTCGCCAGCCGGCTTTTCGCCAAGGATCGGCTGACCCGGATGGGGCCGCCCGGCTGGGCGATCCGCAGCCGCTACATGGGCATGGGGCTGACCGGCCGCACCTTGGGGCTTCTCGGCGTCGGCAACATCGGCGCCGAGGTTCTTCGGCTTGCGGCGCCCCTCGACATGCGCTTCATCGCGCATGATCCCTTCATCGATGCTGCGAAGGCGCAGGGGCTCGGCGCCGACCTCGTCGATATCGAGACGCTGTTCCGGGAGGCGGATTTCCTCTCGGTCAACGTGCCCTTGAGCGACAAGACGCGCGGGCTCGTCGGCGAGCGCCTGCTCGGGCTCATGAAGCCGACCGCCTATCTCATCAACACGGCCCGCGGGCCGATCGTCGACCAGCGCGCGCTCTACGAGGCCCTCGCCGCGGGTCGTCTCGCCGGAGCCGGCCTCGACGTGTTCGAGGTCGAGCCGGCGCCGGCCGACGAGCCGCTGTTCCGGCTCGACAACGTCATCGTCACGCCGCACGCGCTGTGCTTCACCGACGAGTGCTTCGCCGGCAACGGCGCCGCCGACGTGCGCGCGGTGCTCGCCGTCATGAACGGCGAGACGCCGGCGCATCTCGTCAATCCGGAGGTGGTCGAGACGCCGCAATGGCGCCGCCGGACGGCGGCGCGGGCGACGGGATAGCGCAGTTCTCCTCCCCGCTTGCGGCCCGGGAGGGCTCCGGCCGCGAACTGCCGCCCGTCTGAACCTCGAGCCCAGGTTCATGTCCAGACCGCAAGGTCCGTATCAAATGCTCGCGTTCGTTTGCTCAAACGTCAACCATAGCAGCATCCGGATTGATTTCCGGCGGCACCCAAGTGGCTCCGCGGCGGTTGCATCTGCGTCTGATGGGAGATCGTCATGCGTATCCGTCTCCTGCTGGTGGCTGTTGCTTTCACCGTGCTTGCCGGGTCGGCGGCAGTCGGCGGCGAGTACCGCCGATCCTGCCAAGCGTGCTGCTCGGCTTACGGCTTGGTCCACTGCCCTGCCTGGCCGGCACTCTATTACGGCGGCGGGAGCATCGTTCTCTCATCGCCCGTGATCTCGGCCCGCAGCGCACGCGCCATTGCCGAAGCCTTTCCGCCGCCACCGGCAAAATGGCGGTTCGATCTGAGAACGCGCGTGATCACTGTTCACAGCCCATGGTGAAACGCGGAGCTAACCAGTGCAGACCGCAGCCCCGGCAGCTCGCTACCGGCTCAGCGCGAAGAGACAAGCACCTGGAGATGGAGTTGGCGTGATCGGGCGCGGCGACTTCAAGGGGGCGCCGCCTGCATACGTCTGCGTGCGGCATCCCCTCAGCGCGGCCGCACGAAGCCGACGATGTCCTTCACGGCGGCCATCGTCTCGCGGGCCATGCCGCGAGCCCGGTCGGCGCCTTCGGCGAGGATCCTGTCGATATGGCCGGGGTCTGCGGTCAGGCGCTTCATCTCGGAACCGATCGGACCCATCTTGGCGACCGAAAGATCGACCAGCGCGCCCTTGAAGGCCGAGAACTGCGCGCCGCCATGGTCCCGGAGCACGTCGGCCTTCGGAACGTCCGCGAGCGCCGCGTAGATGCCAACGAGGTTGTCGGCCTCGGGGCGGCTCTCGAGCCCCTTCTCCTCTGAGGGCAGCGGCTCCGGATCGGTCTTCGCCTTGCGGATCTTCTGTGCGACGGCGTCGGCATCGTCGGTGAGGTTGATGCGCGAATAGTCCGACGGATCCGACTTCGACATTTTCTTCGTCCCGTCGCGAAGCGACATGACGCGCGCCGCCGGGCCGCCGATCAGCGGCTCGGTCAGCGGGAAGAAGGCGTCGCCGTGGCCATGCGCGCGGATCGAGTCGGCGTAGTCGTTGTTGAACTTCTGCGCGATGTCCCGGGTGAGCTCGAGATGCTGCTTCTGGTCCTCGCCGACCGGCACATGCGTCGCCTTGTAGGCCAGGATGTCGGCCGCCATCAGGGTCGGATAGGCGTAGAGCCCGACCGAGGCGTTCTCGCGGTCCTTGCCGGCCTTCTCCTTGAACTGGGTCATGCGGTTGAGCCAGCCGAGCCGGGCGATGCAGTTGAACACCCAGGCGAGCTCGGCATGCTCGGCAACCTGGCTCTGGTTGAAGACGATGTGCTTCTCAGGCTCGATGCCGGCGGCGATGAAGGCGGCCGTGACCTCGCGGATCTGGCCGGCGAGCTCCTTCGGATCCTGCCAGGTGGTGATCGCGTGCATGTCGACCACGCAGTAGATGCAGTCGAACCGCTCCTGCAGCTGCACGAAGCGCTTGATCGCCCCGAGGTAATTGCCGAGATGCAGGTTTCCCGTGGGTTGGACTCCCGAGAAGACCCGCTCCGGGAAAGCTTGCCGGTCTGACGCTGCCATATCCTGCTCCGCGAAACCGCGGCCTTATGGAAGCGGGGCCGCACGGACGCAAGCGCGGCTCACGAGCGGGCCCTGAGCGCGGCGAGATCCTCGGCGGTGACGGCGCGCAGGAGCCAGGCTGCTGCAGCGTAAAGAGCGAATCCCGCGAGGCAGAAAAGGGCGAGGCTCGCGGCCCCGGCCGCGGAGCCGTCGGGCCGATCGCCGAGCCGCCCCAGCGCGGAAAGAGCGGCGCTCATGATCGCCGTCGCTGCCGCTGCGCCGGCGATGCGGCGCCAAAGGCGTGCGTCTGGACGCCATCCCCCGGTGGCGCGGAGCACGATGCCGAGCGCCACCGCCTGCGCCGCAAGCCCGGCGCTCGCGCCAAGCCCGATGCCGAGCACGCCGAGCGGCCCGCGCAGGGCAAGGGCAGCGAGGATCGCAACCACGATTCCGGCGGCCGCCGCGAGGAGCGCCGTGCGGATGCGGTCCTGCGCGAAAAAGGCCTGGGAGAAGATCCTGGCGGCCATGGCGAACGGCATCCCGGCGGCAAGGCCGGCGAGCGCCGCCGCCGTGCCGCGGGTGTCGTCACCGGTGAAGGCGCCGCGCTCGAACAGCACCCGGGCGATCGGCTCCGCCAGGATGGCGAGGGCGGCGGCCGCCGGGAAGGAGAGGAGCGCTGCCGCTTCGAGCGCGCGGTTCTGCGCGCCGACGAAGGCCGTATGATCGCCGGCGGAGAGCTGCGCCGCCATCGTCGGAAGGACGACCGCGCTCACCGCCGCCCCGACGAAGCTCACCGGCAAGGAGGCGACCCGCTCGGCATAGTAGAGCCAGGACACGGCGGCGGGCGTGAAGGAGGCGATCTGGAGCGCGGCGAGGAAGATCAGCGGCCCGCTCGCGCTGATCGCGAAGGCAGGGAGGCCGATCGCGATGAGGCGCTTGATCTCGGGCGAGAGGCGCGGCCTCACAAGCGCGAGCGGCGCCGGCCGGAAGGCGAGGGCGGCGGCGAGGACGGCGAGCTGGACGAAGCCGCTCGCCGCGATCGCTGCCGACAGCCATAGGGCCACGCTTTCGCGCGGCAGCTCGGGCCGGCGCCAGAGCACGAGCATGGCGCCGAGCGCGACGAGATTGACCGACAAGGGCGCGAGCGCCGCCATCGCGAAGCGCCTCTCGGCGTTGAGGAGTGCGCCCAGGAGCGCCGCAAGGCCGGCCCCGAGCACGAACGGCAAGAGCAGCCGCAGGCAGTCGGAGGCGAGCTTCAGCGTCTCGGGTTTCTCGGCATAGCCGGAGGCAAGCGTCAGGACCACGGCTCCCGCCGCGAGCTCCGCGATCGCGAGGATGGCGAGGAGCAGCAGCGCGAGCCCCGACAGCGCCTCGCCGGCGAACCGCGCGGCTGCTTCGGGGCCACGCTCGGCCTGGACCCGGGTGTAGGGAGGCACGAAGCCGGCGTTGAGCCCGCCTTCGTTCAGCACCTTGCGGACGAGGTCAGGGAGGCGCGAGGCGATGACGAAAGCGTCGGCGGCCGGTCCGGCGCCGAGCGCTGCCGCGATCAGCACGTCGCGGAGAAAGCCCAACGGGCGCGACAGGAGGCCCGCCGTCCCGACGAGGAGCGAGGAGCGCAAGAGCGACATGCTCGGGGCTTATGGCGGGGACTGCGGCCTTTGTCGCGGGTGCGCGGTCCGGCCGGCGCACTCGAGCGGATGTGAAAAGAGCCTATGGGTACTGCGCGGTCGAAACAGCTCGTCCGACCAGCCGAGCCACGCTCGGCGGACGGGTCAGCTCGGGCTCTTCGGGTGGCGGATCACCGCCGCCGGGACTGGCTGCTGCTGGCGAGGGCGGTCGGGGACCGTGACGGTGACCTGGTGGCCGCTGCGGGGGTCGAGGACGATGAGGGTCATGGCCCAATCCTTTCGATTGAGCCGAGCATGGTCCGAAAAGGTTAACGCCGCGGTGCTTTCGCGCACCTGTCCGCTACAGGATGAAGCGGGAAAGATCCGCGTTCTGGGCGAGCGCGGCGACCTGCCCCGTGACATAGGACGCGTCGATCGTGACCGTCTCGCCGGAGCGGTCGGGAGCCGTGAATGAGATGTCGTCCAGGACGCGCTCGAGCACCGTCTGCAGGCGGCGGGCGCCGATGTTCTCGACCGAATTGTTGACGTCGAACGCGACCTTGGCGAGCGCGTCGATGGCGTCGTCCGTGAAGGCGACCGTCACGCCCTCGGTCTGCATGAGCGCGACCGTCTGCTTGATCAGGCTCGCCTCGGTCTCGGTCAGGATGCGCCGGAAATCGTCGATGGTCAGAGGGCTGAGCTCGACCCGGATCGGCAGCCGGCCCTGCAGCTCCGGCAGGAGGTCCGACGGCTTCGAGACGTGGAAGGCGCCGGAGGCGATGAACAGGATATGGTCGGTCTTCACCGGCCCGTGCTTCGTCGCGACGGTCGTGCCTTCGATCAGCGGCAGGAGGTCGCGCTGCACGCCTTCGCGCGACACGTCGCCGCCGATGCGGCCGCCCTCCGAGCGGGCGCAGATCTTGTCGATCTCGTCCAAGAAAACGATGCCGTTGTTCTCGACCTGCCGGATCGCCTCCTGCACCAGCGCGTCCTGGTCGAGGAGCTTGTCGGATTCTTCGCCGACAAGCGGCTCGTAGGCCTCGCGCACGGTGGTGCGCCGGCTCTTCGGCCGCCCGCCGCCGAACGCCTTGCCGAGCATGTCGCCGAGGTTGATCGCGCCGACCGAGGCGCCCGGCATGCCGGGGATCTCGAACATCGGCAGGCCTCCGCCGCCGCCGGGCTGGAGCTCGATCTCGATCTCCTTGTCGTCGAGCTCGTTCCCGCGCAGCTTCCGGCGGAACGCCTCGCGGGTGGTGGCGCTCGCGTTCGCGCCGACGAGCGCGTCGAGCACGCGCTCCTCCGCCGCGAGATGCGCCTTCGCCTCGACCTGCCGGCGCTTCTCCTCTTTCACCAGGCCGATGCCGACCTCGACGAGGTCGCGCACGATCTGCTCGACGTCGCGCCCGACATAGCCGACCTCGGTGAACTTGGTCGCCTCGATCTTGAGAAAGGGCGCGCCGGCAAGCCGTGCGAGACGGCGCGAGATCTCGGTCTTGCCGCAGCCGGTCGGCCCGATCATCAGGATGTTCTTGGGCAGGACCTCCTCCTTCATCGGGCCTTCGAGCTTTTGGCGGCGCCAGCGGTTGCGCAACGCGATCGCGACCGCGCGCTTGGCGTCGTTCTGACCGACGATGTAGCGGTCGAGCTCGGAGACGATCTCGCGGGGGGAGAAGGTGGTCATTCCTGGGTTTCAAAAGCGAGGCGGCCAGCGCTGCGCGCCGTGAACCACTCGGAGGATATCGATTCGCTCGCGACCGACGCGGTAGATTACGATGTAGGGTGTCCCGGCGACCACGAGCTCGCGGGTGTTCGGCAACCGCCCGGGACGCCCCTGGAACGGAAAATCCGCGAGGTCGCTTGCACGACGGACGATTTCCGCGGCGACGCGCGCCGCCGCCTGAGGGCTGTCTTCGGCGATGTGGTCATTGATGGCTGAGAGTCGTGCTGCTGCCCTTGGCGTCCAGATGACCCTCACCGTTCGCCGCCGTACTTGCCGACGATTCTTGCGATCTCTTCATCAGGCACGAACTCGCCACGATCGGCTTCAGCCATCGCCGCCTCGATCTCCGCCGTCTCCCAAGCCTGCGCAGCCAACCATTCTTCCAGAGCGAGCTTGATGAGCGCATCGCGCGATTGCTCCATCCGCGCCGCGAAGCCGTCGAGCGCGGTGAGCGTCTGCTCATCGAAGTCGATCGTCACGGGAGCCGTCATCCTGCCGACCTCTTGATCACTTGGCCTCAAGCTAAGCGCTTTGGAGCGTCGTTTCCAGCCGGAGAATCCGGTGCGTCCCGCGCCATCATCAGCGCATCGCCATAGATCGTGGTGCGGCTGTCGAAGGCGCGGAAGCCCGCCTTCTCGTAGGCGCGGATGGCGCGGGCGTTCCTGGGATCGGGATCGGTGAGGATGCGCGCCGCGCCCTGCCGGAACAGGCCGTCGACAAAGGCCGCGATCAGGCGCGAGCCGTGGCCGATCCCGACGAGCTCGGGCTCGCCGATGAACTGGTCGATGCCGAGCGTGCCCTTCGGCTGATCGCGATAGGGATGGTCCGCCTCGAGATGCGGATCGTAGCATTGGATGTAGCCGATCGGGCGGCCGTCCAGCGCGGCCATGAAGGGCCGCGTCGAGGGATCGGTCATCGCTTCGCGGATCTCGGCGAGCTTGTCGTCGGTGTCGTCCCACCATTCGGCGACGTGCGGCCGCTCGAGCCAGGCGCCGAGCAGGGGCAGGTCCTGGGCGACAACTGGGCGAAAGCTGTAGGGCTGAACTGCGCTAGGCCGCATCGAGCGTTTCGATCACCACATTCGCGTTGGTGTACACGCAGATCTCGGCCGCGATGGCGAGGGAGCGGCGCACGACCGCCTCCGCATCGAGATCGCCCTCGGCAAGCGCCCGCGCGGCGGCGAGCGCGTAATTGCCGCCGGAGCCGATGGCGGCGATGCCGCCCTCGGGCTCGATCACGTCGCCGCCTCCCGAGAGCAGGAGCCCCACCTCCTTGTCCGCGACGAGCATCATGGCCTCGAGCCGGCGCAGATACCGGTCGGTCCGCCAGTCCTTGGTCAGCTCGACGCAGGCTCGGGTGAGCTGGCCCGGATACTGCTCGAGCTTGCCCTCCAGCCGCTCGAACAGGGTGAAGGCGTCGGCAGTCGCGCCGGCGAAGCCCCCGATGACGCTTCCTTTGGCGAGGCGGCGCACCTTCTTGGCGTTGCCCTTCACGATGGTCTGCCCGAGCGATACCTGCCCGTCGCCGCCGATCACCACGCGTCCGCCCTTGCGGACCATGAGGATCGTGGTTGCGTGCATCAGGTGAGAGGCGTCGTTCATGGGAGAGCGGGCGGCGGGAACCGTCACTTAAGGCGCAGGCTGCAGAATTGGTAGGGCCGGCCGCGGTGGCCTTTGCCGGCCCGCCTTGCTAGAAGCCGCGCCACCACAGCCAGGGTCGCCCATGCGTACCGCGCGCGTCAGCCGCCGCACCGCCGAGACCGACGTGTCCGTGAGCCTTGCGCTCGACGGCACCGGCAAGGCCGCGATCGCGACCGGCGTCGGCTTCCTCGACCACATGCTGGAGCTTTTTGCGCGCCATGCCCTCTTCGACATCGAGGTCACGGTCGCCGGCGACCTCCATGTCGACCAGCACCACACGACCGAGGACACCGGAATCGCGATCGGCCAGGCGTTCCTGAAGGCGCTCGGCGACAAGAAGGGCATCGCCCGCTACGCCGACATCCACCTGCCGATGGACGAGACGCTGTCGCGCGTCGCGCTCGACATCTCCGGGCGGCCCTTCCTGGTCTTCCGCGCCGCATTTCCGGCCGAGAAGATCGGCGCGTTCGACACCGAGCTTGTGCGCGAGTGGTTCCAGGCCTTCGCCATGAATGCCGGGGTGACGCTGCACGTCGAGGCGCTCTACGGCGACAACAGCCACCATATCGCGGAGAGCTGCTTCAAGGGCCTCGCTCGCGCGCTGCGCAAGGCCGTCGCGCTCGATCCCCGGGAGGAGGGGCGCGTGCCCTCGACCAAGGGCGCCCTCTAAGGAGAGTTTGGTTCGATGAAGACCTACACCCTGCACCTTCCCGCCCACGCGGCGGCCGGCGATGCCGAGGCGATCGAGCGCGCCGTGCTCGTGCGCGACGGCTTCTCCTGGGGCGCGTTCTTCTTCTCGTTCCTGTGGTTCTTCGTCCGCCGGCTCTGGCTGGCGGGCCTGATCGTGCTCGCGGCAATGGCCGCCCTCGTGGTGCTGCTGCAAGTCTTGCGTGTCGGCGCGGCGCCCGCCTTCGCGGCTTGGCTGCTGTCGGCCTTCCTGATCGGCCTCGAGGCGAACAGCCTCCGCCGCTGGACCCTCTCGCGGCGCGGGCAGCCACCCGTCGACGTGGTCTCGGCCGCCGACCTCGAGGAGGCCGAGACCAAAAGCTTCGCGCGCTGGCTCGGCACCGCTCCGGCCGCCGGCCCGGCTCCGGCCCGGCTCCCGGTTCCGGCTCCGGCCCGGCTCCGACCCGAGCCGGTGATCGGCCTGTTCCCGGAGGCGGAGCGGGTCCGGTGAGCGTCGCCATCATCGATTACGGCTCCGGGAACCTCCATTCGGCCCACAAGGCCTTCGAGCGGGCGGCGCGCGAGGCCGGAGTTGACGAGGCCATTGCCGTCACCTCCGATCCGCAGGCCGTGGCGAAAGCCAAGCGTGTCGTGCTTCCCGGCGTCGGCGCCTTCGCCGATTGCCGGCGCGGGCTCGATGCCGTGCCCGGCATGGTCGACGCCCTGACCGAGGTCGTGCGGGGGAAGGGCCGGCCGTTCCTCGGCATCTGCGTCGGCATGCAGCTCATGGCGAGCCGCGGTCTCGAATACGAGACCACGGCCGGGCTCGACTGGATCCCAGGCGACGTAACGCCGATCCGACCCGACGACGCAGGACTCAAGATCCCGCATATGGGCTGGAACACGCTTCATGCCCAGCGCGAGCACCCGCTGCTCAAGGGCATCGAGACCGGGCCGAACGGGCTCCACGCCTATTTCGTGCACTCCTACGCACTCGACCCGCGGGAGCAGGACGACGTCGCCGCGGTGACCGACTACGGCGGACCGGTGACCACGGTCGTGACCCGGGACAACATGGCGGGCACGCAGTTCCACCCGGAGAAAAGCCAGAAGCTCGGCCTCGCGCTGATCGCCAATTTCCTGAAGTGGCGGCCATGATCCTGTTTCCGGCGATCGACCTGAAGGACGGACGCTGCGTTCGCCTCGTGCAAGGCGACATGCAGCAGGCCACGGTTTTCAATGACGATCCTGCCGCCCAGGCGGCCGCCTTCCAGGCTCAGGGCTTCGAATGGCTCCACATCGTCGATCTCGACGGCGCCTTCGCGGGCAAGCCGATGAACGCAGCCGCGGTTGAGGCGATCCTGCGCCGCGTGCGCATCCCGGCGCAGCTCGGCGGCGGCATCCGCGACATGAAGACCGTCGAGGGCTGGCTCGCAAGGGGAGCGGCGCGCGTCATCATCGGCACGGCGGCGGTGCGCGATCCGGACTTCGTGCGCGAGGCCGCCCGGCGTCATCCGGGCAAGATCGCGGTCGGGATCGACGCCAAGGACGGCCGTGTTGCCGTCGAGGGCTGGGCACAGATTTCCAGCATGACGGCCGAGGAGCTCGGCCGGCGCTTCGAGGACGCGGGCGTGGCCGCGATCGTCTACACGGACATTGCCCGCGACGGCGTGCTCAAGGGCCTCAACATCCCGATGACGATCGCCCTGGCGCAAGCCGTGTCGATTCCGGTCATCGCATCGGGCGGCCTCGCCTCCATCGGCGACATCGAACGCCTGCTTGAGCCGGACTGCGCCCGCCTCGCCGGCGCGATCACGGGGCGCGCGCTCTACGATGGGCGGATCGATGCCGCCGAGGCGCTGGCGTTGATCCGGCGCTCGCGTGAAGCTGTGGCAGGCTGAAGCGGGGAAGGCGTGCTCAAGATCCGGCTCATCCCCTGCCTCGACGTGAAGGACGGGCGCGTCGTCAAGGGCGTGAAGTTCGTCGACCTTCGTGACGCGGGCGACCCCGTGGAGGCGGCGAAGGCCTATGATGCCGCGGGGGCCGACGAGCTCTGCTTCCTCGATATCACGGCGAGCCACGAGGACCGCAGCACGCTGCTTGACGTCGTCCAGCGCACCGCCGAGGCATGCTTCATGCCGCTCACCGTAGGGGGCGGGGTACGCACGGTCGAGGACATCCGAAAGCTGCTGCTTGCCGGCGCCGACAAGGTCTCGATCAACACCGCGGCGGTGAACCGGCCGGATTTTGTGCGCGAGGCGGCCGAGAAGTTCGGCGACCAATGCATCGTGGTCGCGATCGACGCAAAGAAGGCTTCTAGACCGGGCGAGCGCGACCGCTGGGAGATTTTCACCCACGGCGGACGCAATCCGACCGGCATCGACGCCGTGGGTTTCGCCGGCAAGGTCGCATCGCTCGGCGCAGGCGAGCTTCTCGTCACCTCGATGGACCGCGACGGCACCAAGGCCGGCTACGACGTGGCGCTGACGCGCTCGATCGCCGACGCGGTACCGATCCCGGTGATCGCCTCCGGGGGTGTCGGCGGCCTCGACCACCTCGTCGAGGGGGTGCGCGAGGGGCACGCCAGCGCCGTCCTGGCGGCCTCGATCTTTCATTTCGGGGAGCACTCGATCGCGGAGGCGAAGGCGCATATGGCGCAGGCGGGCCTCCCCATGCGGCTCGATGCGTGAGCCGCTCTTGACCCGGACAGCCGCGATGCCGAAGGGTGCGCGCTCATCGAGAGCCCCGGGCCAGCAGGCCCGCGGACGACCCGGATCATGAGCCTCTCCGCTCCGTTCACCCTCGACGACCTCGCCCGCATCATCGCGGACCGCGCCTCCACGCCTGCCGAGCAGTCCTACACGGCAAAGCTCCTCGCGAAGGGGCCGGCCCATGCGGCCAAGAAGCTCGGCGAGGAGGCTGTCGAGGCGGCGATCGCGGCCGTCCAGGGCGACCGCGCCGGCCTCGTCGCCGAGGCCGCGGACGTGCTCTACCATTTGCTCGTTGTTCTCGAAGGCGCGCATGTGGCACTGGATGAGGTCATGAACGAGCTTCAGCGCCGCACCGCTCAAAGCGGTCTTGTCGAGAAGGCCTCGCGCCGCTCATGAGCGCGGCCCAGCAGGCGGCACGCGCGGCCGAGCCCGGCGTCGACGTTCCCGACCACGACCTGTCGCCCTACCGCGTCTTCTCGCGCGAGGAATGGGCGAGGCTGCGCGCCGATACGCCCATGACGCTGACCGCCGACGAGATCATGCGGCTTCAGTCGCTCAACGATCCAATCGGCCTCGAGGAGGTCGTCGCGATCTACCTGCCCTTGTCGCGGCTGCTTTCGCTCTACGTCGCCGCCACGCAAGGGCTGTTCCGTGCGACGCAGCGCTTCCTGCTCGCCGAGAACGAGGGGAAGGTCCCCTATATCATCGGCGTCGCGGGATCGGTCGCAGTCGGCAAATCCACCACGGCGCGCGTGCTGAAGGCGCTGCTCGCACGCTGGCCGAACACGCCGAAGGTCGACCTCGTCACCACGGACGGGTTTCTGCTGCCCAACGCCGAGCTCCTGCGCCTCGGGCTCATGGAGCGCAAGGGCTTTCCCGAGAGCTACGACACCGGCCACCTCCTGCGCTTCCTCGCCGATATCAAGGCCGGGAAACGGAACGTCACCGCGCCGCTCTACTCGCACCTTGTCTATGACGTGGTGCCCGGGGAGGAGACGGTCGTCGACCGGCCGGACATCCTGATCGTCGAGGGTCTCAACGTCCTGCAGCCGGCGCGGCTGCCGAAGGACGGGACGGCGATTCCCTTCGTCTCCGACTATTTCGACTTCTCGGTCTATCTCGACGCCGACGAGCATGATCTGCAGCGGTGGTACGTCAGCCGCTTCCTCAAGCTGCGCCAGACCGCCTTCCGCGACCCCCTGTCCTATTTTCGCAAATATGCGGACCTCTCCGAGCAGGAGGCCATCGAGACGGCCGACGGGCTGTGGACGCGAATCAACCTGCTCAATCTGCGCGACAACATCGTCCCGACCCGCCAGCGCGCGAGCCTCATCCTTCGCAAGGGGCCGAGCCACCGCATCGAGCAGGTGGCGCTGCGGCGGCTCTGAACGCCTAGAGAGCCTGGAGAGAAGGCATTCGGCGGCGCCGGCGCCTTCCCGAAGCTCGGTTGGAGTGGCTTGCCCACTGGAGCCGCCGCCGCCCTACGTGCCCATGGTCAGGGCGGCAATTTATTTTGAGTGCTTCCAGCGATGGGCGCACCGCCATACGGCAGGCGGGAACCAGTGAGCGAGTTGCCGGGATAACCCGCGAGCCCAGGGCGGGTTCCGGCGCAAGAAGACGGCCGGCTCGCGCCGGCCGTCAATCGACTTTCGTCGAATCACGTCGATGATCAGAGGCTTCCGAAGAAGACCATCGCGATCGAGAGGATGGTGGTCGAGGTCAGGAAGCCAAGGGAGGCCTTGGCGAAGGAGGGCTGCGCCCCGGTATCAGCCGTTTGCATGTTCTTGCCTTGGTTCGAGCGACAAGCAGAATTGCCCGATCAACCGCAAGGCTAGTCGCCGAGTTCCGGAGTAATGCCGCATAAAAATTCTGCAGGGCAGCCGGAACTCAACCGAACAGCGGGTTGGACATTGGAAACTGTGGTTAACAAAGGCCTGAAAGCTCAGCCGTTCGACTGATCACGGCCGATCAGCCCTGTCGCAATGAGCCAGGCCGATTCCATGAGGAAGGCCAGGGCCGCGGTCGCGGCGGCGCCCTGCAGGATATGGAGCTCGTTCTGGTTCTGCAGCCCCGTAATGATCGGGGTGCCGAGCGTCGCTGCGCCGGCGATCGCGCCGACCGCGGCGGTTGCCACCGCGAGCACCAGCGCCACCCGCACAGCCTCGGCGATCAGCGGCAGGGCGAGCGGCGTCTCTATACGCAAGACAAGCTGCAGGCGCGTGAAGCCCATGGCTCGGGCCGCCTCCTTCACGTCGGCAGGCGCGGCTTCGATCGCCGCGACGGTGCCGCGCAACACGGGCATGAGGCAATAGAACACGAGAGCGAGCAGGGTCGGCGCGGCGCCGAAGCCGAGCGCCGGGAAGGCGAGCGCGACCACGACCACCGGGGGCACCGCCTGAAGCCCCGCCGCAACCATGTCGACGAGCGGCCGAAGGGCTGTGCCGGAGGAGCGCGTGACAGCCACGCCGAGGCCGACCCCGAGCGCGGTCGCGACGGCGACCGAAGCGAACGCGAGGGCGGCGTGGCGGCAGGCCAGATCGACGAGGCGGTCGGCCGGAACCGGCGCCTTCGCAGCGCCTCCAAGCGCGGCTGCCACGGCCAGGGCCACGGTGGGTTCGGCCAGCACTGCGAGCGCGAGCGCGAGAGCCCCGCTCGCGAGGCCGGGCCGGATCGTCCTCACGAGAGCGGCCTCGCGAGACGGAGCTCGAACGCGCGCAGCCCGAGATCGGAGAGGATCGCGAACGCGATGACCGGCGCGCTGCCGAGGATGATGAGGTCGGGCGCAAACTGAGCCATGCCCTCGAAGACGAGCGCGCCGAGCCCGCCGGCGCCGATGAGGCCGCCGAGCGTCACGAGCCCGATCGCCTGCACGGTCGCGACGCGCAGCCCGGCAACGAAGACCGGTAGGCCGAGCGGGAGGCGGACCTCCCAGGCGATACGGCGCTCGGGCATGCCCATGGCGTGCGCGGTTTCGATCAGGGCAGGCTCCGCGGCGGCAAGCCCGCCGGCGAGTCCGCGCGTGAGCGGCAGGGCGAGATAGGCCGCGACGGCGATGAGCGCCGGGGTCGGGCCGATCGCGGCGAGGCCGAGTTCGCGCAGCCGAGGCCAGGCGCCGAGCGCGAGAGAGAGCAGCGAGACGAGAAGTCCGAACAGCGCAACCGCCGGCACGACCTGGATTCCAGAGAGCCCGGCGTCGATGACCGCGCGGGCGCGCCTGCCGCGGAAGGCGAGCCAGCCGAGCGGAACGGATAGCACCAGCGCAACGCCGAGCGCGCCGCAGGAGAGGCTGAGATGTCGCACGAGCGCCGTATGGAAGACGTCCGCGCGGGCGCGGTACTCGACCATGATCGAGAGGGCCTCGAAGGAGCCGGTGCGGCGGGCAATCGCCACCGCCAGAACGCCGAAGCCTAGGATCAGCGCCAGCCGCGCCGGCCGCAGCAGGCGGGCATCGTCGAGAAGGAGCAAAAGGAGGGCGGCAACGAAGACCCAAAAGCCTGACCCGACCATGTAGCGCGCCGGGGCGGGCCGTCCGGCCAGGAGCTCCGATCCGAACAGGCCCGTCAGAACAACCATGCCGATCAGAAGGCCCAGGAGCCCGGCGAAACGGATTGGCGCCATGAGCTCGGCAGCCCGTCCCGACCCGCTCGAGGTCAGTGCGACGAGCCCGAGCGCCGCCGCATGAGCCCATGCGCCGAGCAGGGAAGGGGCCGCAAGGCCGTCGCCCTGAACGAGCCGGTTCGGCGCGATCATGGCCCAATTGCCCGCATAGAGGCCGCCAAGTGCGACAGCGGTGAGCGTTGCTCTGAGGCCGATGCCGACCGCGCGCGCCGAGACGGCCGGAAGCCGGTCGGCGGCGCGGCCGGCGTCACTCGCGAGCGGCGCGTGGCTCAACGCGGGCTCGTCAGCGCAGCAGTCCCTTTTGCTGGAGATAGCGCGCCGCGACCTCCCGCGGCTGTTGGCCTTCGACCGCGACTTGGGCGTTGAGCGCCTGGAGCTGGTTGAGCGTCAGCGTCGCAAAGATGCGGGCCAGCGTCGGCCGGACCGCTGGAAATTTGTCGAGCGCCGCCTGCCGCACCACCGGCGCCGGCTCATAAACGATCTGGGCGCCCTTGGTATCCTCCATCACGACGAGGTCGAGCGCCGCGATCGCGCCGTCGGTGCCGTAGACCATGGCGGAGTTGACCCCGCTGATCTGCTGGGCCGCCGCGCGCATGGTCACGGCGGTGTCGCCGCCCGGCAGGACCACGATCTGGTCGCGGGGCAGATTGAAGCCGTAGGTCTTCTCGAACGAGGGCAGGGCGGCCGGACTCTCGACGAACTCGGCCGAGCCCGCGAGCTTAATCACGCCGGCCCGCCGGACGACCTGGGCGAAATCGTCCATCGTGCCGAGCCGCTCGCGTCTGGCGAGGTCGCCCCGCACCGCGATCAGCCAGGTGTTGTTGGCGGGTGCGCGGTCGAGCCAGACGAGCTTGTTGGCCTCGAGATCGAGCCGCCGCACGAGATCGTAGGCCGACTGGGCCTGTCTCCAGGCGGGATCGTTCTCCCGCGAAAAGAAGAAGGCCCCGTTGCCGGTGTATTCGGGGTACAGGTCGATCTCGCCGGTGACGAGCGCCGTGCGCACGATCTTGGTCGGCCCGAGCTGGAGCCGGTTCTCGACCGGCACGCCCGCCCGCTCGAGGGCGATCAGGATCATGTGGCCGAGCAGCGCGCCCTCGGTGTCGATCTTCGAGGCTACGACCAGCTTGTCGCGCGTCTGGGCGAACGCTGCCGGCTCTCCGACGGACAGGGCGAGGAGGGCGCACAGAAGACGCGCTGCGTTGCGCAATGTAATCTTGGTCATGGCAAGGCCCTTCTTCCGGCTCTCCGGCTCGGCCGGCGCAGCATCCCCTCACGCGCCCGCTATGTACAGTAACGAACCTTCCCGCGAGGCGTTCACATTTGCGCCAAGCGCCGCTTGATTCAGCCTCGGGATGGCGTAGAGGCGGTGGACAAGGGGGCCGCGCGAAACCTCTGCTGCCTTAGTCGAGCCGCCAAAGCGAGCCGTCTGCCAGCGGGCGAAGCCCCGACGCTAAGCACGATGGCGCGCCCCGTGCCGTCGCGACCGGAACTGGGATGGACAACGAACAACTGAACGGTCTGAGGGTGCTGGTGGTCGAGGACGAGGCCGCCATCTCGATGCTGCTCGAGGACATGCTGCTGGATTTCGGCTGCGCCATCGTCGGTCCGGCTGCGCGGCTCAGCGTCGCGCTCGACCTCGCGAAGAGCGAGAGCTTCGATCTTGCGATCCTCGACGTGAACCTCGCCGGCGAGTCGATCTATCCGGTCGCTGACGCCCTTGCAGAGCGCAAGCGGCCCTTCGTTTTTTCGACCGGCTACGGCGGTGCCGGGATCAAGGACCCGTATCGCAACCGCCCGGTGGTGCAGAAGCCGTTCAGTCAGCAGGATTTGCGGCGGACGATGCTGGATGCGCTCGACAATGGTCATGACTGAGGTCAGGTCGCGCTGACGCAGCGGCAGGGCTTTCTTAACCAAGACCTCCGAGGATTCCGGTGCCGCACTGCGCAGGGTGGAGTTCGGGCCATGCGCCTGTCCGACCTTTCACGTCGCCATAGGATTCTGCTGGCGCTTGCCGGCGGCTTTGCGATGCTCGGGGTCGCCGCGACTTGGCTCACGACAAAGCCGGTCCTCGACAGCGCCGCGCTCGCGCGGCTCGCAGCCGAGGTGGCCGCCAACCCGATTACCACCGGCTCGGTTCGCTGAAGGTCTTGAGGCAAAAGCCTGCCCTTGAGAGCTAGCGAGCTTGCGGGAAGCTGCGACCGATTGCGCGATACCTCCAGCAGGCCGCGCGGAACGGGCGAGAACGCCAGGCTCGAAGTTAACAAAAGTTAAAGCCACGCTGAAACCGCAGCCGATCGCTCTTCGTTGAACCAACTCAAGCACACCATCGTGCGGGACAACCGCGACGAGCGCCAAGAGGGCGGCATGCTGCAGGCCGAGTATCCGTCAGCCTTCTCGTCGGCATCAGAACAGTCGCATGGTCGCGGCCCGGTCGACATGTCGCTGCTGAGCGACGGCCTCCAGCGGAGTTTCGCCGACGCCCTCGAGGAGCCCCTGCCTGAGCAGTGGCAAAGCCTCATTGAGGGGCTCGACCGCGGCCGCTCCGATCCCGACAGATAACGCAACTCAGAAGCGCGAGAGTTCCTCGGCGACCCGCAGCTGAACCAGCTTCATCTGCAGCGCCCGCACGAGATCGTCGCCAGGCCTGACTGCCTTGAGATGCTCCAGCGCCCGCTGCAGGTCTCGCGGGTTGCGTCCGAAGTCCACCTGGGCTTCGGCCTCGATCAGCGCCTCAATGAGTTGCATGACCTCGCCTCCTCGGCACGGGTTGCGTGAGGCAACGTTTGGCGAGCGGCCAGGGTTTCAAGAGGAAAGCGCGAAGACGAGGCCTAGCCTCGCGATTCACCATCCTCGGCAATTGAGCTTCCGAAAACGCGGCCATTCGCGACAAATGCGGCGTTCCGCTCCTGCCCAAGGGATGAAAAGGGATGGCCTCCGAGCTTGCTGCTGCGGCGAAGCCGCTTTCCATCGAGGCCATTCCGACCGTGACAATCGGGGGGTTGCCCGTGGCAGTGATCGACCGCGCCGCTTCCGCCCGGATCATGGTCGGGCACGCCGTGGCGCGCCGCGGTTCGGGCAAGCCGCCGCTCTACGTCACCTCGGCGAACGGGCAGGTGCTCTCGATGTGCGCGGCCGACCCGGAAATGAAGAAGCTGTTCCTCGCCTCTCCCCTCATCCACGCCGACGGCATGCCGCTCGTCTTTGCGTCACGATGGCGCTGCCGAAGGGCGCTGCCGGAGCGGGTGGCCACCACGGACCTCTTCCATGACGCTGCCAAGGTAGCGGTCGAGGCGGACGCGGCCTTCTACATGCTCGGGGGAACTCCGGAAGCGCTCAGAAAAGCCATGTCTAATGTGCGCCGGCTCTACCCCCGTCTTCGCCTGGTCGGCTCGCGCCACGGCTACTTCCGGCCGGAGGAGGAGGAGACCGTGATTGCCGACATCAACGCGTCGCGGCCGGACATCCTTTGGGTGGCGCTCGGAGCGCCGCTGGAGCAGCGCTTCGCCGTGAGCAACCTCGCGCGCTTGACGCAGGTGGGCGTGATCAAGACGTCCGGCGGGCTGTTCGATTTCCTCTCAGGCGAGCGCAGCCGGGCACCCGCATGGATGCAGTCGGCCGGGCTCGAATGGCTCTACCGGCTCCTGCTCGAGCCGCGGCGGCTCCTGCTGCGTTACGCGGTGACGAACCCGCACGCCGCCTACCTGCTGCTCACGCGGAGCGGTTGATCCTTTATCTCCGGACGGCGTGCAGCGTCCGGGCGGCAAGCTTGAGCTTCGGCGAGTGACCGGAGCCGTCGATGCATTCGAGGCTTCCGGCGCGGTTCAGTGTGTGGAAGCGCCGGCCCGGCCATTGCGCGCCTGGGCGAAGGATCGCCCGTAGCGACTGCTCGAAGCCCTCCTCGTCGAGCCGGGTAATCTCGGCAATGCCGAGCGCCGAGCCGTAGCCGCCGCGGCAATCCTGCACGGGCCGCCAGAGGCGCCCTCCCAGGCTGACGACGTTGCCGGCCGGGCGCGCCGACTGGGCGTCCACGAGCACCGGGTTCAGCGGATGAGGCGTCCAGGGGCCGACGAGCCGCGGCGCCGAGAAGAGGCAGAGCACGTCCGAATAGGCGCCCCCGCCGTCGCGCACTGCGGCGAACATCCAGTAGCGGCCGCCGTGGCGGACGATCGTCGCATCGCTCGCCTCAATGCCGGTCAGAAGATCCGCCTCCTTCACCCAGCGCTGCGGGAACGGGTCGGCCCGATAGAGCGAGACCCTGCGGTTGGCGGAGCTTTCCGGGATCATCCAGATCGCGCCGTCGTCCTCGATGAGGAAGGGATAGGAGAGATGCCAGGGCTCCTCCAGGACCGGGGTCATCGGTCCAACTGGGCCTTGGGGACCGAACTCAACGGCCGAGATGATGCCCTTCTGCGTGCGGTGGTCGAGATCCTCGACGAAGACGAACCGACGGCCTCGCCACACGAACGGGAAAGGATCGGCATAGAAGTGGTCGCCGGGGTCGGGCAGGACGTTCCAGGCGCTCCCCTCGAGCGTCTGCCGCTCGATCAGCCCCGGCCCCTCTGCGAAGCGCCAGCCGACCCGCCAATGAGGGGCATGGCAGCACAGCCGGTAGAGCCGGCGCACCGCCGCGAACGCGAGTGTCTTTCTCAAGTAGGCAGCGACCTGCGCCGCGCTCCCGCGGTGGCGCGGCGTGACGGCAGACGCGCGCTGGGGGCGGGGACGACGCAGTGCGGCTTCGATCAGCGTGCCGACCCGGGCGTACACGATCTCGATCGCCCCGCAGAGCCCTTCCGCGTTCTCGGTCGAAGGCAGGCCGCTCGCCAGCACGAGGCCGCTTTCGTCTGCGACCGTCACGAGAGGAGCGCGGCCTTCAAGGAGGGCGCCGATGAGCGCGGCTTCGTCGGCGACACCGTCGAAGAGGACGCGCAGGATCTTCGCGCCGTCTTCATCGGCGGTTCCGCTCAAATCCAGGACGACCTCCGGCTTCTCCGACGCCTCATCGGGCCGACCGAAGGCACTGAGCGGAATCCGGTCGCCCGAGGCGGACTTATGCCGGTTCATCATCCGGTCGAAGCCAAGGAGAAGCTCGACGGAGCTTGGCAGAGGACGGCCCATGCCGGCCTGAACGGCCACGACCCGGCCTATCCTTTCGCTCTCGAGGCGCCGGACGAGGTCGAGATGCCAGCCGCGCAGCTGGGCAGGATCGACCCGCAAGGCGACGGTGCGGGGGCGATCTGCCGGGGCGGGCGGCGCCGCGGGTTTCGCGGCGGCTGTTTCTGCGACGAGGAGATCCATCAGGCAGTCCTGTACGACCGGGTTTCCGCCGCGACCTCCTGGATGAGACGCTCGTAGGCGTCGGTCATCGCGTCGAGGGAGTAGCGCAGCTTCAGGCGGCGTCCGCGCGCGACCAGCGTCGCGGCAAGGGCGGGGTCCCGGAGCACGCGGCGGACCTGCCGCAGGAACGCCTCGGGATCCGAGGCATCGGCAAAAGCCGCGCAGGGCTCGCCCTCGACGGCGAGCACCTCGCGTAACACCTCGAGGTCGTTCGCGACGACCGGCACGCCCGCCTGCGCAGCCTCGACGGCCGCCAGTCCGAAGGTCTCGGCGAGGGAGGGGAAGGCGAAAAGATCGAGCGCGGCAAGGAAATTGCCGACCGCGCGCGACGGGAGCTCGCCGAGGAAATGAACGCGCTCGCGGCAGCCGAGGCGAAGAGCGAGATCCACGAGATCCGCTTCGGCCTCACCCTGGCCGGCCAGGGTGAGGTGCCAGCGCTCCTCGTGCGGCAGGAGCCGGATCGCGGCCTCGAGATTCTTCAGAGCATGCAGCCGCGCCACGGATCCGATGAGAACGCAGTCGGCCGGGAGGCCGAACAGGCGGCGCGCCTCGCCTTTCGTCAGCGCGCTCGTCTTGTCGAGAAAACCGTGCTCGATGCGCACGAGACGGTCGCGATAGCGCTTCGAATAGGCACGGAACTCCTGCTCGGCGTCGGATGAATTCACCACGATTCGGTCGAACAGGCCGGCGGCACCGACGAGGCGGTCCATCCGCCGCGCCCAGCCCGGGGTGGTCAACGTCGCCGAGACCTGGTTTGCGATCACGGCCGGCGCCCGGGCGAGCCGCGCCGCGGCGGCGCCGAGTAGATTGCCGTAGTGCTGGAACGTCAGCACCACGTCCGGCTTCGTCTGGCGCATCTCCCTCACTAGGCGCCCGAAAAGCAGCGCAACCTGCAACGGACCCGATGGCCGCTTCTCGGCCGCGAACACGGTCTGGTAAACGCCATCGAAGCTCGCAGTGCGCCGGAAAAAGAAGAGCTGATGGACGTCGTAGCCGCGCGCGCCGAGGCGCTCGCTCAGGAGGCGCGAGATCTCCTGCGCGCCCGCGTTCTCGGCCTGGGTTTGCACGAGCAGCAGCCGCAATTTCCGGCGCGGGCGCGACTCGCGGACTCCCTCGGATCGTGCAGGATGCAGCACAGCATCGACTTCGCCGAGCGCGCTCATGGCCGCACTCCCACCGGCTTCGCCGTGCGTGCGACCACGGGACTCGGATGCCGATCGGCCACGGACGTCGCTCCAAGCACGAGGCCGGCGAGCATCATGAGCGTGCCAACGGCAAGTGGCGCGAACAGCGCCTCCTCCTGGAAGAGACCGTTGGTGGTGACGGCGAGGAGAGCGAACGCGACCACGGCGAACTCGCTGCGCCGCGTCGCCAGGAACTGTCGCCACGCGGCGAGCGCGATGCAAACGTTCGCGGCGCACACCGCAAGAGCCGCGATCCCCATTTGATAGAGCAGCACCCCGATGGCGCTTTCCAGGGCGGTGTCGGTCTTGCCGAGCGCCTGCGAGCGGCTCCAGTCGATCGTCGCCATGTTGATCGAGAGATTGCCGCCCGCGCCGAGGCCGCGTCCGGCCGGATTGTGCAGAAAGCCGTCGATGCCGCCGAGCAAGCCGATGACGTGGTAATCGCCCACCTTTTTTCCGATCACGAAGGTCGCGGCGGCGTAAGCGGCAAGGACCGCGGCGAATATCCACAGCAAGGCGTTCACCGGTGCGATCCGGCTCACCGTCACGAAAAGTGTGGTCAGCAGGACCAGGATGAGCGCTCCCTTCGAGCCGACCACGACGAGCAGCGGCAATGCGAAGAGCATGTACATGATCCGCCCCCCGGCGAGAAAGGCGAGGCAGAAGAAGGCGAGCCCGTAGGCATAGCTGATGGCGTGGAAATTCGGGCCGAGCAGGCGGTAGAGCTCGATGCTCGTGCCGAGAAGCGGGGTGTTCAAAAGGGTGATCTTCTGCGTGTCGTGCACGTCGCGGGTGACGAGGCCCGTCTCCTGCATCAGCTTCACCCATTGGCCGGTATCGTTGACCTGCCGCAGACGCATCTCGAGATAGTCGTTCGCGTTGATGAGGTCGAACAGTCCCTCGCGCAAAAACAGCTCCACGTGACCGTAAAGGAGGAGGAGCCAGCCGAGCGCGGCGAGGGGCCGCGCCACGCCCCTCCCGAAGCGCGCCGCCACCACGATGCAGAGCTGCAGCAACAGGAAAGGGGTGGCGATGTTGCGCAGATAGACCGCGGCTTGCTTCGGGGCGGAGACGGCGCCGAGTGCGAAATAGGCGAGCACCAGGAGGAGCACGCCGGAGGCGATATTGACGAGGCGCCGCACCGCCGGATCGAAGCTTGCCCGGCTTTGCACGTAATGCGCCATGACCACGAACCAGACCGTTACGGTGAGGAGGAAATTGTAGGCCCGGGCGCTGTCGAAATCGGCGAGGTCGGCCACCCAGGGCGTGATCAGGCTGACGAAGAGGTTTTGGAAAAGGTACGCGGCGACGAGCACGGTCGGAATCGCCGGCGCGGCGAAGTTCGCGACGAGCACGGCGAGCATGAGGCAGAGGCCAAGCCCGAACAGATGGCCTGCCAGATGCGCTCCGACCGGCAGGGCGGTCGCGAAGAGCGCGAGCGCGACGACCATCGCCGTCTCGATGCGCGCCATGGGCGACGCCGATTCGGCGTGGAAGCGGCCAGACGATACCGACTGCGCGGGCAAGCAAGCTCCTCCAGCGTTCGGCCCGGCTGAGCAAGATCGACGCCACGCACGAAGCGGCGGCGCCCGAGAGGCGCTGGCCTCAAGAGGGGGAGCGGTGGCGCGAAACGGGACGGGCTGTTCCATTCCGACACCGGCGCGCGACCTGGTTAATCATGCTTTCAGCTTCAGGTGGGCCGCCGGCCACCAGTCTGTCATCTGTGCAGCACGAAAGCGCCGAGCCGCGGGCTCCCCGCAGGTTGGCCCGCACCATGCACGGAGTGAATTCCCCGGACCGCTTCCGGGCAACGAATAAAGCCGGAAACGCAGGATGCTGACCCGACCGAGCCACCAGCCCAACGTCCACGCGCTCCCCGGCAGCTCGTTCGGCGCGCCGTCGAGTGCCGGGCTGTTCGACCTGCGCGAGTTCGTCTCCCGACTTCGCCGCCGGGTGCGCGTCATCGCCCTGACCGCGGCGGCCATCATCGCGCTCGCCGTGCTCGCACTCGCCATCATCAGCCCGCGCTACACCGCCACTGCGATCCTTCTCGCAGACCCGCGCCAGCAGCGGGTGGTGACGTCCGAAGCGGTCCTCGCGGGCATCGGCTCCGATGCCGCGGCGGTCGAGAGCCAGGTCGAGCTCATCGCTTCGCGGGCGCTCGCGCAGCGCGTCGTCGGCAACCTCGGGCTGGGTCAGGACCCGGAATTCGCCCCGGGAGGCCTGCTCGGTGGCGCCGTCGACGCGGCGGCCGCATTGTTCGGCATCTCTCGCGAGAAGGACGAGCAGAAGCGGCTCGAAGAGATCGTCGACCGCTTCCAGGAAGCCCTAAAGGTACAGCGCCGCGGCCTGACCTACGTGCTCGAGGTCTCCTTCTCCTCACGCGATCCCAGCAAGGCGGCACGGATCACCAACGCGGTCACCGAGGCCTATCTCGCCGACCAGATCGGCGCGAAGTACGACGCGACCTTCCGCGCGAGCGGATGGCTCAACGAGCGCCTCACGGAACTGCGGAACACCGTGCGGGAGGCCGAGCAGGCGGTCGAGCGTTACAAAACCGAGAACAACATCATCGACCTGGGCGCCGGCCAGACGCTGAACGAGCGTCAGATCTCAGAACTCAATCAGCAGCTCATTCTCGCCCGCGCCCGCACGGCCGAGGCGCGGGCGCGGCTCGATCAGGTTCGGCAGCTTTCCTCCCGCGCGGGACCGACCGGGAGCATGACGGAGGCGCTGCAGTCGAACGTGATCGCCAACCTGCGCGCCCAACACGCGCAGCTCGCGAGCGCCGAAGCGGATCTGCGCGCGAGCTACGGCGAGCGTCATCCCACGCTCGCGAACATCCGGGCGCAGCTCGCGAAGGTCGGCAATCAGATCGACATCGAGGTGGCGCGCATCGCCAGCGGCTTGCGCAACGAGTACGAGGCGGCCCGAACCCGCGAGGAATCGCTCGAGGCGAGCCTGACGGGCCTGAAGGACCAGTCCGCCGGCATCGGCAAGGCGATGGTGCGCCTGCGCGAGCTCGAGCGCGAAGCTCAGGCAAGCCGGGCGGTGTTCGAGCAGTTCCTGCTACGTTTCCGGGAGACAAGCGAGCAGCAGAGCCTGCAGAAGGCCGACGTTCGCATCATCTCGCCGGCGGCCCCGCCCTCTCGTCCGAGCCAGCCCAAGACCGCGCTGATCCTCGTCGTCGCGGCGATCGGCGGCTTGGTCGCCGGCGTCGGGCTCGCGGCGTTCCTCGAGGAAATGCGCTAGGGGCTTCCCTCCGGCCCCTTCGAACCCGGCTGTAGAACGGGTCCGGGATGAGCGCCTGAAGGGTTCGCTAAGAATGCTCTGGCAAAGGAAGGGGGCTTGATCCTGGGTAGCTCAGCGGTAGAGCAGACGGTTGTTTCCCGTCAGGTCGATGGTTCGAATCCATTCCCCAGGAGCCACCTGCCCAGCGCCGAACCACCTTCTCCACCCAAGGGAGCGCCAGGGCGCGGCCGGCCGCCGCACCGATCGCGCTGCCGCTCGCCCAACTGCTCGATAGAGGCGTCGTGCCGGCGCCGAAGAGCTTCTTGTAGCCCTCGTCGCCGATCGTGAGGTCGAAATGACGCTCGCCGCGCTCGATGCAGTCGCGGATGACGTCCTCCATGCACAGCAGCCCGGGCGAGAAGCGCTTGGAATCGCGCTGGTCGAACCCGCTCAGCACGACGAGGAAGGTCCCGGCATGCGCGAGGCCGAAGGCGGCGGCGATCAGGTCATCGTCGAGCCACAGAGCGTAGGTGCGCGCTTGCGCGGCGCCCGCACCGTCCTTCGCGACTCCCAGGTAGAAATCGAAAGCGGCCGGGTTCTGCATCGCGTCCTTGCCGTCGTGGAATCGTTCCCAACGGAAGTCGCGCATTTCCGCGAAGACATCGGCGATGCCGGCATGCTCCTCGACCACCTCGAAGCGCACGGATCCGGCGCGAGCGAGCTGCCGACGCTTCTTGTCGAGCTGCTTGCGCAAGGAGCCGTCCATGCGGGCAAGGCGCCATTTCGGAAAATCCAGGTCGAGAGCGACCGAGTAGGAGCTGACCTCCTGATGGGAAATCGAGCGTGCGCCGAGAAATTCGGTCAGCGGCAGGAAATCCCGCGAAAGCTTGGTGAGGCGCAGCAGGTCGAACGGCCGCAGCGCCGCCATCACTCGCGCGCGCCAGGCGGTGTTCGAAACCAGAACCGCGATATCCTCGCGCCGGCACACCGGGGCGCCGTAGTCGGACACGCCGAAATCGACGAATTCCACCACCTTCAGCGCGCCGGGCCGCCGGCGCACCAGCGGCAGGACCATCAGAAGGCGCCCGCTCTGATTCCGGACCGTGACGACGAGCCGTTCGGCGCGGCAATCGCTCAGCAAGCGCGAGGAATAGAGGTGCTCGAGCCAGACCGGAGCCTGGAAGGCGGTCGCTTGCGAGTCCGCGAAAAGCGCTCGGTATTCCCCGGAGAGAAAAGAAAAGTCCTGCTCGACCTGAACCTTGAACATCGATCGGACCCAAAGTGCCGTCGTGAGCCGTTCCCGCGCAGGGCGAGACCGGCGCGCGCTCGTCGAGCTGTCGGGCCACCATAGACAAAACGGTCTTTGCAACAAGTTTAGAGCCGCGCCGCGCGAGGGGAAATGAAGATGAAGTGAGCGTTTAACCTAAACGGACCATTTGGATAGTCACATCGTGAGGCATCGAGTACGTAGTTGCTCCATTGTGCGCGGGAGGCTCGATGCAAACCGTTTTGGAGGCTAAGGGGCACCCGCTCCCCACCGAAAAAGAAACGCGCCGGGGCAGCTCCGCCGCTCCCCGCGAGGCCGACGTCGCCATCATCGGCGCCGGGCTGAGCGGCTCCCTTGCCGCGACCGTCCTCGCCCGCGCCGGCATCCGCGTGAGCCTCGTCGACGTTCACGCGAACCAGGCGCCCGATTTCCGGGTCGAGAAGATCGCCGGGGACCAAGTCACCCTGCTGCGCCGTCTCGGCCTGCTCGAGCGCTTCGCCGCCGCTTCGACCCGCGTCGACGAGATCATCAACGCGGCCCACGGCCGCGTGCTCGACCGTACCCTCGGCGAGCACTACAGCATCCTCTACCCCGAGATCGTGAAGGTCGCGCGCGACGCCATTTCGTCCGAGGTGGAGTTCATCGTCGGCCGCGTCTCCGACCTTACCTCGACCCCCACCAGGCAGCGCGTCGCGCTCTCGAACGGCGAGGTCCTGAACCCGCGGCTCGTCGTGCTCGCGACCGGCCAAGGCGACACGCTGCGCCAGAAGCTCGGCATCGAGCGGCGGGTCGCCTTCCCGAAGCACTCGCTCAGCTTCGGCTTCACCATCATGCGCTCCGACGGCGAGAGATTTCCGTTCCCGGCACTGACCTACTACGGCGAGCGCCTCAGCGACGGCATCGACTATCTGACCTTTCTACCCTTGGGCGCCTCGATGCGGTGCAACTTGTTCACCTTCTGCGATCACCGTGACGAGTGGGCGCGACAGTTCAGGCAAGATCCCAAGTCGACGCTGCTCGGCGTGCTACCCGGGTTGCGGTCGTTCCTGCCGGAATTCGACGTGGTCGGAAAAGCCCAGCTCTTCGTGATGGACCTGAGCATGGTCGAAAATCATCGGCAGGCCGGCGTGGTGCTGATCGGCGACGCCTTCCAGACCTCCTGCCCCGCGGCCGGCACGGGCGTCAGCCGCCTCCTCGTCGACGTGGACCAGTTGTGCAACGTGCACATCCCGAACTGGCTCGCGACGCCCGGCATGGGCGCCGAAAGGATCTCGCAGTTCTACGACGATCCGGTGAAGCGCAGGAGCGACGAGCAGGCCTTGAAGGCCGCGCATTACCGGCGTTCGCTCACCGTCGACACAAGCCTGCCCTGGAAGCTGCGCCGGGGCGGGCCGCAGCTTGCTGCGGCGGCGAACGTTCGGCTGGATCGACAACCGGCTCCATTCGTTTTGGCAGGCCGCGTGAGGACCGTCGTCAACACCACAGGGCCCGCTCGGCCGGCACAGAGCGGGGCCGTTGCGTGATCGCGAACGAAGCCCCCGCCTTGCGGAACGACGGCGCGGCGCTCGAGCACGCGCAACGCTCCGCCGCAACCGTTTTCGCGATCCGGATCGCCGGGGCGGCGCTGGCCTACGGCACCCAGGTTCTGCTCGCGCGGCTGATGGGCCGGGCCGGCTACGGCGTCTTCGCCATCGCCTGGGTCTGGACCCTGATCCTCGGCCATGTGTCGCTGCTCGGCCTCTCGCAATCGGTCTGCCGCTGGATTCCGGCCTACCGCGCGCGCGGCGAGATCGAGCGGGCACGCGGCTTCCTGTTCTGGGGCGCCGCGGTGTCCCTCGTCAGTGCGATGGCGATATCGCTCGTCGGCGCTCTCGCGCTCTGGTTTGCGCAGGACTTCCTCGCACAAACCTATCTCGCCATCGTGCCGCCCTTCATCTTCCGCCAAGGCCTGATCGGGATCCACGCGACGCTGCGGGAGCTCACGCGCAGGACGGCCATCCTCACGAGCCTCGCCACCGCCGGGCTCGGCGGCGGATTGCTGCTCGTCGCGCCGATGTTGCTCGACCTGTTCGGGCCGGGCTTCAACGCGAGCTTTCCGGTGCTTGCGATCCTGGTCATCGGCACCGCGCTGCAGACCCTGCTCGGCCCGGCCGAGGATCTACTCAACATGCTCGGCGCGGCGCGCGACTGCGCCATCATTTCCTTGTGCGCGCTCATCGCCGCCATCGTTCTCGGCGTGATCCTCATGCCGACGTTCGGAATGCTGGGCGGAGCGACCGCCATGATGCTTGCCTCGGTCGGGCGGGCGCTGGCGCTTGCCATCGCGGTCCGGATCCGCTTCGGCGTGAAGACGCACGTCTTCGCCTAGCCTAGAAAACCGCGAGCGGGCGCGCGAACCGCCTCAGCGGTCGATCAAGGCGCCGGCGATCCGAGGGTCCACGGTCTCGACGCCGTCCCGCCGCTTCACGAAGCCAAAGCCGTCCGCATAGTCCCAATGGGTCCAGCCGAAGCAGAAGCGCTCGGCGGCGGAGCGCACAGCGTGGATCCACTCGGCCCGGGCGGCCGGGCTCGCCTCGAACGACAGGGCGCCGAACTCGTTGACGATGACGGGGCGGCGGTGTCGCAGCGCCCATTGCGCCACGCCGGCGAACGCCGCCTCGATCCTTTGTGGCGTCCAGGGCGTGCGAAAATCCTTCAGCACCGTCGCCGCCGAGCCCGCGCGGCCTTCGCGGGCGAGCCGCCGCAGCTCCGGCTCGACATCCGTCAAAGCCGCCGGAAACGGAATGCCGCGGACGAACGCGAGCGGCTCGGTCGACCAGGTCATGCCCTGGTGCGTGAAGGACATCGGATCGTAGTAGTGCACTGCATAGATGACATTGCGGTCGGCGAGCGGCGCGAGCGCCTGCCAGGGCTTCGATCCGCTGAAAATTGGCGGGACCGTAGATGAGCGTATGGCGCGGCGCGACCTCGCGGATCGCCGCCGCGAGCCGCGGCCCCTGATCGTTCCATGCGCCCGTGGGCAGGTTCGGCTCGTTCAGCACCTCGAAGAACACCCGATCGGGCGGCTCGTGGCGGTAACGGGCCGCGACGCGTTGCCAGACCTCGCGCAGGATGCCGGCCCCGTGTGCCGGATCGTCCCGGTGAGCTCGGTTGAATTTCTCGCCCGGGTGCATGTCGATCGAGACGGCGAACCCGAGCCGCAGGATCGCTGCCACGGCGCGGTCGATCCCGGCGAACTTGCGCTCGATGGCGAAGGGCTCGGCGAAGGCCGGGCTCAAATCCTCCGGCCGGATCGGCAGGCGGATGTGGCGAAAGCCGCGTTGCCGAAGCTCCCGCAGCGTCTCTTCTTGCGGCGGCCGCGCCGGCTCCTCGTTGGTCCAGCCCGGAATGGAGAAGCCGCTCTGCAAGGCAGCGAGGCGCTGCGCGGGCACGCCGCTCTCCGCTTGCGCCGCGCAGACGGCTTCGCGCGGGATAGCGGACTGCGGCGTCTGCGCAGCGGCGGCGTCGCCGGCGAGCAGGCCCGCGACGGCTGCACAGGTCAAAGGGCCTCGGCGGCGCGAGGCGCTACGGCGCAATCTCACGAGTACTCCTCCCTTCCCTCGGCGTGCCTTCCCTCGGCGTGTCGCTCCGGGACGGATGCGCGTTCCGGCTCTCGGTGTGCAAGAGCGACGCCGTTCGTCATCGGTCCGGGCGCTGCCGAAGCCCGTCGTGCTGTCGCAACTTGGGACGTTTCCGCTGGCACGTTGTTAGCAGCCCTGCCGTTGCATGAACCAACTGCAGCGCATCGAGGGAGGCCGCAGGCTCGCGGGCTTGCGGCTGGCCGGCGCCGCCTGGCGCGCCTTCGGGCCGGCGGCCGCCCTGATCGAGCTTTTGCTCGTCGTCGCGATCTCAATCGGCTGCGGCGTCGCCTGGCACGTCGCCTTCCATGACGCCGTCGGTGATCTCCTGAATTTCGCCGCGCTCGGCGCCGTCGTCGCCTTGATCTTCATCTCCACGAACGCCTTCATGGGCGATTACGCGCTGCCGCTCTACATCTCGGCAACGAACCGCATCCGCCGTCCGCTCGCGGCCTGGAACATCGCGTTCCTCTACACGCTCGCGATCAGCTTCATCGCCAAGTCCGCGGGCGACCTCTCCCGCGGCAATGTGATCCTCCTCTACGTCGGCGGGCTCGGCGCCGTCGTCCTGTGGCGGTGGCTGCTGATCCGCCTTGTCGTGCAGGCGAGCCGGCGAGGGACGGTCACCGCCCGGCGCGTGCTGATCGTCGGTGAGCGCGACGCGATCCAAACCTTTACCCGGCGGTACCAGCCCTGGAACCTCGGCTTCGAGATCGTCGGCCAGGCCGTGCTGCATTCGGGCGAGAGCCTCGCACGCGACCTCGACCGCGCCGCCCTTGTCGGCCGCGCGCTCCACCCCGACGACGTCTTCGTGGTGATGCCTTGGTCGAACACCGAGACCATCGAGCGGGTGGTCGATCGTCTCATGAACCTGCCCGTGTCGATCCACCTCGGGCCGGAGCGCATCCTGGACCGCTTCGCGAGGGTCGAGATCATCAAGGTCGGCGACATGGCGACGCTTTGCCTCGCGCGCCCGCCGCTCACCTTCCTCGAGGTGATCGCGAAGCGCATCTTTGACATCGCGGCGGCTGCAGTCGGCCTCCTCGTGCTCCTGCCTTTCCTGGCGCTCGTCGCCCTGCTCATTCGCCTCGACAGTCCGGGCCCGGCGCTCTTCCGTCAGCAGCGCTACGGCTTCAACCAGAAGCCGTTCTGGATCTACAAGTTCCGCACCATGAGACTGCACGACGACGAAGAGGTTCGTCAGGCGACGCGTGAGGATGATCACGTCACCCGGGTGGGCCGCCATCTGCGGCGGTGGAATGTCGACGAGCTGCCGCAGCTCATCAATGTTCTGTTCGGGGATATGTCTCTCGTCGGCCCCCGCCCGCACGCCGTGCCGCACAACCAGGCCTTCGAGCGCCGCATCGGCCTCTATGCGCGGCGCCACAACGTGAAGCCGGGCATCACCGGCTGGGCCCAGGTCAACGGCCTGCGCGGGGTGACCGACACCGACGACAAGATGAGGCGCCGCGTGGAGTTCGACCTTTACTACATCGACAATTGGTCGCTGAGCCTCGACTTGCAGATCATCGGCCGGACGCTTTTCTCGCGGAAGGCCTATCGCAACGCCTACTGACGATCACCGTCCCCGCATCGCCGCCTTGGTCAGGCGGTCGGGACCGATCTCCTGCGCGTCGTCGATGCCGAGGATCTGGGCGAGGTGGATGCGGGCCCGGTTCACCCGGCTCTTGATGGTGCCGACCGCGACGCCGCAGATCCGCGCTGCCTCCTCGTAGGGAAGACCCTCGGCGCCGACCAGGAGCAGCGCCTCGCGCTGATCGTGGCTGAGCTTGGCGAGCGCGGTTCGCATGTCCTGGAAATCGAGCTTCGCCACCTGCTCGGGGGCGACCCGCAGGCTCGCCGCGTAGCTGCCGTCGCCATCCTCAACCTCGCGGCGCCGCTTGCGGTACTCGGAATGGAAGAGGTTGCGCAGGATGGTGAACAGCCAGGCGTTCAGGTTGGTGCCGGGCTCGAAACGGTCGATGTTCTTCCAGGCCCGCATGATCGTGTCCTGGACGAGGTCGTCGGCCCGGTCGGGGCTGTTCGAGAGCGAGATCGCAAAGGCGCGCAAGCTCGGGATTGCGGCGAGGAGGGCGTCGCGGATGTCGTCCGGAACCGCCTTCGGCCCGCCGCCTTGCCAGCGCAGCTCTTCGAGGAGCTTGCGGATGCGCTCCGGCAGCCCTCCGCTCTCGAGTTCCTTGTCGTAGTGGGCGCGCAGCATCTCACCGAGATGGCGCTGGATGTCGGGCCCGAGAGCAGCCGGGCGGCCGTCGATTTCGAAGTTCTGCACGGGTCCTCGCGAGCGGTCTCGACCGGCTCCCGGCCACCGCCCCGGAACAACCCAAGCCAGGCAGCCGGGTTCCGGGAGATGGATGCAGGGGAGTGGTGCCGCAAGAGGGATTCGAACCCCCGACCCCATCATTACGAATTAGCGGGTTCGGCGCGTGAAATACTAGGAAGGAGTTTGAAGGATTGAGAAACTCCGTTCAGCATCAAACGATTGGGGACCGCAGCTTGTTGAAGGAGTGTGAAGCGTTTTGAAGCCTTCACCCTACTAATCCCCTACTAAC
>JAQSWQ010000107.1 GCA_029266525.1 Microvirga sp.
AGCCACCCGAGGCTCAGCTAGATTTGACCCGAGATCTATGTACAAATTGATGTGAGTTAGGAGCCGTGCGCTTACCGATCATCGATCCTCAAGGTCACACTCGTGTATTTTCCCTTTCCCCTTTGGCCACCTTGCGGCTTGCGGGCGGATTGAACACCTCGCAAGCGTTTGCTGCGCACTGTGGCTTTGTGGGCTGACGGTCGTTGCCCGTTCTGTGCGCCATCGGGCGGCAATGACGCGGCGTCCACCCCGGAACGCTCCCGGAACGCCGCTATGGGAGTCTGGGACTTATTCTGGGACTTTCGGTGCGCTTCCTTGCTATTCCTTGTGCTTCCGTGCCCATTTCGTTCACGAGGGCCGGAAACCAACCGTTTGCTAAGTGCTTCCTGAACAACGGAAAAATTGGTCGGAGCGGCGAGATTTGAACTCGCGACCCCTAGTCCCCCAGACTAGTGCGCTAACCGGGCTGCGCTACGCTCCGACGCCTCTCGAAGGCCCCGGAGACCTAAGGTCTTTCGGCGGCCCCCGCAACCCCTCGCACCTTCAGGTGCGGCGGGACACGGAACCGGGCGTCGGAGTATGCTTTTTCTCATAGCGTGCTGAGGAGCAGCCCCGTGATCGCTCGCCTCCGCGAAGCTTCGGCTGCCGCTTTGCTGGTTGTGCTGGTGGCCGCGCCCGCGCTCGGCCAAGCGGAGCGGTCGTGGGTCGACCCGCCCATGACCGCCCAGCCGCCACGCGGCGCGCCGGCTGAAGCGCCGGCCAACGGCGCAGCAGATGTCGGAAAAACGGCCGCGACGGCCGCTGTCCAACCGAGCCGCGAGCAGGCCGCGCGGCAATTGGCGGTCGACTATCTTGATTTCTGGTCGGCGCCAAATGCCCTGACCCTTGAGGTGATGCCCGATTTCTACGGTGACCGGGTCGCCTTCCACGGCCGTTCGCTGAGCACCGACGCGGTCATGGAGGAGAAGCGGCGGTTCGTGCGGCGCTGGCCGGTGCGCTCCTACACCGCCCGGATAGACACCCTCCGCGCCGCCTGCGCGCCCGGCGCCCAGACCTGCACCGTCAAGGGCCTGTTCGATTTCACCGCCATCAGCCCGGAGCGCGGCCGCCGCTCGCAGGGGGCGGCCGATCTCGAGCTGCAAGTGAGCTTTGCCGGCGAAAGGCCGACGATCGTTGCCGAAACCAGTCGCGTCGTCGCGCGCGGGCGCACCCGCGCAGCGGCGGCCTTCGACGAAATCGAGGATTGAGCCGTGGACGCCTTGACCCGCCGCGAACGCCTCCGCGAGATGATCCGGGCCGAGCTCGCCAAGGAAAACCCGGTCGAGGTCGCGCGAAGCTCGCTCGAGCTCCTCGCGGAAACCTCGCTGGTCTCTGCCGAAGGCGACCAGCGGCCCGAGCAAGAGGCCGTGCGCAAAGCTGTCGCGGAGCTACGCGAGAAACATCCGAAGCTGTTCAGGGACACGACCGAGGCCGAGGCCGCGCCTGCCGAGGAAGCGGCGACGCCGGAGCCGGCGCCGCCCCTTGCACAGCAGCCGAAGCCCGAGCGCGATTGGCTGCGGGTGGAAGGCGAAAACACGCCGGCGCCGCCGGAGAAGTCGGCAGCACTCGTCGCGACGCCACTCCCCAGCTGTGAGGCACCGGCGAACGCACTCGGAAACCGGCTTGCCGACAAGGCCCGCGAACTCACGCCGCCGAGCCCGGTCGATCCGGCACCGCCGATGCTGCTCGGTCCCGACCGCCCGACTCCGCCGAGCCGCTACGTCTATGCCGGCCTCGCAGCCGTGGTGGCGCTCGGCGTCTTTGGGTGGGTGTGGTCCGGGCCGAGCCCGGCGCCCAAACCCGCCAAAGCACCCGTCGCAGAGAGCGCAGGCGCCCCCGCCGCTCAGGCCGCGAAGCCGGCGGCAGCAAAAGCGCCGATCGCACAGGCGCAAAAACCGCCGGCCTCCCCCGCCCCTGCGGAGCCGAGCGGCACCGGGTCGGTTCCGGATGCTCCAGCCGCAGCCGCGGCGACCCCCGCCGCTTCCTCCGAGCCCATCGGGGCGCTTACCGGAGTGCCGGAGGTGGTCGACACCGCGACCCTGCGGATCGGCGGCAGGATCGCGCGCCTGTTCGGGGTCGAATGGGCCCGCGGCGGCCAGGGCGAGGACCTGGCTCGCTATCTGCGCGGGCGCGAGGTGTTGTGCGAGCTTGCGAAAACCCCCGACATCTATCGCTGCAAGGTCGAGGCACAGGACCTATCCAAAGTCATCCTGTTCAACGGCGGCGGAAAGGCGACGGCGGACGCCACGCCGGAACTCGCCGCGGCCGAGAACCATGCCAAGACCGAGCGTCTCGGCATCTGGCGGAGATAGCTTAGCGCGGGATCTCGTCGTCGCTCGACCCGAGAGACACAAGCACGCGCTCGCATTCCAGAAGTTCGCCGAGCGCGAGCTTCAGCCGCGCCAAATCCTCCGCCGCGAAGGCCGCTCCGAGCCGCTCGGAAGGAACCGCTTCATCCTCCGCGGCGTGGCCCGCTGACACCCTGCCCTCCGAACCCCCGTCTGCGCTCCCGCGCTCGGCTGCGCCGGGCGGCGCAACGCTCTGCTCGCCGCGGCCGATCGACTGGACAAAGCGGAGGCCGTCCTCCTTGAGGATCCGCTGCACACCCTTGATGGTATAACCCTCGCCGTAGAGGAGGTGCCGGATGCCCTTCAGGAGCTCGACGTCGTCGGGTCTGTAATAGCGCCGGCCGCCACCGCGCTTCAGCGGCTTGATCTGCGCAAAGCGCGTTTCCCAGAAGCGCAGGACGTGCTGGGGAAGATCAAGGTCGTCCGCGACTTCGCTGATCGTGCGGAAGGCTTCCGGGCTTTTATCGGTGGCGCGGAGCGGCTCGCGAGGTCCAAGGGCGCTCGTTGGATTCATTCGCCGTCTTCGACCTCGATGCCGTTGATGCGCGCCTTGAGCACGTTGGAGGGCTTGAACACCATCACGCGGCGCGGCTCGATAGGCACCTCGATGCCGGTCTTCGGATTGCGCCCGACGCGCTCGCCCTTCTCGCGCACCACGAAGGAGCCGAACGACGAGAGCTTGACGCTCTCGCCCTGGGCCAAGCAATCGCAAAGCTCATCAAGCACAAGCTCGACCAGCGCCGCCGATTCGGTGCGCGACAAGCCCACCTTCTGGTACACGGCCTCGCTCAGATCGGCCCGCGTCACCGTTCGTCCGGCCATCGCACCCCCCACAACAAGCTAATCTGAGCAACCGAACGTATCTTGCTGAAAAGGAACGCTAATCAGAGGACCCTATGCGGTCAACGGGAGTTTCGGCGGCATCCCCGTAAACTTCGCGACGCGACTGTTGAGCTCACCAGCGGATCAGCGCCGCACCCCAGGTGAAGCCGCCCCCCATGGCCTCGATCATCACGAGATCGCCCTCCTTGATCCGCCCATCGGCGCGCGCTTCCCCGAGGGCGAGCGGGATTGAGGCTGCGGAGGTGTTGCCGTGCTTGTTCACGGTCAGCACGACCTTCTCGGGGGCGATCCCGAGCTTCTCGGCAGTCGCGTCGATGATGCGCTTGTTGGCTTGATGCGGCACGAACCAATCGATGTCGTCGGCGGTCGTACGGGTGGTCTTGAAGGCGTCGTGGATCACGTCCGTGACCATGCTGACGGCATGCCGGTAGACCTCCCGACCCTCCATCTTGAGGACGCCGGTGGTCTTCGAGGAGCCCGGACCGCCGCTGACATAAAGCTTCTCGCGGTGCGAGCCGTCGGAGCGCAGATGCGAGGTCAGAACGCCCCGGTCCTGTGGGGTGCCCTCGCCGAGCTGCGCCTCGAGCACGATCGCCCCTGCGCCGTCGCCGAACAGCACGCAGGTGGTGCGGTCGTTCCAGTCGAGGATGCGCGAGAAGGTCTCGGCCCCGATCACCAGCGCCCGCTTGTGCGAACCTGAAGTGAGGAACTTGTCGGCGGTCGCAACCCCGTAGACGAAGCCGGTGCAGACGGCCTGGAGGTCGAAGGCCGCGCCGTGGGTGATGCCGAGCCCGGCCTGGATCTGCGTCGCGGTCGAGGGGAAAGTGTAGTCGGGGGTCGAGGTCGCGCAGACGATAAGGTCGATGTCCGCGGGCTTGAGACCGGCGTTCTCGAGCGCCAGCTCAGCCGCCTTGAGCCCGAGCATGGATGTGGTCTCGCCATCGGCCGCGATGTGACGCTCCTCGATGCCGGTGCGCTGCTTGATCCACTCGTCCGAGGTGTCGACCATCGCGGCGAGTTCCTTGTTGGTGAGAACCCGCTCCGGCAGATAGGCGCCGTTGCCGCGCACGACCGAACGAATGGTGGCCAAGGATCCGGTTCCTTCAGGCGGAGGCGACCGCCGGGGTCTGCTCGAGCATGTCCCTGATCGTCCGCATCAGCTCGTAATGGGCCATGTCGTAGCCGATATCGATGGCGCTGGCGAAACCGAGCGCGTCAGTGCCGCCGTGGCTCTTGATCACGACCCCGTCGAGGCCGAGGAAGACGCCGCCGTTGGACTTCCGCGGGTCCATCTTCTCGCGAAGGGCCTCGAAAGCCTGCCTGGCAAATAGGTACCCGATCTTCGCCGTCCAAGTCCTGCTCATGGCGCTCCTCAGATACTCGCCGATCTGCTTCGCTGTTCCCTCGGCGGTCTTGAGCGCGATGTTGCCGGTGAAGCCCTCGGTCACGACCACGTCGACCGTGCCCTTGCCGAGATCGTCGCCCTCGACGAAGCCGTGATAGGCGAGGTTCGGCAGATCCGCCTCGCGCAGGAGCCGTGCCGCCTCCTTGACGATCTCGATGCCCTTCATCTCCTCGATCCCGACGTTGAGGAGCCCCACGGTCGGGCGCTCGAGGCCGAAGAGGATGCGCGCCATGGCGGAGCCCATGATCGCCATGTCGACGAGGTGCATGGCATCGGCGCCGATCGTCGCGCCGACGTCGAGGACGACGCTTTCTCCGCGCAGCGTCGGCCACAGCGCCGCGATCGCGGGACGCTCGATCGAAGCCATGGTCTTCAGGCAGATCTTGGCCATCGCCATGAGCGCGCCGGTGTTGCCGGCCGAGACCGCGGCATCGGCCTCGCCGTCCCGCACCGCCTGGATCGAAAGCCACATCGAGGACTTCCACCGGCCCGCCCGCACGGCGGCGCTCGGCTTGTCCTCCATGCGCACGGCGACTGTCGTATGTCGGAGCTCGCTGGCTTCCTTGAGAGCGGGCTTGGAGTCGAGAAGCGGCCGGACCGCGGCCTCATCGCCAAAGATGAGGAAGCGCATGCCGGGATGGCGCTCGAGGGCAAGCGCGGCGCCCGCTACCACAACGGACGGGCCGTGGTCGCCGCCCATCGCGTCGAGCGAGATCCGGACTGTCTTCGGCAAGGCTGGGCTTTCGGGCGCGAGGGTCGGCGGGCGCGGCGGAAAATAGCCGTTCGCCCCTCTGGAGCAACCGGTTTCTCCCGGCGCTCCGGTCAGAGGCGTCCTTCCGAGCCGCGATAGGCGGGCGAGAAATCCTGCGGCGGAGTGGTGATGGACAAATAGACGAAAGGCCCGTCGCCCGTGTTGGCGACCCCGTGAATTTCGCCGGCGGGCGTGCGCACCACGTCGCCCGCCTGAAGCTCGTCCGTACGGCTGCCCTCCAGCAGCAGCGTGGCGGTTCCCTGCTCCACGAGCCAGATCTGCTCGGAGGCCGGGTGGGAGTGCCTCGCCGAGACCGCCCCAGGGTCCATGGTCACGCGGGTGACGGTGACCGGAGCCTCCGGCGCGTTGCGCGGCCAAACGATCTGCTGCGACCGGATGCCGGGATTGCGGAGGGTGGTGAATTCGCGCGGAGAGAGCCGTTGGACCGCCACTCGCGCCTCACTGCTCCCGAGCGCTGCCTTGCGCCTTGAGCTTGCGGAGTGCTTCGAAAGGCGACTCCTCACGGTCCCCCTGCCCTTCATGGGCGAATTCGGCGCCGGGCTTGCGCGGATAAGGGTCGAGGCCGAGCGCCAGGAACTCGGCGGTGAGCGCGCCAAGGTCGACATGGCCGCCGGCGATCTCGTCCGGCGGTTCGTAGCCCGGGCCCTCGGGAGCGACGGCCGCGGAACCCGCGCCGGGCGCTGCGAAATCGACCTCCACCTCCTCCTCGATCGAATCGTCGAAGGCCTCGAGCGTGACGACGCAGATCTGCGCCACCCGCGCGCTCACGACCCCCTCGACATGCACTCGCTTCGGGGTGCCGCTGAGCCGGAACCGGCCCGAAAGGACATGGATGCCCGGCAGGCTGAAATCCTTGGCGAGCGCCGCCCGCTCCTCCGGCGTCGTCTCGACCGTGACCTCCAGCCCCCCCGGTGGAAGATGCTGGACGGACACCGGCCGTGAGAGCGGTCCGACCGATTCCGGGGTCATCGGGCGTCCTCCGTCGCGCATGAGGCGGTGAAGCGCGGGCCGTCGGCCAAGAGCGTCTCGAGCGACGCAGCGCGCAGCCCGGCCTCCGAGTCGAGGACATAACGTGCGAGGCCGTGAAGCGGCTCTTTCCCGCCGAAATGCCCGGCGAGAAGCGCCGCCAATCCCTGCCGATCACCCGAATCGAGCGCCCGGTCGTAAGCCGCGGCCCGGCCGTAGAACACCTGGGCCAGCTGCTTCATCCGCTTCGGCACCCCCATGTCGCCGACGCCCATCTCGCGCAAGGAGCCGTCGAGCTGGCGGAATAAGGCGTCGACGAGCTCCTGCGCCATCTCGCCGGCAGGCGGCGGCAGCCTTCTGAGAGCCCGAAGAGTGAGCACCATGTGGAGGCTCAAGCATTCGAAGCGGCCCTCGGGAGTGTCCGGCACGCCGAGGCGCAGGTAGAGCGCGGGCTCGCGCACTGAATGGTCGATTCGCCGGTGCAGCTCTTCGACGAGCTGCGCTCGGGGGTCCTTGCGGAACAGGCTGAAGATCATCGCTCTGGGGCGGCTCTGCCTTGTCAAAGCCATCGGCCGGCGTTACGCCATCGCCCGCATCGGGCGCAAGCTCCCGCGCCCGGCTCTCTGGACATTGCGAATGACGCCTCTGCCCAAGCTTCTTGCGCGCCTCGCGACGGCGGTCCTCCTCGGCCTCGGAGCGGCCGCCTGCACCATGGGCGAGGAGTTCCACCGGGGCTACCTCCTCGACGAACGCGCGGTGAACCAGGTCCAGCCGGGCTGGGGCGCGGAGCAGGTGCTGCAGACGCTCGGCACGCCCTCGACCGTGTCGACCGTCGGCAACAAATCCTGGTACTACATCAGCCAGCGCTCGCGACGTCGCGTGGCATTTCTCGGAGATAGCGTGGTCGATCAGCGGGTTACGGCTGTTTACTTCAACAACAACCTTAAGGTCGAGCGGGTCGCCCTCTACGGGCTCCAGGACGGCAAGATCTTCGACTTCATCTCGCGCTCGACCCCGGCCGGCGGCGGCGACCTCAACTTCGTCTCGCAGCTCTTCCGCGGCTTGGGCAGCTGGGTGCCGCACACTTAGGCGGTCGCCCTTCTGCTTCTTGCGCGAGGCCGGGCGGGAGACGTGCGTCATCGTTCTCGCGGTCCTTTCGGCCCGAGCTGTTGCGGCGGAAGGGTCGAGGGGTGCGCGGGACGCGACGGCTCGATCCTATTTTTTATACGGGAGCCTGTCGGCGCCCCGCGCTTCGGTGGTTTTGATCGCCGCTGAGGCCGAGTGGATCGGA
>JAQSWQ010000046.1 GCA_029266525.1 Microvirga sp.
ATGAGCTGGTCGCGCTCGCGCCAGACGTGATCATGTCCGCTGGCAGCTCGGCAACCGGGGCCTTACTTCAGGTAACGCGTAGCGTGCCGATGGTCTTCACGATCGTTCCCGATCCAGTCGGAGCCGGTTTCGTCGAGAGCCTAGCACGGCCCGGCAACAATGCGACTGGGTTCGCCAGCTTCGACTACGGGATCGGCGGCAAGTGGCTGGATCTGCTCAAGGAGATTGCGCCGAGCGTCAAGCGCGTCGGGGTCGTTCGAGACCCCGACAACACGGCCGGTATCGGCCAATGGAGCGTAATCCAGGCCGTGGCCCCGATGTTAGGCCTTGAACCGAGCCCGATCAATGTACGCGTTGCCCCGGATGTCGAGCAAGCGATGCCGGCTTTGGCGCGCTCCGGGAATGCCGGGCTCATCGTAACTTCGGGAGCGGGCCCTCGACGCCACCGCGACTTGATCGTGCGGCTTGCAGCCGAGCACAAGCTCCCTGCCATCTACTATGCCAAGGCTTTCGTTACCGCCGGCGGGCTTATGTCTTTCGGAGCCGACCGTATCGACCAGTTCCGACGTGCGGCCGACTACGCCAGTCGTATCCTCAACGGCGAAAAGCCGGCTGACCTGCCGGTGCAGGCGCCGACGAAATACGAGCTCGTCGCGAACATGAGGACGGCCACGGCGCTCGGCCTGAGCATCCCGCACACCCTCCTCGCCCGCGCTGATGAGGTGATCGATCGATAAGGCAGCGGTGACAAAGTCGGGGATAGTCGAACCAAGACAGGCAAAAAGATTAATGTTTTCAATGACGACCGCCCCGTACTACGGCGGGGCCGCTCCTCCGGGAGCTAGGGTGCGGAACTCGGGACACGGCCGGACGAACCGACCCGAGCGGTGCCGCAAGCCCGCCCGGGAAGGAGCGGCCGGTCGACCGAGACGCCGCCGGGAAATGCGGAAGGCCCTGGGACAGAAAAGCCGCGCAGGGCGCCAGGTGTCTGGCGTTTCTAAAAATGTGAGCCGGCCCTGGCGTCCTGCTCCCCCGCTCTTTGACAGTGCGATCGTGCGAGGCCGGGAAGACCGGGGGATTTCGCGCGCCCCTCTCCCGGACGGGAGAGGGGTCCCGCGATCAGCGCAGCGGCGAGAAGGCGGTCGGGATGAGGAGGCTGTTCTCCTGGAAGAGGAGGCGTGAAGCGCCGCCCTTCGGCGGCCACACGCCCTCGGCGACGGCGCGGTCGCGGGTCTTCTGGCGATGGTCGGCGCTGTCGTAGGGCCAGATGTGGATGAATTTCTGCAGCGACCCGCCGACCGCATAGAAGGCGCCGAGCGGCTTCGACAGCGCGGCGCGGGCCGGCAGGGCGGAAGCCCAGATGTCGATGGTCTCCTGCGTGGTCCCGGGCTTCAGGAGATAGCTGCGCAGCTCGTAGACGCCGCCGTAGCGACCCGGCGCGACGTCGGCCATGAAGGGGAAGAGGCGGAAGCCCTCGACCTTCATATCGGTCACGAACTCGGCCGCGGCGGCAAGCCACTCGCCGGCCTTGAGGCCGTCGCGCTCGGCCGCCGCAGCCTGGTCGGCGCGTGCCCACAGCGACACGAGCTCGTTGACGCGGCCGATCTCGGTGACCCAGAAGCCGAGCAGCGTCGCGCCGCCGTCGGTGACGGGCGGCTTTTCGGCGATGCGCTTCACCGCCTCCCCAACCGCGCCCGGCCGCACCTCCACCGTGACCATCTCGTAGAGCATGACCCCCTCCTTCCCTCCCGGCCGCCGCAAGCGCCTCACACCATGCCGGGCGGCGGCTCGAAAGCCCGATACTCGCGCTCGAGCAGCTGCGCGAAGCGGATGCAGGCGAGATCCTCGTATTGCGGTCCGACGATCTGCACCCCGACCGGCAGCCCGTCCGCCGCGATGGCGATCGGCGCGACCGTCGAGGGCAGGTAGACCATGCCCGAATAGCCGGCCCAGAACAGCTGCGTCGTCACCGGCTGGTCCTTCCCGTTCACCGTGATCATGCGCTCCCAGCGCTCGCCGACCGGGTTGTGCGCGAAGGCGGTGGTCGCGGCGGTCGGGCAGAGGAGCAGGTCGTAGTCCTCAAAGAAGCGCTCCCAGTCGAGCCGCATCTTGTGGCGCTCGTTGTTGAGCCGCAGCCACTCCCAATGGCTCATGGTGTTGCCGCGGACATGCCAGGCGTAATAGTCGGCGCGGTCGCCGAGGGTGTCGCGGGCCCGGAGCTGCGCCTCGCGCGCTTCCTCCGTGAGGCGCGCGCTCGTCGCGGCCCGCAGAAGCAGGACGTAGACCTCATGCGCGCGCGCCGGATCGACCGGACGCGCCCGCCGGTCGACCTTCGCGCCCTGCCGCTCGAGCCAGCTCGCGAGCTTCTCGATCTCGTCGGCGACCGCGTCGTCGACCTCGGCGGTCGGATCGCTCGGCATCACCGCGATGCGGTACTCGGAGAGGCCGGCCTTGCGCGGCGGCGGCAGCTCGAGTCGCCAGGCGCGGCCGTCGCGGACATTCGGGCCGGCGATGATCTGCAGCGCAAGCTCGAGGTCGAAAGCGGAGCGGGCGAGCGGGCCGATCGCGCTGATGTCGCTCGGCGCATACATCCCGGGCAGCGAGTGCCCGGCGCGCGCGGCGATGTCGAAGCTCGGCTTGTGCCCATAGACGCCGCAGTAATGGGCCGGGTTGCGGATCGAGGCGCCGATGTCGCTGCCGATCTCGAGCCCGGTGAGCCCGGCGGCGAGCGCCGCCGCGCCGCCGCCGGAGGAGCCGCCCGGCCCGCGCTCGAGATTCCAGGGGTTGTGGGTGACGCCGTAGATCGGGTTGAAGCTCTGCCAGTCGGCGAGCCCGACCGGCACGTTGGTCTTGCCGAAGACGATTGCGCCTGCGCGCTGCAGGCGCTCGACCGCGAGCGCGGGTTTTTTCGCGACGTTGTCGATGTGCTCCGGGAAGCCGAAAGTGGTCGGCAGTCCCGGCACGTCGAAGGATTCCTTCACCGTCATCGGGACGCCGTGCAGCGGCCCGAGATCCTCGCCGCGCTGAAGCTCGGCGTCGCGCTCGCGCGCCTCCTCGCGCGCCGCCTCGAAGCGCCGCACCACGACGGCGTTGACGCGCGGATCGAGCCGCTCGACCCGCTCGATATAGAGGTCGAGGAGCTCGCGGCAGCCGATCTGGCGCGCACGCAGGCGCCGCGCAAGCTCGCCTGCCGAGGCGAATGCCAGGTTCTCCATCCAGGGCACCGTCTGTGAAACCACTCGCCGCGGATGCGGCGGTGAGCCTATAGCAAGCGGCCGAGCGCCGAGTAAGGCCTCTTGCGCTACGGGCGGGCGGGCGCCGCGCCGGGCTCGGCGAGATTGGCCGCGAGCATGCGCGAGCCGGGCAGCGCCGGCCGCGCCGCGACGAGCTGCGCCGGCGCGTCGCTCAGCGGCATCGGCGAGAACACGGAGGGCTCAGGCCCGCTCGCCGGGATGCCGCCATAGGTGAAGGCCACGGACAGCCGCGGCTGCGCCGCGGGAACCGACGCCGTCGCCGCGACCTGCACCGGCTTCTTGCGCGCGGGCGTGACCACGATCTCGCGCCCGGCAAGAAGCAGCGTCTCGGGCCGGCTGACCGTGCCGAGCGCCGGCGAGGCGGCGCGGGCGAGCGCGCGGAAGGACGGGTGCTGCCCGCCGTCGGCATAGGTGGTGCGGACCGAGGCGATCCCGTCGGCGACGAGCGCGGCGATGCGGGCGTCCTCCTCGGCGCGGCGGGCGGCGACGAGGGCCTCCTTGGCCGGGTTCGCGGAGCGGAAGACGTAGCGCGCCCCGGCGACGCCGACGATCGGCTCCTCGCCGGTCGCCTCGAAGCGGTCGTAGCCTTCCTTGAGCTGGCGCCAGAAGGCGATGTGCGGGTCGGAGCGGTGCCGCGCGATGTTCTCCGCGGTCATCCGGAAAGGATAGGACTGGAACTGGAAAGCCTGCTGGCCGCCCCGGAAGGCCTCGCGGGCGAGCGCGTAGATCTCCTCGATCTGCTTGTCGGTCATGGCAAAGCAGCCGGCCGAAGAGCAGTTGCCGTGCACCATGAGATAGGCGCCGGACGCGCCCTGGGCTCGGTCGAAGGCGTTGGGAAAGCCGGTGTCGAAGGACAGATGGAAAGACGAGTTCGGGTTCATCTGCCGCGGCGTGATCGCGTAAAAGCCTTCCGGGGTCTGGCGGTCGCCGATCTGCGACTTCGGCCCGAGCGCGCCGGACCAGCGGCAGATCGGGTATGTCTTGAGGTGGACGTAGCGCCCGCCCTTGGTCTGCTTCCAGACCTCGAGCTCCGATTCCTTCTTGAAGGCGCGCATCAGGATCGGCGCGGAGGGGCTCGTGTTGCGCGCTGCCATGACGGCAAGAGTCGAGCCGGGGATCGGGGCCTCGTGCTTCTGCGCGTAGGCCGCGGAAGCGCCGCAACCGAGCGCGAGTGCCGCAACGACCGCGAGCGAGCGCCGGGCCTGCCGTCTCAGTCGAACCGTCATCCCCCACCCTTCGGCCGGGTCGTAGGAGCCGCTTGTCGGGCTCGCGAATCCCTTGGTTGCGGGCGTTGTCCAGGCTGAATGAGGCCCAATTAAGAAGGGCTTAACCCAGCCGGAGCGTCCGTTCACGGGCCCGTCACCGCTTCGTGCGTTGATCGTGCGCGGATTCCGGTGGAAGGTCCCGCAATGGAAGGTCCTCAAAGAGGCCTGACGCTTGAGGGGAGCAGATTTATGGATTCGCGCATCGCTACGCTTGCGGCGGCCGGCGCCGTCGCGGCGCTCGTCGGGCTTACCGCGGCCCGAGCCGGCGGCGACAAGATCGCCTTCCCGGCCGATTACCAGAAGGGCGTGCTCTACACGATCGTGGACCGCGCCGACAACAAGCAGTACCGGGAGCTCTATGTCAGCCCCGCCAGCGCGATCGCGGCCGCGAAGAACGGCGAGCCGCTGCCGCACGGCACCGTGCTTACGCTGGTGCAGTATCGCGCCGTGCTCGATTCCGCCGGCAACCCGACGAAGAACGCCGAGGGGCGCTTCTCGAAGGGCGATCTCGTCGGCTACGCGGTCATGGAGAAGCGCGCCGGCTGGGGCGCCGAATACCCGCCCGAGATCCGCAACGGCGAGTGGGAGTACCAAAGCTTCACCCCGGCGAAGGCGGTCAACGACAAGGCGAACCTCACCGCCTGCTTCCAGTGCCACAAGCCGCTGCCCGGCAACCAGGATTTCGTGTTCTCCTACGACAAGCTCAAGGCCCACGGCATGTGAGCTTGCCCCGCCCCGGCCGATCGCTAGAGTGCGCGCGATCGGCGGGGACGTGGAGTGGGCGTGGAGACCGGCGGCGTTCGCATCGGGATCGATATCGGCGGCACCTTCACCGACCTGCAGATCCTCGACGAGCGCAGCGGCGCGCTCGCAAGCCTCAAGACGCCGACCACGCCCGAGGACCCGTCGGTCGGCTTGATGGCCGGCCTCGACGAAGCGGCGGCCCGCTTCGGCTTCGCCCTTGCCGACATCCGCCTCCTGCTGCACGGCACCACCATCGCCACGAACGCGGTGCTCGAGCGCAAGCTCGCGAAAGGCGTGCTGATTGCGACCGAGGGCTTCCGCGACGTGCTCGAGATCGGCCGGCACGTGCGGCGCGACATCTACGGCTTGAAGCCGAAGCGCGAACCCGCGCTGATCCCGCGCCACCGCCGGATCGAGGTTGCCGAACGCATCCGCGCCGACGGATCGGTCGAGCGGCCGCTCGCGGAGGAGGCGATCGCGGCGGTCGTTGCAGCGATCCGCGCGTTGGAGGCCGAGACGGTCGCGATCACGCTCCTCAACGCCAACGTCAATCCGGCGCATGAGCGCGTGCTGCGCGACGGCATCCTGCGCGCCCTGCCGGGCTTCCCGGTCTCGATCTCCTCGCAGGTGAGCCCGGAGATCCGCGAATACGAGCGCACATCGACCACGGTGCTGAATGCGCTCCTGATCCCGGTCGTGCGCTCCTATCTCGAGCGCCTGAAGGCGCGCATGGCCGAGCGAGGCTTGCAGGCGCGGCTCCTGCTCGTGCAGTCGAACGGCGGCGTCTGCAGCCCCGAGGTCGCAAGCGACGAGCCGGTCCGGCTTCTGCTTTCGGGGCCGAGCGGCGGGGCGCTTGCGGCTCTGCGCGCCTGCCGCCGCCTCGACCGGCAAAACCTGGTCGGGATCGACATGGGTGGCACCAGCTTCGACGTCTGCGTGGTGCAGGAGGGCGGCGTCACCTCGATGACGCAGGGCGAGATCGATGGCTTGCCGGTGCGGCTGCCGATGATCGAGATTCGCACCATCGGGGCGGGCGGCGGCTCGATCGCCTCGGTCGACGCCGGCGGGCGTCTCACGGTCGGCCCGCGCAGCGCCGGCGCGCGGCCGGGCCCAGTCTGCTACGGCCGCGGCGGCACGCAGCCGACCGTGACGGATGCAAACCTCGCGCTCGGGCGCCTCGACGCCGCGTTCTTCCTCGGCGGCGCGCTCGCTCTCGATGTCGAAGGCGCCCGCACCGCGGTGGAGATGCAAGTTGCACGCCCCTTGCGTCTCGACCTCGACCGCGCCGCGGAAGGCATTCTGACACTGACCAATGCAAACCTCGCCTCGGCCATCCGCCTCAGCCTCTTCGAAAAGGGCCTCGACCCGCGCGCCTTCAGCCTTTTGTCCTTCGGCGGCGCCGGCGGGCTGCACGCGATCCCGGTCGCCGAGGAATTGGGCATAGACGAGGTGATCTTCCCGGCGGATGCCAGCACCTTCTCGGCAAGCGGCATCCTGCATTCCGACATCGTGCACGACCTTGCGAGGAGCCGGGTTATGCGCTCCGCGGCCGAGATCCTCCCGGAGCTCGCGCTCGCGTTGACCGAGCTGCGCCGCGAGGGCGACGGTCTGCTCGCGCAGGATGGAGTCCCGGACGAGGCGCGCGAGCTCACTGTCGCAGCCGACATGCGCTACTACGGCCAGGCCTTCGAGCTCGTGGTGCCGTGGAGGGAGGCAGGGGCGGAGCCGGATGCGCTCGAGCGGCTGATCGCCGGCTTCCACGCGCTGCATCGGCAGCGCTTCTCCTACGCCAATCCCGGCGATCCCGTCGAGATCGTCACCTTGCGTCTCACTGCGATCGGGCGCCTGCCTCGGGCGCAGGAAGGCCGGACGGCCGCGGTCAAGGCCGAACGCAGTCCATTGCGCCGGCGGGTGTTCCTCAACGGCATCTGGCGCGAGATGGACATCCGTCACCGCGCCGAGCTGACGGGGCCGATCGCCGGGCCGGCGCTGGTCGAGGAGGAATACACGACCGTGTTCGTAGGCGAAGGCTGGCGCTGCGGCCCGGGGCCGGCCGGCGAGCTGGTCGCACAACGCGTCCAAGCCGGGCAGCGATGATGACGGCGCAAGCCCCGCTCGGTCCGATCGAGCTCGAGATCCTCCGCAACGCCTTCACCGCCGCTGCGGCTGAGATGGACGTGACGGTCTGGCGTACGAGCCGCTCGACCATCGTGCGCGAGCTCCTCGACTACTCGACGGCCGTGTTCGACCGCGACGGCTACAACGTCGCGCAGTCGGCGCGCATCCCGCAGCACCTCAACTCGATGGGCGCCGGGCTCCTGACCCTCGTGCGCGAGTTCATGCCGCTCGAGCAATGGCAGGACGGCGACGTCGTCATCACCAACGACCCCTATTGCGGCGGCCAGCATATCCCCGACATCCTGGCCTTCCGGCCCGTTTTCGCGGACGGGGAGCGCATCGCGATCGTCGGCACGCTCTGCCACCACCTCGACATGGGCGGCATCGCGGCGGGCAGCTACGGCGCCACCGCGACCGAGATCTTCCAGGAGGGGCTGCGCATCCCGCCCGTGAAGCTCATCAAGCGCGGCGTGCTGAACGACGAGGTGCTGGCGCTGATGCGCCACAACGTGCGCCGGCCCGACATGCTCTGGGGCGACCTCCAGGCGCAGATCGCCTCGCTCGCCATGGGCGAGGCGAACATGCGCAAGCTCGCGACACGCTACGGCGCAGCGACGATCGTCGCCGCCTGCGCGCAGATCCTCGACCAGTCCGAGCGGGCCATGCGGGCGATGATCTCGCGCATGCCCGACGGCCGCTACGAGTTCGAGGATTTCATGGATGACGACGGGCTCGTCGACGAGCCGATCCGCATCCACGCCGCGGTCGAGATCCGCGGAGAGGAGATGACGGTCGATCTCTCGGGCTCCGGCCTGCAGGCTCTCGGGCCGATCAACGCCACCCTCGCCTCCTCCGGCTCGGCCGTGTCCTACGCCGTCATGGCGTGCGCCGACGAGCCGATCCCGGCGAATGCCGGCTGCTACCGCCCGGTCACCGTCGTCGCGCCGGAGGGCCTCATCGTCAGCGCGCGCCATCCGGCGCCGGTCGCGAACCGCGTCGCCGTCACCCACCGGCTCGCGACGACGCTGCTTGGCGCGCTCCACCAGGCGGTGCCGGACCGCATCCCCGCCGCCTATTACGGCACGAGCTATGTCTGCACCTTCCAGACCATCGGCGAGAAGGGCGAGCGCCACGTGCTGGTCGAGATCGAGGTCGGCGGCGGCGGCGCGCATCCCGAGCAGGACGGGCCCAACGCCTATGCCTGCGGCATGCACAACAACTCGAACATCCCGGTGGAGATGATCGAGAGCGAGCTGCCCCTGACCATCGCGCGCTACGAGCTCCTGCCCGGCACCGGCGGCGCGGGCAGGCGCCGCGGGGGCTTGGGCCTTGCCCGCGAATGGCGGATCGACTCGCCCGAGGCGGTGTTCACGGCCAATCTCGAGCGCTTCAAGTTCCGCCCCTACGGCCTCGCCGGCGGCGAGCCCGGCAGTCCGGGGCGGCTCTATCTCCTGCGCGATGGCGAGCGGCAGCCGCTGCCCTCGAAGGTCGGCAACCTGCGCCTGCGCCGCGGCGACGTCATCCGCCTCGAGACCTCCGGCGGCGGCGGCTTCGGCGACCCTGCACAGCGGCCCGCAGAGGAGGTCGCAGCGGATCGGGAGCGAGGGTATGTGACCCACGATGCAGAGCGCACCTGACCGGCACCTGCTCCGTCGTTGCGCGACCCGTTGCCAAGCGCGGCGCAACGGTGACACACTTATGCTTCTCGAAAAAAGGGGAGCGCCATGTCGTACCGTATCGTGATCGGGCTCGCGCTGGCGGCCGCAATGGCCTCCGGAGCGGCCGCGCAGGACCTGCCGAAGGCCCAGTTCAAGGTCATCGGCCTCAACAGCCCGACGCCGGTCTCGATCCATGACGAGCTGCCCTTCTGGCGCAAGACGCTGCCGGAGGCTTCGAAGGGCGCGGTCACGGCCGATGCGACGCCGCTCGATCAGATGGGCATCGACGACAAGACGATGCTGCGGCTCCTCAAATTGGGCGTGATGGATTTCGCCGGCATGGACATCTCGAAGATGGCCGGCGACGACCCGCGCTTCGAAGCCTGCGACCTTGCCGGGCTGACGCTCGATCCCGACAAGGCCCGCGCCGCCTGCAACGCCTATCGCACGGTCATCGACCGGCAGATGCAGAGGAACTGGGGCGCGAAGCTCCTCGCCTTCGGCGCCAACACGCCGCAGGTGTTCTGGTGCCGCGACGTCGTCAGCGGGCTTGACGGCTTCAAGGGCAAGAAGGTGCGGGTCTTCAACAACACCATGCGCGATTTCCTCGCCGGCGTCGGCGCGACCGCCGTCAGCATGGCCTTCGCCGAGGTGGTGCCGGCGCTCAACAACGGCGTCGTCGACTGCGCCGTGACCGGCAGCCTCTCCGGCAACACTGCCGGCTGGAACGAGGTCTCGAAATCGATCTACCCGATGTCGCTCGGCTGGAGCATCAACGTGCTCGCGGTCAACCTCAACAGCTGGAACCGGCTCGACCCGAAGCTGCAGGCCTTTCTCGCCGAGCAGATCAAGGCCTACGAGGACAAGATGTGGGACACGGTCAAGAAGACCACCGCCGAGGCCGACAACTGCAACACCAACAAGCAGCCTTGCACCATGGGCAAGCTTGCGAATTCCGTCATCGTGCCGGTGAAGCCCGAAGAGGCCGAGACCCACAAGAAGCTCGTCGAAGGGGCGGTGCTCGCGGGCTGGGCCAAGCGCTGCGGCGGCGAATGCGCCAGGGAGTGGAACGAAACCGTCGGCAAGGCCCTCGGCCTCAAGGCGCCGACGCCTTAGCCCAGAGGCACGGCGCCCGAGGGCAAGCCGATGGAGGCGGCCGTCGCGAGCGCGCGCCGCTTCACGCAATGGGGCCTGTGGTTCGGCGGCTCCCTCGTTCTGATCGCGGCGCTGCTCATCGGGGTCGACGTCCTCATGCGCAAGTTCCTCGCCCGCTCGATCGGCGGCGCGGACGAGCTCGCCGGCTACTCGCTCGCGATCGGCACCGCATGGGGCCTCGGCGCCGCCCTGATCGACCGGGCGCATATCCGGATCGACTCGCTGTATCTGCTGTTTCCCGCGCGCCTGCGGCTGCTCCTCGATGTCGCAGGCATCATGCTGTTTCTCATCTTCTTCGGTCTCATGGCCTGGCACGGCTGGGGGGTGGTCGAGCAGTCCTGGACGTCCGGATCGCGCAGCCAATCGGCGCTCGAGACGCCGACGGTCATCCCGCAGCTCCTATGGTTCGCGGGGCTCGTCGGCTTCCTGTTGGTCGGCCTGCTGCTGCTCCTTCACACTCTGGCGCTCGCGAGCCGCGGCAACCTGCGGGAGGCATCGCGAGCGATCGGCACGCGCTCGGCCGAGGAGGAGGTCGAGGACGAGATCCGGGACCTGAAGGAACGGGCCGAGCGCGAGAAGGCCGGCTGAGATGCTGGGCATCACACTGGCTCTCCTCGTCGGGTTTCTTGCGCTTGCAGTGCCCGTCGCGGCCGGCCTCGGGATCCTCGGGCTCACCCTTTCGGCGATCTATTCGAAGCTGCCGCTGTCGCTCGCCATGGGCGAGATCGCCTGGGGGACGTCGAACAACTTCCTCCTCGTCGCCATCCCGTTCTTCGTGCTTCTCGGCGAGATCCTGCTGCGCTCCGGGATGGCCGAGCGCATGTACAATGCCCTCGTGCTGTGGATGCCCTGGCTGCCCGGCGGGCTCATGCATTCGAACATCGCCGCCTGCGCCATGTTCGCCGCGACCTCGGGGTCGAGCGTCGCGACCGCCGCGACCATCGGCACCGTGGCCTTGAACGAGGTCGAGAAGCACGGCTACTCGGAACGCCTTTTCCTCGGCACCATCGCGGCCGGCGGCACGCTCGGCATCCTGATCCCGCCCTCGATCAACATGATCGTGTACGGCGTGCTGACTGAGACCTCGATCCCGAAGCTCTATCTGGCGGGTTTCCTGCCCGGCCTGGTGCTCGCGAGCCTTTTCAGCCTGACGGTCCTCATCATCTGCATCATCCGGCCGGAGCTCGGCGGAAGGCCGACCTCGGCCACCTGGGAGGAGCGCTTCAAGGCGCTTCCGGACCTCCTGCCCCCTCTGATCATCTTCCTCGCGGTGATCGGCTCGATCTATGCCGGCTGGGCGACCGCGACCGAGTCGGCGGCGCTCGGCGTGATCGCGGCGATCGCCATCGCCGCATGGAACCGGCGACTCAGCCTGCGCGCGCTGCTGCACGCCTTCGAAGGCACGATGCGCACGACCGCGATGATCATGGCGATCCTGCTCGCGGCCTATTTCCTCAACTTCGTCATCACCTCGATCGGGCTCACGATGCAGGTCAACCGCTTCATCACGGGCCTGCAGCTCACCCCGGTCGAACTGCTCATCGCCGTCGTGATCTTCTACCTCCTCCTCGGCATGTTCATGGAGACCCTGTCGATGATGGTCGCGACCGTGCCGATCATCGCCCCGATCATGATCAAGGCCGGCTACGACCCCGTGTGGTTCGGCATCATCATCATCATCCTGATGGAGCTCGCGATGATCACCCCGCCGGTCGGCATCAATCTCTACGTCGTGCAGGGCCTGCGCCGCCGCGGCCGGATCGACGACGTGATCATCGGCGCCTCACCCTTCGTGGTCACCATCATCCTCATGATCGTCGTCCTGTCGCTGTGGCCGCAGCTCGCGCTGTGGCTGCCGCGGATCGCGGCGAATTGAGCGCTCACTCCTCCTCGACGCGCCGCGGCGAGCCCCACTTGTTCAGCACCTCGTTGATGGCTTCGCGCACGAAGAAGCGGGCGCTGTCGGCGTCGTAGCCCTCGGCAAGGAGCTCGTCGTAGTCGGTGAGGCGGTGGCGGATATAGGCGACGAGCGAGAGCCAGGCGGCGGTCTCCGGCGCGGCCCGGCGAAGCCCCTCGCTTAAGCGCGCATGGTCGAGCACCGCGCCCGCCTCATGGCGCGGCATGCGCGGCGCAAGCCGCTGCAAGGCGTCCTCCAGGGCTTCGACTCGTCCCACACCGGAAGCCTAGCCGGGAAACGCGGGAGAAGCTCGGCCCTTGCGCTTGAGCCTTTGCGGGAGCGCCCATAGGGTCGCGCGCCATGGATCGCTACGACCTCCTCGTCATCGGCGGCGGCATCAACGGCGCGGGCATCGCGCGCGACGCTGCAGGGCGCGGCCTCAAGGTGCTGCTCGTCGAGAAGGACGACCTCGCGAGCGCGACCTCGTCGGCGTCGAGCAAGCTCATCCACGGCGGCTTGCGCTATCTCGAGCTCTACGAGTTCCGGCTCGTGCGCGAGGCGCTCGCCGAGCGCGAGGTGCTGCTCTCGCTCGCGCCGCACATCGCCTGGCCGCTGACCTTCGTGCTCCCGCACGACAGTTCGCTTCGACCGAGTTGGATGATCCGCGCCGGGCTTTTCCTCTACGACAACCTTGCGCCCCGTTCGAAGCTTGCCGGCTCGCGCGGGCTGGACCTTCGCCGCGACCCGGCCGGGACGCCGCTGAAGGAGAGTTTCACGAGGGGTTTCGCCTATTCGGACGCCTGGGTCGACGACAGCCGGCTGGTGGTGCTGAACGCGATCGACGCGAAGGAGCGAGGGGCGACGGTCCGCACGCGCTGCCGTTTCGTCGAGGCGCGCCCCGAGAACGGCGGCTGGTCGGCGACGTTGCAGCCTCAGGGCGGTCCGGCGGAAACCGTCGCGGCGCGAATTCTTGTGAACGCGGCCGGGCCGTGGGTCGACGAGGTGCTGCGCGGCGGGCTCCAGCGCCGCGGGCCCCCAAACCTGAAGCTCGTGAAGGGCAGCCACGTGGTCGTGCCCCGCCTGCACGATGGGCCGCAGGCCTACATCCTGCAGAATCCCGACCGGCGCATCGTCTTCGTGATCCCCTATGAGCGCCACTTCTCGCTCATCGGCACGACCGACCAATTCTTCGAAGGCGACCCGGCCGGCGTCGCGATCACGCCGGAGGAGATCTCCTATCTCTGCGGATCGGCGAACCGCTTCCTCAAGCGCGAGATCGGGCCCGCCGACGTGGTGTGGTCCTATTCCGGCGTGCGGCCGCTCTACGACGACGCGAGCGGGAACCCTTCTGCGATGACCCGCGACTACGTCTTCGACATCGAAGCAGGCGAGGGCCACCCGGCCGTGCTCTCGGTGTTCGGCGGCAAGATCACGACCTATCGCCGTCTCGCCGAGCACGCGATGGAGAAGCTCCGGCCGCTCCTGCCCGGCCTGTCAGGACCTTGGACCGGCACAGCGCCCCTTCCGGGCGGCGATTTCGCACGCGGCGATTTCGAGCGCTTCCTCGGCGAGCTGTGCCGCGAGCGGCCTTGGCTCCCGGCCGATCTCGCCCGGCGGCTGGCGCGTGCCTACGGTACGCGCATCGCACGGCTCCTTGAGGGCGCATCGAGCCTCGCCGACCTCGGCGCCGACCTTGGAGCCGGCCTTACCGAGCGCGAGGCCGGCTATCTCGTCGAGAACGAGTGGGCGAGGACCCCCGAGGACATCCTGTGGCGGCGCTCGAAGCTCGGCCTGCATGGCGGCGCAGAGCTCGAATCCCGCCTTGCCGCGTGGATGTCCACACAAGCGGACTCACCGGCGCCGGGGCGCGTAGCGGCCACAGCCGATCGGGGCTGCGGGCGCTAATGGCGCCCGCGCGTGCCGGTGTGCCGGACCTCGCCGGGGTCCTCCTCCGCCGCCACCGCGCCGCTGCTCTCGAGCGCCTCCGAAAGCCCCGCCAGGACCTCGTCGATGCGCGCGTCGGGGGCGCGAGCGACCGCGGGCCGCTGCGGCGAGGCCTGCGCGAAGGGGATCACAGGACGACCGTTCTCGGCCCTCAAATCGTGATGGGCTGGCGCCGCCGCACGCGGTTCATGCGACGCGTCACCATTCGCTTGACGCTGCCCGGCATGGCCCTCGAGCGTGTCGACGAGCGCGATGACCGAAGCGTTGTCGACCTCGATGAGAACATGTTCCGGCAGGCCTTGAACCGCGAGCGCCCCTCGGTGGTACTGCGGATCGGCAGTCACCTCAGGGCCGAACCAGCCGGGAACCTCGAACGCCTCGGCGGTCGTGGGATCGTCGAACTCCACCGCGAGAAGATCGAGCGCGCCCGGATGCTCGAACCGATCGAGGAAGGCGTCGAGGCCCGGACCGATGCGCACATGAGTGCGGCGGTAGGCGATCTGGCCGGCGCAGACGTCGAGCAGCGCCTCGGCCTGCACGGGCGAGATCTTCGTGCGCTCCTCGACCGGACCGTCCGGCCCGCCGAAACTCTGGAGGACGATGTTCGATCCGGCGCCGGGCTCGACCCGTACGAAATGGATCCGGTTCGCGGTCGGGGCGAAATAGCCCTCGATCACGTTCTTGAGGATGAGTCGTTCCTTCAGGATCAAACGAACGAGCGACGGCGCAATCAGAAAGCGGCGCTCTGTCTTCATTCGGAAACTCCTACTCACTACGGCCGGGAACGCAGAGGCAAGCACCGACGCCTCGGAGTTCCGGCTTGATGATCTGCCCCCGCGAGCCAATGTTTACCGGAAGCTAATCGGTTTCCAAAAGAAAAGCGAGTCGGAATCGACGCACACGTCTTCGCATACGTTCATGATCGCGGCCGATCCGAGTTAACGAGTTAACATTCGTTAAGATGCGACTCTAATTCGATACATAATCTTGCCTTATGTCTTTCCATCGATGCGCCGTTCTCCGGCTACCCTGGAGGACCACGCTACGGCCAGCGCGAACACCTTCTCACCGCCGCCAACGCCCTGGTCGTCGCCAGCTCGCAAGTGTTGCGCTCTTAACTGTGGCTTCGCGGCCATAGCTCGGCGCTTCGTCTTGACTCTAGGGTAGACCCCGAGCGGCCCGTGCCGCCTTCGTCGGAGGACCCGCGATGCGAACCCGCTGCCTTCTCGCCGCCTCGCTCCTGGCGCTCGCGGCCCTGCCAGCCGACGCCGCCCAGAAGATCGGCGGTGCGACCGTGGTGCAGAGGCAGGTCTCGGGACAGGTCGAGGGCCGCACCCGAGCGCTCGGAACCGGCGACGACGTGCACCAGAATGAGGTCATCCGCACCGGGGCGGCAAGCGCGGCGGAACTGGGCTTCCTCGATCGGACGACCCTCTCGGTCGGCGCTTCGGCCGAGGTCAAGCTCGACCGTTTCGTCTACGACATCAGCGGCGGCGCCCGGACAGTCGTCATGACAGCGGCGAAGGGCGTCGCCCGCTTCGTCTCGGGTAGCGGCCCCTCCCCTGCCTACCAAGTGCGTACGCCGCACGCGACCATCGGCGTACGCGGAACGGTGTTCGACGTGCTCGTGCAGCGCGGCCGCACGGTCGTGGTGCACGGTCAGGGCGCGATCGAGGTCTGCCCCCGTCTTGTCCGGCGCTCTTGCGAGATCGTGACGCTGCCGGGCGACGTCGTCATCGTGACCGCGAGCGCCATCCTCGGCCCGGCGAGCGCCGCCTCGCGCGCGCTCGACGTGGCGCGGCTGCGCTCGCAACTCGGCGGCGACACCATCGCCTCGCTCGCGCCGCCCGCAGCCCCTGCGGCGACCGGCTTCTTTGGCAAGGGCAAAGCCCTGCCGCGCTGAGCCGCAGCGATCTCAGACGTGCGGCGGGCGCCGCAGGCGCTCGCAACCGATGTCGCGCGCGAGCGAAACGATCACGCCCGGCCCGATGCCGATATCGGCGAGCGTGCGCGGATCGAGGGTGGCAAGCGCCGCCCGCGCCCTACGCGAGCGGGCGATACGGCGCAGGCGAGCAGCAAGAGCCAGGCGAGCGCGGATGCCCGTCACGACGTCGCTCCGGCCCGCGCGCCAGAGATGAAGGATCAGCATGGGGTCCTCCGGCTGCGGCTCAGTTGGCCGGCGGGATCGGGTCCGGCACCTTGTTGGTCACCGGCGGGATCTGCCGCAGATACGCGAACACCGCCTTCAGATCTTCGTCGGTCATCTTCCCGATCAGGGGCCAGGGCATGGGCGGCAGGATTTCCCGCCCCTGGCCCTGATGCCGGCCCGTGCGCAGCGTCTGGATGAATTGCTGCTCGGTGAAGTCGCGCAGCACGCCGGTTTCCGGGTCCGGCGTGAGATTCGCGGAAAAGCTCACGCCCCACGGTCCCGACCAAGCGGTCAGAGTCGGCGAGAAGCCGCCCACCCATGGTTCGGCGAGCTTCGCCGGCGCCCTGATCGCGATGTCCTGCGGATGCCCGGAGAGCGCGCGCTTCATGTCGGGCGCCGGGCCGTCCGGCCCCATGGCGAGCGGCGTGTGACAGTCGTGGCAGAGCCCGATCGTGACGAGATACTCGCCGCGCTTCACTTGCGCCGTCCTCGCGTCGGGCTGGGCCAGGACTGCGCTCGACGCCGAGATGGCGGCTGCGAGCAACACCGATCGTGCACGGGTCATGTCAGTCTCCCTTCTCTTGCAGGTGGGCTTCCTTGCGGAGCTGGTCCGCTTCGAGAATCCAGCGCTCGACGAGCGCGATTGCTTCCTTGTCGACGAGAGCGGTCCCGAGCGGCGGCATCTGCAGGGCGGGGTAGCGCGACCCGATCCGCTGCATGAGCCCGCTCCGATCGGGACGGCCGGGCTCGATGCGCAGCACCGCGTCGGGAGATTGCCCCGGCGCCGCCTTCCTGACGGGTTGGCCGACGGCGCTCGCGATCGCAGGCGGGACCGTCCCGGCGGAGCTGTGACGCAGGAACAGGCCGAGATTCTGCAGCGAGCCTTGGTCGTTATGGCAGTGGCCGCAATTGCCGTGCAGATAGCCGAGCGCGGCGCGTTCCGCCGACGATGCCGCCATGATGCGCGGCGGCGTTTCACGCAAGGTGTCCGGGAGCCCGACCAGCAGTCCGTTCTCGACAAGGTAGCCGAGATCTACCGCCGGAATTGGTCGAGGCTCGGCATGCGGCGCATCGGGATCTCGGTCCGGCGACAGCTGAAGCGCGCTGAAGCCAAGGACTTCGCTGCGCCCGCCCTGGTGACAGGCCTTGCAGTCGCTGACGCCGGGGATCGCGTGCGATCGCCCGCCCCCCAGCGGATAGGCGCCGCGCCTGCCCCTTTCCGATACCAGCTGCGCCTCGCGTCCGTCTGCAGTCCAGGCATAGGCTGCGTAAAGCCAGTGACCGTCGGCCTGGCGCTCGAGAAAGCGCGTCTCGACCCGCTGACCGCCGAAGGCGAACTCCTTCCAAAGCCGTGTGCCGATCGGGAAGCTCCACGCGTCCGGGTCGGACCCGTCGATGGCGGTGCCCGGCGGCAGCGAAATCCATCGGCGCTTCGTCGCCCCATCGGTCCACAGCGGATATTGAGGCGAGAAGGCCAAGTGCCGCTGATCGACCTGCAGCGTGGCAAAGTCGGAGTAGAGCCCCGTCTCCTCGAGCGTGCGCGGCGGCTTGGGCCCGGCCGATTGCGGGACGGCCTCGACGCTGTTGAGCAGCGGGAAGGCGAGCACCAGCACGGCGGTCGCCATAGCGAGGCAGCGGCGCCGACCGGCGCCAAAACCCTGCACCATGGCCATGATGGTCCGCATCACATCGTCTCTTTCGAAGATCCGCAGCTGCGGATCGCCTCATCGAGGATGCTGTTCTACTTCTGGATTTTTTCCGTGGCTCTTTCCGGTTATTGCCGGGATTTTCCGAAAAGTTTCCCGCGGGTGAGGGCTTGAGCGGGGCCAGAGCGGTTTCGGAGACTGGTGAGACGGGAACGCTCTCTGGAGCGCAGGAATGGACGACACAAAAAAGATCGCGGGCGCCATCAAGGACTATCTCGCGCGGCAAAGGCTTTCGCGCGAGCAGTTCGCCTTCAAGACCAAGCTCGGCAAATCGACCGTCGACAAGCTCCTGACCGGGCTGTTCTCCGAGCGCACCCTTTCCATCGTCGAGAGCCACACCGGGCTGGCGCTCCGCCAGATGATCGGCAGCTCGCCCGAGCCGGGCAAGGCCGTGGCGTCCGGCCCGAAGCCGCTCGATCAGCCCTCGATCGCGGTCCTGCCCTTCGCCAACATGAGCGGGGATCCCGAGCAGGACTACTTGTCGGACGGTATCGCCGAGGACCTCATCACGGCCCTCGCGCGGCTGCGCTGGCTTTTCGTCATCGCGCGCAACTCGAGCTTCTCCTACCGAGGTAGGTCGGTCGACGTGCGGCAGGTCGCGCAGGAACTGGGCGTGCGTTACGTCCTCGAGGGCAGCGTGCGCACGGCCGCCGGCAAGGTGCGCATCACATGCCAGCTGATCGACGCCGAGACCGGCAAGCACATCTGGGCCGAGCGCTACGATCGCGACCTCCGCGACATCTTTGCGGTGCAGGACGACATCACCGAGCGCGTGGTCGCCGCAGTCGAGCCCCATCTCTACGCCGAGGAGGGCTTCCGCGCGGCCTCGAAGCCGCCGGACAGCATCGACGCCTGGGGGCTCGTAGTGCGCGCTCTCGGCCTCCTCGCGCGGCTCGCACCGGCACAGAACGCGGAGGCGCTCGAGCTTCTCGGCCGGGCGATCGCCATGGAGCCGGGCTATGCCCGTGCCCATGCCCTGCTCGGCTGGGCCTTGTGGTGGAGCGCGCATTGCCAATGGTTCGAGGACTCGCCCGAGCGCCACCGCCTCGCGGCGGTCCACGCCAACGAAGCGGTGGGTCTCGATCCGAACGATCCCTGGGCGCGCATGGTCGCGGGGCTGTGCTTGAGCTCCGCGGCCCAGCACGAGCGGGCCCTCGGCGAACTTCAGAAGGCGCTCGATCTCAACCCGAGCTTCGCCCTCGGCCATATGGCCCTGGGTTGGGCGCTCCTGCGCGCCGGCTATTTCGATGACGCCATCGCCGAGACCGGCCGGGCGATGCGCCTAAGCCCGCTCGACTCGTTCTCAGGCATCTACACCTCGACGCACGCCCTCGCACTCCTCGGCGCGCGGCGCTTCGAGGAAGCGCTGCCCTATCTGCATGCCTCGGTGGCGGCGTTCGGGGGATATACCGGCCACTATAACACGCTGATCAGCTGCTGCGGCCATCTCGGCCTGATCGACGAGGCCCGGGAGTTCCTTGCCGCCCGCAACCGCCTCGGCGCGCCGCTGCGCCTCGGCGTCGTGCGCAACAGCCTGCGCCGCTACGCCCATTGCGAGGTCTTCGTGGAAGGGCTTGCCAAGGCGGGCGTGCCGGAGTGATGGCCGCTCCGCGAAAAGCACCGGCGATGGCAGGAGGCAAGCTACGCGGGCCTCGCCGAGCTCGGATCAAAAAGGCCCGGTCCTCTGGTCAGGGCCGGGCCTTGGCGCCTTCGTAACCGACCGCCTTGCGGGACGGCGGCGCACCTACTCGGGGTTCATCGGCGTGAAAACCCGCTCGTCCGCCTTCGGTTCCGCGCGACGTCGGCTTTGCCGCTTCTTGAGCCGCCCGCCGTCGCGCGCTACACCCGCGGCGCGCAAGGACATGCCATGGCCGCCACCGTCACCGCCGCCCTCCTCGTGATCGGCGACGAGATTCTTTCCGGCCGGACCAAGGACAAGAACATCGGTTACATCGCCGGGTACCTGACCGACATCGGCATCGACCTCCGCGAGGTCCGCATCGTTCCGGACGAGGAGGAGGAGATCGTCGCCACCGTGAACGCACTGCGCGTCCGCTATTCCTACGTTTTCACCACCGGCGGAATCGGCCCGACCCATGACGACATCACCGCGGATGCCGTCGCGAAGGCATTCGGCGTGCCGATCGGGATCGACGAGCGCGCCCGGGCCATGATGCTGGAGCGCTACAAGCCCGAGGACCTCAACGAGGCGCGTCTGCGTATGGCCCGCATCCCGCACGGCGCCGACCTCGTCGACAACCCGATCTCGCGCGCGCCGGGCTTCAAGATCGGCAACGTCATCGTCATGGCGGGTGTGCCCGCGATCATGCAGGCGATGCTCGACGGCGTCGCCCCCACGCTCGAGACCGGCGCGAAGATGCAGGTCGAGCCGATCGACGCCGCAGGCGTGCCCGAAGGCATCTACGCCGAAGGGCTCGGCGCGATCGCCAAGGAGCATGCCGGCGTGACGATCGGGTCCTATCCGAGCTTCTCGGCGGCGGGCTTCAAGAACCAGATCGTGGTCCGCGGCAAGGACTCGGCGGCTGTTTCGCGAGCGGTGCGCGCCGTCGAAAGCCTCCTGGCTCAGCTGCGCGCCCGCGCGCCCGCCTGAGCGCTGCCTCGATGAGCGCGCCGACGCAAAAGGCCTTTCCGGTGTCATGGGACCAGTTCCACCGCGACGCGCGGGCGCTTGCCTGGCGGCTCGCGGGCGCCGGCCCTTTCGAGGCGATCGTCTGCATCACGCGCGGCGGGCTGGTGCCGGCGGCGATCGTCGCGCGCGAGCTCGGCACAAGGCTGATCGAGACGGTCTGCGTCGCGAGCTACCACGACTACCAGAACCAGGGCGAACTCGTGGTGTTGAAGGACGTGGCGGGCCCGGTGAAGGCGCTCGGCGACGGCACCGGCCGCGGCGTCCTCGTCGTCGACGACCTCACCGACACCGGCAAGACCGCCAAAATCGTGCGCGACATCCTCCCGAATGCCCATTTCGCGACTGTCTACGCCAAGCCCGCCGGCCGCCCGATGGTCGATACCTTCGTGACCGAGGTCAGTCAGGACACCTGGATCTATTTTCCGTGGGACATGGGCTTGGCGTACCAGGCGCCGATCAACGAGAACACGCGCGGGTAGGCTGCGGTCGCCCTCCGGAGAGGCTGCCATGGACGAGACGCTTCCTGCGGGCATGCCCGCGGCCTATCAGGGCACGCGGTCGATCAGGACCGCGACCGGATACCTCATGGTGCTGCGCCAGGGCGACGACGTGTTCGCCGAGCTCGAGGGACTGGCCCGGCGTGAGGCGATTCCGAGCGCGAGCTTCGTCGGGATTGGCTTTCTGTCGGACGTCACCTTCGGCTTCTACGATTTCGCCAAGAAGGCCTTCGACCCGAAGAGCTTCGCTCAAGTCGAGCTCATGAACATGACCGGCACGATCGCCTGGCAGAACGGCAGACCCTCGATCCACGCCCACGGCACGGTAGCCGGGGCGGATTTCGTAGCGGTCGGCGGCCATCTGCTCGCGCTCGAGGTCGGGACCGGCTCGCTCGAGATCACGGTGGTGATCCATCCGACGCGGCTCGAGCGGGTCGTCGATCCGGTCATCCAGGCGAACATCCTCCAGCTCTGAACCGGGCTGAGCGTGTCATCGGTCGCGCAACGCACGCAGTCCGCTCATCGAGAGGCGGCTCGCGGCCGAAAATACCAGAGGCGCGGCTCGCTTCGCCTGCCGCTAGGTGAGCCGCTCGGTCGGCATCACGACCCGGATGGTGAGGCCCTCCGGCGCCCAATCGGTCCCAAGCGTGCCCTCGAGGTCGCTCATGATGCTGCGGCGGGCAAGCAGGGATCCGAAGCCTTCCGCGGCCGGCGGGCCGGCGACCGGCGGCCCGCCGCGCTCGGTCCAGACCAGCTCGAAGCTCTCCCCAAGCTCCCGGCAAGCGATCTCAACCACGCCGCCTGGCTTCGAGAGGGCGCCATACTTCACCGCGTTCGTCGCGAACTCGTGCAGCGCGAGCGCGAAGGCGGTCGCGGCCGCGGCGCCGATCTCGCGCTCGACGCAGTCGATGCGGATGCGCCCCTCGCTCTCGCTCTCGTAGGGCTTGAGCAGGGTGGCGAGGAGCTGGCGCATGCTTCGCTGCGCCCCGCCGTCGCGTCCCCACTCGGCCGGGCGGACATAATCATGGGCGCGCCCGAGCGCCTCGATCCGTCCGCGGATGGTCCGGGCGAAGTCCTTGACGGCGTCGTTGCCCCGCGCCGAAAGGCTGACCAGGCTCGAGACCACCGCGAACAGGTTCTTGATGCGGTGGCTGAGCTCGCGGCCGAGGAGGTCCCTGGCGTGCTCGGCGCGCTTTTGCGCCGTGACGTCCTCGGCGACGAGCCCGAGCCCCGGCGTTGCGCCGTAGTCGTCGGTCAGATGATAGGCGTGGAATTTCCACCACACCTTGACGTCGGGGCGACGCGGCGTGCCGCCCTCGATCTCGATGTTGCGCACCGGCTCGCCGGTCTCGAGCACCTGGCGCAGCACCGGCTCGAGGCTCTCGCGCAGATCCGGGAGCAATTCGAAGATCGGACGCCCGACATGCTGCTCGGTCTCGAGGCCGGTGATGTCGCGGAGGAACTCGTTGACGCGCAGGAAGCGCATCTCGAGGTCGAGCAGCGCGAGGCCGACCGGCGCGTGCTGGTAGAGGGCCCGTATCTCGCGGAAGCGCGCGCGGGCCTCGCGCTTGCTGTGACGCAGCTCTTCCTCGACCTGCTTGCGGCCGGTGATGTCGATGTTGATGCCCGCAAGCCCGGTCGCCCGGCCCGGCCCGTCGGCGACGCTCTCCCCGCGCACAAGGAGCCAGCGCACGCGCCCGTCCGGCAGCACGACGCGGAACTCGCTCTCATAGGGTCCAGGCGAGGCAAGAAGCCGATACTGATCCTCCTCGACCCGCTCGCGGTCGTCCGGGTGCACGCGCGCGAGAAAGCTCGTGAGGCTCATCGGCTCGTCCGGGGCAAGCCCGTAGAGCGCCTTGAAGGCGGGAGCCGCGACGACCGTGTCGGTGCGCGCGTCCCATTCGAAGGCGAGCGCGCCGCCGAGCTCCTGGGCGCGCCTGAGGCGATTCTCGGTTGCGGACAGGGCCGACTCGGCCCGCATGCGTTCGGTGATGTCGATCGCGACGCCGGCGAGGCGGCGACCGGAGAGTTCGTCCGAGGCCTGCGCGCGCAGCCGGGTCCAACGGATCTCGCCGCCCGGCCGCGTCACACGGAACACGAGGTCGATCTCATCCTGCCCGTCGCGGGCGGCCCGGGCGGCCGCGCGCACGCGCTCGGCGTCGCCGGGGAGCACCGCATCGAGGATGCGCTCGGCCGGCACCTCGCCGCGCCACTGCAGGCCCCAAAGGCGGCGGGTGACCTCGTCGGCCGTGAAGCGGTCGCGGTCCAGATCCCAGGACCAGACCCCTACACCGCCCTTGGACAACGCTTCGCGCAGCTGCGGATCGGTCCTCGGACCGCCGATCAGGCCGTCGATGTTGTCCAAAGCGGTCAAAGCAGGCTCTTGCAGAGGAAAGGCACTATGGCAATTGCCAGAAGGCTGCAAAACAATGGACTTAGCAAATGCGCCAGCGTGGCGGAGTTAACGCCGAGCTTGTGGCCCGGTCTCGGCGCTGTCAATGCTCTCCGACGAGCTGCTCCCGACGGCGGGTCGTTCCGGGCTCATGCAAGTGCGAGGCGCTCGAGATCCAGCCCCGTCCAAGCCGCGAAGCGATCGCCGAGGAGCGTTGATCGACCCGGGTGTCGCGGTGCCAGGACCTAGCTGTCGCTCTTGATGCCGTTCTCGCGCACCACGGTGCCCCAGATGCGCATCTGGTCGTCGAAGAATCGGCGCAGCTCCTCCGGGCCGCCGAGCGAGAGGGTGATCTGCTGGCCTTCGGTGAGCTGCTTTGCGACCCGCTCCTCCCGCAGCACCGCGGTGAGCTCGGCGCGGAAGCGGTCCACGATCGGCTTCGGCGTGCCAGCCGGCGCGAACACGCCCCACCAGGCGAGCGACTCGAAATCGGCAAAGCCGCTTTCGGCGGCGGTCGGCACGTCGGCGAGGCTCGCCTGGCGCTTGAGACCGGTCTGCACGAGCGGGCGCAGCGTGCCGGCCTGGATCTGCGGGTTGAGAAGCGCGGCGCTGCCGATGACGAGGTCGACATGGCCGGCGACCGCGTCGTTCACCGCAGGGCCGCCGCCCCGGTAGGGCACGTGCACGAGCTGCACGCCCGCGCGCTTCGAGAGCAGCACGATCGTGAGATGGCCGAGGCTGCCCGCGCCGATGGTGCCGTAGTTGATCGTGCCGGGCTTCGCCCGCGCAGCCTCGATGACGTCGCCTAGCGAGCGGTACGGACGGGAGGGATGGGTCGCGAGGACGTTCGGGGCGGTGCCGATGAGGAGAACTGGGTCGAGATCCTTCTGGCTGTCAAAGGTCAGGTTCGGCAGGAGCGACGGGTTCACCGCATGCGTGTCGAACACGAAAAGCCAGGTGTTCCCGTCGGGCGCGGCCTTGGCGACGCCGGCGGCGCCGATCGAGCCCGATCCGCCGGGCCGGTTCTCGATCAGCACTGTCACGCCGAGGCGCTGCTGAAGTCCCGGCTGCACGATGCGTGCGATCACGTCGACCGATCCGCCGGCCGGGAATGGCGCGACGATGCGGAGGATCCCGGAGGGCCACCCTTGAGCCCGCGCGGCGAAGGGCGCGGCGGCGGCCCCAGCAATCAGCGAGCGGCGCGTCAACTCCGGCATGGGTCCCCTCCCCTTTCCTGCAGCGAGGATGAAAGAACGCGGCGCGCTTGCCGTCGAGCGGAATCTTCGTCAGCGCAGGAAGGGGTTGGTTCGGCGCTCCTCCCCGAGGGTGCTCATCGACCCATGGCCGCACAGGAAAGCGACCTCGTCGCCGAGCGGGAGGAGCTTCTCCTTGATCGAGCGGAGGAGCACGGCGTGGTCGCCGCCCGGGATGTCGGTACGGCCGACCGATCCGCGGAAGAGAACGTCGCCGACGATGGCGAAGGGTCGGCCGCGGAAGATATAGGCGACGCTCCCCGGCGAATGGCCGGGACAATGCAGGATGTCGAACGCAAGCTCGCCGACCGTGACCTCGTCTCCCTCCTCGAGCCAGCGATCCGGCGTGACGTTCCTCGCCCCCGCCATGCCGAATTTCAGCCCGCTCTCGACGAGTCGATCGAGCAGGAACTTGTCGGCCCTGTGCGGCCCCTCGACCGGAACGCCGAGGTGCTCCTTCAGCTCCGCCGCGCCGCCGGCGTGGTCGATATGGCCGTGGGTCAGCAGGATCTTCTCGATCGCGACGCCGGTCTCCTGAATCGCGCCGAGGATGCGAGGAAGATCGCCGCCGGGATCGACCACGGCGCCGCGCTTCGTCGCGTCGTCGAAGACGAGCGAACAGTTCTGCTGAAAGAGCGTGACCGGAATGATGGCGGCACGAAGAGGCATCGGGCGGCTCGAAACGAAGCTCGCCCTGATCTCCGAGCTTGCCGAGCGTGTCAACGCACCTGAAGCTCCAGGAACGGGCGCCTGATCTCGTAGAGAACGAGGGCCGTCGCGACAGCGAGGTTCAGGGAGTCCGCCGATCCCGCCATCGGAATCTTGACGAGCCGCGTGCACGCGCGGGCAAGATCGTCGCTCAGCCCCGGACCCTCGCCGCCCATCGCGAGGAGGACCGGGCCGCCGTACTCGCTCCGGTAATCCTGCGCCGCGGCAAGATGCGTTCCGACGATCTCTCCCGGCCAGGTGCCTGCCCGGCGCAGGAATTCGCTTCGCTCCATGCGGACCAGCGCCATGCTGAAGATCGAACCCATCGTCGCGCGCACGGCCTCGCGCGAGAACGGGTCGCAGCAGGTCCCGACCAGGATGACGCCGCCGGCCCCGACCGCGTCGCAGGTCCGGACGATGGTGCCGAGATTGCCGGGATCGCGCACCTCTTCGAGCGCGATCCATACGTCGCCCGTGGCGGGCTCGGCCGGCGGCTTACCCCAACGCTGCGGAAAGACGCCGATCAGGTTCTGCGGATTGTCGCGCGAGGCGATCTTTTCGAGGATCGGCGCCGAGACCTGCAGGCATTGCGCCCCCGCGGCGCTCGCCCAATCCAAGAGCTCTGCAATGGTCCCGCCGCCCGCGCCTTCTCCGAACAGAAGCAGGCGCGGGGCCCAACCGCGGTCGCGCGCGGTCGCCACGACCTTCAGCCCTTCGGCGACGAACAAGCCGGTTTCCCGCCGCGCCTTCCGCAACTCGAGCGAGCGGACGAGCTTCACGGTCGGGTTCTGAAAGCTCGTGATCAGCCGCGGCGCCGTGCTCATCGGCGCAGTGCCCTAAACCCGCAGGCCATCGCCGGCCCAATGGGTGAAAAGGGAGGTCGCGAGGGCGCGCCCACCGCCCTCCTCGCGCACCGCGAGCTCGCCGCTCGCAAACGATCCGCCCCTCGACGCGAGAACTTCTCTCATCAGGTTGTCGAAGGACAACGCCGAGGCGCGAAGCGCATAGACGGTCAGGATCAGGAACGGCCGCGAGCCGTCGAGCAGCGCGGCGCAGCCGCGAAGCAGCTCGGGCAGATCCTCGAACAAGTCCCAGACCTCGCCGTTCGGCCCGCGACCGAACTTCGGCGGGTCGACCAAGATGCCGTGATAGGTGCGCCCGCGCCGAGCCTCGCGGCCGACGAATTTGCGGGCGTCCTCGACGATCCAGCGGACCGAGCGCAGGTCGAGCGCGGATTGCTCCTGGTTCTGCTTTGCCCAGGCGACCGCCTTCTTCGAGGCATCGACGTGGGTTACCTCGGCGCCCGCGGCCGCAGCGAGGAGCGAAGCGACGCCGGTGTAGCCGAACAGGTTGAGCAGGCGCGGCCGCTCGCGGCGCTCGGCGAGCGCCGCCGACATCCACTCCCAGTGCGGGAGCTGCTCGGGGAACACGCCCATGTGGCGGAAGGGGCTGAAGCGACAGAGCACCGTGATGGGTCCGATGCGCATCGGCCAGCTGTCCGGCGGAGAGCCGCGATAGCGCCAACGACCGCTCTCATCCTCGTCGTCGCCGGCGAAGACGGCGTCGGCCATGCTCCAGCGGCCGTCCGGGAGCCGCCGGGACCAGATCGCCTGCGCCTCCGGCCTGTCGACCAGCACCGTCCCGAACCGCTCGAGCTTTCGCCCACCGCCGGAATCGATCAGCCGATAATCCTCGAAGCCTTCGGTGACGAGAACCCTCATTTCGCCATCGCGATGATTGGCGGGCGGGATGCGCGTGGCGGCGCATCGATTCAGCTAAGGCCCGCGCCGACTTGGAATCCTAGGCGAAGACAAAGTCATTTGCATGGAGTTGCGACAGAGTCACGTTATGGAGGGCGATGCTGTCGTTGGCCGACAGCGTGATCACGACGTCGGCCCCCACCTGAGCCGAATGCGCCATCACGTCCGCAAACGAGCTCATCCCGCCGCGCAACTCGATGACGTCCCCAACCCCCGCTCCCGCGACGAAGTCGTCGATGTGGTCGCGGCCGTCGCCGATACGAAACACGAAGATGTCGCCGCCAGCGCCCCCTGAGAGCCAGTCGTTACCGAGGCCGCCGTCAAGAGTATTCGCGAGGCCGTTGCCGTAAAGCGAGTTGGCTTGGGCATTGCCAGTTCCGCGCATGGCGCTGTCTTGCAGCACCAGGACCTCGAGGTTGCTCCCCAGCACGTAGTCGACGGTCGAGTAGACCGCGTCGCCGCTGCCCTCGCCGGCGTTCTCGACGATCACGTCGGACGTGCTGTCGACGACGTAGTAGTCGTCGCCGCCGCCCCCGGCGAGCGTGGTCGCCGATGCGGTGTGGGTCGCATAGAGCACGTTATGCCCGGCATGGCCGGTCGCCCTCGCGGCATTGCCGGTGAGCACGATCACCTCGACGTTCGACGAAAGCGTGTAGTCGGTCCTGCACCAGGCCACATCCCACGTGCCCTCGCCGGCGTTCTCGACGATCACGTCGCCGGCATGGTCGACCCAATAGCCGTCGTCGCCGGCTCCGCCCGACATCAAGTCTGCGCCCTCGCGGCCGTCGAGGGTGTTGTTGAGCGCGTTGCCGTAAAGCGAGTTGCTCTGCCCGTTGCCGGCGCCCGATAACGCGTTTCCCTGCAGCACCAGGACCTCGAGGTTGTTCCCCAGCACGTAGTCGACGGTCGAGTAGACCGCGTCGCCGCTGCCCTCGCCGGCGTTCTCGACGATCACGTCCGACGTGCTGTCGACGACGTAGTAGTCGTCGCCGCCGCCCCCGGCGAGCGTGGTCGCCGACGCGGTGTAGGTCGCATAGAGCACGTTATGCCCGGCATGGCCGGTCGCCCTCGTGGCATTGCCGGTGAGCGCGATCACCTCGACATCCGACGAAAGCGTATAGTCGACGCTCGACCACACCACGTCCCACGTGCCCTCGCCGGCGTTCTCAAAGATCGTGTCGCCGGCGCTGTCGACCCAGTAGCTGTCGTCGCCGCCGCCGCCCTGCATCGTATCGGCGCCGCCGTCGCCGTAGAGGAGGTCGTTGCCGGCCTCGCCGAGGAGCGCGTCGGCGTCGGCGCCGCCCGAGAGGGTGTCCACGCCGTCGCCGCCGACGAGCAGGTCGTGGCCGGCCTCGCCGTGCAGGCTGTCGTTGCCGGCCTCGCCGTGGACCCGGTCGTCGCCGGTCAGGCCGTTGAGCCAGTCGACGCCGGTGCCGCCCTGGATCAGGTTCGCGGCCGCCGAGCCGATGATCACGTCGTCGAAGGCCCCGCCGATGACGTTCTCGACCGACACCAGCACGTCGCCGACGGCCTCGCCGGTCATATCCGGCGCATAGCTCAGATTGACCCGCAGGCTCGGCCCGGCCTCGGCGTAGCTCACCGTGTCGAGCCCGTCGCCTCCGTCGAAGCTGTCGGCGCCGGCGAGCACCGCGAACCAGTCGTCGCCGGCCCCGCCGGCGACCGAATCCGCCCCGCCGGTGCCGAAGAAGCTGTCGCCGAAGGCCGAGCCCGTCACCCTCTCGATCGAGATGAAGCTGTCGCCGGCCGCATCGCCGAGGCTGTCCGGGGCGTAGGTCAGGTTGACCCGCACGGCCGCGCCGGCATTCTCGTAGCTCACCCGGTCGAAGCCGTCGCCGCCGTCGAGAACGTCCGCGCCGACGCCGCCGATCAGGGTGTCGTCGCCGGCAAAGCCGTTGAGAGCGTCCGGTCCGCCGAGGCCCGAGAGCAGGTCGTTGCCGGACGCGCCCCAGAGCGCGTTGCCGGCCTGGTTGCCGGTCGCGCGCCTCGCCTCGCCGTAGAGGATGAGCGCCTCGACCTCGGCCGGGAGCGTATAGTCGGCGCTCGACAGGACTCCGTCCCACGAGTTCGGCTCGGCATATTCGACGATGACGTCGCTCGGATTGTCGACCCAATAGCTGTCATTGCCGACGCCGCCATGCATGGTGTCGACGCCGCCGCCGCCATAGAGCTGGTCGTGGCCGGCTTCCCCGTAGAGAGCGTCATTGCCTTCGCCGCCGGAGAGCGTATCGGCGCCCTCGCCGGCGAACATGGAGTCCGCGCCGGCGTCCCCGTGCAGCGTATCGTTGCCGCCGTCGCCGTTGAGCCAGTCCTCCCCGTCGCCGCCGAAGAGCGCGTCGCCGCCGTCGCCGCCGATCAGCCAGTCGTTGCCCTCGCGGCCGTTGAGCTGGTCGTCCCCTGCAAGGCCCGAGAGGATGTTGTTGGCGCTGGTGCCGTAGATGATGTTGCCGAGCCCGTTGCCGGTGCCGTTGTAGCCGTGGTCGTAGAGCATCAGGTGCTCGACCTCGCCGGGCAGGGTGTAGTTGGTGTTTGCCCACACCACGTCCCAGGTGCCGCCGCCCGCCTGCTCGCTCGCGACGTCGCCGGCCTCGTCGACGTAGTAGCTGTCGTCCCCTGCCCCGCCGTACATCCAGTCGCCGCCGACGCCGCCATCGAGGGTGTCGCTGCCGGCCTCGCCCTGGAGGTTGTCGACCTCGGCGCCGCCCGAGAGCCAGTCGGCGCCGTCGCCGGCTCTGAGCCAGTCGCCGCCGGTGCCGCCGTTGAGCGTGTCGCGCCCGTCGGTGCCGAGGAGCCAGTCGTTGCCGCCGAGGCCGTCCCAGGCGGCGTCGCTGCGGTCGGCGTAGATGATGTTGTCGGCCTCGCCGTAGATGGTGAGGGCGCCGCCGATGACGGTGTGGCGGGTCTCCTTGATCAGCCGGTTCAGATAGTCGTACTCGCTCGCGATCGAGACCCAGGGCTGGTTGGGGTCGTCGCCCGGATAGAGGGTGCGGTCGTCGTTGAGCGCGACCACGCGCCTCGCCCCGTTGGGCTGGTAGTCGGTGACGAGGAGCGGGGCGCCGTCGGCGACCTGCGCCACGAGCCCCTCCCACATGGCGTTGCCGGGGGCGACCGTGCCGTCCCGGTCGAAGCGGAAGCGGTCGATGCCGGACTTGGTCAGGAAGAAGTCCTCGACCACGACCTTGCCGGCGTCCGGGTTGCTGTAGAAATCCTCCCAATAGCCGCTCGGGCTGTCCGGGGTGCCGGTCTCGACCCACTGCTGCCAGCGCAGCGCCGTGCGGGTCGTGATCACGAGGTCGACGCCCGAGCGCGCGAACCTGGTCGCGTCGGGATTGATCGCCGCCCCAAAGGCGAGGGTGTCGTCCCACCAGCCGACCCGGCGTCCTCGCCGAGCACGACGTCGGTGCCCTCGCCGCCGTGCACCCAGTCGTGGCCGCCGCGGCCGTAGAGGCCGTCGTTGCCGGTCCCGCCGGTGAGGAGGTCGGTGCCGCGGTGGCCGCTGTACAGCGTGCCCTCGTGGGTGAAATCGCGCAGGTCGTTATAGCCCGTGCCGCTCTCGTGCCGCACCGCCCCCGGCCCGAACACGTCGTCGATCTCCACGACGTGGTTGAGGTTGCGCAGCAAGAGCGTGCCGGGCTCGGCGGGATCGAAATCCGGCGCCCAGTCGAGCTTGTCGAAGATATAGCGGTCGATGTTGGCGTAGATGCCGCCGCGGAAGTCGTCGACCCAAGCCCGGTTCAGCCCCAATTCCTCGGCGCGCTGGAGCGTCACCACCCAGCTCATCGCGAACTTCGAGTCGGGCTCGGCCGCGATGATCGCGTTGATGAGGCGCGCGTTGTCGAGATAGAAGCGGTAATCCTCCGCGACCTGCAGGTCGAAGCCGAGCTGCGTCAGGTCGCCGTCGCCGCCGGGCAGGCTGCGGCTCGCGTTGAAGGCGCGGCGCATCACCACGTCGCCGCCGGTCACCTGCATCTGGGCGATGACCTGGTCGATGCCCGATTGCGCGGTCCGGGCGAGCGCCGCGTCGTGGTGGCCGTGCTGCGAGCCGTAGAACTCCTGGTGCCCGCCGGCGAAGGCGTAGAGCCAGTTGCGGGTGTCGTTGTAGGCGCCGACCTCGACCGCGACCGGCGCGTTTGGATCGAGCCGCGCCCCCATGAAGTTCAGGAGCTCGTTGACCGTGCCGATCACGCTGTTGCCGAGCGAATAGGCGAGCCCGAGGTCGCCGCCCGACGGCCCGAGCCGCTGGCCGGTGATGCCGAGCATCCCGCCGTTGTAGCCGAGCGTCACCGCCGCGAGGTCGTCGTTGTCGAAGATCTGGTTGCCGGCCCAGGTGCCGACGACCTGGCCGAGGAAGGCCCCGACGAAGGGACCGACGAAGGGTATGCCCGACAGCAGCGCCGTCGCGATCGCCGTGCCGGCGAGCCCGCCGATGGCGGCGCCGGCCGAGGCGAACACCGCCGCCTCCGGGGTCTGCGGCGTGATCACGAGCGAGGCGAGATGCGCGCCGAACACCCCGCCGAGCGCGTTCGCGATGTTGACGCCCATGTTGGCGGCCGAGAGGCCGCTGAACAGCGCCTCGATGCTGAAGCTGCCGTTGACCGCGAGTTCGACCGCCTTCTTGACGAATTGCGAGGTGACGCCGTTCACCGTCGCCGAGAACACCTGGCCCTCGAAGCCCGAGAGCCCGAGCGCGCCGGCGAGCTCGCCGACGAGAAGCGACGAGCCCGCGCCCGCGAGCCGCGCCAGGATGTCGGGGCCGAGATTGGTCCCGAGCTGCAGGCCGAGCTCGCCCTGCGCCTGCCTCGAGGCCTGCCCGACGGCGCCCGAGAGGTCGCCCGAAAAGCCCGAGTCGAGCAGGCTGCCGATCTTCGACAGCGTCAGCCCGAGGATCGTCCCCGCCCCGATCTCGACCAGCGTGTTGCCGTTGCCGATCGCCTTGCCCAGGAACGACCCGAACAGCTCCCCGAACTCCGCCGCGCCGACCGTGTTGCCGCCGCGGAGCTCGGGGGTCCGGACGGAGGTCAGGTCATCCTGGTTGTCAAAGCTGAAGGAGACGCCGTCGAGCTTGTCGCCGAGCAGAAAATCCTCGATCCGCCCCCCCGTCGGGAAGCCAAGTAGCGATCACGCCAGAGCCATCGTCGTTCCGCATCGTCGCGCGCGACACGCGGAGGTCTTCCCCAAGAGTAACCTCGCCGGAGTCCCACCCATCGTCGTCCCTGAGGTTTGCAAACTTGATCGTCCAGGTTCCGTCGGGGTTCTCTTGCCCCCCCAGGTCCTCCGCCGACGCCCTCAAGCCCGGAATGTTCTGTTTGCTGAGCCGCAGCTCTCGAATTACATTGAGGTTGGCTGCCTCCGAACCCGTCGCGGTCAGTTCGACCCAATTATTCGTTAGTGGATCCACCCAACCCTGCTTCCACTGCCCTGATGTCTGATCGTAGACCCAGTCCCCGATCATGTTGGGGTTGCCCGCGAAGTTCCGGGAAACCACTCGACCGAGGATTTCGAACTTTACGCTGAGCGGAACAGCCGACTGGATGCCGTTCCAAATCATAGTGTCCAGCTCGAAATCCGCCGAACTCGCCTCGGTTCTCAGGGTTTCGTTCAACGCCTTTGCGTTGGCAGCAATGAATTTTTCGAGCTCGGCCGGGCGCGCAATGATCCACTGGCCAATCGTCTCGCCAGTGCTCACGTCGATGACGAAATTCCAGTTGGCCATCGAGCCGCCCCAGCCACCAAACGTCTGGCCGGCGACGTCGAGAGCGACGGAAACATCGTGCCTAATGAGGTCTGGGTATACTGGGACACCACCATTGGCAAGAACGTCTCTGATAACCCTTGTTCCGATCTCGTTGGAGATCGACTGCGTGTCGACACCGAGGCCATCAAAGGTCAAACCCGCCTCGGTAACGCCTCGAATGAATGTATTTGCAGCGGAGTCGAGTCTATTCTCGTTAACATCAGCCGCCTTCTTGAACCAAAATTTTGTTTGTACATCGACGTCATTACGATGTCTAATCTCAGACCAAATGTAGCGGTAGCCTGCAAAGAAGTTCGCGCTCCCATCGGCCGTCAGGCTGCGTACTGTTTGAACCTGTTGCGCTGTGAGGCTTATCTGGTTTGCCATTGCTGCCACCGTTACTGCTTATTGCTCAGAGATTTCTCACCTTTACTGCGGGACCTTCCAACGCAGAATGAGATCGCGTGCCGCAGTTACGCTATCACGCCAGCTTTCTATGTTATTGCGCGAGAAGAATATGAAGAATGCAATGTCCTCTTGCTCAAAATGAATATCCCCCGTACACCCGGGATTAGGCATCGCACTATCGGGCCTTGAGCAGGCGAAGAGCGCAGCTGGCTCAGTGCCTTGGATATGACGGTAATTAGTGAAGACGTTTGGCCCGTTTGGCTTCCAAAACTTGATTAAACCCAACTGCTCCTGAAAGGCGAACTCCCCCAACCCACCTAAGTTAGTTATGTAGTGTTCGAATTTCAGGCGGGGAGAAATGTATCCCTTTTCATCGGAAGCTTTGTAAGATACTGACAGAACTTTCACGATGTACTCGTCTGGACCAGCCATCCCTCGGCCCGGTTCGCGCGGCCTAAAGCTCGGTGTACTGGAAGGCTCGTTCTCCGGATGGCGGCGGCTTGGCATCCAGAAGGCGAACGCAAGTGTATCGCGCTTGATGACCTGCCCGCGGGGTTCGGGGTAGAGCCACGAGAGAAGATAACCGGCGGGCACCCGGAACAGGCGCCCCTGCGCCTCGACCGTCCTCGGCTCGCTAAGTGGCACGCCCTGCGGCGTATGCGTGCGCCGCTCTTCGGGCAAACCAGCTTGCGCCCATGCGACAAGCGCGGCTGTAAGAGTGAATTGGAGAGTTTGCTTAAACATCGAAGACCGCGGCCGTCTCTCTCGCAAACTCCTCGCCACCCCCGAACGGCGCGATCACCTTCACGACCCTGACCTTCTCGCCCGACTTCCAGTCCTGCGGGCGAAGCGTCGGGGCGCCGGCCTCGAGGCGCTGCGCGACCTCGTCCGAGACGCGGGCGTAGACCACCGCCGCGGCCGGCTTGCCCTGATGGTAGAAGAGCCGGAACTGGCGCAGCAGGATCGCCGGCATGACGAGCCATTCGAGATCGGCGATCAGGTACTGCCTGTACTCGGCCGACTGGCTCATCAGCCAGACGATCTCGCCCAAGACCGCCGCCATGGTCTTGTCGGCCGCATCCGCCGGCACGTCGGCCGATCGCCCCTGCGCGCCCGCGCCCTTCCCGGGCGCGCCCGCGGCCCCCGCCGCTCCGTTCCCATCCGCCACGATGACTTGCCCCTTACGCCGTCTTGAAAGCGGCGTCCGTGTTCGGCGCCATCAAAACCGCCGCAACGCACGGGCGCAACCCGCCGGCCCGCGCTGTTCACAACCGCCACGCACGTCAAGCGTGACCATGGCCGAAAAGCCACAACGGGCTGGACGATTCGGCCTGCAATCCCCATCTCAAAACTTGGTCGCGCCGGTCTTCCAAACGCGCCCGGCGGCGCTCCGGCGTGCGGTCCGGCTCCGCCGTGGCCCGCGCTCCGGCTCGGACCCGGCGCCGCCGCACCGCATAGGAAAATGTTTCACGTGAAACAGCGCGCCGCCCGGCCGTCGTGAAGGCGAGCGTGTCGTCCCACCAGCCGACCCGCTCGCTTGGCGCGATCACCGTGTCGAAATTTTTGGTACCGCCGTCCCGGCTCGAACGGGCGACCCCCAGATCCACAATTAGGTGCTGCCATCTCCCAATTCCTCACGTTAGCATCCACTGAAACGCCTAACCTCATTCTATTTGCTTTCTTTTCAGCCTAACGTGAGACATCGTCAGGAACTCACCCAAACATACCATAACACGCCAAAATCGCTACCCGAACGTTACCCGAAACCGATGGCAAAGACTCTCACGGCGCAGAGCGTCGAAAAACTTAAGCCTAATTCCACCAAGCGCCTCGAATTGCCCGATGCGGTTCTCCCCGGGCTCTACCTCGTTATTCAGCCCAGCGGGGCAAAGTCGTGGGCGGTCCGTTACCGCCATGGCGGCAAGTCCCGAAAGCTGACCTTGGGCCCCTACCCTGCCCTCGATCTTGCGGTCGCTCGTGAGCGCGGCCGCGATGCCCTCCAGACACTGGCGCTTGGACGCGACCCCGGGCGGGAGAAGACTGAGGCCAGCCGCCGCGCTCGAGACAAAGTGCCTGAGCAGGACCAGGTCTCGGCGGTGGTCAACAACTTCATCGAGCGCCATGCCCGGCCCAAGACGAAGGAGCGCAGCGCCGAGGAAGCCGAACGAATCTTCCGCAAGCACGTGCTCCCCGCCTGGGGGCAGGCCCGGGTTCAGGATATCACCCGCCGGGATGTACTTGGGTTGCTAGATCGGCTGGTTGACAGCGGCAGGCCCGTGCTCGCCAACCGCACGCTCGCGCACGTGCGCAAGTTCTTCAACTGGTGCCTGGATCGCTCGATCCTGGATGCCTCCCCGTGCGCGCGGATCGCGGCGCCATCGGTGGAGAAGAGCCGTGACCGGGTCCTGAGCGATGCCGAACTCCGGCTCGTCTGGCAAGCCGCAAAGGGAGTCGGCCCACCTTTCGGCCCTTTTGTTGAGCTGCTGGTGCTCACGGGCCAGCGACGCGATGAGGTCGCGGGCATGCGCTGGAGCGAGCTGAACGCGGAGGCGACTGCCTGGACTATTCCGGGCGAGCGGACCAAGAACTCCGAGACGCACAATGTCCCTCTGACCGATGCTGGTCAGGCGGTGCTTAATGGCATTCCACGTCTGGCCGGCTCGGACCTGGTGTTCACGACAACCGGTACGACGCCGATCTCAGGATACAGCAATGCGAAAGAGCGGCTCGATTCGACGATGCTCAAGATCGCAAGCGACGAGGTTTCGGCCAGTGGCTCGCCCCAGAATAGCGCGATCCCGCCATGGCGACTCCATGACATCAGGCGCACGGCTGCCTCCGGCATGGCTCGGCTCGGAACGCCCATCCATATTATTGAGGCAATCCTGAATCACCGCAGCGGCCAGGTAAGCGGCGTGGCGGCGATTTACAATCGACACAACTACTTCCCTGAGAAGCGGAAGGCTCTTGAAGCTTGGGCCGATTTCGTCGCGGCGCTCGTGACTGACCAACCGGCGCGCAACATCATCGCGCCTCCGCACAGGAGATAGGGCGCGGTGCCCCGTCGGAAGCCGCCCGACGAGCCTATTACCTGGCACGTTGTCTGCAGCGACAAGTCGGCCTATTCGCCTGAAGAGCGGTCCCACCTTTTTCGGCTCTTGAAAACCGCTGCACCGCCTGGTGCATCTGAAGCGCTGTTGCAGCGGCATCTGTACGAACTGGACGATGCTGTCAGAGACCG
>JAQSWQ010000003.1 GCA_029266525.1 Microvirga sp.
GGTCGAGGGGGCGCGGGACGCGACGGCTCGATCCTAATTTTATACGGGAGCCTGTCGGCGTCCCGCGCTTCGGTGGTTTTGATCGCCGCTGAGGCCGAGTGGATGGGGCCTTGAGGCCCGATCGACCGGCGCCTAGGGAGAGGCTCAGGTCCTCTCTCGCGAGAGTCCCGCCCGTCCCCTCGGACCGCGTGTTCCTCAGCCGACCACCCGGACCGGGCATGCGTTCCCGGCGTGGGCACCGGCCCCGCCCCACGCCACGACGCCTCATGAGCGCGCCCCTCGGGTGGACGGGACGAGCGCATCGTAGGATAGATTTCCGCCAAGTGTCAAGGACTATTTTCAGGACCACGTTTCGCCTTGTTACGGCCGTGCTCGACCCTGCATCCATGGTCGCTCGCGCGCTTCGATGAGGCTACTCCTCCGGCTCGGTCGTGAACGACAGCGGATGGCCGGCGCTGCGGCCGAGATCGGTCGCCTCGGTGGCCTTGCTCTCGGCGATGTCCTTCGCGAACACGGCGACCACGCAGACGCCGCGCAGATGCGCCGTCATCATCACGCGATGGGCCTCGTCCTCGCTCATGCGGAAGACCGCCCTGAGCACCGCGACCACGAAGGCCCGCGGCGTGTAGTCGTCATTGACGAGGATGACCTTGTGCAGCCGCGGGCGCTCGGTCTTGGTCCGGACCTTGGCGCGCGGCTTGATCACGATGTCGGTCATGCCAGTTCCTGCGCTTTGGCCTGGCCGCTCAACAGGGTAGTTTGCAGGCTCGGATGGACGATGCAAGATGGCCGATCAAGCCCAAGCTCTCGCCAGGGCGACGCTGAGCGGCGCCTACCCGCAGCTCTTCGTGTCCGACCTCGCCGCGGCGCTCGCCTTCTACCGCGACAAGCTCGGCTTCGCGGCAGCCTTCAGCTATGGCGAGCCGCCCTTCTACGCGCAGATCCGCCGCGACCGCGCCCGCCTCAACCTGCGCGAAATGCACGGCCCGGTCTTTGCTGCGGACGTCCGCGAGCGCCAGGAGCTTCTCGCGGCGCACATCCCGGTCGAGAACGTGGCCGCGCTCCACGACGAGCTCGGCAAGGCCGGAGCCTCCATCCGCCGGAAGCTCGCCGAGCGGCCGTGGGATGCGACCGACTTCCTGGTCGAGGACCCGGACGGCAACCTGATCTGCTTCTCGAGCCCGACCGATTTGCAGGATTAGGCTCGGGACCCATAAAGCGAATGCCGACGCCGGGCGATGCAGTTGTTGTCACTTCGCGGGTGCGCCCTATGCTCAGGCGCGATCGGAGTTTCGTCGTGCGGGATAACGCGGCAGGGTTCACCGGCAGCATACCAGAGCACTACGAACATGGCCTCGGGCCGATGATCTTCGTCGACTATGCAGCCGACATCGCGCAACGTGTCGCCACGGCCACTCCGGCCCGGGTGCTGGAGACGGCGGCCGGCACCGGGATCGTCACGCGGAAGCTGCGCGACGTGCTGCCCTCGGGAGTGCGGCTGACCGCGACCGATCTCAATGCGCCGATGCTTGAGATAGCTCGCACCAAGTTTCGGCCCGACGAGGAGGTCGAGTTCCAGCCAGCCGATGCTATGGCGCTGCCTTTCGCGGATGTCAGCTTCGACGCAGTTGTCTGTCAGTTCGGCGTGATGTTCTTTCCCGATAAGGACAAGTCCTATCGCGAGGTGCATCGAGTCCTGGCTCCCGGCGGCCGGTATCTCTTCAGCGTGTGGGATTCGCATCAGTACAACCCTTTCGGCCGGGTCGCGGATGAAGTGGCGCGGCGTTTTTTTCCTTCAGATCCACCTCAGTTCTACAGGGTGCCGTTCTCCTGCCATCAGATCGATCCGATCAAAGAGTCGATCATCGCCGCCGGATTCACCAGCTTCAGCGCCACTGTCGTGAGGCTAGAGAAGGAAATTCCGGACGCGGCCAGCTTCGCGCGCGGTCTGGTCTACGGTAACCCGCTCATCGATCAGGTCCGCGCACGCGGTGGCGTCGAGCCTGAACGGATCGTCGAGGCGGTCCTGCAAGAGCTTCAGCGTGAATTCGGGGCCGATCCGGGCCGCATGCCGCTTCAAGCCATCATGTTTTCTGCAACGAAGCCGGCATAAGTCGGGGTCGCCGGCACCGGGTGCTACCGCCCGTCAGCAAGGCGACCGGCGGCTCGAGGGCAAGTGTCGATCTGACCAGCCACTCCGCGTTCAGAGGCTGGCCGATCTCGAATGTGGAGCGCATGACGCGCTCCTTCGCGGCCTGATCGCGATGTCGTCATGCCAGTCTGCCACGCCCAGCTCAAGCCGAGCTCACGCTGCGTGATCCCGCAGCGGGAATGTGTCTGCCGTCCATGGCTCGACGCAGTGGCTTCGGGAGACGCCCGCTTCGGCATTTCGCCGCTCGCCTTAAGCGCTGTCGTGCGGATCACGACCGACCGGCGCATCTATCTGAAAACCAGTCCGTCCGAAGAGGCGCTCCGCTTCTGCGACAATCTTCTTGGGCAGCCGAACTGCCAGATCGTGGAGCCAGGCGAGCGCCACTGGACCATCTTCAAGCGGCTCTGCCTTGAAACCGGCACGCGCGGGCCGGGCGTCACCGACGCCTGGTTCGCGGCGCTCGCGATCGAATGGGGCTGCGAATGGGTGACGATGGACCGCGACTACGCGCGGTTCCCGGGGCTGCGCTGGGCGCCGCCGCGGCGCCCACCACGAGGGCGCACCGCGGCGCGCCCTCGCTGTCCACCGTGCTTGGATTACTTCGACGCCTTCCGTCCCGCGCTCTTGCGCGCGCCTGACTTCGAGCCGGAGCTCTTGCGCGACGGCGAGGTGGCGCGCTTGGCCGCCGAGCGGGTCTTCGCGCCCGACTTCGTGGCGCGCTTCGCGGACGATTTCGCGCCGGTCTTGCGCGCGGTCGAAGCCTTGCTCGAACGCTTGGTCGAGGAGCCCTTCGCGGCAGATTTCTTGGCTCCCGATCGCTTCGACGCGGCCTTGCCGCCGCGCGCCGCGGAGCGCGAGCTCTTCGCGCCCGATTTGCGCGACGCCGCTGATTTCTTCGCGCCGCTCTTGCGCGCGCTCTTGCCCGCACTCTTCTTCGCGCTGCTCTTGCGGGCGCTGCTCTTCGAGCCGGAGCCGCCCTTCTTGCCGCCGCCGTCCTGCTTGTTGACGGTCGCCCAGGCGCGGCGCTCGGCCTCGTCTTCCGACAGGCCGCGCTCCTCGTAGGATTCCTCGATGTGCTCGGCTTTGCGTTGCTGCTTGTCTGTGTATTTCGACTTGTCGCCTCTCGGCATCATGGCCTCCTTTCGGCGTCAGCGCGACCATGCACGCTCGTCGGCCAACGCATCGGTTGCGGCGATGTTCCGATTTCGCGCGCGTCCTCAACAGGAAGCGTGGTGGTCCTTCCGCGCGTCGGGATGACGCGAGTTTGATTTCGCGCGCGGTTGTCGGCCGCGGACGCAGGCCCTAATCCGATCATCGACCGCTCCGAGGAGGATTGCATGACCCGCTTTCTCGTTCTCGCCGCCGGCGCGACGCTCGTCGCCGGGGGCGCTTTGGCCCATCACGGCTGGGGCAGCTACGACGCCGCGAAGCCCTTCACCATCCGCGGACAGGTCGAGACGCTGCGCTGGCAGAATCCGCATGTGCATGTCGACCTGAAGCATCAGGGCGCGACCTGGGAGGCGGTGCTCGCGCCGCCCTTCCGCATGGAGGCGCGGGGCTTGAAGCCCGAGATGATCAAGGCCGGCACCATGGTCGCCCTCGAGGGATATGCCTCGACGCGGGTCGAGCGCGAGATGCGGGCCGAGCGCATCACGGTCAACGGCAAGACCGTCGAGCTGCGCTGACCCGTGCTCGCGGCTTACGCCGAATGGCTGAACCTGCTCGAGCAATCCTGGCTCGGGCATGTGTCGCGCCATTCGGCCTGGCTCTTCACCGTCGCGAACCTTTTGCACGTCTTGGGCGCGGCCTTCGTGGTCGGCGGCATCGGCGTGTTCGACGTCAAGGCGCTGCGCGACCGCGGGCGCGGCGCGGCGGCGGTCGGGCGCATCGCCATCCCGCTCGCCGCGGCAGGGCTCGCGATCCAGATCCCGACCGGGCTGATCCTGCTCTCGGTCGAGGCGACGAAGCTCGGGGTCAATCCGGCCTTCTACGCGAAAATCGCCTTCATCGCGGTCGGGCTCGCGAACCTCGCCGTGCTGCATGCGCGCTTCGGCGCGGCGACGCGCGGCGAGGATCTGCCGGAAAGCGTCGCGCCCTTCGCGGCGATCTCTTTCGCCGCCTGGGTCCTGACGCTTCTTGCCGGGCGCATGATCGCCTATCTCTGAGCGCCCTTCTCGCTGAAGGCAGGACCCGCTAAGCGGAGCACCCTGCGTCTCGTCCCGGCTTCCTGTGACCAAGCGCAACGTCCTCGCCGTCGTCCTGTGGATGATGGGCGCGCTCCTCTCCTTCTCGGCGACCGCGATCGGCGTGCGCGCCCTCTCGCCGGCGCTGCGCGTGTTCGAGATGCTGTCGCTGCGCAATGCCGCCGGTGTCGCGATCCTCCTCGCGATCGCGCTGCCGCAGCCGGCCTTGCGCGCCGCACTTTGGCCGCGCCGCTTCCCGTTGCACCTCCTGCGCAACACGGTCCATTTCGGCGCGTCCTATGCGTGGGCGCTCGGGATCACCCTGTTGCCGCTCGCGACCGTGTTCGCGCTCGAGTTCACGACGCCGATCTGGGTCGCAATCCTGGCCGCCTTCTTCCTGCGCGAGCGCATGACGCGGACGCGCCTCGCCTCGGTGGCGCTCGGCTTTGCCGGCGTGTTGGTGGTGCTGCGGCCGGGCGCCGGCACGCTGCAGCTCGGCGCGTTCGTGGTGCTCGCCTGCGCGATCGGCTTCGCCGTCTCGATCATCGCGACGAAGAAGCTCACCGCGACCGAGACCACCTTCTCGATCCTCCTCTGGATGAACCTGATCCAGCTTCCCTTGAACCTTCTCGGCAGCTCGCCGAACTTCTGGACGAAGCTCGGCCCGGAGCACCTCCTGCCGCTGATCGGCGTCTGCGTCGGCGGGCTGTCGTCGCATTATTGTCTCACCAACGCCTACCGGCACGGCGACGCGACCATGGTGATTCCGCTCGACTTCCTGCGCATCCCGCTGATCGCGCTCGTCGGCTGGCAGTTCTACGGCGAGGCCCTCGACCCCTTCGTGTTCGCCGGCAGCGCCATCATCATCTCCGGCATCCTGTGGAACCTGCGCGCCGAGGCGCGCGGACGATGACGGCCTGGTCGCCGCAGCAGGAGAATGCGCTGTCGGCCGTCGCCGCCTGGCTCAAGCGCGGCGAGCCGCAGCTCTTCCGCCTCTTCGGCTATGCCGGCACCGGCAAGACCACGCTCGCGCGCCACATTGCCGAGGGCGTCGAGGGCGAGGTCGCTTTCGGCGCCTTCACCGGCAAGGCGGCCTCCGTCCTGCGCGCCAAGGGTTGCCACGAGGCTTCGACCATCCATTCGATGATCTACCGCACGCGCGAATCGGACGAGGGCGGGCCGCTCTTCGCGATCAACCGCTCGGGCCCGGCCTCGCAGGCCGACCTCATCGTCATCGACGAATGCTCGATGGTCGACGAGGAGCTCGGGCGCGACCTCCTCTCCTTCGGCAAGCCGGTGCTGGTGCTCGGCGATCCGGCGCAGCTGCCGCCGGTCAAGGGCGGCGGCTTCTTCACCGAGGGCGATCCCGATTTGATGCTCACCGAGGTGCACCGGCAGGCGCGCGACAACCCGATCATCCGCCTGTCGATGGCGGTGCGCGAAGGCGGGCGCCTGCCGCTTGGGAGCCATGGCGAGAGCAAGGTCGTGCGCCGCACCGACATCGACGCCGCCGAGGTCACGCGCGCCGACCAGGTGCTCGTCGGCCTCAACCGCACGCGCCGTCTCTACAACGCCCGCATCCGCGAGCTCCTCGGCTTCCGTGACCCGATGCCGGCGGCCGGCGAGAAGCTCGTGTGCCTGCGCAACGATAAGACCCGGGGGCTCCTAAACGGCAGCACCTGGACGGTGAAGAAGAGCGCCGCCTGGCCAAAGGAACACATCGTGGTGTTGGAGGTGACACCGGATGATGCGCCCGGAGCGAAAGCCACCAGGGTTCGCGTGCTGCCGGAGTTCTTCGAGGGCCGCGAGGACGAGATCCCGCTTATCGCCCGCCGCGAGTCCGACGAGTTCACCTACGGCTACGCGCTGACCGTGCACAAGGCGCAGGGCTCGCAATGGAACGCCGTCGTGCTGTTCGACGAGTCCTATGCCTTCCGCGAGCACAGGAGCCGCTGGCTCTACACCGGCCTGACGCGGGCGGCCGAGCGCATCACGGTCGTGGCTTGAACGGAACCCGACGGGCCGCGCCGCGCTTGATCTTCGCGGAACCGGAGGGCTGGCGATGTTGAAATGGGCGGTGATCTTCCTCGTGATCTCGCTGATCGCAGGCGCGCTTGGCTTCACCGGCCTCGCCGCGGGCGCCGCGCGCATTTCGAAGATTCTCTTTGCGATCTTCTTTGCGATCTTCGTGATCTTGGTCCTCGTCGCCTTCATGATCGGCGATGCCGTGTTCTAGCCGTGCGGCCGCTTGGCGCCGGGCCCGAAGCGGTGCATCCTGCGGTCGCAGGAGGCGCCCATGCCCGAGCCGATCAACGTCGTCGTCGATCTCTCGCACTACAACGGCGAGGTCGATCTTGCCGCCGCCAAGGCCGCCGGCCTCGTCGGCGTGATCCACAAGGCGACGCAGGGGCTCGACGGCGTCGACCCGACCTATGCGACCAGACGCGAGCAGGCTCGCGCCGCCGGCCTTCTGTGGGGCGCCTATCATTTCGCGACCGGCGGCGACGGCGTCGCCCAGGCCGAGCATTTCCTCGCCGTTGCGGGCGGCGAAGCCGGCACGCTGCTTGCCCTCGACCTCGAGGCGAACCCGGCCGGCCAGAGCATGCCGCTCGAGGAGGCGCGCGCCTTCGTCACCCATGTCGCGCAAGCCACCGGCCGCTATCCCGGCCTCTACTCCGGCAGCTACATCAAGGAGCTTCTCGGCGCCGGCTCGGATCCGGTGCTCGCGCAATGCTGGTTCTGGCTTGCTCAATACGGCCCGACCGCGATCGTGCCGCCGAACTGGCCGACCTGGACCCTATGGCAATACACCGATGGCGCCTTCGGCGACCCGCCGCACGATCTCCCAGGCGTCGGCCGCTGCGACCGCGACAAGTTCAACGGCGACGAGGCGCAGCTTCGGAAGCTGTGGGGCGTGGCGGAATAGGCCTTAACGTGCGCCGAACAGCCCGGCGAGGCCGATCAGGATGAGGTAGATCGCCACGATGTAGTTGAGGAGCCGCGGCATCGCGAGGATCAGCACGCCCGCGACGAGCGCGACCAGCGGCTGCAGATGGGCGACGGTGACGGTCATGGGAGCCTCCTTGTGCGTGTGTGCGCGGTCCTACCTCTCCCTTCGGGAGAGATTTGCTAGCCTTCGATCTTCGAGAAATCCGCGACCGCGCGGGTCGCGGCGCGGAGCGCGTTGAGGAGCCTGAGGCGGTTCTCGCGCAGGGCAGGATCGTCGGCATTGACCGTGACCTTGTCGAAGAAGGCGTCGACCGGCGCGCGCAGGCGCGACAGCGCCAGCATCGCCCCCTCGAAATCCTCGCGCGCGATCGCCGCGCGCGCGCCTTCCGCCTCGCGTGACAGCGCGTCCCACAGCGCGCGCTCTTCGGGCTGTTGCAGCAGCGCGGCATCGGGCGCGGCATCATAGACGCGCGAATCCTTCTTCTCCTCGATGCGCAGGATGTTGGCGGCGCGGCGATAGCCGGCGAGGAGGTTGTGGCCGTCCTCGGTATCGAGGAACCGCCCTAGCGCCTCGACACGGCGCACGATCATCAGGAGGTCGTCGAGCGACTCCCCTCCCCCTTGCGGGGAGGGGTCAGGGGTGGGGGTCGCAGGCATAGAGCTCGTTGTTGAAGCCGGGCGCACTGCATCAGCCACAGGTGCCTCGACAGTCGCCTCGGCGTCCCGCTCCGCGACCCCCACCCCGCTCGGGGCTTCGCCCCGAGTCGGCCCTCCCCGCAAGGGGGAGGGGTTTTGGCCGAGCGCGAACACGGCGTCGATGAGATCGTGCCGCGCGCCCTGCTCGCGGAGATGGACCTTCAGGCGGTCGGCGAAGAAGGAGAGGAGGTTTTCGCAATCCGACAGGATCTTCCTGGCAAGCTCTTCAAACCGTGGATCTGCTTCGTTAACCTTCTTTCTCTTATCTACATATTCTCGCACTAGAGAGAGGGTTCGCTCTCCCCCAAAGTGAGCCGTCATAAAATTTACTAGTGTTCCAACTTCAGACTTGATTCTCTCTTCGCCGCGTTTCAGCGCTTCAACCAATGCAGACCATAACGTGATCTTCAGAAGATTGAGACGAACCTCATTTTCTAGCACCAACCTGATCACCCCCAACGCGGCCCGTCGCAGCGCGTACGGGTCCTTGCTCCCCGTCGGCTTCTCGTCGATGGCCCAGAAGCCGACCAGAGTGTCGAGCTTGTCGGCGAGCGCGACCGCGACCGCGACCGGGTCGGTCGGCACGCGGTCGCTCGGCCCGAGCGGCTTGTAGTGCTCCTCGATCGCCGCGGCGACGGAAGCGTCCTCGCCTTGAAGCGCGGCGTAGTAGCGCCCCATCAGCCCCTGCAGCTCGGGGAACTCGCCGACCATCTCGGTGACGAGGTCGGCCTTGGCGAGCCGCGCCGCGCGCCGCACGTCGCGCAGATACGCCTGCTCGCCTTTGAGATCGTCGGCCGACAGCTGCTTGCCGTAGAAGAAGTCGGGCCGGCTCGCGATCGTCCGCGCGATCTCGGCGGCGAGCGCCTCGACGCGCTCGACGCGCTCGTATTGCGTGCCGAGCTTCTCGTGGAACACGATCGATTTGAGCTTCTCGAGCCGGTCCTCGAGCGGCACCTTCCTGTCGGTCTCGAAGAAGAACTTGGCGTCGGAGAGCCGCGCCCGCACTACGCGCTCGTTGCCGGCGACGATCGCCGCCCCGCCGTCCGTGGCGTCGAGATTGGCGACCAGGATGAAGCGGTTCGCGAGATTGCCCTCCCCCCTTGCGGGGGAGGGTGCCGAGCGGAGCGAGGCGGGAGAGGGGGGAGTGACGCCCGACTCACCCCTCTCCCGACCCTCGCTGACGCGAGGGCCACCCTCCCCCGCAAGGGGGGAGGGCGAGGAGCGCAGCACGAAGCATTTCTGGTTCGCGCGGATGGTGGCGCGGATGACCTCGGGCGGGATGTCGAGGAAGGCTTCGTCGAACGCGCCCATCAGCACCACCGGCCATTCGACGAGGCCGGCCACCTCCTCCAGGAGTCCCTCGTCCTCGACGAGCTCGAGGCCCTTGGCGAAGGCGAGGTTCTTCGCCTCATTGAGGATGATGTCCTTGCGGCGCTCGGCGTCGAGCACGACCCGCGCCTTCTCGAGCGAGGCGGCGTAATCGGCAAAGCGGCGCACCCGGATCGGCCCGCCGGCCATGAAGCGGTGGCCGCGCGTCACATCGCCGGCTTCGATGCCGTCGACCGCAAAGCTCACGATCTCCGGCCTCTCGGTCTCCGGCCCGAAGGTGCAGAGGATCGCATGCAGCGGGCGCACCCAGCGCAAGGAGCCGGGCTCGGCCGAGGCGGCGCCCCAGCGCATCGATTTCGGCCACGGAAAGTCGCGGATGATGGCGGGCAGGATCTCGGCCAGCACCGCGGGCGTCGGGCGGCCCAGGCGCTCGATCGCGGCGACGTAGAACTCGCCCTTCTTCGGATCCTTCTCGATCCGCGCCTCGTCGAGCGAGGTAAGCCCTGCGCTCTTCAAGAAGCCCTCGATCGCCTTGTCCGGCGCCCCGACGCGCGGCCCTTTGCGCTCCTCGCGCACATCCTTGCCCTTGGCCGGCAGCCCGGCGACGTGCAACGCGAGCCGCCGCGGCGTCGCATAGGCCTTCGCGCCCTCGTAGAGGAAGCCGCGCTCGACGAGCGCGTCGGTGACGAGTTTCTTCAAATCCTCCGCGGCCCGGCGCTGCATGCGCGCAGGGATTTCCTCGGAGAAGAGCTCGAGCAGGAGATCGGGCATTGGGAGCGCTTAGCAGGGCAAGGCGCGAATGGGGAGAGGCGCGCCACCTCTCCCGCAGGAGAGGTCGAGCGGCGGAAGCCGTCCGGGTCAGGGGATCAGCTCTAATCGGGAGGAGAGGAATCCCTCACCCCCGCGCGGCTGAGATCTCGATCTCGCGCACAAGGTCGACGCGGCCGTCGGCGGAGACCTCGCAGCGCATGGTGAAGACGGCGCGGCGCGAGCCGTGGGCGAGGTCGAGGAGGCGCATGAAGCGCTCGGCGTTCACGAATACGTCGAAGCGGTGGTCGCCGTGGGTCGCGACCCCGAAATAACCGCTCGTGACGTAGTCGAAATGCTTCGGCCAAGCCTTGGCGCGGGTCTTGAGCTGCTCGGTCGTCGAGCCCCAGACGGTGATGTCGACCTCGCCCAGCTCCTGCAGCGGCTCGTGGGTGCGGTGGTGGATGACGCGGCCGGCGCCGGCGAGCTTCGCGACGCCTGCATCGGCGGTCGCGGTCAGGACGAGGTCGTAGGCGACGCGGGTCACCGCGACGCGGACATGCCGCTCGGCCCGCTGGCTCACGCGGCGAGCCTCGCCGAGGCGCTGCCGCCCGCGGTCTTGAGCCACGCCGAGCCGCAGGCCTTGGCGAGCTCGCGCACCCGAAGGATGTAGCTCTGGCGCTCGGTGACCGAGATCACGCCGCGCGCGTCGAGCAGGTTGAAGACGTGGCTTGCCTTGATGCACTGGTCGTAGGCCGGCAGGGCCATCTCGTGGCGCTCGCCCCGGTCGCCCGCTTCAAGGTACTTCCGGCAGGCTTGCTCCGCGTCGCGGAAGTGGCGGAACAGCATCTCGGTGTCGGCGTGCTCGAAATTGTGCCGCGAATACTCCTGCTCCGCCTGCAGGAAGACGTCGCCGTAGGTGACCTGGTCCGCGCCCTCGCGGCCGTTGAAGTTGAGCTCGAAGCCGTTGTCGACGCCCTGCAGATACATGGCGAGGCGCTCGAGCCCGTAGGTGAGCTCGCCCGAGACCGGGGCGCATTCGAACCCCGCGACCTGCTGGAAGTAGGTGAACTGCGACACCTCCATGCCGTCGCACCAGCACTCCCAGCCGAGCCCCCAGGCGCCGAGCGTCGGGCTTTCCCAGTCGTCCTCGACGAAGCGGATGTCGTGCAACAGCGGATCGAGCCCGATCGCCTCGAGCGAGGCGAGATAGAGGTCCTGCAGGTCGGGCGGATTCGGCTTCAGGATCACCTGGAACTGATAGTAGTGCTGGAAGCGGTTCGGGTTCTCGCCGTAGCGCCCGTCCTTGGGCCGCCGCGAGGGCTGGACATAGGCCGCCTTCCACGGCCGCGGGCCAAGCGCACGCAAGGTCGTCGCGGGATGGAAGGTGCCGGCGCCCATCTCCATGTCGTAGGGCTGCAGGATCACGCAGCCCTGCGCGGCCCAGAAATTCTGCAAGGTGAGGATCAGCCCCTGGAAGGATCTTTGGGGCTTAAGCGATGCGTTCTCGCTCGTCATGACCGGTCCCGGAAGCGGCCGAAACCCTTATGGCGCAAGGAGTGTAAGTCAAGCGCGCCTCAGGTTTCGCGAAGCCGTCCGAACGAAACCTTTTCTGTGACCTAACGCACATCGGCCGAAACAAAGCCGGGGCATGAGTGCGCTCACTGCAAGGAGGGCGGCAAGCCCGCCACGAGGAGCGAACCCGTGAAGACCACGATCATCGCCACGGCCGAGCCGTTCCGCTTCCTCAGGATGACCTCGCTGAGCGGCATCGCGCTCGCCTCGTTCCGCACGAGCGTCGAAGCGGTCGAGCGGCGCATGAGCGAAGATGCCCGCCGCGCGCCGCGGCCGCGCCTCGTCTACGACGCCGGTCAGAAGGCCGCGGCCTGATGGCTTTGTTGGCGAAGCTCGGGAACGGGGTCCTGCGACGCGCGTTTTCCGGCCAACTCAGCAGCAACTTCCGGCAGGTGCGGCGGCACACGGGCGGCGGGCGCCATGCGCCTGATCTCCCGCATGCGCGCCCGCAACGAGACCGGCTCCGGTGGGAAAGCCTCCAATGAACCGCAAGGCCCCAATGAATCGCAAGGCCCTTGTGACGATCGCCCTCCTGTCCTCGCTCGCGACGCCTCTCGTGGTGCAGGCCATGACGCCTGCTCCGCGCCCGCCGGCGCAAGCGCCCGTGCCGGCACCGGCCTTGGTCGTGAAGGCGGTCGCGATCGAGCCCGCGACCGCGGAGCCGGCCTGCGCCCGCAAGGTGAAGATCGTCTATGCCGGCTATGGCGAAGGCGCCGGCCGTCCCTGCGCCGCCCAGCCCGCCGCGCACTAAGCTCTTACAGCCCGAGCCGCGCCCAAGCCGCACGCTCTTCGACCGCAGCGATAAGAGCGGCGGGGTCGAGCAGGCCCGCCCCGATGGTCGGCTCGCGCCGGCCGATCAGGCGCGCGAGCAGCCCGGCCCGCGCGGCCGCGACCGGCTTTAGCCGGACCTTCTCGCCGAAGCGTTCCCGCATGACGGTCCTCAGGTCCCCGATGCCGTCGACGAGGCCGAGGTCGAGCGCCTCCGCCCCGGCCCAGACGGCGCCCGAGTAGAGCGATTCGCGCTCGCCCTTGAGACGGCTGCCTCGCCGTCCCTCGACCAGCGCGATGAAAGTCTCGTGGATGCGTTCCTGGATGATCTTGAGCCGCTCCACGTCCTCCGGGCGCTCAGGCCGGAAGGGATCGAGCATCGCCTTCTGCGACCCCCGCGCGTGAAGGCGCCGCTCGATCCCGAAGCGCTCGATGAAGCGGTCGAGCCCGAATCCTGCCGAGACGACCCCGATCGACCCCACCACCGATGACGGGTCGGCAAAGATCTCGTCGCCGGCGCAGGCGAGCATGTAGCCGCCGGACGCGCCCGCATCCTCGATGAAGGTAAAGACCGGAACCTTCTTCTCCTCCGCCAAGGCGCGGATGCGGGCGAAGATCAGACGCGACTGCACCGCCGAGCCGCCGGGCGAGTTGACGACGAGCGCCACCGCGGTCAGGCCCCGGAGCGCGAAGGCGCGCTCGAGCGTCGGCGCGAGCGTCGCGATCGAGAGCCCCTGGCGGAAGGGCAGGATCGCGCCGATCACCCCGGACAGGCGGAGCACCGCGACGAGAGGGTGCGAGGCGCGCCAGCGGGCCGGCAGGAGAGGACCGAGGCGTTCGGCGCAGGCCGACCGGAAAGAGCTTGGCATCGCGCAGAGTTAGGACGCGCAGGCGGCCCCCACAAGCGTGAGCCGTTGGCCAGCGTTCAGCTTCTCGCGCCTATCCTCCGCCTGGAGCTGTGGAGGGGCTCTATCCGCCCGGCGCGTAAGCGCCGACGAAAGCGATGCGTGCTGTAAGGAGAAGCAACATGCATGTTTTGCGACTGGCCGCGATGATCCTCGCGATCATCGGCGGCTTCACGGCGCTGTCCAACCGGCCGGCCGCGGCCGTACCGATCGGTGCGGGCGCGATGCCGCTCGCGGCGGCATCCGACAACCCGCTCGTCGAGAAGGCCGGCTGGCGCCACCGCCACCACGGCTTCCATCGCCATCACTGGCGGCCCCACCGGCACCATGGCTTCTATCGCCACCACTGGCGGCCATACCGCCATGTCGGCTTCTACCGGCCGTACCGCTTTCGACCGGTCTACGGCGTCGGCTGGGGCTATCGCCCGGTCGCGTGGGGGCCGCGGCTCGTCTGCCGCTGGCGGCCGAGCCCGTGGGGACCGCGCCAGGTCTGCTGGCGGGGCTGGTAAGCCGATCGGGAGCGATCATGCGGGCGCCTTCGGGCGCCCGTTTCATTTCGGCAGGAGAAGCCGCTCGCCGGCGTGGATCGCTGCCGCTTCGGCAGTGAATCCCGCGGCCTCGTGAAGCGTGAGCGCCGGCAGCAGGCGCAGCGGCGCGCGGCTGCCCTTGACGGCGGTGACCAGGATGCGGATCGCCGGCTCGTCGGCGCGCGGATGGACGGGCCGTATGCTCACCTCGCCGAAGCCGGGCGCAAGACGCGCGAGCGCGGTATCGAGCCGGTCGGCACGGTGGATCAGGGCGAGGCGCCCGCCCGGCCTGAGCAGATCCGCGGAGGCGGCAATCCAGCGCTCGAGGCCGCCTTCCGGAAGGTGGTGCGCCGCCGCGCGCAAGGCGCTCGGCGAGCGCCGCGCCTTCGCTTCGTCGAGAAAAGGCGGGTTGGTGGCGACGACATCGGCGCTTTCGCGCGCGAGCCCGGCGGCGTGCCGTTCGGCATCGGGGGCAAGCACGTCAGCCTCTACTGCCACCACCCGCCCGTCCAGCCCATTGAGGTTGATGTTGCGCCGGCAGAGATCGACCAGTTGCGGCTGCCGCTCGACGAGCACGACGGATGCCCCGGTCCGCTTCGCAACGATCAGGCCGACGCTGCCGACCCCGGCCCCGAGGTCGTAGGCGGTTTCGCTCGGCTTCGCGTCGACGCAGGCCGCGAGCAGCACGGCGTCGGTTCCGGCGCGATGACTGCGGCGGGGCTGGACTAGGCGAATGCGCCGCCCGAGAAGGCTGTCCTCGGTGAGCTCGAGCTCCGCCTCACGCATGCCGCAGCTCGGCCGCGAGCCCGGCCTCGGCGATCAGCCGGCGCGCCTGCGCCGCATGGTCCTCCGGCACCAGCATGCGCCGCGGAAAGGCGCCGATCGATCCTTCGAGCACGCTGATGTGCCCATCCGCGACGAGCACCGGAATGTCGGCATGCTCGAGCAGCGACTGCACGAAGCCGAGCACGACGACATCGTTCGTTCGGATGATCTCGACCATGACCAGTGCGCTTGGCTCCTCGCTCTTGCGTCAAGCCGCGCGTTGCGGGCTGTGACATGCCGTGCGAGAGCATCATTGGACCGCGGCTAAGCCGCCGGCAACCCGGAGACCGCGCGTGGGCGTCGTCGTTGCGTTCGAGGAAAAGCATCCGGAGAAGAGCCTCGGCGAGCTCGCCGCGCTCGTCGCCGCGGACATGGCTCGCGTCAACGCGATGATCCTGTCGCGCACCGGCTCCGAGGTGGCGATGATCCCGGAGGTCGCGAACCATCTCATCTCCTCCGGCGGCAAGCGGCTCCGTCCGATGCTGACGCTCGCGACGGCGCGGCTCGCCGGCTACGAGGGCGAGGGCCACGCGAAGCTCGCCGCCTCGGTCGAGTTCATGCACACCGCGACGCTGCTCCACGACGACGTCGTCGACGAGAGCGACATGCGGCGCGGCAAGGTCGCGGCGCGGGTGAAATGGGGCAACGAGGCAAGCGTGCTCGTGGGCGACTTCCTCTTGGGCCAAGCCTTCAAGATGATGGTCGAGGTCGGCTCCTTGCGCGCGCTCGACATCCTCTCCTCGGCGGCGGCCGTGATCGCCGAGGGCGAGGTGATGCAGCTCGCGGCCGCCAAGAACACCGAGACCAACGAGGACGAATACCTCGCGGTGATCCGGGCGAAGACGGCCGAGCTCTTTGCCGCCGCTTGCGAGGTCGGGCCGGTGATCGCGGACCGCCCGAAGGCGGAGGCCGCGGCCTGCCGCAGCTACGGCATGAATCTCGGCATCGCCTTCCAGCTCGTCGACGACGCGCTCGACTATGGCGGCACGAGCCAGAAGCTCGGCAAGAACGTCGGCGACGATTTCCGCGAGGGCAAGATCACGCTGCCGGTGGTGCTGTCGTTCCGCCGCGGGACCGCAGAGGAGCGCGCCTTCTGGACGCGCACGATGGTCGAGGGCGAGGTCGAGGACGGCGACGTCGAAAAAGCCGTCGCGATCATGCGGCGCCATCGCGCGCTCGACGACACGGTCGAGCGCGCCCGCCATTACGGCGCGATCGCCCGCGACGCGCTCGCGCTGTTTCCTAAGAGTGCCATGAAGCAGGCCCTTCTGAACGCGGTCGATTTCTGCATCGAGCGCGCGCACTGACACGACCAGTTCGAAAACGACGGCCGGAAGCATGGTGGTTCGCGACGAGCGTGCGGCGGATGCTCCAGCCATTCGCGCCGTCGTAGCGGCGGCGTTCGGCCGCCCGGACGAGGCCGATCTCGTCGACCGGCTCCGCGCAGATCGCGACAATAGGAGCGATCGAGTACGCTCCCGCCTTCGCCCTTGACTGACTTCGAGGCGACCGCCCGATGACCCTCAGGCTCTGCTTCCATCCGCTCTCGTCCTTCTGTCAGAAGGTGCTGATCGCGCTCTATGAGAACGACACGCCGTTTCAGCAGCACATCGTCGATCTCGCCGAGGAGAGCTCGCGGGCGGAGTTCCTGGAGGTCTGGCCGATCGGGAAATTCCCGGTGCTGCGCGACGAAGCCAAAGATCGAACGATTCCGGAGTCGAGCATCATCATCGAGTACCTGGCGCAGCATTATCCGGGCAGGACGCAGCTGGTGCCTGCGGACGCGGATCTCGCGCATGAGACGCGAATGCGCGACCGCTTCTACGATCTCTATGTGAACGTGCCGATGCAGAAGATCGTCACCGACCGGCTGCGGCCGCCCGGGCGGAACGACCCGCACGGCGTGGACGACGCGAAGCGGCTGCTCGGTACCGCGCTCACCATAGTCGATGACGAAATGTCAGCTCGGACCTGGGCGGTAGGAGATGCATTCACGATGGCCGACTGCGCCGCCGCGCCGGCCCTGTTCTACGCGAACAAGATCATGTCGCTCGCGCAGACCCATGCGAATGCCGCGGCCTATCTCGACCGCCTGCTGAATCGCCCCTCCTATGCACGGGCGCTCGACGAGGCGCAGCCCTATCTCAAGCTGTTCCCCGGATAGACGCGGCGATCACGCCGCTTGCTGGTCGAGCCGCTCCGCTTCGAGGATCGCCAAAGTGCGCGCGCGCCGGCGCAGGATCTCAGTGCGCATGCCCGCAAGATGCAGGCCGATCCCGATCAGCGTGAAGGCAAGCGCCATCGCGAGAAGCGGATAGAGCATCGAGGGGTGGATCGCCGGGCCGGCAAGGCGCAGCACCGAGGCCGGCTGGTGCAGCGTGTTCCACCAATCGACCGAGAACTTGACGACCGGCACGTTGACGAAGCCGACGAGCGTCAGGATCGAGACCGCGCGCGCGGCGCGGCCTGGGTCCTCGATCGTGCGCCACAGCGCCAGGATGCCGCAATACATCAGGAAAAGGACGAGGACCGAGGTGAGCCGCGCGTCCCATACCCAATAGGTTCCCCACATGGGCTTGCCCCAGAGCGCGCCCGTGACGAGGCAGATCAGCGTGAACGCGGCGCCGATCGGTGCCGCTGCCTTCTGCGACACGTCGGCGAGCGGATGGCGCCACACCAGCGTGCCGAGCGCCGAGGCGGCCATCAGCGCGTAGAAGAACAGCGCGAGCCAGGCCGCCGGCACGTGCAGGAACATGATGCGCACGGTCTCGCCCTGCTGGTAGTCGGCGGGCGCGGTGAACCAGGCCATGTAGAGGCCGAGCCCGAGGAGCAGCACGGCCGCCGCCGCGACGAAGGGCAGCGCGGCGCCGGACCAGCGCAGGAAAAGGCTCGGGTTGGCGAGCTTCGTCAGCATGGGCGGGATTTATCGGGAGGACGCCACCGCGGCAATGCGGGACCCGCCGAGTGCCAGGATGCGTGCCGGCGAAGGCTGAGCACCATCGGAAGCGCCGGCGACGGCCGGCTTATCGCAAGCCGGTCGGCTTGGCCCACCAGTTCGGCCGCCTGGCGCGGATGGCCGCTGCGGCCGAGCCCGAAGCGGCGCGGTTCTCGAACAAGCCGAACACCGTCGCGCCCGAGCCGGACATGCGGGCGAGGAAGCAGCCCGGCAGCTCGCGCATCAGCGCCAGCGCTTCGCCGATCGCCGGCGCGAGCTTCGTGGCGGCAGGCTCGAGATCGTTGCGGCTCGCGCGCAGCACGGCGCGGAGCTCCGCCGCCTCGAGGCGGGGAGGAACGGTCGGATGGGGAGCGCCGGGCATGCGCTCGCCCGGTTGGAGCGCGAGTTCCCGAAACACTGCCGCCGTCGCGACCGGCACACCGGGATTCGCCAGCACCGCGTAAAGCGGCGGCAGCCGTAGCGGCAGACCGAGCACCTCACCCGCCCCGCCCATCATGCATGCGCGCGGCTTGAGGCAGACCGGCACGTCAGCCCCGGTCGCGCGCGCGGCGTCCACCACGGCGGGATCGTCCAAGCCGACGTCGTTCAGCCGCGCCAGCAGCCGCAGCGCCGCCGCGGCGTCGGCGGAGCCCCCGCCGAGCCCCGCCGCAACCGGGAGACGCTTCACCAGACGGAATGCGCCGGTTTGCAACCCGGGCCGGCGTTCGGCGAGGGCTCGGGCGGCCGTCAGAACGAGGTTGTCGTCGGTGCCTGCCTGTGGCGCGGTCGGGCCGGCGACGGAGAGCGACACGGACTCTCCGGGCTCGAGGCACAGGCTGTCGCCGGTGCCTGCGAAGGCGACGAGGCTTTCGAGCTCGTGGTAGCCGTCGGCGCGCCGCCCGAGGACGTGGAGGGTCAGGTTGACCTTGGCCGGCGCGCGGGTCGTAAGCGTCAATCAGCCGCCATTCTTGTGCAGCGCGCTTTCCGCCTTCGGCGGCTCGTCGAGCCCCTTCTCGAGCTTCTTGACGATCACCGGCAGGTCGTCGGGCTCGGGATTCGAGTCCTTGGCATGCTGCCACTGGAAGCGCGCCTCGAGATGGCGGCCGACCTTCCAATAGGCGTCGCCGAGATGGTCGTTGATGACCGGGTCGCCGGGCTTCAGCTCGACCGCCTTCTCGAGCTCGCGCACCGCCTCGTCGTACTGGCCGAGGCGGTAATAGGCCCAGCCGAGCGAGTCGATGATCATGCCATCGCGCGGCGAGAGCTCCACCGCGCGCTTCAGCATCTTGAATGCGTCGTCGATGTTGATGGCCTGATCGACCCAGGAATAGGCGAGATAGTTCAGCACCTGGGCCTTCGCGCTCGGCAGGGCGTCGGGCACGAGCTCGAGCGCCTTCTTGAGGTCGGCCTCGGCCTTGCCCCATTGCTTGCCGCGTTCATAGGCGCTGCCGCGGTAGTACAGGATGTTCCAATGGCTGCGGTCGGGCGTGCCGATGCGGTCGATTGCCCTGGAATAGGTCTCCGCCGCCTCCAGCCACTTCTTGCGGGAACGGTACACGTTCCCGAGCGCCATCATCACCTCGATGTCGTCCGGGCGCTTCTGAAGCAGCGCCTCGAGATGCTTCACGGCCTCCTCGCCCTTGCCCATCTGCTCGAGGTTGAGGCCGATCTGGATTTCCGCCGTCGCGCGGATCGGCGAGGTCTCGGGAATGCGCGAGAAGACCTCGTTCGCGCGGTCGAGCTGCTTCAGCCGCTCGAAGATGTCGGCGAGCGTGATGAGCGCGAGCGGATGGTCGGGGTTGAGGTAGAGCGCGAGCCGCAGATACACGATCGCCGGCAATTCGTCGCCCTGGCTGTTGCCGGCGGCGCCGAGTCCGTAGAGCACCTCGGCCGCGCCCTCCTGGGGCGAGCCCACCATCGCATTGAGCGGGCGGTTGCTCCTGAGCGCCTCGAAGGCCTCGCGCACGATCGGATGCCGTGGCAGGATGTTCTCGAAGCCGGTGTAGGTCGCAAGCGCCGCCTCCTTCTGCCCGCGGCGGGCCTGCAGCCGGGCATAGGCGTCGACGATGCGCAGCGTGTTGCGCTCGGCCTCATAGGCGGTCTTGAGCCGCTTCTCGGCCTCCGGGATGTTGCCGACCGTCTCGGCGATGAGGCCGGCGTGATAGTCGCGGAAGACCGTGTAGGCGCGCTCGCCCTTGAGCTTGTCGACGGTCTCGAGCGCCTTCTTGCCGTCGCCCGAGCCAGCCCAGGCCCAGGCCGCGATGAGGGTCGCGGTGAGGTCGGCGGCGCGGCCGCGCCCGCCCTTGGCGAGATGGGTTCGGGCTGTTGCGTATTGCTTCGCCTTGACGAACTTCACGCCCAGCGCGAGATGGGCGAGGCCGTTCGCGCCGTCACGCGCCACCACGCGCTCGGCCAGGCGGAAGGCCTCCTGCATCGAGCCGTCGGCCAAGAAGGAGACGAAGGCGCGCTCGACGAGCTCCGGATTGCGCGGATCGGCCTTGAGCGTCTCGCGATAGTAGCTCGCGGCCGCCGCGGTGTCGCGCGAGGCGCCGGCGATATAGGCCGCGAGGAAGTTGCCTTCGAGGCTGTCGGCCGGCGGGAAGGGCGAAACGGCGCTCGCGCGCTGGGCGAGGTTGCGGGCGGCGTCGGCCGGCGAGGCGACGGCGCAGGCCGCCATCACCAGCAGCGCCGGCACGCCGCGGGCGAAAAGGCTTTTCTTGAGGAAAGGCACTGGGTTCGGCTCCAGATGACCGCGCCGGCGCCCGTCGTCGAGCCCCGCAAATCGGCGCGCACAATGGACGCTACAAGCCAGCCCGGCAAGGCGAAAGGATGGCGCTGTGCACCGCGACCGACCGCCGTCATCCGCGGGCCGACGCCTGTGCGCCGCCCCGCGAGGCGATCACATGTTGACGTAGTTGGGTCCGCCGCCGCCTTCGGGCGTGACCCAGTTGATGTTCTGGGCGGGGTCCTTGATGTCGCAGGTTTTGCAGTGGACGCAGTTCTGGGCGTTGACCACGAATTGCGGGTCGCTCCGCTTCTCCACATCGGCATAGACCACCTCGTAGACCCCGGCCGGGCAATAGAGCCGGGCGGGTTCGCCATAGCGGGGCAGGTTCTCGCGGATCGGAACCGACGGGTCGGCGAGGACGAGATGGCTGGGCTGGTCCTCCTCGTGATTGGTGTTCGACAGGAACACCGAGGAGAGCCGGTCGAAGGTGAGCACGCCGTCGGGCTTCGGATAGACGATCGGCGTCACTTCCGAGATGGGCTTCAGGGTCGCGAAATCCGGCTTGCCGTGCTTCATCGTGCCGAAGGGCGAGCGGCCGAACAGCTCGGAGATCCACATGTCGAAGCCGCCGAGGGACACGCCGGCAAAGGTACCGAAGCGCGACCACAGCGGCTTGACGTTGCGCACCCGGTAGAGGTCGTAGCCGATCGGAGAGGAGCGCCACGCCTCCTCGTAGGAGGCGACCTCGTCATTGGCGCGGCCCGCCTGCAGCGCCTCGAGCAGGTGCTCGGCGCAGAGCATGCCTGAGAGGACCGCGTTGTGCGTGCCCTTGATGCGCGGCACGTTCACGAAGCCGGCTGAATCGCCGACGAGGCAGCCGCCCGGGAAGGCGAGGCGCGGCACCGATTGCCAGCCGCCCTCCATGATGGCGCGCGCGCCGTAGCCGATGCGCTTTCCGCCCTCGAACACCCCCCGGATCATCGGGTGGGTCTTGAAGCGCTGGAACTCGTCGAAAGGCGAGAGCGTCGGGTTTTCGTAATTGAGGTGGATGACGAAACCCACGGAGACGAGGTTGTCGTCGAAATGGTAGAGCCAGGAGCCGCCGCCCGCCTTGTTCGGGAGCGGCCAGCCCATCGAATGCTGCACGAGGCCGGGCTTGTGCTTCTCGGGCGCGACCTGCCACAGCTCCTTGATGCCGATGCCGTATTTCTGGTGGTCGCGGCCCTTGTTCAGGTCGAAGCGGCGGATGAGCTGCTTCGTTAGGTTGCCGCGCGCGCCCTCGCCGAAGACGGTGTATTTGCCGCGCAGCTCCATTCCCCGGGTGAAGCTGTCTTTCGGTCTGCCGTCCTTGCCGATGCCAAGATCGCCCGTTGCGACGCCGACGACGCGGCTCTCGTCGTCGACCAGCACTTCGGCGGCCGGGAACCCCGGATAGATCTCGACCCCGAGTTCCTCGGCCTTGCGGGCTAGATAGCGGCAGACATTGCCGAGCGAGCCGATGAAATTGCCGTGATTGTCCATGAGCTTCGGCATGAACAGGTTCGGCATTCGGAGGCCGTTCGCCGCGGTGAGATAGAGGAACTCGTCGCGATTGACCTGGGTCTTGAGCGGCCGCTCGGAGTCGTCGCGCCAGCCCGGCACGAGGCGGTCGAGGCCGATTGGATCGATGACCGCGCCGGACAGGATGTGCGCGCCGACCTCCGAGCCCTTCTCGACCACGACGACCGAGATCTCGGCCCCCTTCTCGGCCGCGAGCTGCTTCAGGCGTATGGCCGTCGAAAGTCCCGCCGGCCCCGCGCCGACGACGACCACGTCGAACTCCATCGACTCCCGTGCGGGCAGCTCCATCGCGCCTCTCCTTCACCGCTGCGACCGGGATAGTTCGCATATGAACTAACGGCAAGCCGTGCTCCCGAAAGCTTGGCCCAGCGTTGTTCGCGAGTCACGGACCGCTTACATCACGACGATGCCCGACGCCTCGGCTCAACGCGCCGCGCTCGAAGCGCTCCTCGAATTCTACGTCGAGGCCGGCGTCGACTGCGCACTCGACGAGGCGCCGCAGGACCGCTTCGCCGAGGCGGCGCGTCCGGCTTCCGCGGCGGGCGCGGCCGAGCAGCCGGCCCCGCGCCCTGCGGCCCTCGACGCCGTCCCTAACCGGCGCTCGCTTGCGCCCGCCGCGGCGACTTCGCCCGATCAGGCCGCGCAAGATGCCCGCGAGCGCGCCCGCCGGGCCGCAAGCCTCCAGGAGCTGGAGGAGTTGCTCGCATCCTTCGAAGGCTGCGCATTGAAGTTCAGCGCCAAGAGCCTCTGCTTTTCCGACGGCAATCCGGAAGGCCGCGTGATGATCGTCGGCGAGGCACCCGGCGCCGACGAGGACCGCACCGGCAAGCCCTTCGTCGGCCGGGCCGGTCAGCTCCTCGACCGCATGCTCAAGGCGATCGGCCTCGATCGCGGCGCGGTCTACATCGCCAACATCGTGCCCTGGCGGCCGCCGGGCAATCGCGATCCGACGCCCCAGGAGGTCGCGATCTGCAAGCCCTTCCTGGAACGCCAGATCGAGCTCGCGAACCCGGATCTCCTGGTCTGCGTCGGCGGCGCGTCCACGCGCGAGCTGCTCGGGGTCAAGGACGGCATCCTGCGCACCCGCGGGCGCTGGTTCCCCTACCGGCTTGGCGAGCGCGAGATCCGCGCGCTCGCGACGCTCCACCCCGCCTATCTCCTGCGCAGCCCGCTCCAGAAGCGGCTCGCCTGGCGCGATCTGCGCGCGCTGCGCCGCGCGCTCGACGAGAAAGGGTGATCGCCCTATCCATAGGCACATCCGCCGGAACCGGCTCTGCCGTCGCCGCTTTACTCACAATCCGCTCCGGATAGCCTAGCCGCTTCATTACGCCCGAGGACCGCCGATGCGTTGGGAAGATTTCCGGATGTCGGAGAACATCGAGGACCGGCGCGGCATGGGCGGCGGCGGCCTCGGCATCCCGATGGGGCGCGGCGGCGCCGGCATCGGCACCATCATCATCCTGACGCTCGCCGGCTGGGCGCTCGGCATCGACCCGCGCATCCTGATCGGCGGCTACGAGTCGGCGACCGGCGGCGGCAGAACCCAGGTCGAGCAGCCGCGCCAGCCCGGGCCGCAGCAGGGCGGGCGCGCGGCGCCGGACGATGAGATGGGCCGCTTCGCGGGCAAGGTCCTCGGCAATACCGAGGACGTGTGGAAGCAGGTCTTCCCGGCGCAGCTCGGCAAGCAGTACGTCCCGCCGAAACTGGTGATCTTCTCGCGCGGGACGCGCTCGCGCTGCGGCGGCGCGTCCTCGGCCATGGGGCCGTTCTACTGCCCGCTCGACCAGACGGTCTACATCGACCTCTCCTTCTTCCAGCAGATGCAGCGGCAGTTCCGGGTCAGCGGCGATTTCGCCTATGCCTATGTCATCGCGCATGAGGTCGGACACCACGTCGAGAACCAGCTCGGGCTGCTCGCCCGCGTGCAGCAGCGCCAGCGCGAGGTCGGCGAGCGGGTGGCGAACCAGCTCTCGGTCCGGGTCGAGCTGATGGCCGATTGCCTCGCGGGCGTCTGGGCTCACCATTCGAACCAGCAATACAAGGCGCTCGAGGAGGGCGACGTCGAGGAGGCGATGAAGGCCGCGGAGGCGATCGGCGACGACCGCCTGCAAAAGCAGAGCCAGGGCTATGTCGTGCCCGATTCATTCACGCATGGCTCCTCGGCGCAGCGCGCCCGCTGGTTCATGACCGGGCTCAAGGGCGGCCAGGTGCAGCAATGCGACACCTTCCGCGCGGCCCGGCTCTGACGGGGAGATCGCCTCGATCATCATGTGTGGTCGTCCCGGCCGGAGCGAAGCGAAGACCCCGGATCCAATGCACGGTGTCCGGGCGTTCGCGCGTGGATCCCGGATCGGGCTGCGCCCGTCCGGGATGACCTCGTCAACCGCATCCGGACACGCACATACGGAACTCGCCCCATGCCCGGCCTCGATCCTGCTCGCTCCTTCATCCCGCTGACGATCGCGGTGCTGACCGTCTCGGATACGCGCGCGCTTGCCGAGGACCGCTCGGGCGAGGTGCTGGTCCAGCGGCTGGAGAACGCCGGGCACCGGCTCGGCGACCGCGCCGTGGTTGCCGACGATGTCGCGGCGATCCAGGCCAAGGTGAAGGCGTGGATCGCCGACCCGGCGATCGACGTGGTGATCACCACCGGCGGCACCGGCTTCACCGGGCGCGACGTGACGCCGGAGGCGGTCGAGCCCTTGTTCGAGAAGCGTATGGACGGCTTCTCGGCCGTCTTCCACCGCATCTCCTTCGATAAGATCGGCACCTCGACGATCCAGTCGCGCGCGACCGGCGGCGTCGCGGGCGCGACCTACATCTTCGTGCTGCCGGGCTCGCCCGGCGCCTGCAAGGACGCCTGGGACGGCATCCTCGAGGCGCAGCTCGACTATCGCCACAAGCCCTGCAACTTCGTCGAGATCATGCCGCGCCTCGACGAGCATCTGCGGCGCGGCGCGGCGGGCTAGCCGCGCAGGGGCGGCGACACCGTTCATCCGCCGATCGCCCCCGTCTCCAGGCGTGGGGGGAGGGTGCGGGGGAGAGAGCTCGCCTCATGAGCCGCCGCCGAGGCACGCTCCGTGGTCGCATCGGGGAGACCCGGCTAGAAAGCCGGGCGCTCGAGCCGGGCGCCGATTCGCACCGGACGCAGGCGCGCGCTCAGGCCCGATCGGTCGAGCAGCGTGCGATGGACGACGAGGCCGCGCCGGGCGCGGCTTACGCCGAAGAGGGCCTCGATGAGCGCGGCGGCATCGAGCCGCCGCAAGGGTCCGGAGAGCTGCCCGATCCGCGGCTCGCCCGCGAAGGCGACGAAGCGCTCCAGCGCTAGAATCCAGCCCGAGGCCGGCACGTCGCCGGCCTCGAGGCAGAGCAGCCATTCGCGCCGGGCGAGCGCCGCTCCCGCGGCCCACGCCTCCCCGTCCACGGCGGAGACGACATGCGCTGCGCCGACCCCCTCGGCGACCGCAGCCGTCTCCGCATCGTGCTTTGCCGCGATCACGACCGCATCGGCGACGAGCCCTTCGGCGACCCCCGGCACGAGCGCCGCAAGGGTCGCGGCGAGCGGCTCGATGCGGCCGTCGGCCCGGATCAGGGCGGTGATCATGCCGCTTCTCTACCCCGGTCCTTTCGCGCGCGCCTGCTCAATTTTCCTATCTGGCTTGATTGTTCGTTCCGTATTTGTTCTAATAACCGGTGACATTCGAACCGATTCGAACGAGCGGCCAATGACCGTCAGAGCCCGAAAAACCGCCAGCGACGCGATCCTCAGCGCGCCGGCTTCGCGCAGCCCCGTCGAGGCGGCCGAGAAAGCACGCCGCAGCTTCAACCTGATCCCGGGACCGATCGCCGAGGCAGACGCCCGCCGCGGGCGCGGCGCCGCGTCGAACCCGCACGCCCGCTACGAGCCGGTCGAGAAGGAGCGTTTCGACGACGGCTGGGACCTTGTCGAGGAGCTGCCGCCGCTCAAGACCGAGGTCACGATCGAGCGCCCGCGCACCATCATCGCCCGCAACGATTCGCCCGACATCAGCTTCGACCGCTCGATCAATCCCTATCGCGGCTGCGAGCACGGCTGCGTGTACTGCTTTGCGAGGCCGACGCACGCCTATCAGGGCCTCTCGCCCGGGCTCGATTTCGAGACCAAGCTCTTCGCCAAGCCGAATGCCGCCGAGCTCCTGGAGAAGGAGCTCGCGAAGCCCGGCTATGTGGCCAAGACCATGGCGATGGGGACGAACACCGATCCCTACCAGCCGATCGAGAAGAAGTTCCGCATCACCCGCTCGGTCCTGGAGGTGCTGTCGCGGACCAACCATCCGGTCGGCATCGTGACCAAGTCGGCGCTGGTCGCGCGCGACATCGACATCCTCGCGCCGATGGCCGATCGCGGCCTCGCCAAGGTCGCGCTCTCGGTGACGACGCTCGACCCGCGGCTGGCCCGCAGGATGGAGCCCCGCGCCGCGACGCCGTCGAAGCGGCTCGATACCATCCGCAAGCTCGCCGAGGCCAAAATCCCGGTCTCGGTCCTGGTCGCTCCGCTCGTGCCCGGCATCAACGACCACGAGATCGAGGACATCCTGCAGGCGGTCTATGCAGCCGGCGCGCGCGAGGCCGGGTACGTTCTCCTGCGCCTGCCGCACGAGCTCAAGGAGATCATGCGCGACTGGCTGTCCGAGAACTACCCGGACAAGCTCAAGCACGTCTTCGCGCTGGTCGGCGACACGCGCGCCGGCAAGCTCTACGATTCGAGCTGGGGCAAGCGCCAGACCGGCGTCGGCCCCTACGCCTGGATGATCGGCCGCAGGTTCGAGCAGGCCTGCGAGCGCTTCGGCTTCAACCGCGTCCGCCGGCCGCTGCGGACGGACCTGTTCACGGCGCCGATGCAGGAAAGGGCGGGACAGCTGAGCCTTTTCTGACGCGGAGGCCGGGTCGGAGGCCACTCGGCAGGCCGTGAGGCTTCGCTGCGCGCAGCCCGAGCGCGACCTTCGGTCAGAGCGGCTTGAACGCGCGATCGAGCTCGACCTCGATCAGCATCGGCCCATCGCCGGCGAGCGCCTGCGCGAGAAGATCGGTGCTCTCGGCCACGCTTCGCGCCCGTTCGGCGCCGACCCCCAACGAGCGGGCGAGCGCGACGAAATCGATCGCCGGCTCGGTCAGCTCCATGCCGACATAAAGGTCGCTCTGCGCGGCGTGGCCACGCAGCGCATGCAGGCGCTGCTTGAGGATGGGGTAGGAGCGGTTGTTGAGGATGACGAAGGCAACCGCGACCTTGTCGTGCGCCGCAGTCCACAATGCCTGGCAGGTGTACATGGCGCTGCCGTCGCCGATCAGCGCCACCACCGGCCGCTCCGGCAGCGCGAGCTTGACCCCGATCGCCGCCGGCAGGCCCCAGCCGATGCCGCCGCCGCGCAGCCCGAAGAAGCTTTGCGGATCGTCCGAGGAGAGAAGCCGGCGCAAGCCCGTACCCGAGGACAGCGCCTCCTCGACCACCACCGCGTCCTTGGGCAGCATGGCGGCGATCGCCGAGAGAAGCGCCAGCGGCTGGACCGGAATTCGATCGCGGTCCGCCTCGCCCCTGGCGATCAGAGCCTCGCGCTCGGCGCGGTTGCGCCGGCTCTCCGCCGCGAGCCGCTCGCCGGCGCGGGCCCGGGCGCCGCTCGTCATGCGCTCGCGCAGGAGCGCCGTCAGCTCGGGCAGCGTAGCCTTGGGGTCGCCGAGGATCGCAACCTCGATCGGGAAATTCTTGCCGAGCTCCCACGGGTCGACGTCGAGATGGACGATCTTGAGGCCCTCGGGCACCGGCTCGATCGGTGAAGGAAGCGACAGCGAGAACAGGTCGCCGCTGGCCGAAAACAGCACGTCGTGCTCGGCAAGGATGTCGCGGATCGCCGGTGCAAGCCGCACCATGGCGCCTCGGAACAGCGGATGCGAGGCCGGAAAGGACGCGGTGCTCGCGATGCTCTCGGGATAGACCGGCGCCCCGATGAGCTCGGCGAGCGCGGCAAGCTCCGCATGCGCGCGGCTATGGGCGACCGCGTCGCCGGCGATGATCAGCGGGCGCTCGGCCGCGGCGAGGAGCGCCGCCGCCGCCTCCAGCGCCGCGCGGTCGCCGCGCATGCCTGGGGCGACGCGGCTCGGCCGCCCGAGATCGAGATCCGCCTCGGCGTTGAGGATATCGGCCGGAAGCGACAGGAAGACCGGGCCGGTCGGTGGAGCCAGCGCGGTCTTGGCGGCGCGATGCACCATGCGCGGCAGATCCGCGAGGCGATGCACCTCGGCCGACCACTTCACGAGCGGGCGCGCCATCGTCGGGAGGTCGGCCCAGAGAATCGGCTCGGTGACGTTGAAGCGCTGATCGTGCTGGCCCGCGGTGACGAGAACCGGGGCTGCGGCCTTCTGGGCGTCGTAGAGCATGCCCATGGCGTTGCCGAGGCCGGGCGCGACATGCAGGTTCACGGCTGCAAGCCTGCCCGAGGCCTGGGCATAGCCGTCGGCCATCGCCATCGCGGCCGCCTCCTGTAGAGCGAGCACGTAGCGGAGGTCGTGACCGGCGGCCAAGGCGTCCATCAGGGGCAGCTCGGTCGTGCCCGGGTTCCCGAACAGAATGTCGACCCCTTCCTGGCGCAAGAGTTCGAGGAAGGCGTGCTTGCCAGAGATGCGGGGCATCGGTCCTGCGACGATTCAAAGGAAGGAGGATCCAGCCGCCACCGTGATGGCGATGCCGGCCAGCGTCAAACCGCGAGCTTGCGATCAAAGTTCGGCCGCGATTCCGGCGGCGCCCGCACGCGCTTTTCCGAGCTCGCGCGGGCGGCCGTCCGCTCATCTCCCAGACGCCGTCAAACGAGCTTCGCGCCTTGCGTGTTGACGAACAGCGAATAAAGCGACTGGCTGCCCGCCATGAACAGGCGGTTGCGGTTGACGCCGCCGAAGCAGAGGTTGGCGCAGCGCTCAGGAAGGCTGACATGCCCGATCGGCTTGCCGTCGGAAGAGAAGATGCGGACGCCGTCATGGCCCTCGCCCATGCCCCATCCGACCCAGAGATTGCCGTCGACGTCGACCCGCATGCCGTCGGGCGTTCCAGGACCGGCGTCGACGAGCGTGCGGCCGTTCGCGAGCTTGGTGCCGTTCTCGGTCACGTCGTAGACGCGGATCACGCGGGGGCTGACGCCCGCCTCGATGATGTAGAGCTTCGATTCGTCCGGCGAGAAGGCGAGCCCGTTCGGCCGGTTGACGTCCCCGGCAACTACGGTCGCGCGGCCGCCCTTGTCGACGCGGTAGACGTTGGTCGGCAGCTCCGGGGTCGCCCGGTGTCCCTCGTAAAAGCCGAGGATGCCGAAGGGCGGGTCGGTGAACCACACTGAGTCGTCCGATTTCACGACCACGTCGTTCGGCGAGTTCAGCGGCTTGCCGTCGAATTTGTCGATGATGGTCGTGATGGTGCCGTCGTACTCGGTGCGCGAGACGCGGCGGGTGTCGTGCTCGCAGCTGACGAGCCGGCCCTGGCGGTCGCGCGTGTTGCCGTTCGCGAAATTCGAAGGCTGGCGGAAGACGCTGACGCGTCCGGTCTGCTCCTCCCATTTCATGATGCGGTTGTTCGGGATGTCGCTCCAGAGGAGATAGCGCCCGTCCCCGAACCACGCCGGTCCTTCCGACCAGCGGAAGCCGGTGCCGAGCCGTTCCACTGCGGCGAGCGCCAGGCGGTAGCGCGCGAAGCTCGGATCGAGGATCTGGACGGCCGGATCCGGATAGCGCCCGCTCGGCTCCCATTTTGCGAAGGCGGGCGCCGCTCCGCCCGGCATGGCGGCCGCGGCGCCGGCGGCGGCGAGCATGGTTCTGCGGGTCATCGTCATGGTTCCCTCCCTGCGCATGCGGGCGTCCCCCGCTTCCGAAAAGCCGCTATCCGAGGAAGTACCGCGGAATCCATGAGGCGAGCCCCGGCACCAGGATGATCAGGACCATAACCAGCGTCTCGGCGAGCATGAAGGTCCATACGTGCTTGTTGGTCTGGTCGATCGGCGTCTTGGCGATGCTGGTCGTGACGAAGAGCAGCGGGGCGGTTGGCGGCGAGACCGCACCGATCTGATTGCACATCACCATGACCAGCCCGACCTGGTACGGGTCGAGACCGTAGGTCTTGCTGATGCTGATCGCGACCGGCGCGAACACCAGGAGGACGATCAGCGAGTCGACGAAGGTGCCGAGCACCAGCATCACCAAGGCAATGATGATGAGGACGACGGTCGGGCTGTGCGAAAGCGAGGTGACGAAGGCGAGCGCGATGTCGTTGAACTCGAGATAGGAAAGGAGCCAGCCCATCGGCCCCGACACCGCGATGATGCCGGAGACCATGGCGGTGGTGATCGCCGAATCGACCAGGATGCCGCCGAGATCGCCGAGCTTGATCTTGCGCTCGACGAAGTAGCCGATGACGAAGGCATAGACGCAGGCGATGACGCCGGCCTCCGTCGCCGTGAAGACGCCGGACAGGATGCCGCCGACGATGATCAGCGGCGCCAAAAGCCCGGACCATGCGGAGCGGACGGAAATCCACAACGCGCACAGGTCGAAGCGCGCGGTGACTTGGCGCAGCTCCGGATAGTTCGGGTGGTAAGTGTAGAGCTTCACCGTGATCATGAGGGCGAGCCCGACCAGGATGCCCGGGATGATCCCGCCGAGGAACAGCCCGCCGATCGAGACCTGCGCGATCGCGCCGTAGATGACCATGGTCATGCTGGGCGGGATGATCGCCCCGATGGTGCCGGCGGTGGCGATGAGGGCGGCGGCGAACCCGGCCTTGTAGCCGGTCTGCTTCATGGCCGGGATGACGATCGAGCCGATTGCCGCCGCATCCGCGGTCGACGAGCCGGACACGCCGGCGACCGCCATGCTGGCGACGACGGACGCGTGCGCGAGGCCGGCGCGGAAATGGCCGACCAGGGCGCGGGCGAAGTCGACGAGCTGCCTGCTGATGCCGCCCGCAGTCATGATCGAGCCGGCCAGGATGAAGTAGGGCATCGCGAGCAATGTGAAGGAATCGAGCTGTCCGAACATCTTCTGCGCGAACAACGGCATCACGACCTCGGGTAGGATGGCGATGCCGATGAAGCCGATGAGGGCGATGCAAAGCAGGATCGGGATTCCGACAAGCATGGTCCCGAGGAGGAGCGTCAGGAGGAAGGTGATCATGACGCGGTCTCGTCAGACGCCGGCTCCGCCGGCGGCGGCTCGCCGGCGATGCGGCGCGCGACCACGAGCAGCAGGTAGAGGCTGCCGACGATCATGCCGTAATAGGGATAGCTCATCGGGATCTCGAGCCCGGGCGAGACGTTGCGGCCCGCGACGAGCGAGACGCGATAGCTGTAATAGGCGGTGGTGACTGCAAAGCCGGCCCACAGGAACTCGACCATCAGGTCGAAAGCCTTGTTCATCCCCAGCGAGTATTGGCGCCGGATCGCCTCCACGGTGAAGTGCACGCCGCGCCGGTAGGCGATCGGGATCGCCAGGAACACGAGCCAGATATGGCCGAAGATCTGGATCTCCTCGCTCCAGCTCGGCGTGGCGTTGAGCACGAAACGGCTGAACACCTGGAAGAAGCCGATCATCACCATGCCGGCGAAGATCGCCGCTACCAGGATCTCGACGGTGCGGTCGATCGCCGCGAAGATCGCTTTCATCACCTCGGTCTTATGTGAGCCGCATTCCGCTCGTCATGCCCGGCCTTGCGGCGGGCAGCCACGTCTTTTCACGAGCGTGCGCGGGAGAGGCGTGGATGGCCGGGACAAGCCCGGCCACGACGAAGGCAGACCTATCCGGTCACTGCGCCAGGATCTGCTGCAGGAGGTCCTCGGCCTTGAGCTTCGCAGCCATCTCCTTCTGCACGTCGGCGGCCTTGGCGCGCGCTTCCGACATGTCGGGATGGGTAATCGTCATGCCGAGCTTCTTGAGCTGCGCGAAGCTCTCCGTCTCGCGCACCGACGACATCGCCCGCGCGATGTCGATCGCGAGCTTGGCGCCTTCCACGACCACCGCCTGCTCCTTGCCGTCGAGCTTCGCCCATTCGCTGTTGGAGAACGCGACCACGGTTGGATCGATGAGATGCTGCGTGATGGCTACGTATTTCGCGATCTCGTGGAACTTGAAGGACAAGGTGGTCGAGGCGGTGTGCTCGAAGCCGTCGAGGACGCCGCTCTGCATCGAGGTGTAGACCTCGCCGAAATTCATCGGCGTCGCCGACGCTCCCATCGCGTTGATGGCGCCGACGAAGACCGGCGTCGGGATGGTCCTGATCTTCAGACCTTTGAGATCGGCGACGGTCTTGATCTCCTTCTTGGCCGTCACGACGTTCCGGTAGCCCCACGAATACATGTAGCCGAGCGCCTTGAAGCCGGCCTTCTCGAGCTCGGCCGACAAGGCTGCGCCCACCGGTCCGTCGAGGACACGCTGCACGTGGTCGTAGCCCTTGAAGATGAAGGGCAGCCCGACGACGCCGCATCGCGCCTGGCAGAAATTGGCGAACTCCGCCATGCCGCCGATATGCATGCTAGCACCCGAGCCGAGCTGCATCGCCTCGATCACCTGCCGCGACTGGCCGAGCCCGCTGTTCGGAAAGATGCGGACCTCGAGAGTGGGCGCCTTCTGGTTCACGTAGTTCGCGAAGATCCAGGAGAACATCTGATGCTCGGTGCCCATGATGTCGTCGGCACCGGCATGATTGATGCGAATGACCTTCTTGGCCTGCGCAGTCGCGGGCGCGCCGGTCATTGCGAGAGCGGCGACCGCGAGCGCCACGGTCATCAAGAGCGATTTCACGCGCATCATCGTCTTCCTCCCAGTCGTTCGGACGCCCGATCCGAACTTGGCCGGCAACGACGACCCTCTAAGGGGTCTTGCAGCCAAATTGGTCATACATAATGGCCAACAGTCAAGTCTGTCCGCGGCGCTTTGGACGGCTGCGCGAGGCGCCGGCCGGGCGCCGCGGCGCCAAGGCGGGCCCGCGGGCTGTGGCGGCCGTGCGGAAGGGATCGTGCCCGACAAGCTGCACGAGGTCGTTAGCGGCGTTGCCGAGAAGCTTCAGAGCCGCGCCATGGGCGTTCTCGGGTTCGCCTCCGGCGATCGCTTCCATGAGCGCGCCGTGCTCTTCGATCGCCCGTTTGCGATGCCCGCCCTTCGCGCCGATGCGGAAGCTCGCCCGCAGCGCAAGCGCGAACATCTGCGCCACCGGCCAGAAGAACTCGTTGTGGGTCGCGACGTAGATCGAGCGGTGGAAATCGAGATCCGCGTCGACGAACGCCTCCTCGGTCGCGGCCGATCGCATGCGGTCGAAGGCCTCGCGAATGCGCTCCACGTCGGCCGGTCCGGCCACCGAGGCCGCAAGGGCCGAGGCGGTCGGCTCGACCGCGAAGCGGAGCTGGAACAGCTTCTGGAGATAGCTGTCGACCTCCGTCACCTCCAGCCGCCAGCGCAGCACGTCGGGATCGAGGTGGTTCCAGTTCTCGGGTTCGCGCACCCGCGTCCCGCTCTTCGGTTTCGATTCGAGCAGGCCCTTGCCGACGAGCACCCGGATCGCCTCGCGCACGGCCGTGCGGCTCACCCCCATCATGTCGCAGATGCGCAGCTCCGACGGGAGGGGATCGCCCGGCGTGATCTCGCCTCCCACGATGCGAAGCCCGATCTGGTCCGCGAGGCGCGTGTGGAGGTTGCGCGCCATCATCTGCGTGAAAACCATGCCCATCTCGTTCAAGGATGCTCGGTGCTGCTGCTGTTCATGAGCAGCTTGGTCATACAAAATGACCAGAAGTCAACCTGCAGCCGCAGCTTCTGCCCGGCTCGGGCGAAGGTTTCCAGTGGTTCGCGCGAGCCGAGCTCGGCCGCAAGGCCGATGGCGGAGTGGGCCCCGCGCCGGAGATGCCGGCGCGGCGCCCCGATCTGCCGCGCCACATCAAGTGCGACCCGGTCTCCCTGGAGCCGCAGCGGCATCCCGCCTGGCTCGCAGCCCTTCACGCTTGGATGTGGATTGCGTGAGCAGCGTCCGATCGGCCGCCGCGGCGCCGTGACTTCCGCCGCCAAACGCGCTCTCGTGCCCTCATGGACGCGATTCGCCTGCCCGGCCCGCACCGTGCGACCCTCTCGCGCGAGCGCAAGCTCGCACGGTGCGGGCACGGCACCATCGCCGGCATCGACGAGGTCGGGCGCGGCCCGCTCGCCGGACCGGTCGTCGCGGCAGCGGTGGTCCTCGACGTCAGGCGGGCGCCGAAGGGCCTTGCGGATTCGAAGGTCCTTACCCTCGAGGAGCGCGAGGAGCTGTTCGAGAGGATCCTCGCCACCGCACAGGTCGGAATCGCCTCGGTCTGCCATCTCGAGATCGACGTCATCAACATCCGCCAGGCCTCGCTCTCGGCGATGTGCCGGGCGCTTGCCGCCCTGCCCTGCATTCCCGACATCGCGCTCGTCGACGGCAACGATCCGCCGAAGCTGCCCTGCAAGGTCGAGACGATCGTCAAAGGCGACGCCCGCGTCGCCTCGATCGCCGCGGCCTCGATCGTCGCCAAGGTCGTGCGCGATCGGCTGATGAAGCGGCTCGACCGCAGCTTCCCCGCCTATGGCTTCTCGACCAATGTCGGCTACCGCAGCCCGGTGCATCTGAAGGCGCTGAGCGCGCATGGCCCCTGCGCCTATCACCGCCGCAGCTTCGCTCCCGTGAGGATGGTTGGCGAAAGCTGAACCGCGCTTCGCGCGTTAACAAAAAAGCAAGATCTCTCAAGGGGTAGGCAGAAACTGCAGCCCCAAAACGAGACGTATTTTTTCCAGATCGGCAACCCGCCTTTTACCCTACCCGGCCCATGATCCGGACCGTTCAGTTGCGTAACCGGTGTTCGGCCAATGGGTACCCAGCGTACCGGGGCCGCCGGCGCCGCCTCCCGGATCCAGGTCTCGCGTACCGGGCGGCTTGCGCCGGCCCCTCGGATGGGCTTTGCGCGCCCGCAAGAGGAGCGTCTGCCGCTCGACGAGGTGATCGTCGGCGATTGCATCGCCGCCCTCGACAGGCTCCCGGCCGAAAGCGTCGATCTCGTCTTCGCCGATCCGCCCTACAACCTCCAGCTCGAGAGCGCCCTCGTGCGCCCCGACCATTCGCTCGTCGATGCCGTCGACGACGATTGGGACAAGTTCGCGAGCTTTTCCCACTACGACGATTTCACCAGGGCCTGGCTCCTCGCCTGCCGGCGCGTCATGAAGAAGAACGCGACGCTGTGGGTGATCGGCTCCTACCACAACATCTTCCGCGTCGGCGCGACCCTGCAGGACCTCGGCTTCTGGATCCTCAACGACGTGGTCTGGCGGAAAGCCAACCCGATGCCGAACTTTCGCGGCAAGCGCTTCACGAACGCCCATGAGACGCTGATCTGGGCCGCCAAGGGCCCCGATCACAAAGGCTACACCTTCCATTACGAGGCGCTGAAGGCCGGCAACGAAGACCTCCAGATGCGCTCGGATTGGTTCATCCCGCTTTGCACCGGCGAGGAGCGTCTGAAGGATTCTTTCGGCCGCAAGCTTCATCCGACGCAGAAGCCGGAGGCCCTGCTCGCGCGCCTGATGCTCGCCGCCTCGAGCCCCGGCGACGTGATTCTCGATCCGTTTTTCGGCTCGGGGACGAGCGGAGCGGTGGCAAAGAAGCTCGGGCGCCGCTTCATCGGCGTGGAGCGCGACCCCGCCTACGCCGCAGCCGCGCGCGCCCGCATCGCCGCGGCCGTGCCGCTCGCGGCGAATGCGATCGCGCAGGCGCCGGCAAAGCGCGCCGAAGCGCGGGTGCCGTTCCTGACGGTGGTCGAGGGCGGGCTGGTGAGCCCGGGCGAAGCGCTCCTCGACGAGCGCCGCCGCCACAAGGCGATGGTGCGTCCGGACGGCACCCTCGCGCTCGGGCCCACGGTCGGTTCGATCCACAAGATCGGCGCGCTTGCCCAGGGATTGCCGGCCTGCAACGGCTGGACCTTCTGGCATGCCGAGCGCAAAGGCGGCCTCGTGGTCATCGACGAGTTCCGGGCGCAGCTGCGGGCTGGAATGCCGGGCTGATCTCTTTTCCGGCGGCACGAAGCGGCAACGATCCCGCGCACCAGCTCGCCCGCGCCGTCTCGTTGACATCGCCCCGCCCCTCCGCCACACATCCCTCGCCGCTGATCCCCGCGGGAGAGACCGGCACGTCATCAAGACGAGCCGGCGCCGAAGGCGCAACCGCCCCGGAAACGCTCAGGCCAAAGGACCGCGCGGGAGCTGGCACTCTGGAAAGCGGCGAGGCGTTTGCGCGCCTCGTCCACCGACGGGGGTAACTCCGGCGAGAGCCGGGGGAAATCTCTCAGGTCCTCAGGACAGAGGGGGCGCTCACGGGCCGTAAAGGCCCGATCGGGCGCGCGACTCTTGACGAGAGGGCCTCATGGCTTCACCCGCAGGCGCCGGCGAGACGCTTCTCAAGACGCCGCTCCACGGCGAGCACGTCGCAGCCGGCGCGCGCATGGTGCCCTTTGCCGGCTACGATATGCCGGTGCAGTACCCGAGCGGCATCCTCGCGGAGCATGTCTGGACGCGCGAGCATGCGGGCCTCTTCGACGTCTCGCATATGGGCCAGGCGGCGCTGATCGGGCCGGACCACGCCATGATCGCTCGCGCACTGGAGGCGCTCGTCCCGGCCGACATCCTCGACCTCAAGCCAGGCCGGCAGCGCTACACCCAGCTCCTCGACGAGGACGGCGGCATCCTCGACGACCTCATGGTCGCGCGCCCGGCGAACCCGCTGCAGGATGGGGAGCTGCTTCTCGTCGTCAACGCTTCGATGAAGGACGCCGACTACGCGCATATGTCGGCGCGCCTGCCGGCCGGGGCCGAGCTTCGCCGCTTCGACGACCGCGCCCTTCTGGCGCTGCAGGGGCCACAGGCCGAAAGCGTTTTGGCTCGCCAAGCGCCCGATCTCGCCTCTCTCGCCTTCATGCAGGGCTCACAAACGATGATCGGCGGCATCCCGGCCCATGTCTCGCGCTCGGGGTACACCGGCGAGGACGGGTTCGAAATCTCGGTCCCGGGGGAGCGCGCGGCCGAGCTTTGGCGGCTCCTCATGAGCGACGAGCAGGTGCGCCCGATCGGGCTCGGGGCACGCGACTCGCTGCGGCTCGAGGCGGGGTTGTGCCTCTACGGCCATGACATCGACATCAGGACCTCGCCCGTCGAGGCAGGGCTGACATGGTCGATCCAGAAGCGCCGGCGCGAGGAGGGCGGTTTCCCCGGCGCCGAGCGTATCCGGCGCGAGATCAAGGACGGCCCGGCGCGTGTCCGCGTCGGGCTCAAGCCCGAGAGCCGCGCGCCGGCGCGCGAGGGTACGACGGTCACCGCGCCGGACGGGCGCGAGGTCGGCAAGGTCACATCGGGCGGCTTCGGCCCGACCGTGAACGGGCCGGTCGCAATGGGCTATGTGGCTCGCGAATTCGCAAGAGCCGGCACGGAGCTTCGCCTCGTGGTTCGCGGCAAGCCGCTGCCCGCAAAGGTGGTCGAGATGCCCTTTGCGCCGCATCGGTACAAGCGATGACAGGGAGGATTGCATGACCACGCGTTACACCAAGGACCACGAATACATCCGGGTTGAGGGCGATACCGGCGTTGTCGGCATCACCGACTACGCCCAGAGCCAGCTCGGCGACGTGGTTTTCGTGGAGCTGCCGGAGGTCGGCAGGAGCGTCGTCAAAGGCGCCGAGGCCGCGGTGGTCGAGAGCGTGAAGGCGGCGAGCGAGGTCTACGCGCCGGTGTCCGGCGAGGTGACGGCCGTCAATTCCGAGCTCGAAGGCGCGCCGGGCACCGTCAACGAGGAGCCCGCCGGGCGGGGCTGGTTCTTCAAGATGAGACTCAAGGACGCGGCCGAGCTGGAGGCGCTCATGAGCGAGGAGCAGTACCAGGATTACGTCAAATCGATCAGCTGAGGTCCGCCATGGCGCATGAGTATAAGGCAACGGTGCGCTGGACCCGCGACGGCGCGCCCTTCACGGACCAGAAGTACAGCCGCGGGCACGTCTGGCGCTTCGACGGCGGCGTCGAGGTGCCGGCCTCCTCTGCGCCCTCCAGCGTGCCGCTGCCCTATTCGCGCGCCGACGCCGTCGATCCCGAGGAGGCCTTCGTCGCCTCGGTATCGAGCTGCCACATGCTGTTCTTCCTGTTCTTCTCCGCGAAGGCCGGCTTTGTCGTGGATTCTTACGAGGACAACGCCGTCGGCGTGATGACGAAGAACGAGGCCGGCAAGCTCTACGTTTCGAAGGTCACGCTCGATCCGCAGATCGCCTTTTCCGGCGACAAGCGGCCCTCGCCCGAGGAGATCGCCAAGCTCCACCACCGCTCGCACGAGGATTGCTACATCGCGAACTCGATCCGCAGCGAGGTCGTGGTGGCAGGCCTCGCGGTCCACGCCTGAAGGAACTGCGATGCGCTACCTGCCCCTGTCGGACGAGGACCGCGGCGAGATGCTCGCCCGCGTCGGCGTCGCGAACATCGACGATCTCTTCGCCGACGTGCCGAAGGACAAGCTCCTGAAGGCGCCGCCCGACCTGCCGCGCCGCAAGGGCGAGCTCGAGGTCGAGCGCATCCTCGCCCGCATGGCGGCAAGGAACGTCGCGGCGTCCTCGGTGCCGTTCTTCGTCGGGGCCGGCGCCTACAAGCATCATATCCCGGCTTCCGTCGACCACCTGATCCAGCGCTCGGAGTTCCTGACGAGCTACACGCCCTACCAGCCCGAGATCTCGCAGGGGACGCTGCAATATCTGTTCGAGTTCCAGACCCAGGTCGCGAACCTCGCCGCGATGGAGGTGGCGAACGCCTCGATGTATGACGGCTCGACCGGGACGGCTGAGGCGGTGCTGATGGCGCACCGCGTCACCAAGCGCCGCAAGGCCGTGCTGTCGGGCGGGCTCCACCCACAATATGCCGAGGTCGTGCGCACGCTGTCGCGCATGGCGGGCGACGAGGTGGTCTCGCTTCCGCCCGACGTGACGGCGGCGGAGGACCTTCTCGCGGCGATTGATGATACCGTCTCCTGCGTGGTCGTGCAGACCCCGGACGTCTTCGGCAATCTGCGCGACCTGCGCGCGGTCGCCGAGAAGGCGCACAGGCACGGTGCGCTGCTCGTGGCAGTGTTCACGGAGGCGGTGTCGCTCGGACTGGTCACGCCGCCGGGCGACATGGGGGCCGACATCGTGGTCGGCGAGGGCCAGTCGATCGGCGTGCCGCTTTCCTTCGGCGGCCCCTATGTCGGGCTCTTCGCGACGCGCCAGAAATACCTGCGCCAGATGCCGGGCCGGCTCTGCGGCGAGACCGTCGATGCGGAGGGGCGGCGCGGCTTCGTGCTGACGCTCTCGACGCGCGAGCAGCACATCCGCCGCGACAAGGCGACCTCGAACATCTGCACCAACTCGGGCCTCTGCTGCCTCGCCTTCACGATCCACATGACGCTCCTCGGCGAGGCCGGGCTGAAGCGCCTCGCGCGGATCAACCACGCCAACGCCGTGAAGCTCGCGGGGATGCTCGGCGAGGTGCGGGGCGTCGAGGTGCTGAATGACACTTTCTTCAACGAGTTCACGATCCGCCTGCCGCGGCCCGCCGCGGAGGTGGTCGAAGCGCTCGCCCGGCGCGGCGTGCTCGGCGGCGTGCCGGCGTCGCGGCTCCTGCCCAGTGCGGGACTGGACGATCTGCTCGTGGTGGCGAGCACCGAGGTGAACACGGATGAGGACCGGACCGCCTTCGCGGCTGCGCTGAAGGGAGCGCTGGCGTGAGCGCTTCCGGTGCGCGTCCGCCTCTCCCGCACGGGAGAGGCCGAGTCGGCGAAGCCGACCGGGTGAGGGTCCGGCCGTATGGGGCGGAGCCGGCGCGAATGGTGCCGCCTGCGCCCTCTGTGGCGAGAGCGGACCCTCACCCCTGCCCCTCTCCCGTCCGGGAGAGGGGTTCGCGCGTGCTCGTTGAGGTCATTTCATGCTGAACCGCCAAGGCCGGCCCACCGCTTCCAACGAAACCCGCGCCGCCGATCACCCCACCTTCACCGGCAACCGCGCGCTCCAGCAGGAGGAGCCGCTGCTGTTCGAGATCGGCCGGCTCGACGCGACCGGGGTCGATCTCGACGAGCCGGAGGACTTTGCGCCGCGGCTCGGCACCCTCGAGCGCAAGGGCGCGATCGGGCTGCCGGGCCTCACCGAGCCCGAGGCCATGCGCCACTATGTGCGCCTCAGCCAGAAGAACTTCGGGATCGACACCGGGCTCTTCCCGCTCGGCTCATGCACCATGAAGCACAATGCGCGGCTGAACGAGCGCGTGGCGCGGCTGCCGGGCATCGGCGATATCCATCCGCTCCAGCCCACATCGACCGTTCAGGGCGCGCTCGAGCTGATGAGCGAGCTCGCGCGCTATCTCACCACGCTCACCGGCATGCCGGCCGTCGCGCTCTCGCCCAAGGCCGGCGCGCATGGCGAGATGCTCGGCATGATGGCGATCAAGGCCGCGATCGAGGCGAAAGGCGAGGGCGCGACGCGCAAGACCGTGCTGGTGCCCGATTCTGCGCACGGCACAAACCCTGCGACCGCGGCGCTGATCGGCTTCGCCGTGAAGCCGGTGCCGGCCCGCGACGACGGCTGGGTCCATGTCGACGACATGCGCTCGCTGCTCGGGCCCGACGTCGCCGCGGTCATGCTGACCAACCCCAACACCTGCGGGCTGTTCGAGCCGCAGATCGTCGAGATCGCCAAGGCCCTGCACGAGGTCGGCGCCTATTTCTATTGCGACGGCGCGAACTTCAACGCCATCGTCGGCAAGACACGCCCGGGCGACCTCGGCGTCGATGCCATGCACATCAACCTGCATAAGACCTTCTCGACGCCGCACGGCGGCGGCGGGCCCGGCGCCGGACCGGTGGTGCTGTCCGAGCGGTTGGCCGCTTACGCACCGGTGCCGTTCGTGCGCGCGCCTTCCTCCCCCCTTGCGGGGGAGGACCGACTCGCGCGAAGTGCGAGCGAGGAGGGGGGACGTGCAGAAGGCACCCCCGTCGTCTCATCCGGCGCGACCCCCACCCCTGCCCCTCCCCGCAAGGGGGAGGGGAATGCGTTCCAGCTCGTCGAGCACGCGGGCGACGCGGGCGGCGCCGAGCCGCTCGGCCGCATCACCGCCTTTCATGGCCAGATGGGCATGTATGTGCGGGCGCTGTCCTACATGCTGTCGCACGGCGCTGACGGCATGCGGCAGGCCTCGGAGGATGCGGTGCTCAACGCCAATTACGTCCGCGCCGGCCTGGCCGACCTCATGTCGCTGCCCTTCGGCGACAAGCCCTGCATGCACGAGGTGCTGTTCGACGATGCCTGGCTCAAGGACACCGGCGTGACCACGCTCGACTTCGCCAAGGCGATGATCGACGAAGGCTACCACCCGATGACGATGTATTTCCCGCTCGTGGTCCACGGGGCGATGCTGATCGAGCCGACGGAGTCAGAATCGAAAGCCTCGCTCGACCTGTTCGTGGCGGCGCTGCGCGACCTCGCCTTTGCCGCGAAGCGCGGTGAGGCTGAGCGCTTCACCGGCGCTCCCTATCACGCCCCGCGGCGGCGCCTCGACGAGACCCGCGCCGCCCGCCAGCCGATCCTGAAGTGGACCCCGCCAGCGCCAGTGGCGGAAGCGGCGGAGTAGCGCCCAGCCACCCTCCCGAAGTCATCCCGGAAGCCGCGCCAGCGGCTATCCGGGACCCACAGCGCCCGCGGCCAAGCGTGGGTCCCGGCTCTTCGCTGCGCTCCGGCTGGGACGACCCGTCACAATCGCGGATCAGCGGCTTCACGCCGGCTTCTTGATCTCCATCTCCATCGGCGCGGGCAGGTAGCGGAAGCCCTCGCCCTGCTTCACGACGTGGCCGATGCCGGGCCAGGCGAAGTGATAGGCGAGGATCGGGATCCGCTTCTCGGCGAACATGGTGAAGTGCTTCACGCGCGATTGCGCCGACTGCTTCGGGTCGGTGTCGTACTTGAACTCGGTCAGCGGCTTCTCGAGCAGCAGCACCGGGTGATGGGCGAGATCGCCGATGTAGCAGAGCTGCTTGCCGGCGGACTCGATCATGAAGATGGTGTGGCCGACGGTGTGACCGGGCGCGAGGATCGCGTGCACCCCCGGCACGACCTCTTGCCCGTCCTTGATGAACTGGATGCGGTCGCGCACGGGCTTGAGGTTCTTGTTCGCGGTGTCGGCGAAGACTTTGAACTCGGCCGGCACCTTGCCGTAATCGGTCCAGAAGTCTGGTCGGCCTGGGTGATGTAGAACTGGGCGTTGGGGAAGTTCACCGAGCCGCTATCTGCGACGTTGCCGCCGAGATGGTCGATATGGCCGTGGCTCATCACCACCGCGTCGATGTCCTTCGGGTCGATGCCGGCCTGCCTCATGTTCGCCAGCAGCTTGCCGGTGGTCGGGCCGAAGATGTTGAGGCTGCCGAGGCCGGTGTCGAACAGCACCAGCTGGTTGCCGGTATTGATGATGACGGCGTTCTGCTCGAGGACGGCGTTGTCCATCGGCAGGAAGTTGTCCCTGAGCTGCTTTGCCATCTCGTCCTTGGTCAAGCCGAGGAAATTGTCCTCCGGCTTGCCGAGCGGCAGGATGCCGTCGGAGACGACGGTGCCCTCGAAGTTGCCGAGCTTGAAGCGATACCAATAGGGCGCCTGCGTTCCGACTATCGGCGCCTTGGCGAGCGCGGGGGCGCCTGCGAACATGCTTGCGGCGCCCAGCGCAGACGCGCCGGCCAGCAAATCACGCCTGGATAGATTCGGCTGTTTGGTCATCGAATGCCTCCCTGCGAAGCAGGCCGCGCGTTCGCGCGGCGCGCGCCGACTATCGCTCGGGCGACGCAAGCGGCGCAACGCGCCAGCGGCATTGCTGCCGCGCAATTCCAGGTGATCTGAGGTGACCCAGAAAGCCGCCCGAAGGCGGCTCCGTCGATCGGGTGCCGGCCTCTGCCGTTCAGGCGTTCAGCTTCCGCCGCACATCGGCGAGGCTCTTCGAGATCATCAGCTCCTGCGCGGCGTCGCCGGCCATGCGCTCGCGCAGGATGGCCTCGGAGACCTGGATCGCAGCGTCTGCCGCGGCGGCCCGGACCTCGGCCATGGCCTGGGTCTCGGCCTGGGCGATCTTCGCCTCGGCCGCCGCTGTGCGGCGCTTGACGAAGTCCTCCATGCGCTGCTGGGCCTCGGCGGCGCCGCGCTCGGCCTCCTCGCGCGCGGAGGACACGATCGCCTCGGCTTCGCGCTCGGCCTCGGTCCGCCGCTTCTGGTAGTCGGCCAAAACCCGAGCCGCCTCCTCGCGCAGGCGTTTCGCCTCGTCGAGCTCGGCCTGGATGCGCTTGCCGCGCTGGTCGAGCGCGTCGGTCATCTGCCTGAAGGCGCCCGCCTTCCACAGGATCGCGGCGAAGATCGCGAACGCGACCGCGACCCAAAATTCCGCTTCGAAGAACATCGGCCGGTCCTCAACTCGCTCTGGCGCGGTCGAGCGCCGCTTCGACGGCGGCGCGCTCGGGCGCGCGGCCGGTCAGACGCTCGACGATCGCGGTCGCGGCCTCCGCCGCGATGCCGCGCACGCTCGCCATCGCCTCGGCGGTGCGAGCGCTGATCGCCGCCTCGGACGCTGCGATCTTGTCGGCGAGCTGCGCCTCGAGCGCGTTGCGCTTGGCGTTGGATTCCGCCCCAAGCGCGTCGCGCGTCTCCTGCGCGATCGCCTTCGCCTTGTCATGGGCCTCCGCGAGCGATTTCTCGTAAGCTGTGGCTGCCGCGTCCGACTCGTCCTTCAGGCGCTGGGCGTCGTCGAGATCGGCCGCGATGCGGTTCGAGCGCTCCTCGATGATCGTCCCGATGCGCGGTAGCGCGATCCGCGACATCAGCCAATAGAGCAGCCCGAAGGCGAGGGCGAACCACAGGAGTTGCGAGGCGAAGGTCTCGCTCGCGAAGGGCGGGAACGCCGCCTTCGCCCCGGGCGGCGTCGCGCCGGTGGTCGTGACGATGGGTTGGGCCATGGGCGAACCTTGGTGGCGGGAACGGCATCCGCCCTTCCCGCGCGGTCCTCAGGAGGCGCCGCTCAGACGACGAAGAGCAGCAGCAGCGCGACGAGCAGCGAAAAGATGCCCAGCGCCTCGGTCACGGCGAAGCCGAAGATGAGGCGCGCGAACTGACCGTCGGCAGCCGAGGGGTTGCGCAGCGCGCCGGCGAGGTAGTTCGCGAAGATCAGGCCGACGCCGACGCCGGCGCCGCCCATTCCGAGACAGGCGAGGCCAGCGCCGATGAACTTCGCAGCGGTGGGATCCATAACAAGAGCTCCTTGAGGGGTTGGATGGAAATGTCCGGCTGGAACGCGTCAGTGGCCGGGATGAAGGGCGTCGTTGAGGTAGATGCAGGTAAGGATGGTGAAGACATAGGCCTGCAGCACCGCGACGAGTAGCTCGAGCGCGGTCAGCGCCACCGTCATGCCGAGCGGCAGGATGCCGACGATCCAGCCGAACGCCCCGAGGCCTGTCGCGAGCATGCCGATGAAGCCCGCGAACACCTTCAGGGTGATGTGGCCGGCGAGCATGTTGGCGAAGAGACGCACGGAGAGGCTGATCGGCCGGGAGATGAACGAGATGACCTCGATCATCGTCACCAGGGGCAAGATGTAGATCGGTACGCCGGAGGGCACGAAAAGCTTGAGGAAATGGAGCCCGTGCTTCCAGAAGCCGTAGATCAGGACGGTGAGGATGACGAGCGCGGCGAGTGCGAAGGTAACGATGATGTGGCTTGTGACCGTGAAGGCGCCCGGAATCATTCCGAAGAGGTTGAGGACCAGGATGAACATGAACAGCGAGAACACGAAGGGGAAGAATCGCATTCCCTCCTGGCCGGCCGAGCCTCGCACGGTCGAGGCGACGAACTCGTAGGACATCTCGACGAGCGATTGCATCCGTCCTGGCACGACGGCCCGGTCCCTCGTCGCGAGCAGCGTCAGGAGGGCGATGATGCCAACGGCGCTGAACATGAAAAGCGAGGCGTTCGTGAAGGCGATCTCAGAGTTGCCGATCCGCCCGAACGAGAAGAGGTTCTTCAGCTCGAATTGATGGATCGGATCAATCGGAGAGGCCATGGCCTTTGCGGTCCCTTCGGGCTTCCATGAACGGGCGCCATCCTCACGACGGCCGGCCCGCGGTTACGATCGATACGGCTTCGATCCCGTCTTGCCCGTCGCTCCCGCGGCACGCACGACGTTGAAGGTGCCGGCCGCGAAGCCAAGCAGAAGGAAGACGATCAAGCCCCCGGGGGACGTCCCGAGCAGGCGGTCGAACAGCCAGCCGAGGCCGCCGCCCGCGATGACGCCCGCCACGAACTCCGACGACATGCGGAAGGCGCGGCCGATCGCGGAAGGGCCGGAGGTCGACTGCTCGGGTCGCTGCGGGCGATCCTCGACGGGATCCCGTCGCTGATCGAGCTGCGTTTCGAGACGCTTCAGCCTCGCGGAAAGATCGTCATCGGAAGCTCGACCAAGACCGCCCTTGCTCCCGTCGCCAGCGTCGTCACCAACCATGGCGAAACCCGCGGTCGCGAGGGCAAAATCGGTCCCGGGCACCCCCCCGAAGCCGGGCGCACCATAGTTTCGGCCCCATGGGGTGTCAAGAACGTGAACGGATGATCTAACTATCTGTATTCCTTATCTTATCCGCTTCGGAATTGCTCCGGGTGCAATCTTTCGGCCCCGTGCCGGCGCATGTTGCCGCGACCGCCCTTCCTATCCGCGCCGTCGTCCCCGGCGGCCGAAGGCCGAGCCGGGACCCACATCGGCGGTGTCTGGCCGTGGATCCCGGCTCTTCGGCCGGGAATGACGAAGGGGTGGAGGGCTACGCCGCCTCGATGAACCGTTCGGCCTGTTCGAGGTCGACCGAGACCAGCTGCGAGACGCCGCGCTCGGCCATGGTCACCCCGAACAGCCGATTCATCCGGGCCATGGTGATCGGGTTGTGGGTGATGACGACGAAGCGGGTCTCGGTCTGGCGCGCCATCTCGTCGAGGAGGTCGCAGTAGCGCTCGACATTGTGGTCGTCGAGCGGGGCATCGACCTCGTCGAGCACGCAGATCGGCGAGGGGTTCGTCAGGAACACCGCGAAGATCAGCGCGGTGGCAGTGAGCGCCTGCTCGCCGCCCGAAAGCAGCGTCATGGTGGTCGGCTTCTTGCCCGGCGGGCGGGCGAGGATCTCGAGACCCGCCTCGAGCGGGTCCTCGGAATCGACGAGGGTCAGCTCCGCCGTGCCGCCGCCGAACAGCGTCGCGAACAGCCGCTTGAAATGCTCGTTGACCACCTCGAAGGCGGCGAGCAGCCGCTCGCGCCCCTCACGATTGAGGCTGCCGATCGCTTGCCGCAGGCGCTTGATCGCCTCGACGAGGTCGTCGCGCTCGGTGACGAGCGTCGTGCGCTTCGTCTCGATCTCGGCGAGCTCCTCGTCGGCGCGGAGGTTCACGGCCCCGAGCCGTTCGCGCTCGCTCTTGAGGTTTCCAAGCCGCGTCTCGACCTGGTTGAGGTCCGGCAGGGGCAGATCGGGCTTGATGCCGGCGAGCTCGATCAGCCCGGCGGGCGTGGTTTCGAGATTGTCGGCGATCGAGCGGGTGAGCTCGGTGACGCGCGCCGTCGCCGCCTCGAAGCGGGCTTGCGAGCCGGCCCGCGCCTCGCGCGCGGCCGAGAGCGCCTCGAGCGCCGATCGCGCCGCCCGATCGGCGGCGGCAAGCGCGGTCTCGCCCTCGGCGAGCCGGTCGGCCGCCTCTTGGCGTTTCGCCTCGGCGGTTTCGATTTCGCCCATCAGCGCGCGGCGGCGCAGGATGAACGTGTCCGGCGCCTCAAGCAGCGCCTTGTGCTCGCCGCGGAGCCGCGCCAGCCGCATCTCGTATTCGGCCACGGCCGCGCCGGCGCGCTCGGCGCGCTCGCTCCAGGATGCGATCTCGGCCGCGATCGCCTCCCGGCGGCGGGCCGCCATCTCGGCCTCCCGGACAAGGGTCTGCACGGCTGCCCGCGCCTCCGAAGCCTCGGCGCGGCGTTCGGCCACGACGGTGCGGGCCTGGAGGAGCTGCGATTCAAGCTCCGGCGCATGGCCGAGATCGCCGAGCGACCTCTCGGCATCGCCGGCGCGCTGCCGCGCCTCGGCCTCGCTTGCCGAGAGCCGGCCGAGCGCCTCCTGCAGGGCCGAGCGTTTCGTGGCGGCCTCGGCCTCGATACGCTCGGCCTGGCTCAGGCGCTCGCGCGAGAGATCGAAGCCGCGCCGGGCATTGCGTGCCGCCTCGACGGCGGCAGTCTCCGCTGCGCTCGCGGCGCGCACGGCAGCGTGCGCCGCGTCCGCTTCGGCCCGCTGGAGATCGGCAAGCCGGCGCGCATCGGCCGCCTCGGTCTCGAGATCGTCGAGCCGGTTCTTTTCGGCAAGACGGCGGGCGGCGGCGGAGGGCGCCTCGGCGGCGGCGACCAGGCCGTCCCAGCGCCACAGATCGCCCTCCTTCGAGACGAGACGCTGGCCGGGCTTGAGCAAGGCCCGCACGGTCGAGCCCTCGCCGCGCGCGACGATGCCGATCTGGCGCAGACGCCGGGTGAGCACGTCGGGACCCTGCACGACGTCGGAGAGCGGCTTCACGCCCTCCGGCAGAGCGGGGTCGTCGTCGCCTTTCCCGTTCGGCGCCCAATGCACGGGCGCGGAGGAGGCCGATGACGCCTCGAGGTCCTCGCCGAGGGCCGCGCCGAGCGCCGTCTCGTAGCCCTTCGCGACCGTGATGAAGTCGAGGACCTTCGGCCACAGATCGCCGGTCCCGGACGAGAACAGCTTCGCCAGCGTGCGGGCCTCGGTCTCGAGGCGTTGCGCGGTGCGCTCCGCATCGTTGAGCGGCCCGCGCGTACGCGTTTCGGCCTCGCGCGCATGGGCGAGCGCGGCGCGCGCCTCCCCGGCCCGCTCGTCGGCCGCGCGCAAGGCCTCCTCCGCGGCGCCAAGCTCGGCGCGCAGCTCGTGGAGCGACGGCCCGCCGCCGGCCTCCGCGAGCGCGGCGAGGTCGCGCCTGACCCGCGCCGATTCGCCGCCGAAACGCCCGGCGCGCTCGTTCTCCTCGCGCAGCCTGCGTTCGAGCGCGCCCTTTCGCGCGTTGAGGTCCGAGACCTGCGCCTGCAACTGCTCAAGCCCGGCCTCGACCTCCGCCAGGGCTTCCTCGGCTTGGCGCAGACGCGCCTCCGCTTCGGCCTTGGCCTCAGCGGCTCCGGCGTCCTCGCCGGCGAGCGCTTCCGCCTCGCCTTTGAGGCGCAAGATGGTCGCGGCGCCGTCGGCCTGGGCAGCGGTCTGTCGCGCGATGTCGCGGTCGAGATCGGCGATGTGCCGCTCGAGCTCGTCGAGGCGCTGCTTCGAACGGCGCTCTTCGGCTTCGAGCTCGTTGCGGGCATGGGTCAGGCGCTGCAGAGCCGCGGCAACGCCAGCTTCCGCCTCGCGCAAAGCCGGAAGGCCGTGGGCCGCAACGGCCTGGGCGGTCGCGGCGTTCGCCTGCTCGGCCTGAGCGTCGGCGACAGCCTTCAGATCCTGTTCGGCCTGCCGCTCGGCGGCGATTGCCTGCTCGCGGGCCTCGGCAAAGCCGATCGCGAAGAGCAGAGCCTCGAGGCGGCGGATCTCGGCCGAGACGTTCTTGTAGCGCGAGGCCTGCCGCCCCTGCTTCCTGAGACTGTCGACCTGCGCGTCGATCTCGCGCAGCACGTCCTCGACGCGCAGGAGGTTGTCCTCGGCGGCCTTGAGCCGAAGCTCCGCCTCGTGGCGGCGGGCGTGGAGCCCCGCGATCCCGGCCGCGTCTTCGAGGATGCGCCGCCGCGCCTGAGGCTTAGCGGCAATGATTTCGCTGATCTGTCCCTGCCGCACGAGCGCCGGCGAGCGCGCGCCCGTCGCCGCGTCGGCGAAGAGGAGCTGCACGTCGCGCGCCCGCACCTCGCGGCCGTTGACGCGGTAGGTCGAGCCCTCCTCGCGCTCGATCCGGCGCGACACGTCGAGCTGCTCCGAATCGTTGAAGGCGGCAGGCGCCTTGCGGTCGGTGTTGTCGATCGCGAGGTGGACCTCCGCCGTGTTGCGCGCGGGACGCGTGCCGCTGCCCGAGAAGATCACCTCGTCCATGCCGGACGCGCGCATGCTCTTGTGCGAGGTCTCGCCCATGACCCAGCGCAGGGCCTCGACGAGGTTCGACTTGCCGCAGCCGTTCGGCCCGACGACGCCGGTCAGCCCCGGCTCGATCAGAAAGTCGGTGGGCTCCACGAAGGATTTGAAGCCGACGAGGCGCAGGCGCGTGAGCTTCACGGGCGTGATTCGTCTCCCTCTCCAGCGGGAGAGGGTGAAGGCGAGAGTGGCGGGATTGAGTCAGAGGAGGCGGCGCTTACCGCCGCCGGTCGCGGCTTCGCCGCGGATCGACCTCTCCCGCGAGGAGAGGGGCGCGGGAGGTCAGACCCCGAGCATCGGCTTGATGATCTTCTCGATCTCGTCAATCGACAGGTTCCCCGTTCGGCGCTCGCCGTTGATGAAGAAGGTCGGGGTCGAGTTGACCTTGAACCTCTCCTCGGCGCGCTTCCGCACGGCGTTCACAGCGTCATAAAGCTTCTGGTCTTTCAAGCAGCTCTCGAATTTTTCCTGGGAAAACCCTGCCTGCCGCATCATCTGTTGCAGCGCGTCGAGGGGCTTGTTGCCGAAGGCCCAGCTTTTCTGGCGGTCGAAGAGCAGGTCGGTGACCGGATAGTATTTCGAATCGCCCTCGCAACGCGCCAGCATGAAGCCGGCCGTGGCCAGCGGGTCGAGCGGGAACTCGCGCAAGATGAAGCGCACCTTGCCGGTGTCGATGTAGCGCTTCTTGAGCTCCGGGAAAGTCTTCTCGTGGAAGGCCGCGCAGTGGCCGCAGGTGAGCGACGCATACTCGACGATCGTCACCTTGGCGTCGGCCGGCCCGAGCGCGACGTCGCCGAGCGGACCCGGAGCGGCGAGTTCCTCCTGTGGGACAGCCGGCTGGGCAGAGGCCGGAAAGCTGGGCAGGAGGACGGCCGTCGCCGTCGCCGAGCCGAGGAGGACGAGCGCCTCGCGCCGCGTGATCATGAACAACTCCGAAGCGGGTTCCGGAAGGTCGGGTCGCGTTTGCGGTAAGACTTCGGGCCGAATGTGGCAAGGCGACCCGCCGTCACGGCTTCGTGCGGGGGTCCCGGTGCTTGTTCCCCACGACCGCCACGCCAAGCCGCTCAAGCGCATCCCGCAACGGCGCCTCGCTCACGGCCGCGGTCTTCGCGGCGAGCGCGGTCCGCTCGTCGGCGGTAAGCTCGGGCGGGGGCGCAGCTTTCGCCTTTGCGCGCGGGACCGGGCCCTGCTTCAGCACGAGCCGCCCGACGCAGCGCCAGCCGTAATGGGCGTTGATGCGCTCGATCAGGAGCGGCGCCATGTGCTGCAGCTCGAGCGCGAAGGCGCTCTCGACGCGCACGATGAGGGTCGCGGGCTCCGGCCGCGAGTGAAAATCGCCACGCCCGCGACGGGGCCACTCGAGCTTCACCGGACGCGAGAAGCGGGAAAGCCGCTCGCCCGCAATCTCGGGCCATGCGACGATCACGTCGGCGGCCGCGAAGCCCTGCGCCGCGAGGGCCGGGCCGAGGCATTTGTCGACGAACTCGGCGAGCGGCTTCGGTCTGGGCATCGGATCGCGGCGGATTGATCGAGGCGCCGCCTTGGAGGGCGGGCGCGCGGTCGCCATCGAGAGGCATGCTAGCGGTTCTATCCCCTCCCTCAAAGCCCGAGGCCCGCGAACTTCTCGCCTGGTACGACCGCCACCGGCGCGATCTCCCCTGGCGTGCGCGGGCGGGCGAGAAGCCCGATCCCTACAAGGTCTGGCTCTCTGAGATCATGCTGCAGCAAACCACGGTCGCGGCGGTGAAGCCCTTCTACGACCGTTTCCTCGAGCGCTTCCCGACGGTCGGCAAGCTCGCCGACGCGCCGGTCGACAGGGTGATGCAGGCCTGGGCCGGGCTCGGCTACTATTCACGGGCGCGCAACCTTCACGCCTGCGCCAAGACCGTCGTTGCGGCGCATGGCGGGCGCTTTCCGGAGAGCGACCAGGATCTGCGCAGGCTGCCGGGCATCGGCGCCTACACTGCGGCGGCGGTCGCGGCGATCGCCTTCGAAAGGCCGACGGCGGCCGTCGACGGCAATGTCGAGCGCGTGGTCTCACGGCTGTTCCTGGTCGAGGAGCCGCTGCCCAGGGCGAAGCCGCTGATTCGCGAGCTCGCCCAGGCGCTCGTGCCGCCCGACCGTCCCGGCGACTTCGCGCAGGCGCTGATGGATCTCGGCGCGACGATCTGCACGCCGAAGCGCCCGGCCTGCGCCGTGTGCCCGTGGCTCGAACCCTGCGGGGCGCGGGCCGCCGGCGTGCAGGAGGTGCTTCCGCGCAAGGCACCGAGGATCGAAGGGCAGCTTCGGCGCGGCGCGGCCTTCGTCGCCTGGCGAGCGGACGATGCGGTGCTCTTGCGGACCCGCCCGCCAAGCGGGCTCCTCGGCGGCATGGCCGAGCCGCCGACGAGCGAATGGGCGGCGGATTACGACCCGGCGAAAGCCATGCTCGACGCGCCGCTCGAAGCCCGCTGGAGGCGCCTCGCCGGCACGGTGAGGCACACCTTCACGCATTTCCCCCTCGAGCTGACCATCTTCCTTGCGAAGCTCGGCGCCGACGCGAAGGCGCCCGAAGGCATGCGATTTGCCCCACGCTCCTCTCTCTCCGACGAGGCGCTTTCCGGCCTCATGCGCAAGGTCCTCGCGCATGCGCTCGCAAAGCCGCTCCCCCGAAAGGCCGACGCGCCAGGGTGATGTCCGGTGCGGCGCGCCCGCAAGCCTCGACTGCCGGCAATCGACCCGATCCCGCGCGCCGTGACGCACAAACGGCGGCGCGAGCAGCCTGGCTTCGTCTGAAGCCTGCTCAGCCGCGCCGCTCGCGCCGGGCCGAGCGCTCGGGCTTGCCGGCCCCGCCCTGGACAAATCCGACATCGATATCGAACTCGCTCATTCGGGGCGGCACCACGAGCCCATCCTGGACCACGACCACGCTCCCGGCCGTCTGGCCCGGCGGGATCGATACCGAGACGCGCTGCATCTTCGAGGACAGCACCCGCTCGCCGCGCTTGATCACGAAGCTTACCGGGACGTCGAAGCGTCCGGGCGAGCCCGCCGGCCCAAGGAGCGCGCGGGCCTCCAGGCCGACCTTGACCAGGATCGAGCCGTCAGGCTGCTCGACGCATTCGCGCGCGACCTGCCCGACCGAGATCTGATGCCTGAGCGCCGCCGCATCCCCGACCCGTCCGCCCGTGTAGGCGCGCAGCGCCGCCCCGCCTTCGATCACGCCGACCCCGGGGCAGTGGATCTCGTCGGTGGGCTTCGGCGCAGCCGGCGGCACCGTCGTGCCGCCGTACTTGAACAGGTTGCTCAGTGTCTCGCCGATGCCCTGCGCCGCGGCCGGCGCCGCGGCGCCGATCGCGCCGGCAAGGGCGAGGATTGCGACGCTGGTGCGAGCATGGATAGGCGTCATAACTTTCTCCCCGTCGATGTCCCAGCCCGCCGCGGTCAGGGCAGCGCGTCGAAACCGGTCCCGAATCCGTTCAGCGAGACCGGGATGCCGACGCCTTCTTCGGGCGTCTGGAAGACGATGAAAGTGGCGGTCTGTCCGCCTCTCAGCTGGTTCAGGAGCGTGTCGTCGAGCACCGCCTCGGCGATGCAGCCCGTGGTCAGGCAGCGGACATAGCCGGCGCGGCCGATGTCGTTCTGGTCGATGCGCAGCCCGACCCCGGCCGGGATCAGGATGCCGAGCGGCGAAACCATGCGCAGCAGCCGAGACTTGCCGTCCGCGGTCTTGAGCGCGATCACGAGGAGCGTCAGATTCGGCCGGTCCTCGGCCATGACGTTCTGGACCAGCGCGCATTGCTCGTTCTTCGCGCCCGGCGGGGTCTCGCACCGCATCTGCCAATCGCCATAGGTGTTCTTGACGACGCCTTGGGCCTCGGCCGCTCCCGAGAGCGCGGCAAGCATCAACGCCGCGGCGGCAGCCGCGCGGAAGCAGCGCGAGCGGATCAACCCCATTCCCGAACCCTGACCCCGTCGACGCCCATTGGCGGCGGGCGGCGACGTTCCGAACATGCACCGCCGAGCCTGTCAAGCAGACCGCACGAGAGCCTGCAGAATGCGGCCTTTTCGGGCCGATATGACGCATTCGGCCGGCGTTGCTCGGAGGTTGCGCCGGAACGCGCGTTGTGATCTTTGGCGCGCGTTCAGATGAAAGCCTCGCCCCGGCCCGCGCGCCCTCCCCGCGTCATCGCCGACGCCGCCGCGGACCCTGAGCCAAACAGGAGCTTCGTCACAGCGATGCGGATCGAGAGCGTGGGACAGCGATCGGCGCTCGGGCTCGTCGCGGCCGGGATCGCGCTCGCTTGCGGAAACGCCGCCCTCGCGGCCGGCACCGGCCAGCCGGAGCCCTGGCAGATCGCGATGCAGAATCCGATGAGCGAGGTCGCGCGGGACATGCATCTGTTCCATACTTGGCTCGTCTGGATCATCACCGCGATAACGCTCCTCGTGCTCGCGCTCCTCATCGCGATCGCGGTGAAGTTCAACGAGCGGGCCAATCCGGTTCCGACCCGGACCACCCACAACACGCTTCTCGAGGTGGCCTGGACCATCGTTCCGGTGCTGATCCTCGTCGTGATCGCTATCCCCTCCTTCCGGCTGCTGCGCGAGCAGCTGATCATCCCGCCGGCCGATCTCGTCATCAAGACGACCGGGAACTCCTGGTACTGGACCTATGAGTATCTCGGCGAGCAGGCCGGCTTCCGCTTCGACGCCAACATGGTCCAGCAGAACGATCTGAAGCCGGGCCAGCCGCGGCTTCTCGCGACCGACAACGATATGGTCGTGCCGTTGAACAAGGTCGTGAAGCTGCAGGTCACGGCCTCCGACGTGCTCCACGCCTTTGCGCTGCCCTCGTTCGGGCTGAAGATCGACGCGGTGCCCGGGCGGCTCAACGAGACTTGGTTCAAGCCCGAGCGCGAGGGCATCTATTACGGCCAGTGCTCGGAGCTGTGCGGCAACGGCCATCCCTATATGCCGATCGCGATCCGGGTCGTCAGCGAACAGGCCTACGCCGCCTGGCTCGCCGAGGCGAAGCAGAAATTCGCAAGCACCTCCGGGCGGGACGCAGTGAAGCTCGCCGCCAGCACCCGCTGATACCGAGAAGAGGACCTAGAGGTTCCGATGGCTCACGTTGCTCACGCCGCCCACCACGACGATCACCACACCCCGACCGGGTGGCGGCGCTGGATGTACTCCACCAACCACAAGGACATCGGCACGCTTTATCTCGTCTTCGCCTTCTGCGCGGGCCTGGTCGGCACAGCCTTCTCGATCCTGATGCGCATGGAGCTGCAGGAGCCCGGGCTGCAATTCTTCGCGAATCCGCAGGCCTTCAACGTGGTCGTGACCGGCCACGGGCTGATCATGGTGTTCTTCGTCGTGATGCCGGCGCTGATCGGCGGCTTCGGCAATTGGTTCGTGCCGCTGATGATCGGGGCCCCGGACATGGCGTTCCCGCGCATGAACAACATCTCGTTCTGGCTCACCGTCGCGGGCTTCTTCCTGCTCTGCCTCTCGCTTTTCGTCGAGGGAGCGCCGGGCTCGCTCGGCTTCGGGGGCGGGTGGACGGTCTACCCGCCGCTCGCCACCTCGGGCCACCCCGGCCCGGCGCTCGATTTCGGCATCCTGTCGCTGCACCTCGCGGGCGCGGCCTCGATCCTCGGCGCCATCAACTTCATCACCACCATCCTCAACATGCGCGCTCCCGGCATGACGCTGCACAAGATGCCGCTGTTCGCCTGGTCGATCCTGGTGACCGCTTTCCTGCTGCTGCTCGCCCTGCCGGTACTCGCCGGCGCGATCACCATGCTGCTCACCGACCGCAACTTCGGCACGACCTTCTTCGATCCGGCCGGCGGGGGCGATCCGATCCTCTACCAGCACCTGTTCTGGTTCTTCGGCCACCCCGAAGTCTACATCATGATCCTGCCGGCCTTCGGCATCGTCAGCCACATCGTCTCGACCTTCTCGAAGAAGCCGATCTTCGGCTATCTCGGCATGGCCTATGCCATGGTCGCGATCGGCGTGGTCGGTTTCGTGGTGTGGGCGCACCACATGTACACGGTTGGCCTCAGCTTGCAGACGCAGGCCTATTTCGTCTTCGCGACGATGGTGATCGCGGTGCCGACCGGCATCAAGATCTTCTCCTGGATCGCAACCATGTGGGGCGGCTCGATCCGCTTCACCGCCGCGATGCAATGGGCGATCGGCTTCATCTTCCTGTTCACGGTCGGCGGCGTCACCGGCGTCGTGCTCGCGAACGCGCCGGTCGACCGCTACATGCACGATACCTATTACGTGGTGGCGCACTTCCACTACGTGCTGTCGCTCGGCGCCGTGTTCATGATCTTCGCCGGCATTTACTACTGGTTCCCCAAGATGTCCGGCTACGTGATCCCGGAGTGGATTGGAAAGCTGCACTTCTGGCTCGCCTTCGTCGGCGCGAACGTGCTGTTTTTCCCGATGCACTTCCTCGGACTCGCCGGCATGCCGCGGCGTTATGCCGACTATCCGGACGCCTTCGCCGGCTGGAATCTCGTCTCCTCGATCGGGTCTTACATCTTCCTGCTAGGCCTGTTCGTGTTCATGTACGGCGTGTTCGTCGCGTTCCGAAGCAAGCAGCAGGCGGCCGGCAACCCGTGGGGCGAGGGCGCGACGACGCTCGAGTGGAGCCTCCCCTCGCCCCCGCCCTTCCACCAGTACGAGACGCTGCCGCGGATCGCCGACACGCACCATTGATCGCGGCCCAGCGCCGTCCGTGCCTGAATGCCTCCTCGCGCCGCCCGGGTGGAGGAGCCCGAATTTGCCAGAGACAGCCGACAAGGGAGCCGGCTATGCTGCTCTCGTGACCCATTTCCCATGGCCCCTGCATTGAGCAGCCTGACCCCCACGCATGGACCGGACGCGCTCGCTGCGCATCCGCCCTCGCTCGGCGAGGTCTCCGACTACATCGCGCTTCTGAAGCCGCGGGTGATGTCGCTCGTGGTGTTCACGGCGCTCGTCGGCATGGTGGTGGCGCATTCCGCCGTCCATCCGGTGATCGCCTTCGCCTCGCTGATCATGATCGCGATCGGCGCGGGCGCCTCGGGCGCCCTGAACATGTGGTGGGACGCCGATATCGACGCGCTGATGACCCGCACCCGCAAGCGGCCGATCCCCGACGGGCGGGTTCGGCCGGACGAAGCCCTCGCCTTCGGGAGCATTCTTGCAGCCGGCTCGGTGCTGGCGCTTGGGCTCATCGCCAATTGGCTTGCCGCGAGTTTCCTCGCCTTCACGATCTTCTTCTACGTCGCGGTCTATTCGATGTGGCTGAAGCGCTCGACGGCGCAGAACATCGTCATCGGCGGCGCCGCGGGGGCCTTCCCGCCGATGATCGGCGAGGCCGCCGTCTCGGGCACGGTCTCGCTCGAGACCTTCGTGCTGTTCCTGATCATCTTCCTCTGGACGCCGCCGCATTTCTGGGCGCTCGCGCTTGTGAAATCCTCCGACTACGCTCGTGCCGGCGTTCCCATGATGCCGAACGTCGCCGGTGCGGACGCGACCCGCCTGCAGATTTTGCTCTATACGCTGGTGCTCGCCCCTTGCGGCGTCGCGCCCCTGTTCCTCGGGTTCGGGGGCTGGGTCTACGCGATGGTTTCGATCATCGGCGGCTTCGCCATGATCGCGCTCTCGGTCCAGGTCCTACGCCTCCGTACGGGCGAGCCGGCGATACGCGCCGCGCAGCACCTCTTCGGCTTCTCGATCCTTTACCTTTTCTCGCTCTTTGCCGCGCTCTTGGCCGAGCACGGGCTCGGACTGATGCGGCCTCTCGGATGGCACGTGTGAGCCCGGTGCGCGACCGTGTCCCGGCGCCCACGCCGGAGGAGCTCAAGCGCCGACGCTCGCGCTCCATCGCGATCGCGCTCGCGTTGGGCGCGCTCGCGCTGCTGTTCTACGTCGTGACGATCGCCAAGATGGGACCGCAGGTCCTGAACCGGCCTTTGTGAGCGCGCGATGAGCGCCGCCGCGACGCCCACCCCGGACATCGCCCGGCGCATGCGCCGCACCGCGCTCGCTTGCGCCGCCTTGGCGCTCGGCATGGTCGGTGTCGCCTTCGCCTCGGTGCCGCTCTACAACCTTTTCTGCCGCATTACGGGGTACGACGGCACGCCGGCCGTCGGCACGGCCGGTGCGTCGCGGGTGGTCGACCGGACCATCACGGTGCGCTTCGACGCCAACGTCGCCCCTGGCCTGCCCTGGCGCTTCACGCCCGAGACGGCGAGCATCGAGGCGAGGCTCGGCGAGACCAAGACCGTCTTCTACAAGGTGCGCAACGACGGCCCGACTGCGACGACCGGCATCGCGACCTTCAACGTCCAGCCAGGGCAGGCCGGCGGCTTCTTCGTGAAGCTGCAGTGCTTCTGCTTCACCGAGCAGACGCTCCAGCCCGGCGAGGCCGTGGACTTTCCCGTCGCCTTCTACATCGAGCCGGGACTCGCCGAGAACGACAGCGTGAAGGACCTCCCCAGCCTGACCCTGTCCTACACCTATTTCCCGGCTAAGAATGGCCAGCCCGTTGCGACATCGAGCACCGCCGCCGCGAAACCGAATCGGTGACGCGGTGACGTGACAACCGGCCGCGATCGGGCTTAAAGCGATGCCCATCGAGGCGACGGAGAGCTCCGAACATGGCCGAGGCGCACGCCAAGCCGCATCACGACTACCATCTCGTGGATCCGAGCCCGTGGCCGCTCATCGGCTCGATCAGCGCCTTCACCATGGCGGTCGGCCTCGTGCTGACGATGAAGAGCATGCAGGTCGCGGGCCTGCGGATCGGCCCTTACGTGTTCGGCGCCGGCGTACTTGCCGTCCTCTACACCATGCTGAACTGGTGGCGGACGGTGATCCGGGAGGCGACCTACGAAGGCCACCACACCCGGGTGGTGCAGCTCCATCACCGCTACGGGATGATGTTCTTCATCGCCTCGGAGGTGATGTTCTTCGTCGCCTGGTTCTGGGCCTATTTCGACGCGGCCCTCTACCCGAACGACCCGATGCAGTTCCAGCGCACCGAGCTTCTGGGGCAGTGGCCGCCTAAGGGCATCGAGACCTTCGATCCGTGGCACCTGCCGCTCTTCAACACGCTGATCCTGCTCACCTCCGGCACCACCGTCACCTGGGCGCACCACGCGCTCCTGCACGGCGATCGGCAGGGGGTGAAATGGGGACTTTGGCTGACCATCGGGCTCGGGTTTCTCTTCTCGCTGGTGCAGGCCTACGAGTACAGCCACGCCGCCTTTGGCTTCAAAGGCAACATCTACGGCGCCACCTTCTTCATGGCGACGGGCTTTCACGGCGCGCACGTCATCATCGGCACGATCTTTCTCGCCGTGTGCCTATGGCGGGTCTACCAGGGCCACTTCACGCCCCAGCATCATCTCGGCTTCGAGTTCGCGGCCTGGTACTGGCACTTCGTCGACGTGGTGTGGCTGTTCCTGTTCGCCTGCATCTATGTCTGGGGCGCGGGTGCCCATGGCGGCGGCGCGCACTGATCGAAGCGGCGTCCAGAGCCTACATGAGGGGCGCCGCGAGCCGCCCTTCGCGTTCCGAGACGCCCATGCCCGAGCCTTCGACCACCTCACCCTATACGGCCGGCCTCGCCGGCCGCTGCCCGCGCTGCGGCGAGGGTAGGCTCTTCGAGAGCTTCCTGTCCCTGAACCGGCGTTGCGAATCCTGCGGGCTCGATCTCGGCTTTGCCGATTCGGGCGACGGCCCGGCCTTCTTCATCATGTCGATCGTCGGCATCCTGGTCGTCGGTCTCGCGCTTGCGGTGGAGTTCGCCTACGAGCCGCCGATCTGGCTGCACCTCCTGATGTGGTCGGCGCTCGCGATCGTGCTGAGCCTCGCGCTCGCACGGCCGGCCAAAGGCCTGATGATCGCGCTGCAATACCACCACCGCGCCGCCGAAGGCCGCCTCGAGCGCTGAGCGATGGCCTTGCCCGTCCGCGCTCTCCTGGTCCCGGCGGTCGCGTTCCTGGTCGCGCTCGCGACGCTTCTGTCGCTAGGCACCTGGCAGCTTCAGCGCCGGGCCTGGAAGCTCGACCTGATCGAAAAGATCGAAGCCCGCGCCTATGGAGCGCCGGGTCCGATCTTGCCGGAAGCGGAATGGCCGCGCTGGTCGGCCGAGGCCGAGGAATACCGGCGCGTGCGCCTCACCGGGCGCTTCCTGCACGAGCACGAGGTCGCGGTGCACGGGCTGATGCCCGGCTCGCTCCGCGGCCAGCCGGTGCAAGGCTTCTACATTCTGACGCCGCTGCGGCTCGCCGATGGCTCGAACGTCATCGTGAACAGGGGCTTCCTGCCGACGCACCTACGCGATCCGGCGAGCCGGCCCGAGTCGCAGCCGCAGGGCGAGGTGACCGTGACGGGCCTCGTCCGCAGCCCGGAGAAGCACGGCTCCTTCCGGCCCGAGAACGACCCGGCGCGGGACGCCTGGTTCGTGCGCGACATCCGGCAGATCGCCGAAGCCAAGAACCTTGCGCGCACCGCGCCCTTCCTCATCGACGCCGACGACACGCCCAATCCCGGCGGATGGCCGAGGGGCGGCCAGACGCGCCTGACCATGACCAACGATCATCTCCACTACGCGCTCACCTGGTACGGACTGGCATTGGTGCTCGTCGGCGCCTTCGGACTCGTGGTGTGGCGCCATTTCCACCCGGCGCCCGGTGAGCTTGTTCCCTCACGCCCCGACGCCTAAGGTCCCGCAACCAGCCGGAACAACCCAGTGCTTCATGTCTCCACGCGCGGCGAGGCGCCCGCGATCAGCTTCACCGACGCGCTGCTGACCGGGCTCGGGCGGGATGGGGGCCTTTACGTTCCGCAAGCCTGGCCGGCGCTCTCGCGACACACGATCGCCGCCTTCGCGGGACGGCCTTTTGCCGCCGTCGCGAACGCCGTCATGAACACGCTCGTCGACGGCGAGATCCCGGCACCCGAGCTCGCGGTCATGGTGGAGAAGGCCTATTCCGGCTTCCGCCACTCGGCCGTCTGTCCCCTGGTGCAGATCGGCGACAACCTCTTCGTGCTCGAGCTCTTCCACGGCCCGACCCTTGCGTTCAAGGACGTGGCGATGCAGCTCCTGGCGCGGCTCATGGATCATGCCCTGAAGGCTCGGGGGGCACGCGCCACCATCATCGGCGCGACCTCGGGCGATACCGGCAGCGCCGCCGTCGAGGCCTTCAAGGGCCTCGATCAGGTCGACGTCTTCATTCTCTACCCGCACGGCCGCGTGTCCGAGGTGCAGCGGCGGCAGATGACCACGGTCGACGCTCCGAACGTGCAGGCGATCGCGCTCGACGGCACCTTCGACGACTGCCAAGCGCTCGTGAAGGCGATGTTCAACCACGCGCGCTTCCGCGACGAGCTGCGGCTCTCGGGCGTCAACTCGATCAACTGGGCGCGCATCGCCGCGCAAACGGCGTACTACTTCACGGCCGCGGTCGCTCTTGGAGCGCCCCATCGCGAGGTTTCCTTCTCCGTGCCGACCGGCAATTTCGGCGACGTGCTCGCCGGCTGGGTCGCGAAGCGCATGGGATTGCCGGTCGGCCGGCTGATGGCCGCCACGAACGCAAACGACATCCTCCATCGCACGCTGACGCAGGGCACCTACGAAACCCGTGGCGTGCAGCCGACGACTTCCCCCTCGATGGACATCCAGGTCTCCTCCAATTTCGAGCGCCTTCTCTTCGAGGCCTATGGGCGCGACGCCGGCGCGGTCCGGAGGCTCATGGCCGGCCTCGCCCAATCAGGCGCCTTCACGGTTGCGCCGGAGCCTCTGACGCGGATTCGGCACGAGTTTTCCTCTGCCGCGGTCGGGGAGGAGGCGGTCGCGGCCGAGATCAGGGACGTTTGGCGGTCTGCGGGCTACCTGCTCGATCCCCATACCGCGGTTGGCGTGAAGGCCGCGAAGGCGCTGCTTCGCGACGATCCGCAAACGCCGGTGGTATCGCTCGCGACCGCCCATCCCGCGAAGTTCCCCGACGCCGTCGAGCGCGCAACCGGCGTCCGCCCGCAGCTGCCGCTCCATCTCGCCGATCTCCTGGAGCGCCCCGAGCGCTTCTCGCGCCTGCCGAACGAACAGGCCGCGGTGGAGCACTTCATCCGCGAACGCGCCCGGATCGTGACGGGCGCCGCAGCATGAACCAGCATTTCCTGCGCGAAGCCGACCTCGAGCTGCAGGTCACCACGCTGCCGAACGGCTTGACCGTGGTGACGGAGCGCATGCCCCACATCAAGACCGCGACGCTCGGGATGTGGGTCGGGGTCGGCTCGCGCCACGAGCGCGACGAGGAGCACGGGCTGTCGCACCTCCTCGAGCACATGGCCTTCAAGGGCACCCGCCGGCGCTCGGCGCGCAAGATCGCCGAGGACATCGAGAACGTCGGCGGCGAGATCAACGCCGCGACCTCGGTCGAGTTCACGAACTACTCCGCGCGGGTGCTCGGCGAGAACGTCGACGTTGCCCTCGACGTGCTCGGCGATATCCTCACCGAGTCGAGCTTCGACGAGGCCGAGCTGGCGCGCGAGAAGGGCGTCATCCTCCAGGAATACGCCGCCGTCGAGGACACGCCGGACGACCTCGTCTTCGACGCCTTCATGGAGACCGCTTTTTCAGGCCAGGCCATCGGGCGCCCGATTCTCGGCCGGCCCGAGACCATCAGGCGCTTCGACGGCGAAACCATCCGGAGCTTCGTGACCCGGGAATATGCGCCTCAGCGGATGGTGCTCGCCGCCGCCGGCCAGGTCGAGCACGAGGCGATCTGCGCCGCGGCCGGCCGCTTCTTCGGAGCGCTCCCCGCCGGCTCGCAAAACGGGGAAGGCGCACCGGCCAGCTATACCGGCGGCGAGCGCCGCCTGCCTCGCAAGCTCGAGCAGGCCAACATCGTGCTCGGGCTGCCCGGCTGCTCGTTCAAGGACCCGCGCTATTACGCGACCCACATGTTCGCGCATATCCTCGGCGGCGGGCTGACCTCGCGGCTCTGGCACGAGCTGCGCGAGCAGCGCGGCCTCGCCTACGAGATCGGCGCCTTCCACTGGCCCTTCTCGGACACGGGGCTGTTCGGCGTCAGCGCCGGCACCTCGGGATCCGACGCCGCGGAGCTCGTCGAGGTGACGCTCGCCTGCGCGCGCGCCGCGACCGCCGACATCGAGGAGACGGAGCTCGCGCGGGCGAAGACCCAACTCAAGGTCGCGCTCCTCGCCGCGCTCGAGAGCCCCGGCGGTCGCATCGAGCGCAATGCTCGCCAGCTTCTGGCTTGGGGGCGCGTGATCCCGAGCGAGGAGATCGTCGCCAAGGTCGACGCGGTCACGACCGAGGAGGTGCGCCAGGCCGGTGCCGGCGTGCTCGCAGGCGCACCTACCCTTGCGGCGATCGGACCGATCAGGAAACTGCCGCCCCTCGACCGCATAGCGGCGCGCCTGCGCGGGTAGCGAGGTCGCGATTCGGCCTCAAAGAGGAAGCAAGCACAAGGGCTTGTACTCCTGTTTGCTTGGGACAGGGCCGGCATTCCCGTCCCGTCGCCTTGCCCTCAAGCTTGACCATCGGTACCAGTTGTCGCCCGGACCCTTGCTCTTCTGCGGACGAGAGAACCACGCGTTGCGCATCGTCCATCTCGCCCTGGCGCTCGTGTTCGGGAGCCTTGCTTTTCTCCTCGGCACGGGGCCGGTGCGGGCCGTCGAGGCCGTCCGCGTCAACCTTGACGTCCAGGCGATCGACCTTACCCCCGCGATCGAGCGCTACCGCTCCGACGGCGACGAGATCCGCATCTCCACCGCGCCCGGGCGCGACGGCATCGTGCGGCGCATCGCGGTGAAGGCGCGCGAGGCCGGCACACAGCCCGACTGGATCGTGTTCGCGCTCACCAACGATACCGACGAGCAGGTCGACCGGCTCCTCGTCGCACCGCATTTCCGGCTGGTCGGTTCGGGAGTGATCTGGCCCGATCTCGGCGGCTCGCGGATCGCTGCCATCACGGCGAGCCAAGGCATCCGGCCCGAGCGGGAGGAGTCGACCGAAGCCGACGTCTTCCTGATGACGCTCGATCCCGGGACGACGGTGACCTTCGTCGCGGAGCTTCGCACGCCGAACGTCCCGCAGGTCTATCTGTGGGACACCGAGAGCTACCGCAAGAAGGTCACCGGCCTGACGCTCTACAAGGGCATCATCATCGGGATCTCGGGGCTGCTCGCGCTCTTCCTGACGATCGTCTTCGTCGTGAAGGGCGCGCTGATCTTCCCCGCCGCCGCGGCGCTCGCCTGGGCGGTGCTTGCCTATGCCTGCATCGATTTCGGCTTCTTCCAGCGCGTTTTCCCCGTCACGGAGGCGACCGAGCGGGTGTTTCGGGCGGCCGCCGAAGCCATTCTAGCGGCGACTCTCCTCGTCTTTCTCTTCGCCTATCTGAACCTCAACCGTTGGCACGTGCGATACGGCCACGTGACCTTGTTCTGGCTGATCTTTCTCGCCGCGCTCGTCGGGCTCGCCGTGGTCGATCCGCCAGTGGCGTCGGGCGTCGCGCGGATCTCGATCGCGGCGGTCGCCGGCGTTGGGTTTCTTCTCGTCGTGCATCTCGCGACCCACGGCTACGACCGCGCCGTCATGCTCGTGCCGACCTGGGTCCTCCTGATGGCGTGGGTCGCTGCCGCCGGCTTCACAGTGACTGGCGCGCTCGTCTCGGACCTCGTCCAGCCCGCGCTGATCGGCGCCCTCGTCCTCATCGTGATGCTGATCGGCTTCACGGTCATGCAGCATGCCTTCGCCGGCGGAGCGCTGACGCCCGGGCTCATGAGCGACACCGAGCGGCGCGCGCTTGCCCTCGCGGGGGCCGGCGACATCGTGTTCGACTGGGATGTCACGGCGGACAAGATCTTCGTCGGACCGGAGGTCGAACAGCAACTCGGGCTGGCGCGCGGCGCGCTCGAAGGCTCGGCTGCGGGTTGGCTCGACCTCCTCCACCCCTTCGACGTCGATCGCTACCGGGCCGCGCTCGACGCCGTCATCGAGGAGCGGCGAGGCCGCATCGTTCAGGATTTCCGCCTGCGCTCGGCGAGCGGCCCCCATCATTGGTTCCGGCTGAAGGCGCGCCCCGTCGTTGGCACGGACGGCGAGGTCATCCGCATCGTCGGCACGATCGCTGACGTGACCGAGGCCAAGACGGCCGAGGAGCGCATCCTTCACGACGCTGTGCACGACAACCTCACCGGCCTTCCGAACCGCGAGCTGTTCAACGACCGGCTCGAGGCCGCGCTGACGCTCGCAAGCCAGGAGCAGTCGGCCGGCCCGACCGTGCTCGTCGTCGACATCGACCGCTTCAAGCAGGTGAACGACTCGGTCGGCCTGTCGGCAGGCGACTCCATCCTGCTCACGCTCTCGCGCCGGCTCGGGCGGCTCTTGAAGCCGCAGGACACGATCGCCCGGATCAACGGAGACGAGTTCGCCGTCATTCTGATCTCCGAGCGCGATCCCGACCGCGTCATAGCTTTCGCCGACATGATCCGGAGGGCGATCGCGACTCCGATCACCTTCGCGGAACGCGAGATCTTCCTCACCGCCTCGGTCGGGCTGGCCCTGCATGAGGCCGGCGGCGCGAGCGGCGAAGAGGTGTTGAAGAACGCCGAGATCGCCATGGTGCATGCGAAGCGCCACGGCGGCGACCGCATCGAGGTGTTTCAGCCGACGATGCGCGCCGAGCGCAGCGACCGCCTCGGCCTGGAGAGCGACCTGCGGCGGGCGCTCGACCGCGGCGAGATCAAGGTGCTGTTCCAGCCGATCGTGCGGCTCGAGGATCGCACCATCGCGGGCTTCGAGGCACTGCTGCGCTGGGATCACCCGCGCCACGGCCGGCTCAGCCCTTCGACCTTCATTCCGATCGCCGAGGAGAGTGGCCTCATCACAAGCCTTGGCGTCTTCGCGCTCGAGCGCACGGCGCGCGAACTCGCGGCGTGGCAGCGCGCGCTCGAGGTCGAGCCGCCGATCTTCGCCAGCGTCAACGTGTCGAGCCGCCAGCTCCTACGGCACGACCTCCTGCACGACGTGAAGACCGTGCTCGCGCGCACCGGCGTGCACGCCGGGTCGCTCAAGCTCGAGCTGACCGAAAGCCTCGTCATGGAGAACCCCGAATACGCTGCGCAGATGCTGCAGCGCATCCGGCACCTCGGCGCGGGGCTGTCGCTGGATGATTTCGGCACCGGCTACTCGGCGCTGTCCTATCTGCAGCGCTTCCCATTCGACACGATCAAGGTCGACCAGTCGTTCGTGCGTCCGGGCGCCAACGGGAACCGCTCGGTTCTCCTGCGCTCGATCGTGACAATGGCGCATGAACTCGGGATGGAGGTGGTCGCGGAGGGCGCCGAGACGGAGTCGGACGCGATCGAGCTCTACCAGATTGGCTGCGAATACGCCCAGGGCTACGCCTTCGGAGAGCCCATGTCGGCGCTGCAGGCGAGGCAGCTCGTTGGAGCGGCACCGGAAGCCGCCTGAGCGTAAGCAGGATTCAACGTTGTGGCGATCCTCCGCCGCCCTGAGCTCCGGATCCGGAACCCTGCTGCTGGGCCCCGCCGCTGCCCTGACCTTGGCCGCCGCGTGGAGCGCCCTGCTGGCCGCCTTGCGAGCCCCCGCGGCCGATCGCCGATCTGACCTCGTCGGCCCAAGTTCCCCCCTGGGGCCCGCCCTGCGCGCCTCCTCCGCCTTGAGGCGCGCCTTGTCCCGCGGCCGGCCCTGCCAGAGCCGCCGCGAACAGGGCGATCGGAAGGCGTCCAGCTCGTCTCGACATCGCACTCACGCAGAACTGCATGGGAAACCGAGGCTCGGGCCAAACGTTCCGGCGTGCGACGACGCGGCGACGCGCCCTTCCCTACCGAGGCCACTCGCCTCAGGCGTGGCCGGCATCCATCGACAGCATGGCCGGGTCGACTCCGATCCTGCGCAGCGCCAGCTCGTACTTGAGATCCAGTGCCGAGTGGAAGATCAGCTCGGGATCGGCTGGGCAGTTGAGCCAGCCATTGGCCTGAATCTCGCTCTCCAGCTGGCCTGCCGACCAGCCCGCGTAGCCGAGAGCCAGCACAGCGCTATGCGGCCCCTCGCCCTTGGCGATCGCGCGCAGGATGTCGACCGTCGCGGTAAGGCAGATACCCTCGTCGATCGGCAGGGTCGACTGATCGATGTAGAAGTCCGGCGAGTGCAGCACGAAGCCGCGACTCGTCTCGACCGGCCCGCCCATCAGCACCTGCATCCGGCCAACCCGGCGCGGCAGCCGGATGAGGTCGGTCTCCGGTATGATGTCGAGCTGGACAAGGAGGTCCGGCATGCTCAGATCGGCGGCCGGCTTGTTGACCACGATGCCCATCGCCCCTTCCGGCGAGTGGGCGCAAACATAGATGACGGTGCGCGAGAAGCGCTCGTCGCCCATCCCTGGCATGGCGACGAGAAGCTGCCCGTCGAGATAGCCGGGCTCGGACTTGGCCTCGGTGCTGCGCGGAAGTCGCATCGCCGTATGCTACGCCCAAGCTCACGCTTGTCCATCCTCCCGCCGGGCTCACGGGATCGTGGATAGCTCGCCGGCGGAGCCGACCTACGATGAAGGCGTGGAGATGAGCCAAGGTTCCATGAGCGTTTCACGGCGGACGCTGTTGGGTCTATCGGCCGCCGCCGCTGTTTGGCATCCCGCCTGGGCGGGGGATGCGTCCCCCTGGTTTCGAGCCCTCCATTCGCGGGTGCGCGTCGTCGCAGGAGGCGCCGATGCGGACGGTCCCGGTTTTCTCGCCGCCATCGCGTTCGAGCTGGATACGGGGTTCAAGACCTATTGGCGTACGCCCGGCGAATCCGGCCTTCCGCCGGCCTTCGACTGGTCCGGATCCGAAAACCTCAGGACGGTGGAGGTCCTGTGGCCGGCGCCGAGCCGCTTCGAGGACCAAGGCGGCGTTGCCTACGGCTACAGGGAAGGCGTCCTCTTGCCGATCAGGGCCGTGCCGAACAACCGGGCGAAATCGGTGGCACTGCGGCTCAAGCTTGATTACGGCGTCTGCAAGGAAATCTGCATACCGGCTTCGGCCACGCTCGAGCTGAAGGTCGGGATGGAGGCAAGCGCCTACAGGCCGGCGATCGAGGAGGCGCTTGCCCGGGTGCCGAAGCCGCAGGCCGTCGGCGCGGCGGGCGATCTCTCGATCCTCGCCGTCGAGCCGGTGAACGCGGGCGGGAAGCCTGGGATCGAGGTCGCCGCCCGGGCGCCGGAAGGCTCGACGCTGTTCGTCGAAGCGCCGGAGGGCTGGTACCTCGGGGCAGGGGCGCCTCGCGCGCCATCAGCTTCGCAGCCGGTCGAGCACCGTCGGTTCCCAGTTGAAGTCCTCGAGCGCCCGCGCGACGGCGCCGGGCCGCTCGAGCTGCGTCTCACGCTGGTTGCCGGGGATCGCGCCATCGAGACGCGCGCGAGCCTCGACAGCGCGCGACTGCCACGCTAACTCACCCGCATCCAAGTTTCCGGAGACGACCATGACGATCCAGGTTGGCCACACGCTTCCCCAGGCAACTTTTCGGGTGATGACACCGGACGGTCCGAAACCGAAGACGACCGACGACGTGTTCAAGGGGCGCAAGGTCGTGCTCGTCGCGGTGCCCGGCGCCTTCACGCCGACCTGTCACCGCAACCACATGCCGGGCTACGTCGCCAAGGCCGATGAGATCAAGGCGAAGGGCATCGACGCCATCGTGGTGACTGCGGTCAACGATGTTTTCGTCATGGACGTGTGGGGCCGGGAGAGCGGGTGCGGCGACAAGATCGAGCTGATCTCGGACGGCAATGGCGACTTCGCCAAGGCCATCGGCCTCACCATGGACGGCTCCGGCTTCGGCCTCGGCACGCGCTCCCAGCGCTACTCGATGGTGGTCGAGGACGGCGTGGTCCGCTCGCTCAACGTCGAGGATACGCCGGGCAAGGCCGAGGTCTCGGGCGCCGACAATCTCCTGAAATCCCTCTGAGGGAGCGGCTCAGACGGGTTTTCCGGGCGGCTTCGGCTTCTTCCGGAAGGGGGCCATGGCGGCGACCGCAAGAGCGTCGACGCGGTGATTGAGCGGGTCCTCGGCGTGGCCGCGGACCCAGTGGAAAGCCACCTCGTGCCGATTGCGCGCCTCATCGAGGGCGCGCCACAAATCCTCATTCTTGACGGGCTTGCGCTCGGCCGTCTTCCAGCCGCGGGCCTTCCAGCCCTTGATCCAGCTGGTCACACCGTCCCGAAGGTATTGCGAGTCGGTATAGAGGTCGACCGCGCAGGAACGGGTGAGCGCTTCGAGCGCCTTGATCGCCGCCGTGAGCTCCATGCGATTGTTGGTCGTGAGCGGCTCGCCCCCCGACAGCTCCTTCTCGCGCCCGTTGAAGATCAGGACCGCTGCCCAGCCGCCAGGGCCGGGGTTCCCCGAGCACGCCCCGTCGGTGTAGATCGTCACGCGCCCGCTCATCGCACCAGCCCATACTCGGCCGCGCTCCTCACGTGACGGTGGAAAGCGAGCTTGCGGTCGTACTCCAGCGGGTCCTTGGGCTTCACCAGCGCGCCTGGCGGCACATTCAGCCAATCGACCAGGCGCGTCAGCATGAAACGTAGGGCCGAGCCGCGGCATAGCGTCGGCAGCGCTTCGGCCTCCTTCGGCTCGAGGCGCCGCACCTTCTCGTAGCCGGTTATCATCGCCTGGCCTTTGGTAAGATTGAAGGAGCCGTCGGGCTCGAAGCACCAGGCGTTCAGGCAGATCGCTAGATCGTAGGCGAGCGCATCGGTACAGGCGAAATAGAAGTCGATCAGGCCGGAGAGCCTGTCGCCGAGGAAGAACACGTTGTCCGTGAAGAGGTCGGCGTGGATGACGCCCGTCGGGAGGCTCGTGGGCCAGGCGCCCGCAAGGTGCGAAAGCTCGCGCCGGGTGCGCTCGGCGAGCCCCGTCGCGACGGTGTCGGCTTGACCGGCCGCCGCCGCGAACAGAGCCGGCCAGCTGTCGATCGACAGCGCGTTTGCACGCTTTAGCGAGAAGTCTCGCCCGGCCTCGTGCAGTTCGGCGAGGGCGCCGCCGACCGCGCGGCAATGGCGGGCGCTTGGGCGTTTCACAGAGACGCCGTTGAGAAAGGTGACGATCACCGCAGGGCGTCCGGCGAGCCGCCCGAGCGCATTGCCGTCCCGATTATGCACCGGTTGCGGGCAGGTGAGGCCGCGCGCCGAGAGATGGTCCATCAGCGCGAGGAAGAAGGGCAGATCCGCCTCTCGGACGCGTTTCTCGTAGAGGGTCAGGATGAAGCTGCCGGCGCTCGTCTGGAGGAAATAGTTCGAGTTCTCGACCCCCTCGGCAATGCCCTTGCAGGCGAGCACCTGACCGAGTTCGTAGGCCGACAGGAAAGCCGACAGCTCCTCGTCCGTGACCTCCGTGTAGACCGCCACCCGCTACTCCGCGGCCTCGCCGCGAAGCTCGCGCGGCAGCGGAAAGAACATGTCCTCGGTGGCGATCGAGATCTGCTCGACCTCGACTTCGTAGCGCTCGGCGAAGGCGTCGATGATCTCCTCGACCAAGTCTTCGGGAGCCGAGGCGCCGGCCGTGAGTCCCAGGGTCCGGATTGCCGCGAGCGCCGGCCACTCGATGTCCTCCGCTCTCAGCACGAGCTGCGTTACCGGACAGCCGGCACGCTCGGCCACCTCGCGCAGACGCTGGGAGTTCGAGGAATTCGGCGCGCCGACGACCAGGAGTGCGTCCACCATCGGGGCCACGCGTTTCACCGCCTCCTGGCGATTGGTGGTCGCGTAGCAGATGTCCTCCTTGTGCGGCCCGACGATCGAGGGAAAGCGGGCCCGCAGCGCCTCGACGATTTCGCGCGTGTCGTCGACCGACAGCGTCGTCTGCGTGACGTAGGCGAGATTATGCCTATCGGGCGGGCTCAGCCGATCAACATCCCCAAGCGCCTCGATCAGCGTGATGGCGTGGGGCGGAAGCTGGCCCATCGTGCCGGCGACCTCTGGATGCCCCGCATGCCCTACCAGGATCACGTGGCGTCCGCGCTTGAAGTGGATCTCGGCTTCCCGGTGGACCTTGGTCACCAGCGGGCAGGTGGCGTCGATCGCGAGGAGCCGCCGCGCCGCTGCTTCCTGCGGCACCGCCTTCGGAACGCCGTGAGCCGAGAAGATGACCGGAGCCGCGGTGTCCGGCACGTCGGCGAGCTCGCGCACGAACACGGCGCCCTTCTTCTTCAGGCCGTCGACCACGTATTTGTTGTGAACGATCTCGTGGCGGACATAGACCGGCGGCCCGTAGAGGGCGAGCGCGCGCTCCACCGCGTCGACCGCGCGCACGACGCCCGCGCAAAAACCGCGCGGGGCGCAGAGCAGGATCTTGAGGGGGGGCTTCCGGGCCATTCCGCCGGGTGTGCGAGAGGGTCCGGACGGTGTCAAGCACGAGGTCCGGGCTCCTCGAACTCGCTCCCGCGCCCGTTCTTCGCTAAGCAGCATCTCTCCCCGCAGCGCCCTTGGGCCCGAGCCGCCTCTTGATGCCCGAACACGCCGCTCATGCGAGCTTTCTGCCTCCGGTGCTGATCTTCTGCGCAGCAGCGGTGATCGCGGTCCCCGTGTTCCGCCGCATGGGCCTGAGCGGCGTGCTGGGTTATCTGGTCGCGGGCCTCGTGATCGGCCCGTCGGGATTGTCGCTGATCGGCGAAGCGGAGACGGTGCGCGGGGTCGCCGAGATCGGCGTCGTCTTCCTCCTCTTCATCGTGGGCCTGGAGCTCAAGCTTTCTCGGCTCCTTTCCATGCGCCGCGACATCTTCGGGCTCGGCGCGGCACAGCTCCTCGCCACCGCCACGATCTTCGGGGCGGTGGCGGTCGCGGCCGGAGCCCCGGCGCGGAGCGGCGTCGTCATCGGGCTCGCGCTTGCTCTCTCCGCGACATCGATAGCGCTGCAGCTGCTCGAGGAGCGCGGCGATCTCCAGTCCGCATACGGTCAGCGCTCCTTCGCGATCCTGCTGTTCCAGGACCTTTCGATCGCCCCGATCCTCGCACTCATGCCGCTTCTCGCGACGGCCGGCGCCGTCCGGGGCGAGGGCGGCGTGCTGCAGACGCTGATCGGCGCGGCAACCGCGATTTCGGCGCTCGCGGCGGTGGTCCTCGTCGGCCGCTACGGCCTCAACCCCTTCTTCCGGCTCCTTGCGGCAAGCGGCGCGCGCGAGGTGATGACCGCGTCCGCGCTGCTCGTCGTGCTTGGCACGGCGCTGTTGATGGAGAAGGTCGGCCTCTCGATGGCGATGGGAGCCTTCCTCGCCGGCGTGCTCCTCGCCGAATCCAATTTCCGCCACCAGCTCGAGGCCGACATCGAGCCGTTCCGGGGCATCCTGCTCGGGCTTTTCTTCATGAGCGTGGGGATGTCGATCGACCGCGCGTTGATCGCGCAGCATTGGCCTGCCCTCCTCCTCGCGACGCTCGCTGCGGTCGCGGCGAAGATCGCGATCATTGCATTCCTGCTCCGCGCCTTTGGCTCTCCGCGGACCGACGCTCTCAGAGGAGGCGCGGTACTCGCCATGGCCGGCGAATTCGCCTTCGTGCTCCTCCCGGTCGCGGCCGCCCTCGGCCTCCTGACCGGCGCGATGACCCAGTTCGTGACAGCGCTCGCCGCGCTGACCATGCTCGTCGCCCCGCTCGCCGCTAAGGTGCTCGATCTCGCGCTCGCCCGCCGGCCGAGGGCCGCTCCAGAGCCGGAGCCCAACAGCTTCGATGGTCCCGACGGCCGGGTGCTCGTGATCGGATTCGGCCGCTTCGGCCAGATCGTCGACCAGGTGCTCTTGGCGAAAGGCATCTCCGTCACGGTCATCGAGAAGAACGTCGACCGCATCCGCGCGGCGGCGCGCTTCGGCTTCCGCATCTTCTACGGAGATGGCACCCGCCTCGACGTGCTGCGCGCTGCAGGGATCGAGCGGGCGGATGTGGTCTGCATCTGCGTCGACGATCGGGAGGCGGCGCTCAAGATCGTCGAGATCGTCCATGAGGAGTTCCCGCAGGTGAGGACCTGCGTACGCGCCTACGACCGCATCCACGCAATCGATCTCATGAAGCGCGAGGCCGACTTCCAGATCCGGGAGACCTTCGAATCCGCCCTCGCCTTCGGCCAGGCGGCGCTCGAGGAACTCGGCCTCGACCCCTCCGAAGCCGCCGCCGTGACCGCCGACGTGCGACGTCGCGACATCGCGCGCCTCGTCATGCAGAAATCGGAAGGCATCATGGGCGGCGCCGATCTCCTGCACGGCACGCGCCTCGAGCCCGAGCCGCTGATTGCGCCGCGCGCGCGCTCGCACGGGCTCAGCCCCGAAACGCGCGACATCATCGGCGAGGACGAGCACGCCGGTGCCTGACGCGTCGAGACCCGGCCGCGCGCCGACTGAGGAACTCCCGCGCTTCGTCTCCGGCTCCACGATGCGCCACGTGGCCGTAATGACCGCCACCGGCTCTATCGGCCTCGTCGCCGTCTTCGCGGTCGACCTGTTGTCGCTGCTCTACATCTCCTGGCTCGGCGATCCGGCGCTCACCGCCGGCGTGGGCCTTGCGACGATCGTCAATTTCTTCGCCATCTCCATCAATGTCGGGCTGATGATCGCGACGGGCGCGCTGGTCTCCCGCGCGCTCGGCGCCCGCGAGCGCGATAGGGCGCGGCGGCTCGCAAGCTCAGCCTGCGTCCATATGGTGCTTGTGGGTCTGGCCGTGACGCTCGCGATGCTGCCGCTCCTGACCTGGGTCCTCGGACTTCTCGGCGCCAGCGGCGAGACGCTCGCGGTCGCGCGGCGGTTCCTCTCGATCACGCTGCCGTCGAATTTCCTCATGGCCCTCGGGATGGGCTTTTCCGGCATCCTGCGCGCCGTCGGCGATGCGCGGCGCGCCATGTACGTCACGCTGACCGGCGGGATCGTGACCGCCGCGCTCGATCCGGTCCTCATCTTCGGCTTTGGGCTTGGGGTCGACGGCGCGGCCGTCGCGACGATCGTCTCGCGCACGATCTTCGTCTTCATCGGCTGGCGCGGGGCCGTCGGCGTGCATCGGCTGGTTGCCAGGCCACGCCTCGAGGCCGTGCTGCGCGACGCGCCGCCGCTCTTCGCGATCGCCCTGCCGGCCGTGCTGACCAACATTGCGACCCCGATCGCCGGCGGCTTCGTGACAAGCGTCATCGCCCGCTTCGGCGATCAGGCGATCGCCGCGAGTGCCATCGTGGATCGGCTCGTGCCGGTCGCCTTCGGCGGGCTGTTCGCGCTCTCGGGCGCGATCGGACCGATTCTCGGCCAGAATTGGGGCGCCGGCCGGTTCGATCGCATGCGGCTGATCCTGCGCGACGGCGTGGTGTTCACGGCGCTCTACACCGGGGGCGTCTGGGCGCTGCTCGCGCTGCTCCGGCACCCGCTTGCCGGCGCCTTCAAGCTGACCGGAGCCGGAGCGGAACTCCTGACCTTCTTCTGTCTGATCAGCGGGCCGATGTGGTTCTTCATCGGCCTCCTCTTCCTCGCGAACGCATCCTTCAACAATCTCGGCTTCCCGATCCTTTCGACCGTCTTCAACTGGGGCCGTGCGACGCTCGGGACCATGCCGCTGGCGCTTGTCGGCGCCGCCTACGGTCCGACTGGCGTGCTCGGCGCGATCGGTCTTGGCTCGATCCTGTTCGGGGCCCTGGCGCTCGCGACCGCCTTCCGGACGGTCGGCATCCTTGAGCGCCGTGGCGCCGCCGTCATCCGGTGAGGGCCGCCCGGAACCGCGACGGCGCATTGGTGCGGCGGCAGGCATGGCCTATGGTGGGACCTTGGCTGCGCGGGAGAGGGCATTGTTCAACTTCTTCGACCTGATGCGCACGGATGGCGGACTGGGGATGGATGCGGCGGCGCGTCAGTTCGGCCTGTCGCAGGCCGACGCGCAGCGCGCCTTCGCGGCGCTGATGCCGGCCTTTGCACTCGGAATGCAGCGCAACGCGGCCGATCCCGCCGGTTTCGCGAACCTCATGCGCATGATGAGCCCTCCCTTCGCGGGTGCGCAGCCACCCCCGCCGCAGGCGCAGGGCGGAGACGCCGTGCACCAACTCCTCGGCTCGGCGGAGCTGACCCGACGCGTCGCCGAGCAGGCGGCGCATTGGAGCGGGCTCAGCGCGCAGGTGCTCCAGCAGATGATGCCGATCTTCGCGGCGGCGATCGTCGGCAGCCTGGCGAAGTTCAGCGACATCATGCGCAATCAGGCCGCCAGCGCGCCGGCCGCTGCGGAGCCTTATGCCGCCTGGGCGGAGATGATGCGCAATCTGATGGCGCAACCCGACTCCGCCGCCGCGGTCTCCGCGCCGCCAAGCGGCGCTTCGGCGAAGCCGGCGGCGGAGACGCCGAGCGGCGCGCAATCCTCGCAGGCTGCGGGCGGCACCGATGACGCCTGGGCCCAAGCCATGGCGAGCGGCCGCGACGCGCAGGCCCAGTATCTCGCCTCCCTCCAGAACATCTTCGACCAGTTCTGGGGCGCAGGGCCGGACCGGCGCTGACGCCGGCCGGTGGCCGGCTCAGACGCAGCAGGCGTGGCGCGGCGCGAAGCGGATCTCACGCTCCGGGCGCGGAGCCGCGCTCACCACATCCGGACGAAAGCGACCGCGCCGCTCGTCCCGTCGAAGCGACAGGATCCGGGAGGGATCCTTGTGCAGGGGCTCGAGCAGCGCACCCTCGACGTCGGAGCGCAACAGTCCGATGTCCTTGAGCGTGCGGTCGTCGAGCTCGCTCAGGCGATGGACTTCGCGCCGGTTGCGCCACATCCGCCGGAGCGCCGCCCCCGCCGCGGCGAGGTCGGAAGCCAGCCCGCGTAGTCCGGACCCGGACGCGGTTCCAGTTCTTAGGAATATGTTGATAGGCATGACAGCCCTCCTTCACCAACGTTCGTGGCGCTCACGACCGCCGCGATAAGGAAGAATGCGCTTGACGAGGCCATTCTGAAAGCGAATGATTGAGATGTGTCTCATCACTCCGGATGATGAAGGTCGGCCATGCACCTCCTCGACATAGACCAGCTCCGCACCTTCGTGGCGATTGCGGATTCAGGCTCCTTCACCCGGGCCGCCGATGTCGTTCACAAGACCCAGAGCGCCGTCTCGATGCAGATGAAGCGGCTCGAGGAGCGCGTCGGCCGCGCCGTTTTCGAGCGCGACGGCCGCGCTTCGAAGCTCACCGAGGACGGCGAGCGCCTCCTCGATTACGCGCGCCGCATCGTGCGGCTCAATACGGAGTGCGTCGCCTCCTTCAACGAGGCCGATCTCACTGGCCGGGTTCGCCTCGGCCTGCCCGACGACTACGCCGACTGCTACCTGCCGGAGATCCTCGCCCGCTTCTCGCGTTCCAATCCGCGCGCCGAGGTCACGGTGATGTGCGAGCCGACGCCGCACCTGCTCGACCGCATTCAGAACGGCGATCTCGACCTCGCCATCATCACTCATATGGACCGCCGCGGGCCCTCCGAGATCGTGCGCGTCGAGCAGCTCCTCTGGGTGACCTCGGCTCGCCACGCCGTCCATGAGGAAACGCCGGTGCCGCTCGCCCTCGGACGCCCGACTTGCGATTGGCGCCAATCGGCGACCGACGCGCTGCAGGGCATCGGGCGGCCCTTCCGGGTGCTCTTCGTGAGCTGGCACTCGACCGCGGTTGGCGCTGCCGTGAACGCGGGGCTCGCGGTGTCCGTCCTGCCCGAAAGCGCGATCCGCTCCGGGATGCGCATCCTCGGCCCCTCGGACGGCTTCCCGGCCCTGCCCTCGTGCAAGATCGGCCTCGTCCGTAACCATCGCGAGGAGAACTCCCTGGCCGACGCGCTTGCAACCCAGATCAAGCAGAGCCTCGACAATCTTGGTGGCGGCCGCATCGCGCCGGCGCTCGCCCAGGCCGCCGAATAGTCCCTGAGCCAAGCGCTGGCAGCTTGGAACCCGGCCGAGCTATGCAACCATGAGTCTTGTGCTCCCTCCGTAGGACAGCAATGATGACGGATCGTGCTTTGGCGCTACACCCTAATCCTGGTCGGCGTTCTCGGCTTCGCGGCCTGGGCGGTCTTCCTCTACGCCTATTGAGCACCGCCCGGCTCCGCGCCCCCCGTGCGCCTCGCCTGGTTTCTTTCCCGTCGATCCGAGGCTTGCGGCGCCGATGAGACGAGGGCTCGTCGCGGTGACGTTCGCGACGCTCGGCGTGGCGGCTGGGGCTTCTGCGGCCGAGGAGGCCGCGCCGGTCGCGGGCGGCGCCGGTTCTGCCCTCTGCGCGCCGCGCCGCTTCGAGGACCGCATCGGCACGCTGACCGCGCGCGGCGAGATCACGCTCGCCTCCGGACGCCTCGCGAAGCTCGCGGGCATCCGCATGGCCGTTGAGCCCGCAGCTCTGGAACCCGCCGCGGAGTGGCTCCGCTCTTTTGAGGGCAGCGCTGTCGAAGTCGGCGCGCTCGCGGCGGAGCCGGACCGCTGGGGCCGCCTTTCCGCCACCCTCGTCGTGACAAGCGATGCCGGCCCGGTCGATCTCGGCCGCGGGCTGGTCGCGGCGGGCTTCGCCTTGGTCGACGCAGGGGAAGCCGACCGCCTCTGCCAGCCGGAACTTCTCCTGCGCGAAGCGCGAGCCCGCGAGCTGCGGATCGGCCTGTGGCGCGGCGACCGCTACATGCCCATCACGGCGGCAGAGCTCGAGACGCTTCGGCAGCGCGTCGGGCAGTTTGCGCTCGTCGAGGGGCGCATCCGCTCGGTCGGAGAGCGTCGCCAGCGCACCTACCTCAACTTCGGACCCGACTGGAAAGCCGATTTCACGATCACAATTCCGCAACGAACTTGGCGGAGCATCCGCGAGCGCGGCCATTCGGCGGAGGGCTTGAGGGGCCGCAGGGTACGGGCGCGGGGTCTGGTCGAGGAATGGGGCGGTCCCGCTATGACCATCATGGCGCCTGAAATGCTCGAGATCCTGGACGAGGTGATTCCCCGGCGTCGATGATGAGCGCCCGATTTCCACAGCTGGCGCGCCTCTTGGGCGCGACCGCCTTCGCCGTCTTTCTCGCCGGGTGCGTGACGGACCAGACGAGCTCGCTCGTCGCGCCTGCGAACCCGCTCCCGGCCGGCGCGCCGCGGCTCTCGGGCGACGATCGCGCGGGCGAGCGCGAGCATGCCCGGCTGGTCGCGGCCTTCGGCGGGGAGTACCGCGCGCCGGAGGCGCTGCGGCTCCTGACCGAGATCACCGCCCGGCTCGTCGCCGCGACCGAGCGGCCGGACGAGGCCTATCAGATCGCGATCCTCGACTCGCCCGCCGTCAACGCCTTCGCGCTGCCCTCGGGCCGGCTCTACGTGACCCGCGGGCTCCTTGCGCTCGCGAATGACGCCTCCGAGGTCGCCGGCGTGCTGGCGCACGAGATCGCGCATGTGACGCTGCGTCACGCCAGCGCCCGCAGCGAGCTGGCGCTGAAATCGGCGCTGGTCAGCCGGGTCGTGACCGACGTGCTGAACGATCCCTCGGCCGCCGCCATGCTCGCCGACCAGTCGCGTTTCAAGATCGCCGGCTTCTCGCGGGCGCAGGAGCTCGAGGCGGACCAGATCGGCGTCAAAACCCTGTCGAAGGCCGGCTACGATCCCTATGCGGCCTCGCGATTTCTCAGCTCGCTCGGCCGGGCCGGCACGCTTGCGGTCTCGGCGGCGGGCGCCGGCGGCAGAACCGCGGCCGACGTGCTCTCGAGCCACCCGGGCACGCCGGAGCGCATCGCCTTGTCGCTCCAGGCCGCACGCCGGAGCGGTGGGCCGGGACTCGGCGAGAGCGGGCGCGAGCGCTACCTCGCTGCGGTCGACGGCATTGCCTATGGCGACAATCCGACCGACGGAATGGTGCGCGGGCGCCGCTTCGTGCATCCGAGGCTCGGCATCGCCTTCGAGGCGCCGGAGGGGATTGCCCTCGAGAACTCGGCCAAGGCCGTGCTCGGGGCTTCGCCCGACGGCAGCCGCCGCTTCCTCTTCGACGCCATCGAGGCCGCCGAGAACCAGAGTCTCGCCGAGGTGCTGCGCTCCTCCTGGAACGAGGCGGTCGAGACGGAAAGCGTCGAGACCCTCTCCGTGAACGGCGCGCCGGCCGCGCTCGCCATCGCCAAGGGCAAGGAATGGATTTTCCGCCTCGCCGCGCTCCGCCTCGGCGGGACGACCTATCGGCTCGTGCTCGCCTGGAAGGGCGGCCCGGCCGATCTCGACCGCGCCTTCCGGGCCTCGCTCGAATCGGTGCGGGCGCTCAGCGCCGAGGAGGCCCGCGGGGTCCGCCCGCTGCGGGTGCAGCTCGTGACGGCGGGGCCGGGCGACAGGGTCGAGGATATTGCCGCCCGCATGGTGACGGCGAACCGGCCGCTCGAGCGCTTCCTCGTCCTCAACGGGCTGGAGAGGGACGCCGCGCTGAAGCCCGGCGGCCGCTACAAGATCGTCGCCGAATAGGCCCGCGGGCCGTCGGTTGAGCGTTCCGCCGCGCGCTCCGCTCGCACGCGGCGATTGCAGGCTCTCACCCGCGGCGGGTATCAAGCCTTGTGATCGAACGCCAGCGCGCCATTACGCCGCCCGCTTCCGCCCTGGGGCCGAGTCGTTCGCAGCGGCAGCGAGCGTCGCCGCGAGGTCGGGCCTGTCCTCCGGCTCGCCGGTCGCCGAGACGAGGCCGCGCGCGCCGTGGAGCGCGCCGGGCCGGAGTTCGCGGGCGAGGAAGCGCTCGCGCTCATAGGGCCCCGGCAGCCAAAGGCGGCCGGTGCTCTCGGCCGAGAAGCCGAAGCGGGCGTAGTAGGGCGGGTCGCCGATGAGGAGGACGGCGCGGTGGCCGAGGGCTTTGGCGCGCGCCAGCGCCTCGCGCATGAGCTTCGCGCCGAGACCGAGGCCCTGCAGCCGGCAATCGACGGCGATCGGCCCGAGCAGCAGGGCCGGCCGGTTCGGGCCGGCGGTCACGTGCCACAGGCGCACCGTGCCGACGATCTCGCCCTCGCGCTCGAGCACGAGCGCGAGATGCGGCGCGGGCTTGCGGCCCTCGCGCAGGCGCTCGCACGTCTTCGCGAAGCGCGCGTCGCCGAAGCAGGAATCGAGGAGCCGCTCGCGGGCGGCGATATCGGTCGGAAGCTCTTCACGGATCGCGAGCATGTCGCACCCCCAATCTGGTCAAGGCCGTGGTCCCGGATGCGGCGCAGCCGCGATCCGGGATCTTCCGGTCGTGAGGCGGATGGAGATCCCCAGGGTCGAGCCCCGGGGATACGTGATCTGCCGGGGCGCTGCCCGTCAGATCACGTAGCTCTTCAAGGGCGGGAAGCCGTTGAAGGCGACGGCCGAGTAGGTCGTGGTGTAGGCGCCCGTGCCCTCGATCAGGACCTTGTCGCCGATCTCGAGCGAGACCGGCAGCATGTAGGGCTCCTTCTCGTAGAGCACGTCGGCCGAGTCGCAGGTCGGGCCGGCGAGCACGCAAGGGGCCTTGCGGTCCCGGTCGTGCTCGGTGCGGATCGGGTAGCGGATCGACTCGTCCATCGTCTCGGCGAGCCCGCCGAACTTGCCGATGTCGAGATAGACCCAGCGCACCTCGTCCTCGTCCTTCGACTTCCTCGACACGAGCACCACCTCGGCCTCGATCGCCCCGGCATTGCCGACCATGCCGCGGCCCGGCTCGATGATGGTCTCCGGGATGCGGTTGCCGAAGTGCTTGGTCAGGCCCCGGAAGATCGCCTCGCCGTAGGATTGCACCGCCGGGACGCTCTTCAGGTACTTCGTCGGGAAGCCGCCGCCGAGATTGACCATCGAGAGGTGGATGCCGCGCTCGGCGCATTCGCGGAAGATCCGCGAGGCGGAGGCGAGCGCCACGTCCCAGGCGCCGGTGTTCCTCTGCTGCGAGCCGACGTGGAACGACACCCCGTAAGCCTCGAGCCCGAGCCGGTAGGCGTGCTCCAGCACCTCGACCGCCATCTCCGGCACGCAGCCGAACTTCCGCGACAGCGGCCACTCGGCGCCGGCGCAGTCGCACAGGATGCGGCAGAAGACCTTGACCTCGCGCTTGTCGATGCCGGCTTCCCTCGCGGCGCGGGCGATCTTCTCGACCTCGGCCTCGCAATCGACCGCGAACAGCCGCACGCCGAGCTCGAGCGCGCGCAGGATGTCGCGCTCCTTCTTGATGGTGTTGCCGAAGGAGATGCGCTCCGCCGTGGCGCCCGCCGCGAGCACGAGCTGGACCTCCGCCACCGAGGCGGCGTCGAAGCACGAGCCGAGCTTCGCGAGAAGGCTCAGCACCTCCGGCGCGGGATTGGCCTTGACGGCATAGAACACGCGCGTGTTCGGCAGCGCGCGGGCGAACTTCATGTAGTTGTCCTGCACGACCTCGAGGTCGAGCACCATGCAGGGCCCGTCCTCATGTCGGTTGCGCAGGAACTCGCGGATGCGCTCGGTCATGGCGCTCTCCCCACCAAAGGCTCAATCGGGCGCGAGATGCGCCCCGGTTGACGATGCAGGCGGCAAGACCGCCTGGGCTCAGCGGGGAAGAGTCATCGCGCCGGCCGTGCGATGGAGACACGAGCGGCGTCGACGGGCTCTTCGCCCGAGAAGCTGCCTTTGTTTGGATGGGGAGACCCCAACCGCACGCCGGGCAAGATGGACAAGCCTCTTCGGTGTCGACCTTTGGAGGGCCGACGAGACCAAAAAAGCCCGCTCCGTCGTTGCTTTAAGCTGCGTCCCCCGTGGAGTGCGGGGTTCGCCGGTTTCGCCTCCGGCTGCCGGTCGTTGTTCGGGACACGGACCTTGATCGGCCCGGGGTCCTTGCCTCGGGGATATCCATTCCCCCGAGAGCGAACCCTCGTCCCTGGCGGCTGTCCGGCCTCTTGTCCGGATGCCCACCGACCAGCACGCGGCCACAGGCACGTGCGAAATTGGGCAGGGCTTAGATACGTGCGTTTCCCCCCGATCTCAAGTGGCGCTTTCGGGGTTTTTCGAGGATATCCGCAGCATTCCGCCCCCGTTCAGGCACCCTGGTCCTGATCGTGCCAAAGCGTCACGGCGCTGCAGAACCGTGGACGCCGGAAACCGCCTCGCTTACCTGTGCCGCGCAACTCGTTTCATTCCGGACCGTTTGTAGCTGCCGATGCGTCTCTCCCGCCGCAACCTTCTTGAGGCTGTTGCCGCGCTCGCGGCAACGCCCGCGCTCGCGCAGCCGAGCGGCCCGCCGACGCCTGCGCCGTTTCGCTACGAGGACGTCGTGCGGCGCGCACGCGAGCTCGCGAGCGTGGCATTCGAGGCAAGCGCGCCGCCCTTGCCGGAGCCGCTCAGCCGGCTCGATTTCGACGCCTATCGCGACATCCGCTTCCGGCCGGACCGCGCGCTGCTTGCCTCGAGCGGCGGGCCGTTCCGGCTGCAGCTTTTCCACCTCGGCTTCCTGTACCAGCGCCCAGTGACCGTGAACGTCATCCGCGACGGCGTGCCGACGCCGATCGCCTACCAGCCGCAGCTCTTCGATTACGGCCGCACCCGCATCGAGCGGCCGTTGCCGGTGAATGTCGGCTTCGCAGGCTTCCGGCTGCACTACCCGCTCAACGATCCGCGCGTGTTCGACGAGCTCATCGCCTTCCTCGGCTCGAGCTATTTCCGCTTCCTCGGCCGCGACCAGCGCTACGGGCTCTCGGCCCGCGGCCTTGCGGTCAACGCGTTGCGAAACGGCGAACCTGAGGAGTTCCCTTACTTCCGCGAGTTCTGGGTCGACATCCCGCCGCCCTCCGGGCCCGACCGCATCCTGGTCTACGGCCTGCTCGACGGCCCGTCCGTCGCCGGCGCCTACCGCTTCGACCTCTACCCGGCGGTCGAGACGACGATCGACGTCACCGCAACGCTGTTCCCGCGCCGGCCGATGCCGTCGGTCGGCCTCGCCCCGCTCACCTCGATGTTCTTCGAGGGCGAGAACGACCGGCGGCGCGTCGACAGCTTCCGGCCCGAGGTGCACGATTCGGACGGGCTCCTGATGCATACCGGGGCCGGCGAATGGATCTGGCGGCCTCTGCATAACCCAGCCGGCAAGTGGGTCTCGGCCTTCATCGACAACAACCCGCGCGGCTTCGGCCTCCTGCAGCGCGACCGGACCTTCGAGAACTACCAGGACCTCGAGAGCGTCTATCACCTCAGGCCCGGCTACTGGGTCGAGCCGACCGGGCAGTGGGGCGAGGGCCGGGTCGAGCTGATCGAGCTTCCGACCGACAACGAGACCATGGACAACATCGTCGCCTATTGGCAGCCGCGCAGCCCTTACGAGCCGGGCCAGGAGATCGCCTTCGGCTACCGCCTGCGCGCCGTGACCGCGACCGACGACATGCATCCCGGCGGCAAGGTCGCGAACACCTTCCAGGCCCCGGCCAAGGCGAGCGGCTCGGCAGATCCCGGCGACCCGCTGGCGCGTCGCTTCATGATCGATTTCGCCGGCGGCAACCTTGGCTTCTACCTGCCCGATCCGGGCCAGGTTCAGGTCGTGCCCTGGACCTCGAACGGGCGGATCACCCACACCTTCGTCGTGCCGAACGAGCATGTCCGCGGCTTCCGGGCGGCCTTCGACGTGAGGCTCGAGCCGGGGCAGTCGACGGATCTCCGGGCCTTCCTCAAGGCCGGCAACAAGGCGCTCACCGAGACCTGGACGTTTCCGTGGACCGCGCCGTGAGGCCGCGGATCAGGCCCGCCACCCTCGACGATGTGGACGGCCTTCTCGCGATCGAGCGCGTCTTCCCGACCGACCGGCTGACCCGCCGCAGCTTCCGCCACGCGGTGCAATCGGCGGCGAGCGACCTCCTCGTCGCCGAGGGCGCCGACGGGCCGATCGGCTACGCGCTCGTCCAGCGCCGCAGGAACTCGGCGGCCGGGCATCTGAGCTCGATCGCGGTCAAGCGCGGCGCCGCCGGACGGGGGCTGGGCAAGCAGCTCCTGCGCGCCGCCGAAGCGGAAGCGAAGGCCAAGGGCTGCGCGCGGCTTCGCCTCGAGGTCCGCGCCGACAACACCGCCGCCCAGCGGCTCTACCACAAGACCGGCTACCGCCGCTTCGAGGTGGCCGGGGACTATTACGAGGACGGCGAGGCCGCCTGGCGCTACGAGAAGACGCTGACGTGAGCCGCTACTCAGCCGCCTGCGAGAGCTCGTAATCCGTCGCGGCCTGCGCGAGGAGGATGCGCCGCCGCTCGCCGATGGCGCGGCGCGCCTGGTCGAGGCCGAGCGTGAAGGCGGCGACGCCGGCGTTGTCGATGTCGCCCGTGCCGGCCTTGCCGAGCGCAGCGCCCAGGATCTCGTCGGCCTGGCGGTCGAGCGCGTCGAGCTCGTCGATCGAGCGACCGGTATGGGCCCGGCGCACGATCGAGAGCAGCTCGCGCAGGAGCTCCATGTTGCGCGACCGCGCGCGGCTCGCGGCGCGGCTTAAGACCGCGGCCACTCCGGAGCCCAGGATCGAAAGCGCCATCACGCCGAGATAGAACCAGTCGCCGTAGCGCTCGAAGAAGCTCTGGACCTCGCCTTCGTAATAGGCCAAGGCGCCCGGGTGGACCGGCAGGGCCGAGCTTTTCGAGGTGTCCGGCGCCTCGATGCGGTTGGCGAGCGGCACCTCGCTTGCAAGCCCCGGCCGCGCCACGAAGATCAACCGCGTCAGCTCCGATACGACGTTGTCGTCGAGCGAGCTGCGCGCCACGAGCCGGTGGCTGACCCCCAAGGTCTCGATGGTCTCGGCCGGGCGTGGCGGTGTCCCGCCGAAGGAGCCGCGCACCACCTCGAGGCTCTCGAACATCGGCAGCCGCTGCTCGATCGCATCGGCATCGTTGATGGGGATGAAGACCACCGGCGCGCCGCCGGCGGCGCGCGTCGCCCCGGCGACCGCCTCCGTCATGGTGCGCCCGGTCACGGTGCCGACCGCGAGCACCGCGTCGACCCGTTTTGAGCGCAGCGCCTCCTCGACCTCGCCGGCGGCGATCGCCACGACCGCGACGCTGTCCTTCGGGATCTCGTACTGCGCGAGCACGATGTCGAGGAGGGTGCGGTTTGCCGGGATGTCGCGCACCACCCCGACATTGCGGCCCCACAGGCCCGAAACCTGCGAGATGCCGCTCAACGGCGTGGTCATGAGGAGCGCGGCGTCGCGGTGCAGGATCGTGGCGGTCTGGGCCTTCACCGGCATGGCGACGTCGGTGCGCACCACCGCGAGATCGGCCTTGTCCTCCTCGAGCGCCCTGGCGCTGCCCTCCACGCCGTCGGTGAGGACGAGCCGCAGGCGCACGGTCGCGCGCTCGCGGGCAAGATACTGCGACAGCGCGACCACGAGGCGCGTGTTCTCGCTGCCGACCGCCCCGACGGCGACCTTGAGCGTCGTCGGCAGCGAGGTCCACTGATAGAAGACAAGGCCCCCGGCGAGCGCCGCGAAGCTGATGGCGAGCGCGAGAAAGAACGGACGCCGCATGGGGCGAAGGTGAACCCCTCCCGCCAAGGGCGCAAGCCCGGCTCAGGCCGCCATCCTCAGGCGCCGGAAGCGGAAATCCGGCCGCACGCTGCGCACCAGCATCATCTCGCCGACGTTCTCAGGGGTGACGACGCCGACGAGCCGGCCGTGATCGTCGAGCACGAACAGCGCCGGCGCCTTCGCCTGGTTGAGGGTCGCGAGCCCCGCCTCGAGCGGGCGCCAGGCAGGCAGGCTCGGCACCTCGCGGACCATGCTGTCGGCGACCGGCGCCGAAGGCCCCGCCTCCCGCAGCGCGCCGATCAGCGCGTCCTTGGTGAGGAGCCCGCGCGGGCGCCCGGCGCCGTCGAGGATCGGGAACTCCTTCTGGGCGGTGCGCAGCAGGAGGTCGACGGCGTCGCCGAGCGTCGCGCCGGGGGCGAGCGTCCCGACCGGCGTCATCATGGCGTCGCGGACCGAGAGCCCCTGCGTGCCGTCCCGGAAGGCGACGTGCTGCGCCTCCGCGGTCGCGGCGAGATAAACGAACAGGCCGATGACGATCAGCATCGGGCTCACGAACAGCCCGGCGAGCGCGAACAGGAAGGCGGCGCCCTGGCCGATGCGCGCCGCGACGCGCGTCGCCTCGGCGCGGCCCATGCGCATGGCGAGAAGCGCGCGCAGCACCCGGCCGCCGTCCATCGGGAACGCCGGAATGAGGTTGAACACCACGAGGAAGATGTTCGCGGCCGCGACCCGCGCGAGGAGCGAGGCCCGCGGATTCTCGAGCTCGGTCATGGCGGCGCCGTCGAGCGAGAGGCCGAGCCACAGGATGAGCACGGCGGCGATGACAACGTTCACGGCCGGGCCGGCGAGCGCCACGACCAGCTCCTCGGAGGGCTTCTCCGGGATGCGCTCGAGGCTCGCGACGCCGCCGATCGGCCATAGCGTCACCTCGGGCGTGCGGATGCCGTAGCGCCGCGCGGCGAAGATGTGCCCGAACTCATGCGCCAGCACGCAGGCGAAGATCAGCACGATGAACAGGACGCCCTCGAGCGCCGCCTCGCGTCCCCCGACCCGCCACTGCGCCGCCCCGATCCACACGAGGAAGAGCAGGAAGGTCATATGAATGCGCACCACCGTGCCGGCGATGGTGGCGATGGGGATGGACCAGAGCATTTCGACCTCGCGACACCGCCACGGCCCTGCCGGGCGTCAAAGTAGGCGTCGGGGCGAAGGCATCGCCATGCCTTGCACCGTAAACTCCTTCGCATCACTTTCTGCCGGGCGCGGACTGCCGCGCGCCGCTTAGTGCCTGCCCGCCATTCTAGCGGCGGTTAATATTGCAAGGTCGTGGCGTAGAACTCGGCGAGCCTGTTGATCTCCCGGTCCGTCAGCTTGGCCGAGACGCTGCGCATGCGCGTATAAATGTCGTTGCGGCGGCTGCTGTCACGGAAGGCGCGGAGCTGCCGGGCGAGGTACTCGCGGTTCTGGTGCGACAGCGTCGGCGTCTCGATCGGCCCGCCGGCGCTGAAGCCGTGGCACGAGTTGCACGCCGGCAGGGCCCGGGCCGGATCGCCGCGCTCGACGAGCCGCACGATGTCCTCGTCGACGACCTCGGCCGTGGTCGGGTCGAGGCTGCGCCGGTTGGCGGCGGCGAAATGCACCGAGACGGCGCGGATCTGGTTCTCCTCCAACGTCTGGGCGATCGGCGTCATGATGTCGTTCGCGCGGCTGCCGGTCTTGTAGTCGTGGAGCTGTTTGTAGATCGCCACCGCGGATTGCCCGGCGAGGTTCGGGTTCTGCGGGTCGGAGGCGATGCCGCGCTGGCCGTGGCAGGCTACGCAGCCTTCGGCGACGACCGCGCCCATGTCGGTCGGCCGGCTGAGCGTGCGCAGGAGCTGCGTGCTCCAAGCGACCTGCGTCGTCGGCTCCGCCTTGGCCGCACTCGTCGGCTGGCGGGTCGAGGGCGAGCCGGGCACGAGGCCGACCGCTCGGCAGATCGCCGTGAAAGGGTCGATGCCGGCGCCATAGCCTTGCACGACCGGGATGACGACGAAGCCCATCACGATCGAGAAGGCGAGCATCCCGCCGATGATGAGGCTCGCCCAGGTCCGCCAGGGGCGGTCGAGGTCGTCGAGGTCGGCGGGTTTCATTCCTCACCCCCTGCCGTCGACGCGGTGGATGATGGCCTGCGGCGCGTTGATCCAGAAGGCCTGCGCGATCGGGTAGCCGTAGGCGGCGATCATCAGCACCAGCACGAGCACGTTCCAGAGCGCGAAGCCGTTGAGCGCCGCCGGCACGCGGGCCGGCGGATGCACCGCGACGGCGTAGAGCGGACGCAGGGCGCTGAACGCGACCGCCCGCGCCCGGTGGAACTCTAGAAGGTTCCAGATGAACAGGCCGGCGCTGGCGAGAAGGATGAGGCCGCCGGCGAAAGAGACCAGCACCCATGGCCCCCAGGCGGCGATGATCGGGTCCGCGTAGTTGAAGGTCGCGACCCGTCGCCACTGCCCCTGCAGGCCGAGATAGTGCCAGGGCAGCGTCAGCACCATCATGCCGATGAACCACAGCCACAGCTGGACACGCTGCGCCTTCAGCGAGGCGGGCGTGCGCCCGGTCAGCGTTGGCCAGATCGCGTAAGCGATGGCGAAGTACATGATGACCACGGTGCCGCCAAAGATGAGGTGGAAATGCGCCGTGACCCACGAGGTGTTGTGCACCATCGCGTTCATGCCGTAGCTCATGTTGATGAGCCCGCCGCCGCCGCCGAACCACAGCATGAAGAAGGCAAGCCCGGTGGCTAGGACCATCGGGCGCTCCCAGGGCAGCGCGGCGATCCAGCCGAACAGCCCGCGCCCGCCGCGCAGGCGCCCGGCGATCTCCATGGAGGCCGTGATTGTGAACACGGTCAGGAGCGTCGGCGCGGCGACGAGCGCCGTTAAACTCATCTGGAGGAATTTGAAGGCGTTCGACTGCTGCGGGTCCATGAACAGGTGGTGCATGCCGACCGGCAGCGAGTAGATCAGGAACAGGATGAAGGTCAGCCGCCCCATGGTGTCCGAGTAGAGCCGCCCGCCCGCCGCCTGCGGCGCCATGGTGTAGAAAGCGATGTAGGAGGGGATGAGCCAGAAATAGACGATGGCATGGAGCGTCCATGAGAAGAGCGTGCGCGACAGGCCGACGTCGATGCCGAGGTTCCAGCCGAAGGCGGCCGGGATGACCTGGAACACGAGTTCGGCCGAGACGCCGACCGTCGTCCACAGCCACATGACCGCGTTCGCGACCGTCGCGAACATGGCAAGCGGCACCGGCCGGCCCGGGTTCTCCCGCTTCCAGCCGGCCATCGCCGCGATCATGATCCCGCACCAGGCCCAGGAGGCGGCGACGACGAGCACGAGGCCGATATAGAACCAGGGGCTCGCGGTCAGCGGCGGGTAGAACGTGAAGAGGACGGTCGCCGTGCCGCCGAAGATGGTGACGACGGCCATCGCCACACCGAGGATGCCGACCAGGAAGGCGAGCCAGGCGATGCGGGGGAAGGGCAGGGGCCGCCCGAGCGCCGTCTCGGCCACGTAGTAGCCGAAGCCCATGACCATGAAGGTGGTGAGCACATAGGCCATGGCGACGCCGTGCGCCGTCACCGAGGTGAAATAGGCGTTGGCAGTGAGGAGCGGCGCCGGCAGGGGGCTGCGCGCCCACATCTGCCACACGCCGAGCACGCAGGCGACGGCGAAAGCTGCGAAGGCGAGCCAGAGATGCGCGAGCGTCAGTCGCCTAGCGTGCGTCACAGAGCGCCCTCCCGCTGCCGTCCGGCTTGAACTCGGCCTCCGGGACCACCCGCACCGTCGCCCACATCTGGCTATGGCCGAGGCCGCAATATTCGTGGCAGGGCATCAGGAGGTCGCCGGTCCTCGTGAAGACCGTGTGCACCTGGCTGACATAGCCCGGCACGATCATCGTGTTGACGTTTGTCCCGGTGACCAGGATGCCGTGGATCACGTCGGGGCTCGCGAAGCGCAGGGTGACGCGCTTGTTCGCGGGCAGGAGGATGCATTGCGGCTGGAACGCGAACTGGGTCGCGACCATGCGCGCGGTGATCTGGCCGCCCGCGTCGATGCTCGTGCCGAGGTTCTCCTCGGTGAACTCGCCGGTGAGATGAAGGGTCTTAGGGTCGACGGTCTCGATGTTGCTCGGCGGGTTGATGTGGTGGACGATGCCCGCATAGAGGATCGCCACCATGATGACGGTGATCGTCCCGGTCACCACGATGGTCCAGCGCAGCTCGGAGCGCAGGATCGCCTCTTCGCTGACAGCCATGTCAGCTCACCATGCCGCGCGGCAGGAAGACGAAGAAGTAGACGAAGAGCCAGGCGAGCAGCAGGAACCCGACAGTCAGGCCCGACAGCGCCAGTGCTCCTCGTGGAACCAATTCCAAAGCTGCCTCGAGGGCAGCATCGTCCTGGTCGTGCTCTGTGGCCATCTGAGGTGAGGCTCGCGACTGTATGAACTCAGGGCTGATTGCGAGATTCCTTGTAGGTTAGATTAGGGACGTTTGACATCCCCCACCTTCCGCTTCCGCTGCGCCAGCGTCCTCAGCCGCAGCGCGTTGAGCTTGATGAAGCCGGCCGCGTCGCGGTGGTCGTAGGCGACGGCGCCTTCCTCGAAGGTGACGAGCTCCTGGTCGTAGAGGGAGTTCGGGCTCTCGCGGCCGATGACCCAGGCCGAGCCCTTGTAGAGCTTCAGCCGCACGGAGCCGGTCACCATCTCCTGCGACTTGTCGATCGCGGCCTGCAGCATCTCGCGCTCGGGCGCGAACCAGAAGCCGTTGTAGATGAGCTCAGCGTATCTGGGCATGAGCTCGTCCTTGAGATGGGCCGCGCCGCGGTCGAGCGTGATCTGCTCGATGCCGCGGTGCGCCGCGATGAGGATCGTGCCGCCGGGCGTCTCGTACATGCCGCGCGATTTCATGCCGACGAAGCGGTTCTCGACGAGGTCGAGCCGGCCGATGCCGTTCGCCCGGCCGAGCTCGTTGAGGCGGGCCAGCAGCGCCGCCGGCGAGAGTTTTTTTCCGTCGATCGCGACCGGGTCGCCGCGCTCGAAATCGACCGTGATGACCGTCGCCTTGTCGGGCGCACTCTCGGGGTCGATGGTGCGGGAGTAGACGTAGTCCGGCACCTCCTGCGAGGGGTCCTCCAGCACCTTCCCTTCCGAGGAGGCGTGCAGGAGGTTGGCGTCGACCGAGAACGGCGCCTCGCCGCGCTTGTCCTTGGCGATCGGGATCTGGTGGGCCTCCGCGAAAGCGATGAGCTGCTCGCGCGAGCGCAGATCCCACTCGCGCCACGGCGCGATCACCGTCACGTCGGGCTTGAGCGCGTAATAGGTCAGCTCGAAACGGACCTGGTCGTTGCCCTTGCCGGTCGCGCCATGCGCGACCGCGTCGGCCCCGATCCTTTCGGCGATCTCGATCTGTTTTTTTGCGATCAGCGGCCGGGCGATCGAGGTGCCGAGGAGGTACAGACCCTCGTATTGCGCGTTCGCCCGGAACATCGGGAATACGTAGTCGCGAACGAACTCCTCGCGCAAATCCTCGATGAAGATGTTCTCGTCCTTGATGCCGAGGAGCTGCGCCTTCCTTCGCGCCGGCTCGAGCTCCTCCCCCTGGCCGAGATCGGCCGTGAAGGTCACGACCTCGCAAGCGTAGGTGGTCTGCAGCCATTTGAGGATTATCGAGGTGTCGAGCCCGCCGGAATAGGCGAGCACGACCTTCTTGACGCGCTTGTCGGACATGGGGAATCCACCGGAGGGGCCGGGCGGCCGAAGTCGCGCCGGTTATAGGCGGGGGTCTCCGGGCGCAAGTGCGCCGCTACTCGTCCATCGCCAGCAGTACGGCGTTTCCTCCGGCCGCTGCGGTGTTGATCGTGACCGTCTGCTCGGTCGCGAAGCGCAGGAGGTAATGCGGCCCTCCCGCCTTTGGGCCGGTGCCCGAGAGCCCGTGCCCGCCAAAGGGCTGCACGCCGACGACGGCGCCGATCATGTTGCGGTTGACGTAGACGTTGCCCACGCTGAGCCGCTCGACGATGCGCTCGACGGTCTCGTCGATGCGCGAATGGATGCCCAACGTCAGGCCGTAGCCCGAGGCTTCGACCGCCTCGAGCACCTGGTCGAGGTCGCGCGCCCGGTATCGCACGACATGCAGGATCGGCCCGAACACCTCCTCCTCGAGCGCGGCGGGACGGTCGAGCTCGAAGATGTGCGGGGGGAGGAAGAGGGTGCCTTGCCCCTCCCCCCTCGCGGGGGAGGGTGCCGAGCGGAGCGAGGCGGGAGAGGGGGGATTTCGACGTCCCGCTCCCCTCTCCTCGCTCGCGCCTTGCGGCGCGAGTCGGCCCTCCCCCGCAAGGGGGGAGGGGTACCACACCCGCTTCGCCTCGCGGCACATGCGCGCGACATGCGCGTCGAGCCGCGCCTTGGCCTCGGCGTCGATCACCGGGCCGATTTGGGTCGAGGGGTCGCGCGGGTCGCCCAATTTCAGCTCGCGCGCGGCGCCGGCGATCATCTCGATCATGCGCTCGGCCACGTCCTCCTGCAGGCAGAGGAGCCTCAGCGCCGAGCAGCGCTGGCCGGCCGAGCGGAAGGCGGAGGTGACGACGTCGTCCGCGACCTGCTCCGGGAGCGCGGTCGCGTCGACGATCATGGCGTTGATGCCGCCGGTCTCGGCGATGAGCGGCACGATCGGCCCATCCTTGGCCGCAAGCGCCCGGTTGATGAGGCGGGCGACCTCGGTCGAGCCAGTGAAGACCACGCCGGCGATGGCGGCATGCTCGACGAGGCGCGCGCCGACCTTGCCGTCGCCCGGCAGGAGGTGCAGCACGTGCCCCGGCACGCCGGCCTCGTGCAGCAGACGCACGGCTTCGGCCGCGACGAGCGGCGTCTGCTCGGCGGGCTTCGCGACCACGCTGTTCCCGGCCATCAGCGCCGCTGCGACCTGGCCGAGGAAGATGGCCAGCGGGAAGTTCCACGGCGAGATGGCGACGAAGACGCCGCGGCCGCGCAGCCGCAGCAGGTTCGACTCGCCGGTCGGCCCGGGCAGACGCTCGCGCTCGCCGAACAGCCTGCGCCCTTGCGCCGCGTAGTAGCGGCAGAAATCGATCGCCTCGCGCACCTCGGACAAGGCATCGTCCAGCGTCTTGCCGCCTTCCGCCTGCAGGAGATGGATGAAGCGCCCGCGCCGCGCGTCCAGGAGATCGGAGGCGCGCTCGAGGGCCGCGGCGCGCGTTTCTGCCGGGGTCACGTCCCAGGCTGCGAAACCGCGTTGCGCCGCCTGCACGGCCTGGTCGGCGGTCGCGGGGCTTGCTTCGACGACGCGGCCGACAAGGGCGCCGTCGGTCGGGCTCGGCACGTCGCGCGGCACGCCTGCGCCGGGCTTTCCCTTCACGATCGGTGCCGCCTCGCCCGGACCCCGCGCGCGCTCGATCTCGGCGAGCAGCGAGTCGAGCGCGGCGCGGTGGCCGAGCTCGACTCCGCGCGAGTTGCGGCGCTCCGGCGCGAAGAGGTCCCGCGGCAGCGGCAGGCGCGTGTGGCGGGCGCGCTCAGCCGTGCCGACGATCTCTGCCGGTCGCTTCAATAGCGCCTCGACCGGCACCTCGGGGTCGGCCGCGACCGACACGAAAGAAGAATTTGCCCCGTTCTCCAACAGGCGCCGGACGAGATAGGCGAGGAGATCGCGGTGCCCGCCGACCGGTGCATAGGTGCGGCAGGCGGCGCCGGGTACAGTCTCGATCAGCCGCCCGTACAGCACCTCGCCCATGCCGTGCAGGCGCTGGAACTCGTAGCCCGGACCGCGAGCGGAACGGTCGTCCTGCCGGGCAACCTTTTGTCCGCCGGCAAGATCGACGATCGCCGCGACGGTGAGCGCGTTGTGGGTCGCGAATTGCGGGAAGACGCGCGGGCGAAGCGAAAGCAGCCGCTCGGCGCAGGCCATGTAGTTCAGGTCGGTCATGGCCTTGCGGGTGAAGACCGGGTAGTCGTCGAGCCCGCGCTCCTGGGCGCGCTTCACCTCGGTGTCCCAATAGGCGCCCTTGACGAGGCGCAGCATGAGGCGGCGGTCGAGGCTCTCGGCGAGGGCGGCGACCCAGTCGATCGCTGCGAGGCCGCGCTTCTGATAGGCCTGGATTGCGAGGCCGAACCCCTCCCATCCCGCCAGTGAGGCGTCCGGGAGCACGGCGCCGATCACCTCGAGGGACAATTCAAGCCGGTCGGCCTCCTCGGCGTCGATCGTGAAGTTGAGGTCGAAGGCCCGCGCTTTGCGGGCGAGCTCGATGACGAGGGGCACGAGCTCGCTCAGAACACGCTCGCGGCTCACCGCCTCGTAGCGCGGATGCAGCGCCGAGAGCTTGACCGAGATGCCGGGCCGGTCGGGCAAGGGCTCGTTCCCCGCCGCGCGGCCGATCGCCTCGATCGCGGCGGCGTAGGAGTGGAAATAGCGCTGCGCGTCGGCCGCGCTGCGCGCGCCCTCGCCCAGCATGTCGAAGGAGTAGCGGTAGAGCCGGCCGGAGCCCGACTGCGCCCGCTCCAGCGCCTCCTCTATGGTCTGGCCGAGCACGAAATGGCCGCCCATCGCGCGCATGGCCTGGCGCGTCGCGGCGCGCACGGCCGGAAGCCCCACGCGCTTCGCGAGCTGACCCAGAATGCCCTCCGGCGTCTCGCCGGGCTGGATGATGCGCGCCGTAAGGCCGAGCGCCCAGGCCGAGGCGTTGACCAGGAAGACGTCCGAGCGCGTCTCGTGATGGGCAAAGTCGCCCTGGCCGAGCTTGTCCTCGATCAGCCGGTCGGCGGTGGCGGCGTCCGGCACGCGCAGGAGCGCCTCGGCCAGCACCATGAGGGCGAGGCCCTCCTTGGTCGAAAGCGAGTACTCGCGCAACACCTCCTCGACGCCGCCGAGCCCGCCGCGATTGGCCCGGATTGCCTCGATCAGCTCGCGTGCGCGCCGGTCGATGCGCCGCTCGCGCTCGGGCGAGAGGCGGGCGTCGACGAGCAACCGGCGCGCGATCGCGACGTCGTCCTCGGCATAGGGGGCGTCGAAGGGGGGAATGGTCTTGCTCACGCGAGTCTCCGGGCAGGCGCCGAGGATAAGGCCGTTCGCGGCGCGATTCGACGCCCGATCGCCGTCCGCCGCCGTTTTGGATTGCATCCCGCGGGCCCGAGCGGCACAAGGATTGCGACGCCTCCGCCAGGCAACGCCACCCCCGCTCGTCTCGCCGTCCGGAGTAGCATGATGGCCCGGGTTCTCCGTTCCGCCTTCAAGGTCCTGCGGCTCGCCGCGGCCGCCTTCGCGCTCGCCGGGCCGCTCCCGGCCTCGGCGCAGACGCCGGTGCGCTTCACGCTCGATTGGCGCTTCGAAGGGCCGGCGGCGCCGTTCACGGTCGCGCTCGACAAGGGGTACTTCAAGGCCGAGGGGCTCGACGTCACGATCGACCCGGCGGCCGGCTCGCGCGAGCCGATCTCGCGGGTCGGCTCCGGGACCTACGACATGGGCTTCGGCGACGTGAACTCATTGGTGCGCTTCCGCGACGAGAACCCCACGGTCGGCATGAAGGCGGTCATGATCCTCTACGACCGCCCCCCCTTCGCCATCATCGGACGGCGCAGCCGCGGCATCACGGAGGAGGTGTCGAGCCTGCGCGGACGCAAGTTCGGCGCGCCCGCCGCCGACAGCGCCTATGCGCAATGGCCGATCTTCAAGGCCGTCAACAACATCGACGAGGCCGAGTGGAGGATGCGCTTCGAGAACGTCGGCTTTCCGGTGCGCGAGCCGATGCTGGCGCAGGGCGAGGTCGACGCCGTGTTCGGCTTCTCGATGTCCTCGTACATGAACCTGAAATCGCGCGGGGTGCCGGCGGATGACATCGTGGTCATGCTGATGAGCGACCACGGCGTCGACCTCTACGGCAACGCGATCCTGGTCTCGCAGAAATTCGCGGCCGAGAAGCCGGAAGCCGTGAAGGGCTTCCTGCGCGCATTGATCAAGGGGCTGCGCGACACCATCCGCGATCCCTCGGCTGCGGTCGACACGGTGATCAAGCGCAACGACGTCGCTCGCAAGGAGGTCGAGCTCGAGCGCCTCCAGATGGTGCTGAAGCAGAACATCGTGACGCCGTGGGTGCAGGCGAACGGGGTCGGCGGCATCGACAGGGCCCGCTTCGAGAAGGCGCTCGACCAGATCGGCCTCACCTTCACCTACAAGAACAAGCCCAAGACCGAGGAGGTCTTCGACGACCGTTTCCTCCCGCCTGCGGAAGAGCGCAAGGCGAATTGAATGGCGGGCGTCAGGGCGCCCTTCGTCGCGCTCGACGACGTCACCCATGTCTATCCGGGCGCGGAGGACGGCGCGCCGGCGGTGGAGAGCCTGAGCCTGGCGGTCGGCGAGGGCGAGTTCGTGGCGATCGTCGGCCCATCCGGCTGCGGCAAGTCGACGGTGATGAAGCTCGCGACCGGACTGCAGTTTCCGGTGCTTGGCACGGTGACCGTCGCGGGCGAGCGCGTAACAGCGCCGGTCAAGCTCGCCGGCATGGCCTTCCAGAACCCGACCATGCTGCCCTGGCGCACGACGCTGCAGAACCTCCTTCTCCCGCTCGAGATCGTCGAACCGCACCGCTCCGCGATCCGGCGCCGCAAGGCCGAGTATGTCGCCAAGGCCGAGGGGCTGCTGACGCAGGTCGGCCTGAAAGGTCAGGGCGAGAGATATCCATGGCAGCTCTCCGGAGGCATGCAGCAGCGCGCCTCGCTCTGCCGCGCGCTGATCCACGAGCCGAAGCTTCTGATGCTCGACGAGCCCTTCGGCGCGCTCGACGCCTTCACGCGCGAGGAGCTGTGGTGCGTGATCCGCGACCTCCACGCCGCGCGGGGCGTCACGGTCGTGCTCGTCACGCACGACCTGCGCGAGGCGACCTTCCTCGCCGATCGCATCTTCTGCATGAGCGCGCGTCCGGGCCGCATCGTCGCCGAGCGGGTGGTCGATCTCGCACGGCCTCGCGACCTCGAGGTCACCTACACGCCGGCTTTCGTCGGGATCGTGCAGGAGCTGCGCGCTCACATCGCGCAGGCGCGGATCGCGGCATGAAGCGCAGGAGCGCAACCCTCGTCGCCGCGCCGTGGCTGTTCACGGTCGGCTTCTTCCTGTTATGGGAGATCGCCTGCCGCGCCTTCAAGGTCTCGAGCTTCGTGCTGCCGCCGCCGAGCCTGATCTTCGCCGCGATGGGGCAGTTCGCCGGCCCGCTCACATACCACTCGCTCCACACGCTCTGGATGACGCTCGCCGGCTTCGGGCTCGCCATCCTCTTCGGCCTCCTGCTCGGCATCGCGCTCGGCGCGTCTCGGCTCGTCCAGGTCGGGACCTATCCGCTGCTCATCGGCTTCAACGCCATCCCGAAGGTCGCCGTGGTGCCGATCCTGGTGATCTGGTTCGGAGTCGGCTGGCTGCCGCCGGTCTTGACCGCCTTCCTGATCTCGTTCTTCCCGATCGTGGTGAACGTCGCGACCGGCATCGCCACGATCGAGCCCGAGACCGAGGACGTCCTGCGCGCGCTCGGCGCCTCGAAATGGGACATCGTGCGCAAGGTCGGCATCCCGCGCTCGATGCCGTACTTTTTCGGCTCGCTGAAGGTCGCGATCACGCTCGCCTATGTCGGCTCGGTGATCGGGGAGTACAACGCCTCGAATGTCGGCGTCGGCAACCTGATGGCGCGCGCCAGCGCCGACTTCAACGTGCCGCTGCTCTTCGCCGCCCTCATGGCGCTCGCGATCCTCGGCGTCGTGATCTATCTCCTCACCGTCTGGGTCGAGCGCCGCATGACCGGCTGGGCCCAGCGCTCGAACTTCGCGGCGGCCTGACTCCGTCCCGACCCTACCCTCCCCTAAGGGAGGGATTTCGGGTCCTCCATGGCCTCTGCTAAGAGCCAGCCATGCTCGAACCCGCCCCCGATTACCACGGCCTCGTTGCGCGCTTCCGCTGGCGCATCCCCGCGCGCTACAACATCGGCGTCGACGTTTGCGACCGTTGGGCGGCGGCGGAGCCCGGACGCGCCGCGGTCCTCGATGTTGCCGCCGACGAGCGCGTATCGGCGCTGACCTATGGCGAGCTGCGCGAGCGCTCGAACCGCCTCGCCAATGCGCTGCGGCAGCGCGGAATCGCGCGCGGCGACCGCATCGCGATCCTGCTGCCGCAAGGGCCGGCAGTGCCTGTCGCGCATGTCGCGGTGTACAAGCTTGGCGCGGTGGCGCTGCCGCTCGCGGCGCTGTTCGGGGTCGACGCCATCGCCTATCGGCTGCGCGACGCCGGCGCGAGGGCGCTGATCACCAACGCCGCCGGTGTCGCCAAGCTCCGCGAGATCGAGGGCGAGCTCGGCGGGCTCGCTACCATCGTCTCGATGGACGGGCCGGACGGCCCGGCCGAGGGCTTCGCCGAGGTGCTGGAAGCGGCGAGCCCCGATTTCGCGCCTGCCGACACCTCGCCGGACGATCCGGCGATGATGATCTACACCTCCGGCACCACCGGTCAGCCGAAAGGCGCGCTGCACGGCCACCGCGTGCTGCTCGGTCATTTGCCCGGTGTGCAGATGCCGCACGAGTTCCTGCCGCAGGCAGGCGACCGGCTCTGGACGCCGGCAGATTGGGCCTGGGCGGGGGGACTCCTCAACGTGCTCCTGCCCGGCCTCCATTTCGGCGTGCCGGTGATCTCGCGGATCTTCGGGAAGTTCGATCCCGAGGAGGCCTTCCGGCTGATGGCCGACATGAAGGTCCGCAACACCTTCGTGCCGCCGACCGCGTTGCGCATGCTGCGCACGGTCCCGAACCCGCGCGGGCGTTTCGCGCTCGATCTGCGCACCGTCGCCTCGGGGGGCGAGTCGCTCGGCGCCGAGACCTTCGCCTGGGGCCGCGAGGCGCTGGGGCTGACCATCAACGAGTTCTACGGCCAGACCGAGTGCAACCTGGTGCTCTCCTCCTGCGCGGCGATCGGGGTCGCAAAGCCCGGTTCGATCGGCAAGCCCGTGCCCGGGCACCGCGTCGCGGTGATCCGCGAGGACGGGACGGTCTGCGAGCCGGGCGAGCTCGGCCAGATCGCGGTCGCCCGCCCGGATCCGGTGATGTTCCTCTCCTATTGGAACAAGCCCGGCGCGACCGAGGCGAAGTTTACCGGCGACTGGATGACCACCGGCGACCAGGGCATGCTCGACCAGGAGGGCTATATCCGCTTCGTCGGGCGCGACGACGACGTCATCACCTCATCGGGCTACCGCATCGGACCGGGCGAGATCGAGGACTGCCTCATCCGCCATCCCGCTGTGGCCCTTGCGGCGGCGGTCGGCAAGCCCGACCCGGTGCGCACCGAGGTCATCAAGGCGTTCATCGTGCTGAAGGAGGGGCACTCCCCTTCGGACACGCTCGCCTCCGACATCCAGAAATTCGTGCGCGCGCGGCTCTCGGCCCATGAATACCCGCGCGAGATCTCCTTTCGCTCGAACCTGCCGCTGACCACGACCGGAAAGGTCATCCGGCGGCTCCTGCGCGAGGAGGCTTAGGCCCGCATCAGGCGCTGCAACCCGCCGCTCGCGACGGCACGCAGGCGGCGGTCGATGCGGGTCTTGAGCCGCGTCACCGCGGCGCTCGGCGAAAGGCCGGTGCGGGTCGACACGAGGAGGTCCGCGACCGCGAGCGGCTCGAGCGCCAGCGCCTCGGCGGTGGCGCGTGTGAAATGCACGTCGGGCGACAGGATCAGGCGCTTGCCGGCCCGCATCGCCTCGGCCGCGGCCGCTTCCGCCAGGAGGCCGAGGGCGTCGTCGCGGCCGGCGCCGCGCCACAGCCAAAGCGCATCCGGGCCGTCGAGGAGGACCGTCGCCGCAGAAGTCCCGCCGTCCCGCCGCAGCGTCTCGACGCGGCATTGGCCGCGACGCGCGAGCTGGCGCGTCATGGTGCGGATGAAGCTCGCGGCGCCGGCGTCCTCGATCAGCGCCATGGCGCCGCGCGCCTTCGCCTCGCGAGCCTCGAGGACGAGAAAGCTTTCGACCGCGTCGCGGATCTGCGCCGGGCTGCGCGCCCGGACGATCTTCTCGGCGCTCCGGGGGCAAGCGGCGGGCGCGGCTTGCGCCGCGGGCGCGACCGAGGCGGCCCACAGAACGGGAAGCGCGAGCAGCTCACTGCGCCGCCGTCCACCCTTGACGGTCGCGGCGAGCGCACCGCGCGTTGCGACACCGGAGAAGACGAAGCTCGAGCAGCGCGCCCCGCGCGCGGCGCAGAAGGCGAAAACCGCCTCGAGCACCGGACCAGGCTGATCGCGGTCGAGGAGCGCGGGCGCGAGCGGGAAGCCCGGTGGCCGCCACAGCCGCACCTCGCCCGGGGCGATCGGCAGCCGCGGCATGACGACCGGAAAGAGCCCGCGCAGCAGGCGCGCATGGCCGGCCTGCTGCCACACGAGGAGGAGCGCGGCCTGCCGGCCTTCGGAGAGGTGCTGGAGCGCCGGCAGCAGCATCTCGGGCTCGGCGAAGGGCGCGGGCTCGAGCGCGCGGGCGGCGAGCGCCTGCCAAGCGTCAAGGTCGGCGGCGATCTCGCCCGGCGCGCGCAATTCGATCTGGAACGCGCCGTTCGCCGGCGTCCAGACCGGTCGCTCCCGAGGCGCGAGGGTGCGGGCTCCGAGCGGCGCCGTCGCGAAGAAGATCGATGATCTCGCTTCCATTGCCCGAACACCTCATGTGCCGGAACGGGACAGGATGGCCCGCTGCGCCGGCAGCCGGCGTTCAGGATTCAAGAACCATTCCGGTTGCTCAGCCCGGCCGGTGGAGCGCGAGCGGGTTGTCGGCGAGCGCCGCGGCGTCCGGCGTGTCCACTGCGGGGCGACCGATGAAGGCGTTCCACAGCCGCTCGACGAAGCTCTTGTCGAGGTCCTTCACGATGAAGACGAGGCGGCTGCGGCGGTCCTCGTCGGGCCAGCGCGGCAAGACGGCCGGCACATGGAAGACGTGCTGCGCGCCGTGGATCAGGACCGGGCGCTCGGGGTCTTCGGCGAGCGCGACGAGCCCTTTGACCCTGAGCAGCTTCGGCCCATGCGCGGAGCGCAACAGGTCGAGGAACATGTCGAAGGCCCCCTTGCCGACCGGCTCGTCGCTCGAGAGCGCGAAGGCGCGGATGCCGCGGTCGTGACGGTTTACGTCGTGATGGTGATGGCGGCCGTCGTGGCCATGGCCGTGCGCGGCCTCGTGCGATCGGCGCTCCGCTTCCTCGACCGCCTCGGCCTTCAGCCATTCGCGTACATCTGCGATCTTGCCTTCGGTGCCGAACAGGCCGGCATCGACGATCCGCCTCGCCGGAACCGCGCCGTGCTCGGCGACGAGGATCTCGGCGCCGGGGCTGAGCGCGCGCAGGCGCGCCTGCAGCTCCTCGATCCCGCCTGAGCCCCCGGGCAGGAGGTCGGCCTTCGTCACCACGATGCGGTCGGCGACGGCTGCCTGCCGGACCGCCTCCTCGTGCGCATCGAGGGTCGCGGCGCCATTCACCGCGTCGACCACGGCCGTCACGCCCTCGAGCGCGTAGCGCATCGAGAGATACGGGTGGTAGAGCACCGCGTGCAGGATGGGCGCGGGGTCGGCGAGGCCGGTCGTCTCGATGACCACGCGGCGGAACGGCGCGATCCGCCCATTGTCGCGCTTGCGCAGGAGGTCTTCGAGCGTTGCGATGAGGTCGCCCCGCACCGTGCAGCACAGGCAGCCGGCGGCGAGCAGGATCATGCCTTCATCGACCGTCTCGACGAGAAGGTGGTCGAGCCCGATCTCGCCGAATTCGTTGACGATCACGACGGTGTCGGCGAGCGCGGCGTCGCGCAGGAGATGGTTGAGGAGCGTGGTCTTGCCCGCTCCGAGGAAGCCGGTGAGGACGGTGAGCGGGATCGGCGGGAGCGGCCCTCGCGGGGTCTCGGTCATGACGTGGCGGCTTGCGGTTCGAGGCTGCGGACGCGGCGCTGCTCGGCCATCACATTGGTCGCGATCGCCGCGAGCACAAGCACACCGCCGAGAAGCTGGACGGCCGAGAGCTGCTCGCCGAGCATGACGGCTGAGGACAGCGCCGCGACCACAGGCTCGGCGCAGAAGGCGATCCCCGCCACAACGGCGGAAGCCCGTGCGAGCGCCGCGAACTGGAAAACGAAGCCGAGCACATAGCCGCCGATCGTCACGGCGACCGCGAGAGGCGCGGCCAGGAGGAGCTCGGGCGGTGCGAGCGCACCGGCGATCGCGGCGATGGCGGCGCTCACCGGCAGCACGATGACGTGGATCCAGAAGGTCTTGGCCATGATGCCGGTACGCCGACAGCGCGTCGCGGCGAAGAACTGCACCGCCGTCGCAAGGCTCGCGGTCGCGGCGAGCGCAAGGCCGCGCCAGTCGAGGCCGTGGTAGGCCGGCCCGACAACCAGCGCCACCCCGGCCACCGCGAGCGCGACGACGAGGAGGAGCGCGCCGGTGATGCGCGTGCCGTCGACGAAGGGGCTCGCGAGCACGATGAGCACCGGATAGGTATAGAAGATCACGACCGCGACCGTGACCGGGATGAAGGCGACCGAGGACAGATAGGAGGCGCCGAGCACCGCGCTCGCGACGCCGAGCACCGCCATGGTGCTGCGCTCGCCCGCGGCGACGCGCAGCGACGAGCGCCACAGCGCCACCGCCGCTCCGACGAGAACCAGCATCAGGAAGACCCGATAGAACACGAGCGTCACGCCCGGGATGCCGGCGAAGGCGGCAAAGCGCGTGGAGACGATGTTGACGCCGTAGAGCGACGCCGCGGCAAGCGCGAAGGCGAGGCCCGAGAGGCCGGGCGATGTCATCGGGAAGGGCCGCGCGGAAGCGCGAGCCGACTAGACAAGGGCCGCTTGGTTCCTATTGAGCGGGCTTTGCCGGCGCGGGCTTGGGCTTCGCCGCGGCGGTCTGCTTCGCCGCAGCCGGCTTCTTCTTGGCCTCGGGCTTCGCGCCCGAAGCTGCGGCCGGCTTTGCTGTGGCCACCAGCGGCTTCGCGGCCGACGGCATGGCCCTGGCCGCCACCGCTGCCTTCGCCGGGGCGGATTTCGCCGCAGGCTTCGCAAGCGCGACCGGAACGGCGAGCGCGGCGGCCGGCGTGACCGGTTTCGCAGCGGCGCCGCCGGCCATGATCGCCGGCGTCTTCGCGGCGACGAAGGCTTCGGCCGCCGGGGAGGCGACGGGCTTCGAAGCCGGTTTCGCGGCGAGCATCTTACGGCCCCTGCGACCTTTCCGGGACGTCGCCGGCATCTCGTTGTCGGCCACGTTGGTGTTCGGCGCGCGGCCGGTCCAGACGAGCACCGGCTGCAGCGGCGCGCGCGGACCGAGCTTGCGCGGCCCCGCAGCGACGCTGCCGCTCGCAAAAGCGAGGGCCGACGAGAAGCCCGGCGCCGCAAACGAGATCGGGTTCTCGGCGCTGCCGGCCGCGTTCGCCTGCACCGCGCCCGCCTCTTCCTCCGACGGCATCGGGCCACGCCGGCCGCAGATGTAGGGCCGCATGTCGGGCGCGGCGGATGCATAGGAGCGCGGCAGCTCCTCGAGCGAGCGCCCGCCGAAGCTGAACAGGGAGGAGGTCGAGAAGCCCCGATCGAACAGCTCGGCCGCCTTTATGGTGCGCTCGGTAGCCGAGGGCGAGCCCATGATGACGGTGATGAGGCGGCGCCCATCCCGGGTCGCGCTCGCTACCACGTTGAAGCCGGACGAGCAGATGAAGCCGGTCTTCATGCCGTCGGCGCCGGGATAGCGGCCGATGAGGCCGTTGTGGTTCGCCATCACGCGGCGCCCGAGCTTGATCGCGCTCAGCTGGAACAGCCCGCGGTGCTCGGGGAACTCCCGGATCAGCGCGCGGCCGAGGATCGCCATGTCGCGGGCGCTCGTGTAC
>JAQSWQ010000047.1 GCA_029266525.1 Microvirga sp.
AAACCGTGGTCAACCTGAAAACGGCGAAGGCGCTTGGCCTGACTGTTCCGCCGGGCCTGCTAGTCGCCGCCGACGAGGTGATCGAATGAAGCGGCGGGAGTTCATGGCGGGGCTCGCAGGCACGGCCGCATGGCCCCTTTGCGCGCGCGCTCAGCAACGCATGCCGGTGATCGGGTTCCTCAGTGGCAGATCGCAGGATGAGGCGAGCGGCGACACCGCAGCATTCCATCAGGGCTTGAATGAAATGGGTTATGTAGGCGGTCGCGACCTTGCCGTCGAATACCGCTGGGCGGAGGGGCGGAACGAGCTACTGCCTAATCTAGCGGCAGATCTGGTCCGTCGACAGGTCGCCGTGCTCGCCGCGGTCGGCGGCAATAACTCAGCTTTGGCGGCTAAACGAGTGACCGCAACCATCCCCATCGTGTTCACAAGCAGCGCCGACCCCGTTCTGGTCGGTCTCGTCGCTAGCCTGAGCCACCCGGGCGGGAACGTAACAGGAGTGAGCTGGTTCGATGCTGAGCTCGGACGCAAGCAGCTGCAGTTGCTCAACGAACTGATCCCGAACGTCACCGTCGTCGTATTGATGGTCAACCCTCAAAGCCCGGAAGTCGCCCACCAGCGGGAAACTGCGGAGGACGCAGCGCGGGAACTTGGCTCGCAGCTGCACGTCATCACCGCCAGCAGCGTCACCGAGATTGACGCAGCTCTTAACACGGCGAAACGGCAACGCGCGAATGCCCTTATGGTCAGCTCCGATCCATTCCTTCATAGCCGACGCAAGCAAATCGTGGCGCTCGCCGCTCATCATGCGCTCCCGACCATTAGTGGTGGCCGCGAGTGGGTCGCGGCCGGTGGACTGATGAGTTACGGGAACAGCATTCCAGATGCGTATCGGCGTGCAGGCCTGCAAACTGGTCGCCTCCTCAGAGGGGTTAAGCCGGCCGATCTGCCCGTCGACCGATCCACGAGGTTCGAACTAGCTATCAATCTCAAGACCGCCAGTGCCCTCGGCCTCGCAATCCCACCCACCCTCCTCGCCCGCGCCGACGAGGTGATCGAGTGAGGGGCGGCCATGCAGCCGCACGAACAGCACGATCCGGAACAGCGAAAGCCGGACCCGCAAGACAAGCGAGCGATGTGGCTATTGCTCGTGATCGCGATCCTTCTCGGCCTCATCACGACGCGCCTGCTGGATCGGCTATTCTTCTAGGGCCCGGTTGGTGCGGTATGGTTCCGCTGCGCCAAACGCGAGCCGAACTTGAGCGCTTCTACGCCCCCATGTTGGATGAAGCCCTTCCAGAACATCTGGCGTCGCTGGTCCTCCGCCTCCCAACCTGATTCACGAGCGCATGCCCCGCTCTTTCCCGAGGTCGATCTCCGCCTCGATGACATGCTCAAGCGGCGCGTTCTCCGCCGTGAGCGTCATCCGTACCTTCAGCACGGCCCCGCCGACAGCGCCTTCGCGGACGACCCGCTCGATCTCGCGCTGCGAGGTCACGCCGACATGTTTCAGGAACTTGCGAACCGACATGTTAAACCGGTCCTCGTCCATCGCGGCTCTCCTCTACTGATCCGCCGGTCGGCCCCGTGCGCCGTCAGATGGCCTCGCACGGGCTCAATGGCCAATCTTTATCAGGCTCTGTGATGAGTGAGCTATGCGGTCTGCGCGTCTCCGAGAACGGCTAGCACGGCGCGCATAGGTTCGTGCGCCGTACTACCCTCGATCCGTCGTGCCATGAAGCTGGCGCTGACGGCGCTCCACGCCCTTGCGCTTCTTCTTAGCCTCTCCGCCAATCGCACCCCGGAGCTACCCGACAGGTCATTGTCCACAGAACCGGTGAACAAGCCCGCGACAGGTATGATAAATCTCAACCTGCCGCGCGTACGCGCCCGGCTGCTCCGTGTTCAGGCTTCGGGGAAGAGCGAAGCGATGACCGACGAAGAGGACCTGCCCCTCGATGTGAGGGACGCTCGCGAAATGATGGTGCTTGACGACATCCCGACCATGCTGCCCTACGGCACTGAGAGGACGATCACGCGCCCGCTGACCGAGCCAGAGCTTGTGGAGCAACTTTGGCGGCTAGCTTGCGCCGAGGCGATTATCCAAGAGCACGGCGAGCCGCGCGAGCGCCGCCGTCCGCGCGATCCGCCGCCGCGCGATGATGGGTGGCTCACAGTGAGGCAAGCCGCCGCGTTTATGAGGATGAGCGAGGGCTTGTTGCGCGATCACGTGGACGCACTACGGATCAAGTTCACCGATATCGGGCGCGGCACGAAGCGGCGGTGCATCCGGTTCACGCGCGCCGATCTGGAGGAGTTCAAAGCAAGGCAACGCACAAGCGGGGAGGTAGGAACGTGGCAAAACTCTACAAGTTCAAAAACTCGCCGTACTGGCAATTCGACTTCCGGGTCGCGGGTCGTCGCTTTCACGGCTCTACCAAGACCACGAACCGGCGTGAAGCCGAAGCCATAGAGCGGGCCGGAAAAGAGCGCGCAAGGCGGGAGGTCGAGGCCGCGAAAAAGGCCCACACATCGCTTCGCCTTGACGATGTGTGCGGTCGCTACTGGCAAGAGGTCGGACAGCATCATGCCGGGGAGGGCGCACCTAACACGTTCCGGCAACTGGAAAGGCTGATTGCCTATTTCGGCCCCGACAAGCTGCTAACCGAAATCACCGACTCCGAAATTATGCTTGTCGCGAAGCGTCGGGCTGACCGGAACGCGGCGGGCAAGCTCATTTCCGCTTTCACGACCAACGACACAACCGAGCAACTGAAAAAGCTGTTCACCCGCGCCCGCACCGCTTGGGGCGTCACCTTCGACCGGGTGCCTAACTGGCGAGCGCATTTTTTGTCCGAGCCGCAAGAGCGGGTACGCGAACTTGTCGGGGACGAGGGCGAGCGTTTGGAGGAAGCGGCGCGGAACGATTATCTGCCGCTGTTCCAGTTCGCGCGAGCGACCGGCTTACGCCTGTCCGAATGCGTGACCCTCAAATGGTCGGAGGTCGATTGGAGCAACCGGCGCATCCGCAAGGCAGGGAAAGGCGGGCGGCTCGTGACGACGCCAATCACCGATGCTGTCCGCCTGATCTTGTGGCCGTTGCGCGGGCATCATCCCGAGTTCGCTTTCACCTACGTTGCCGAGCGGACACGCGAGGGCCGGGTAAGGGGCGAGCGCTACCCCTTGACCGTGAGCGGTGTCAAAACCGCTTGGCGTCGTCTGAAGCGTCGCGCTGGCGTCGAGGGCTTCCGGTTTCACGATTACAGGCATGACGTGGCAACGAAGCTCTTGCGCGAGACCGGCAACCTGAAACTCGTGCAGCGCGCCCTCAATCACGCGGACCTGAAAACGACGAGCCGCTACGCACATGTTCTGGACGACGACGTTGCTGACGCGCTCAACCGGCTCAATAAATCCCAGAATCAGTTACAGAGTGTCACCCGGAAGGCGAGCTAACGATATGGCAGAAAAAGAGAAAATGCCCGACGAACCCCGGTCTGGGGGACTAGGGGTCGCGAGTTCAAATCTCGCCGCTCCGACCATCGCTTCTTAGCTTAGCTCGAAGCGGCTCGTGAGGCCCGGTGCGCCACGCCACCTTCTGCCGGGTCGTTTCCGGATGGTGCGCAACGACCGCGCCGTCCCTCTCGAGGACGGCGATCTCGTCGGACGTGAAGCCGTACTCCGAGAGGATCTCGACCGTGTCCTCGCCGAAGACCGGCGCCGCCTTTCGGACCTTGCCCGGCGTTTCCGAGAACTTCACGGGGAAGCCGATCGCCTTGACGCGGCCGGCGGTCGAGTGCTCGAGCTCGACCACCATCTCGCGGGCGATGGTCTGCGGGTCGGACAATGCCTGCAGCATGTCGTTGACCGGGCCTGCCGGCACGCCGAGGTCGTCGAATACTGCGAGCCAATGCGCCGCAGGCTTCGTCCGAAAACGCCTGCCGAGCTCGGTCTCGAGTTCCTTGAGATGGGCCATGCGCTCCGGATTGTGGGCGAACCGCGGGTCCTCTGCGAGCTCGGGCGCGCCGATCGCCTCGACGACCTTCAGCCAGTTCCTCTGGTTTGCCCCGCCGATCACGATCCAGCCGTCGGAGGCCTCGAAAGCCTGATAGGGCGCGTTGAGCGGGTGGGCAGAGCCCATGGCGCGCGGCGCGAAGCCGGTGGCGAGCGCGATCGCCGACTGCCAGTAGGTCTGCACCAGCGCCGCCTCGAACAGCGAGGTCTCGAGCCATTGCCCCTTGCCGGTCCGGAGGCGATGGGCATAAGCCGCGAGCACGCCCATCGCGGCCACGATACCGGCCGTGATGTCCGAGATCGGCGGGGCGCATTTAGCCGGCGGGCTGTCCGGGCCGTCCCCGGTGACGCTCATGATGCCGCTCATCGCCTGCGCCACGAGGTCGAAGCCGCGCCGGTCCTTGTAGGGCCCGGTGCGGCCGAAGCCGGAGAGCGAGCAGTAGATGAGGCCGGGATTTTCCTTCTTCAGATCCTCGTAGCCGAATCCGAGGCGCTCCATCACCCCCGGCCCGAAATTCTCGACGAGGACGTCGGCCGATTTTGCGAGCCGACGGAGCACCTCCGCCCCGCCGGGCGTCTTGAGGTCGAGCACCAATCCCCGCTTGTTGCGGTTCATCATCATGAAGGCGGCGGATTCCCCGCGGATCTTCGGCGGCACGCTGCGGCGGGTATCGTCGCCGCCGGGGTTCCTCTCGATCTTGATCACGTCGGCACCCATATCGGCGAGCATCATGGTGCAGGTCGGCCCGGCCATGACATGGGTAAGGTCGATCACCTTCAAGCCGCTCAACGGACCCATCTTTTCCTCGTCTGTCGATTGTTGCAGCGGCGCCCCACGCTCTACTCGCCCCGCCACTGCGGGGGCCGCTTGTTCAGGAAGGCCTCCATGCCTTCGCGGAAATCTCGGCTCATGTAGCACATGAGGATCAGGTCCTCGCCTTCTTCGCTGGACAGGCGCCTCGTCAGCCGGCGCACCGCCTCCTTCGTCGCACGCAAGGTGAGGGGCGCATGGCCCGCGATGGTGCGGGCGAGCGCGTCGGCGCGCTCGTGGAGCGCGGTGCCGTCCTCGACGATCTCGCTCAGAAGCCCGATCGACAGCGCCTCGCCCGCCTCGACCATGCGCGCCGTAAAGATGATGTCCTTCACCCGCGCCGGGCCGATCAGCGCGGTGAGACGGCTGATGTTCGACATCGACAGGCAGTTTCCGAGCGTGCGCGCGATCGGAAAGCCGAACCTCGCGGCTGCGGTACCGATGCGCAGGTCGCAGCAGGCGGCGATCCCCGCTCCGCCGCCGGCGCAGACCCCGGCGATCGCGGCGATCGTCGGCACCCGACAACTCTCGAGATCGCCGAGGACCCGGTCGATGCGGGACTCGTACCCGATCGCGTCCTCCGGCGTCTCGAAGGCGCGGAATTGCGAGATATCCGTGCCGGAGGCGAAGGCCTTCTCGCCCGCGCCGGTCAGGATCAGGACCTTGACCGCGGGATCGTCGTTGATCGCCCGGCAGATCTCGGCCATGCGCTCGTACATGGCAAAGGTGAGCGCGTTCCGCGCTTGGGGCCGATTGAAGGTGATCCGCGCAACGCTGTCGCGAACCTCGTAGAGCAGGTCGGAGTCGGGGCTGGCGCTCGCGCCCGGAGCGGCCGCGATGGGCCTCGAGGCAGCGGGAATGGCGGACATCGCGGCTCCTGATCGACCCTCAGCCGGTGCCTTCTGCATCCGAAAGGGCGCGCTTGCAATGGCACAGGCGCGCCATCGCAGGGCTCGCGAGCCGGGCGCCTATGTCGTCAGAAACTCGAGAGCTCGGCGATCCTCGAATCGTAGGCGCGATGGACGCAGGCGTCGAGCGCTCCGCGCGGCGCCCTGGCACAGCCATTGCGCGCGGCGAGCCAACCCCATTGCGTTGGATCGACCGGCCGGAAGCGCGATCCTCCTGCCCGCTCATAGAGAAGCGCCATGCGCCGGTCCTTGGCGGCAAGGAGGGGATCGGCGCAGATCGCCTGCTCGACTGCGGTTCGGGCATAGCGGCAGTTGAAGCTCGGATGGGCGACCCTGCCGGTCGCAGGCGGACGCGCCAAGCGGCGCCGAGGTGCGACCTCTTCGATATCCCGAAGCGCAGGCTTGGCCGCGATGGAGCCCGACCGCACCGGCAGCTCAGAACGCGCTGTCCGGGCGGGAGCCGCGGGCTTGGCGGCGGGTTTTGCCTGTTTGCGGCGCTTCGGCGCGGGTTCCGGCTCGGGCTCAGCGACGGCGCGTCGGGATTCCGCCGGAGAGGCTTTTGGGAGAGTGGCGCGTCTCGGCGGAGTCGCGGCGGGCTCCGGCGCGGGCCGTCTGATGTTCGGGCTGTCCGGCACTGGCGCGCTCTGCGCATTGGCCGGCGGCGGATCGACCCATTGCGAGGCGCCTTGCGCGAGCGCCGTCGAGGCGGCAGCCAAGAGGAGCGCTGGAACGGCAACCATCAGGGGGTGGCGAGGCAGTGAGACCAAGTGCGAACCCTCCGAACCCACCGTGAAACCGACTGCTTCGTGTTGGGTTCCAGCGGGGCCGTTGACGAACGCGCCCCCGGACCAGCTGGGACGGGCGGCTCGCGGGCTGCTAACGACGTAGAAAACCCCTGCGCTTCGCCCGGAATCAACGCTCCGATGATCGCTGTCGTCCTTTCGATTGTCCTGCCCGTCGTCCTGACGACCGCAGTCGGCTTCCTCTGGAGCCGCTGGGGGCACCCGCTCAATTCGAAGGACGTGACCGAGCTCGTGGGCAACGTCGCCACACCCTGCCTGATCGTCTCGACGTTCCAGACAAGCAAGCTGTCCTTCGAGGCGCTCGCCGCGATGGCCGGCGCGACCGCCCTCTGCATCGTGCTGTTTGCGGCGATCGGCGCCATGATTCTGCGCGCCGCGGGGCTGAGCCTTCGCACCTTCCTGCCCTCGATCTCGTTCCCGAACGCCGGCAATCTGGGCCTGCCGTTGTCGCTCTACGCGTTCGGGCCGGAGGGGCTCGGCTATGCCATCGCCTATTTCTCGGTGTCGTCCGTCGCGAATTTCACGCTCGGCCAGATGATTGCGGCGGGGAAGGCGAACTGGGCTGGTCTCGTGCGCCAGCCGATCCTCTACGCCGTTCTGATCGGCGTCGCTCTCGCCTATGCGCAGGTGCAGCTCCCGGCCTGGGCCGGCACCACGGTCTCGCTGATCGGATCACTGACGGTGCCGCTGATGCTCTTGATGCTCGGCTCGGCCCTGAGCCGGCTGAAGGTCGCGGCCTTCGGGCGGGCCTTGTTCGTGTCTCTCGTGCGGCTCGGCATGGGCGCGGCCGTCGGGATCGGCGTTGCGACGGCGCTCGGGCTCACCGGCAATCTGAGGGCGGTGCTGATCCTGCAGGCCGCGAACCCCGTCGCGGTCTACAACTACTTCTTCGCGCAGCGCTGGGGGAACGAGCCCGAGGCGGTCGCCGGCGTCGTGGTGCTGTCGACGCTGTTGTCGATGGCCACCGTGCCGCTGCTGCTTACCTGGCTGATGGCCGGCTAACGCCTGGCCCGCAGCCATCGCAGATGCCGCCGCCCTGGATCAGCGAGCGGTCGAGCGCGCGGTCGCGCTCGTTCTGGCGGTCAACCGTGCTCGGGGACACGCTGCTGTTCGGGGAGCCGATGCTGCCCGTGGCCGCTGCGGCGTCGCGAGGCTGAGGAACGCCGAGTTCGGTCCCGCTACGGGCGCGCGGCACGCGGCTGCCGCCGGCAACGTCCTCGGTCAACGGCGAGACCGCCCCGGGCGGCGTCCCGGAAGCCCCAACGCTCGCCGAGCCCGTAGTGCCGGCCGGGCCGGTAGAGCCTGTACCGGCAGGCGCGGTGGTCCCGCCCGAAGCTCCCGAGGAAGCTCCGCCAGCTCCGCCGCCGGTGCCTCCCCCGCTGGCGCCTCCGCCGCCACCTCCTGCTCCGCCGGATTGCGCGAAAGCAGCGGCCGCGACCGAGAGCGACAGCGTGACGGCAAGGGGGAAGAGATGGCGGCGCATGGGCAAGCCCTCCTGCCCAGGGGAACGCAAGACACCCCCGCAGGGTTCGAAATATCCACCGGTGGCGGCACACGGCCCCGCGGGTTGGAGGGTTCATCCGCCGGGCTTGTCGCGGCCGGGGCGTGACCGCGTTTTCCGGCTGAAGGGGCCGTAAGGCCCGCTGGCGGGGCGCAATTAGGCAGCTCTCCGATCGCTTGACGCGGCCGAGATCACCCCGGCTCCATGCCTGCCGCGCGAAGGATCGGAGCAGCCTCGGGCCGGGTAAGGAATTTCACCAGCGCCTCGGCCGCTGCGGGCGCCGCCGCTGTCGCGTGCAGGCCCGCGGAAAATAGCGTCACGTGCTGGATCTCGGGCGGCAGCGGGCCGAGATAATCGATGCCCTTGACGTGCAGCAGCTCGCTCACTTGCTGGAAGCCGAGCTCGGCTTCGCCGCGCGCCACGACCTCGCCGACCTGCACGCCGGACGGGGTCTGGATGACCTTGCTCTGAATCTCCCCGGAGATGCCCCAGCGTTTGAAGAGATCGGCGAGGTAGAAGCCGCTCGGGCCCGAGGAATAGGCGACGGTTTTCGCCGCTAGCACCGCCTTCTTCACAGCCTCCCCCGATGAAATGTCTGGCTTCGGCAGGCCGGCGCGCACGGCAACGCCGATCCCGGATCTCGCCACGTCCGCGCGGCTGCCCGCCACGATCCGTCCCTCCGTCATGAGCCGGTCGATATTCGCGCCGGCGATCAGGACGACATCGAACGTCTCGCCCTCCCTCAGGCGTTTGGTCGCTGCTTCGGTGCCGGACCAGGTCGCTTTCACTGCGTGCCCGGTCGCCTTCTCGAATAGCGGGAGGAGCTCGCCGAGGATCTCCTTCATGGCCGCCGATGCGATCAGCTTGACCTCAGCGGCCTGGGCCGCGGTGGCGCCGAGCGCCATCGCCGTGATCGCGAGCCTCGCGAGTGCGGACACGATCAGGTTCATCTCCGTCCTCCTATGTCGCATGATTGTGCAGCGTCAGGCAGTCGCCTGCTCCAATTCTCCGCTCAGCGCCAGCCAATCCTCCTCGGCGCCGGCGAGCGCTTCGGCCGCTTCGGCGCGCTTCTTGGCGAGTTCCCCGGCCTTGGCGGGATCGGTCCGGAAGGCGGTGCCGTCAGCGAGCGCCACGTCGATCTTGGCGATCGCGGCGGAAAGGCGCCCGATACGGGCTTCGACCGCCTCCAGCCTCTTGCGGACCGGTGCGAGCGCGGCGCGGCGCTCGGCAGCGGCGCGGCGATCGTCCGTGCGGGAGTAGGGCGCCGGCCCGGACGACGAGCGGTGCGCCGGCTCGAGCTCGCCGGCGAGAACCAGGCGGCGGTAGTCGTCCAAATCGCCATCGAAGGGCTTCACGGTGCCGGCGGCGACGAGCCAGAGCCGGTCGGCGCAGGCCTCGATCAGGAAGCGGTCGTGGCTGACGAGGATGACTGCGCCCTCGTAGTCGTTGATCGCCTCCATGAGGGCCGCCCGGCTATCGATGTCGAGATGGTTCGTCGGCTCGTCGAGGATGAGGAGATGGGGCGCGTCGAAGGCGGCAAGGCCCATCAGGAGTCGAGCCTTCTCACCGCCCGAAAGTGCCGAGACCGGCGTGTCGGCTTTTGCGCCTGGGAAACCGAGGCGTCCGCAGCGGGCGCGGATTCTCGCCTCTGGGCGGTCCGGCATGCGTTCGGCGACGTGGAGGTAAGGCGTCGCGCCTTCGCGCAGCTCGTCGAGCTGGTGCTGCGCGAAATAGGCCGGCACGAGCTTCGCTGCGCGCTTCACTTCGCCCGAAATGGGCGCGAGCCGCCCGCCGACGAGCTTGCAGAAGGTCGACTTGCCGTTGCCGTTCGCCCCGAGCAGCGCGATACGGTCGTCGGGCAGGATTGTGAGATTCAGGCGCGAGAGCACCGGGCGTCCCCCGTACCCCGCCGCGACACTCTCCATCGCGACGATCGGGGCGCTCAAAGGCCGCTCCGGGCTCGGCAGGTCGAAGCCGAGCGTCGCGTCCTCGACGATTGCCGCGATCGGCTCGAGCTTCGTGAGCCGTTTCAGCCGCGACTGTGCCTGGCGCGCCTTCGAGGCCTTGGCCCGGAAGCGATCGACGAAGCCTTGGAGATGGCGGCGCTCGGCCTCCTGCTTGACCTTCATCTTGGCTTGCAGCGCCTGCTTCTCGGCGAGCTGGCGGGCGAAGTTGGTGTAGCCGCCGCGGTAGAGCGCCAGCTTGCCCGGGTCGAGATGGAGGATGTGATCGACCGCCGTGTCGAGGAGCTCGCGGTCGTGGCTGATGATCAGGACCGTGTGCGGATAGCGGCCGAGGTAGTCGTAGAGCCAGAGCGTGCCTTCGAGGTCGAGATAGTTGGTCGGCTCGTCCAGCAGCAGGAGGTCGGGCTCGGTAAAGAGCACGCTCGCGAGCGCGACTCGCATACGCCAGCCTCCCGAAAAGGAGGCGCAGGGTCTCGCCTGCGCTTCCGCCTCGAAACCCAGCCCGTGCAGGATCGAGGCTGCCCGGGCCGGCGCCGAATGGGCGCCGATGTCGATGAGCCGGGTCTCGATCTCGGCCCGCCGCAAGCCCCCGGCGTGCTCCGCCTCGGCGAGGAGGGCGCTACGTTCGGCGTCGGCCGCGAGCACGACGTCGATCAGCGGCTCGGGCCCGTCCGGCGCTTCCTGCGCGACCGCGCCGATGCGCAGGTTGCGCGGCAGCGTCACCTGCCCGCCTTCGGGCGCGATCTCGCCCTGCACGATACGGAACAGCGTCGTCTTGCCCGAGCCGTTCCGGCCCACGAGCCCGACGCGCGCCCCGTCCGGAATCGCGAAGGACGCACGATCGAGAAGCACCCGCTCGCCGATGCGGTAGGTCAGCTCTGAGACATGGAGCATGCGGCCTTGTCGCGCGCGTGGCCGGGCGAGGCAAGGCCAGTAGCGCGGGAGCATGACTCACGCGCCCCGACGCATCTTGCAGGGCCGCGCGCAAACTCACGTAAAGTTGTGTGCGGTTGGCTGCGGTCCTCTACAAGAAGTTGTCTGTTCCAGCGCGGTGTCTTCAACATTCAAGTCAACCTGAGGCGCAGCTAAGCTTGACCATTTCAATGTACTCTTCCGTACGCAAGCAACGATCTATTGAGTGTGGCCTTGTTTAACTCTACAGCTTCGGGCAGCTCGCCAAACGTTAGCGAGTCCGAAAGGGAGCAAGAATGGCAGTCAAATACGGCACGAGCGGCCACGACAAGGGCACCAAGGCGCTCCTCGGCACCTTCGACAAGAACAATGGCGACTTCCTCTACGGTCTGGACGGCGACGACGAGCTGCACGGCCGCTTCGGTCCCGACTACCTCAACGGCGGCAACGGACACGACAAGCTCTGGGGCGATGCCGGCAACGACATCCTCGTCGGCGGCAAGGGGAACGATCAGTTCAACTTTGCTTGGCAGATGGGCAAGGACCAGATCAGCGACTTCAACGCGGCCGGCGTCAACCACAAGAACGAGACCGACTCGATCCACCTCTTCAGCATCCCGGTCAGCGAAGCGGAGATGGTGACGATGATCAACGGTCTCGATGGGAGCAGCGGTACGGTGAGCGCGGCCGAGCAGACCCTCCTTACGAAATGGGGTCTGACGCTGCAGTCGAGCGGCTACCAGCTCTTCGAGACGGACTATGAATGGTACGCGCCCAAGGACGTCAATCTAGACGGCAAGTCCGATGCCATCCTGCATCTCTATTCCGGGGAGTGGGTCGACTTCGCGACCGATGTGCAGTGGCGTGCCGACACCTATACCGAGAACGGCGTCTACGACTACACGAAGGACGACATGCTTGACACCGTAGCCTTCCTCAACTGGGGCAGCCGCGACTACGAGCAGGCAATCGTTCCCGTGAACCACGCCGAAGGCTACTTCTTCGTGTGAGCTTGAGACCGGGAGGCCGGACGGGGGCTTGCCCGCCCCTGGCCGGCGCCCTCGTAAAGCCGTGGGGGGAATGCGATGCGCAAGCAGCTTCAGGCGAAAGCGGCCCAACTCGCAGCAACGAGCGCGACGCCGGTTGCGAGCCTCGAAAACGACTATCTTCAGTCGCTGCTTTGGCTCACGCCGTCCAATCCGTTCGGGACGGCAGAGAGCACCACGATCAGCTTCGCCTTCGGCGGCGCGCGCTCCTACACCATCGACGACCCGGAGAGCACGGTGGACCGCCTGCGGGCGACCGGCTGGAACACCGGGTCCATCGCTTCAGCGGATACGTTCCTGCCGAATGGCGACCGCGTCGCCGTTGCGGGTCTCCCGATCGAGCAGGCGGCTGTCCTCGTGGCGCTGGCGGCCTGGATCGCGCCGACCAACCTTACGCTCGCGCCGGCTGCCGACTTCGAGACCGCCACTTTCAAATTCCTGGTGACGAACGAGGCCGGGATGCGGGAGTTTTGGAGCGGCGAACGCGGCGTCCTCGGGTTCAGCGAACTGCCGAACGACTATGGCCCAAACTACGGATACTATGGTGAGGAGGAGCAGCCCTACTCGCCCGGCTACGCGGTCTTCAATCAGGAGGGCTACGGCTGGACCAGCGGTGGCCTGACGCCCGGCGGCTATGGTTACGTCACGGTCCTGCATGAGATCGGCCACCTCTTCGGGCTCGATCACCCCTGGGACGAGGGTGGCGTCTATTGGGAGAACGGGACCCAGCATGCCGAGCCCGGCTTTCCCGGCGCGACTGCTTCGAAGACGGGCGTAAACGGCCTGAACCAGGGCGTCTTCACGACGATGACCTACAACGACGGCTGGAGCGGGCAGCCGTCGAAGAGCGCGAACTGGGGCTACCAGATCGGGCCAGGCGCCTTCGACATCGCCGCGATGCAGAAGCTCTATGGCACGGATGCCAGCCATCACGCCGGCGACGACAGCTACACGCTGCCTGAAGCGAACGCTGCGGGTACCGGCTGGTTCTGCCTCTGGGACGCCGGCGGGATGGACACGATCAAGGCGCCCCTGAACGCTGGTGCAGCGACCATTGACCTTCGGGCTGCGACCCTGATCGAAGGGGACGCGGGCGCGGGTGGGTACGTGTCCTGGGTGAAGGGCATCGCGGGGGGCTTCACCATCGCAAAGGGAGCCGTGATCGAGAACGCCGAGGGCGGGAATGGCGCCGACACTCTGATCGGCAATCAATCAGGCAACGTTCTCAAAGGGCATGGCGGAGCCGATCGCCTCCAGGGCGGCTCGGGCGCCGATATGCTGTGGGGCGGTGCAGGCAACGACGTCTTCGCATTCAAGACGCTTGCCGATTTCCGATCGGGAGCCGACCTGTCGGCCGCCTGCATCGATACTGTCAGTGACTTCGTGCGGGGCCAGGACAAGCTCGAGTTTCGGGGCTTCGATGCCGACCCCGTTGCCGACGGCGTCCAGGCGGTCTCTTTCCGCTTCGTCGGCACGGACAAGTCGTTCGTCGCGAACGACCGCTCTGTCGCTGAGCTTCGGTTCGACTCGAGAACCCACACGCTCCACGGTGACTGCAACAACGACGGAGCACTCGACTTCCAGATCATGATGCTCGGCGTGTCGAGCCTCAGCGCCACGGATTTCCTGTTGTGATCCTTCGGCTTCTTGGGGTTACGCGCAGCGGACGGGGGCTTTTATTGCCGTACTGCGCGCGCCCGGCCGGCTGAGTTCGGGCGGGCAGGATGGGATGCGAACTGACGGCTAACCCCAGCGTCCGCGCTCATTGACTTTTTCCCCATTCGGCCTCACATAGGTACGCAGCGACAGCGCTCGGTTCCCGAGTCGCTTGAGCGAGGCGCGTGAGAGTTCCGCTTGTGCGGACCGGCCTCGTTCTTCAATCGCTCGCCCCCAGACAGCCCTTTTCACGCGGGTCGTCCGTCGAGCTTCGACCGGCGCCTAAGCTGCGTCCGGCGCGCTCATCGCTCCCTGTCGAAAGAACGACCTTGTCCAAGTTTTCCGAATTCGGCCTCTCTGCGCCCATCCAGAAGGCGCTTCACGCCGAAGGCTACGAGATCCCCACCCCGATCCAGTCACAGGCGATCCCACACATCATGGCGGGGCGCGACCTCTGCGGCATCGCCCAGACCGGCACCGGCAAGACCGCTGCGTTCGCGCTGCCGATCCTGCACCAGTTCGCGGAGGCGAAGCGGCGGCCCGAGCGGCGCGCCTGCCGCGCCCTCGTGCTCTCGCCGACCCGCGAACTCGCGAGCCAGATCGCCGAGAGCTTTCAGACCTATGGCCGCAACCTCGGCCTCTCGGTCACGGTCGCCTATGGTGGCGTGACGATCGGTAAGCAGGAGCGGGCGCTGTCGAACGGCGTCGACATCCTGGTCGCCACCCCCGGCCGCCTGCTCGACCTGGTCGAGCGCCGCTCGCTCTCGCTGCGCGAGGTCGAGGTGTTCGTGCTCGACGAGGCCGACCGGATGCTCGATCTCGGCTTCATCCATGATCTACGCCGGATCGTGAAGCTCCTGCCGAGCGAGCGCCAGACGCTGTTCTTCTCGGCGACGATGCCGGCCGTGATCGCCTCGCTAGCGGAGGCTTTCCTCAAAAACCCCGTGCAGGTCGCGGTGGCTCCGATCGCGACCACCGCCGAGCGCATCGCGCAGTCGGTGATGTTCGTGCCGACGAGCCAGAAGCTCGCGGCTCTGCAGGCCGTGCTGAAGGATCCTTCGGTCGAGCGCGCCCTTGTCTTCACGCGCACCAAGCACGGCGCCGACAAGGTCGTGCGCGGGCTCGCGGCTGGACGCGTTTCGGCGGCGGCGATCCACGGCAACAAGAGCCAGCCGCAGCGCGAGCGCGCGCTTGCCGGCTTCCGCTCCGGCCAGTGCCGGGTGCTGGTCGCGACCGACATTGCGGCGCGCGGCATCGACGTTGACGGCGTGAGCCATGTGATCAATTTCGACCTGCCGAACGTGCCCGAATCTTACGTCCATCGCATCGGCCGGACGGCGCGGGCCGGCGCCGAAGGTATCGCGATCTCGTTCTGCAACGACGAGGAGCGCGCTTATCTACGCGACATCGAGAAGCTCACACGGCTGAAGGTGCCGGTGGCGCGCCTCCCCGAGGGCGTCGCCGCCCTGCCGGCCGAGGCTCCGCGCCCGGCGCAGCCGCATGCCGCCGCGGGCCGTCCGCGAGATGGACGCCGCGACGGCGCCTACAAGCCGCAGCATACCGGCCGCCGGGCCGAGGAGCAGGGCCACAAGCGCCAGGCGCAGCCCGGTAGAGGCCATTCCGCCCATCCGGCGAAGGCTCGCGAGGGCGGTCAGCGCACGGAGCGCGCCGCCCAGCCTCGTCGCGGCGCAGAGCATCCGGCGCACCCGCATCGCGGAGGCCAGGGCAATGAGGGCAGCTCGATCGGCTGGCTCGGCCGCGGCACTGCGCGCGGCGGGCGCTGATTACTGGGGTCAAGTCCGCGCGATGCACTCGTCGCTCGCCGAGACCTCCGCCTTGCAGCGGATGACGGCGCCGCGGTCGCGCTGCGCGCGGATCCACTGCTCGAGCGCCGGCTTCGGCGCGAGGCCCTCTGCCATCCGGCGGGCGGCGTAGCCGCGGGCGCTGTCCTGAAGGTGGCTCGGCAGGTCGAGGGTGCGGATCAGCCGCGCCGCCTCGGCCTCCCAATTCGCGACAGGAACGGGCGCGGCTGCCTCGGGGGCCTCGCGCGAGAAGCAGCCCTGGCAGGCGAGCGCAAGCGCGACGACGAAAGCAGCTCTTCTCATCGGACGTCCCCCGATCCGCCGCTTTCTTAGCCCGCCTTGGTTTACGAGCCCCTACTCGAGGAGCTCGTCGGCGCGCACCAGCAGTGCCGGCGGGATCTCGAGTCGCGTGGCGCGCGCGGTGCGCAGATCGAGGCGAGCGTCATCTGCATGCGATCCACCCGCGCCCCGGCCTTATCGGCCGCGCAGGCTTCTCCCGACGCTTGCGCGCCGGCATGGATCGGAGCGCCGAGGGCTGGCAGTCGAGCTCCGGGCCTCGGGCTCGTCTTGACTTAGCGGAGTTGCCGAAACACGAAATTCCATGGACTTGGCCGACAACTCCCCCCGCCTTGCCGGCCGTCGACCGGTGTCGCTCGCCTCAGCACCGCGATGAGGTTTCCCCGCCTCGCCGACCTCGAACCCGTGCTCACCAGGCGGGGTGTGATCGCCTACTGGCTCATTTCCGCGACCCTCTTCGGGCTCGCCCGCATCACGGCCTCCTCCACGTTGAGCTACGACGAGGCACGCTCGGTCGAGATGGCGCAGGAGTTGGCCGGGGGCTACACCCTGCGCCAGCCGCCGCTCTACGACCAGCTCGGCTGGCTGCTCGCCCAGGCGCTCGGGCCGGGAGCGGCTTCCCAGCTCGCCCTCCGATTCGCCCTAGTCGCGCTGATCGGCTGGCTCGCGTTTCTAGCCGTCGAGCGAGCCTCGGGCTCGGAGCGGTTCGCGGCCGCCGGCTCGCTGCTTCTCAGCCTGCACTCCTACTTCGGCTGGTCCTTCCACCATTGGGGGACCCACACCCTCGTGCTGTGCGCCGCGGCGCTGGGCAGCTTCGTCGCGCTCGTCGACCTCGCCGCGCGGCCGGGTCTCGGGAGGGCCGTCCTCTTTGGACTGGCGCTCGGCAGCGGGCTAATGTCGAAGTTCTCATTCCCGCTTTTCCTCGGCGGGCTCTTCATCTCCGGGCTCAGCATTCCCGAACTCCGGCGCGTGCTGTGCTCGCGTTGGATGGTCGTCGCAGCCCTCGTCGCCGCGGCCCTGTGTGCGCCTTATCTCGCCTGGCTTGCGACCGTGCAGGGCGACGTGGTGACAGTGGTGCGCGCCCACATGATCCCCGGAGCGCAGAGCCACTTGGCGCGGGCGGCGATCGGCCTTGGCCGCCTCGGCTGGTCCCTCTGCGAGTTCATGGCACCCTGGCTTGCCGCCCTCGCGCTGCTCATGCCGCGCGCGATCGATCCGCGCGCCAAACGCGGGCGTGCGCCGGGAATGGCCGAACGACTGGCGCGCCGGACCACCGGCGTCGCCATTGCCCTTGCGGCGCTCGGCATCGTCGCCACTGGCGCAACAACCGTCGCAGACCACTACATGCCTCCGCTCCTCATCCTTGCGCCGATTATTCTGTTCGGCCGGGCGGCGGCGCTTGAAGGCACCGCTCCGCAGCTGCCGCGCATCGCCAGCGCCGCGCTCGTGGCGACGCTCGCGCTTACCCTCTACCGCGCGACCCTCCCGACCATCGATGCGCTCCTCGGCAGACCCCCGAACACCGGCTATCTGCCTTACGGAGCGCTCGCCCGCGAGATGGCGGCGCGCGGCTACGACCGCGGCACCGCAGTCGCCGCCGATGTGCGCGAGGCCGGCAATCTGCGCGCAGTCCTGCCGCAGCTTCGGGTCATCGCGACGGGCAACTCCCACCGAACGCTTCGCCCGCCGCACCGGGACGGGACCCGCGACCGATGCTTCGCGGTCTGGCGCCTGCTCGGCCGGGGGCCGGAGGGGAACCTTGAGACCGTGGCGGCACCCACCCTGCCGCGCGGCCTCGAGATGGCCGCCCGCGAGGCGACCGTCATCGAGGTCGCGGCCGCGCCGCTCTTCGTACATCGACGGGTGCGCTGGGCCGTCCTCGATCTGACGCAGGATTCGTCGAAATGCCGCTGACGTGCGCCGCGCGCGGTTTCTTGCGGGGAATGCGTCTCCGCAAGGCGCGCCGAGCGGGCGTTCTCTCACAGCGCGCGTACGTCGAGATCAGATGCCGGTGTGGCTGCGGGCGATGCCTTCGATCTCGAAGCGCGAGATGCCGAGGTCGTCGAGTTCACGGTCGGTGAGCTGCGACAGCTCGCGCACGGTCTCGCGATAGCTGAGCCAGGCACGGATGCGCGACAGAATCCAGGATACGAACATGAGATTTCCTTTTCTTGCGGCGCTCCACTTCGGCGCCGGGAGACATGCTGTGTTGCACTGCAGCATCTATGTGCGAAGATCGGCTTGAGCTAGCGGGACCGGGGACGATCAGGCCCGCGCTCGACGCATGGCGGGTTAACGAAACGCTTGTTTTGGCTGTCAGGTATGCTCCGACGGCGGGTTAGAAGCCGACGACCAAGCGCCGAGCCGCCTTGAGTGGAAAATCGTTCTTGATTTGTTCGCAGGCTGGGCTAAGCTGCTCTTTTCAGCATGTGGAGCCGCCATGTCAGACCTCGTCCTTTATCACATTGCCCCGTCGCGCTCCTCAATCGTGCATTGGATGCTGGAGGAGATCGGTGAGCCCTACGAGATCCGCCTCCTCAGCATGAATCGCGGCGAGAACCGCGAGCCGGCATATCTCGCGGTGAACCCGATGGGGAAGGTGCCGGCCATCACGCACAAGGCCGTCGTGATCACCGAGGCGGCCGCGATCTGCCTCTATCTCGCCGACACCTTTCCGAAAGCCGGGCTCACCGTGCCGATCGGCGATCCGCGCCGCGGGCCGTTCCTGAAATGGCTCTTCTTCAGCCCGAGCTGCATCGAGCCCGCGATCATGGACCGCGCCTTCAAGCGCACCGAGGAGGCGCCGCGCGGCACGCTCGGCTATGGCGATTTCGAGACCACCATGGACGTGGTGGCAAAGGCGGTCGAGCCTGGGCCCTATCTCCTCGGCGAGCAGTTCACGGCGGCCGACGTCGTCGTCGGCTCGACCCTGCGCTGGGGCACGATGTTCAAGCTGATCCCGGAGCGCCCCGAGTTCACGGCCTATATCGATCGCCTCGCTGAGCGCCCGGCCTTGCAGCGCAGCGAGACCAAGGACGAGGAGCTCAAGGCGGCGTGAGGGGGGAGAGCCGGTTCAGCGTCGCCGACTCGCGAGCAGGCGGAGTCGGAACTTCGAAGTGCCGCCACGAGCGGATTATCTGCTCCCAAGGTGATATTCACCCCGTCTTCTCGAACAGCTCCCGCCCGATCAGCATGCGGCGGATCTCGCTCGTGCCGGCGCCGATTTCGTAGAGCTTGGCGTCGCGCAGGAGGCGGCCCGTCGGGTAGTCGTTGATGTAGCCGTTGCCGCCCAGCAGCTGGATCGCGTCGAGTGCGCTCTGCGTCGCCTTCTCGGAGGCGAAGAGGATGGCGCCGGCGGCGTCCTCGCGGGTGGTCTCGCCACGGTCGCAGGCCCGGGCGACGGCGTAGACGTAGGCCTTGCAGGCGTTCATCGTCACATACATGTCGGCGAGCTTGCCCTGCACGAGCTGGAACGAGCCGATCGCCTGCCCGAACTGCTTGCGTTCGTGGACATAAGGCAGGACCACGTCCATGCAGGCCTGCATGATGCCGAGCGAGCCCGCCGAGAGCACGACGCGCTCATAGTCGAGCCCCGACATCAGGACGTTCACGCCGCGCCCGAACTGGCCGAGCACGTTCTCCTCCGGCACCTCGCAATCCTCGAACACCAATTCGCAGGTGTCGGAGCCGCGCATGCCCAATTTGTCGAGCTTCTGGTGGGTCGTGAAGCCCTTCATGCCCTTCTCGATCAGGAAAGCGGTGATGCCGCGCGGGCCGGCGTTCGGGTCTGTCTTGGCGTAGACGACGAGCGTCTCGGCTTCCGGCCCGTTGGTGATCCACATCTTCGAGCCGTTGAGGACGAAACGGTCGCCGCGCTTGTCCGCGCGGGTGCGCATCGAGACCACGTCGGAGCCTGAGCCCGGCTCCGACATCGCGAGCGCGCCGACATGCTCGCCCGAGATCAGCTTCGGCAGGTATCTGCGCTTCTGCGCGTCGTTGCCGTTGCGGCGGATCTGGTTGACGCAGAGGTTCGAATGGGCACCGTAGGAAAGCCCGACCGAGGCCGAGGCCCGCGAGACCTCCTCCATCGCGACGCAATGCTCGAGATACCCGAGTCCGGCGCCGCCGTATTCCTCTTCGACTGTGATGCCGTGCAGCCCGAGCGCGCCCATCTGGGGCCACAGGTCCCGCGGGAACTGGTTCGTCCGGTCGATCTCCTCGGCGCGCGGCGCGATCTTCTCCTGCGCGAAGTCGCGCACGGTCTCGCGAATGGCGTCGGCGGTCTCGCCGAGGTCGAAATTGAAGTCGCGGGCGGCGTTCGGGATCATGGCGCGGACCCTGTGGTGCTGCCCTGCTTCTAGCAGCAGGGGATGCCGAGTCACGCGTGCCGGGGGTCGCGGCCGCGTCGGACGCGTCCTATAACCGGCAGCGTTCGACACCGGAGTCCTGCCCGTATGAACGATGTCGGGGGCGACGCGCCCGACCCCTATCTCTGGCTCGAGGAGGTCGAAGGCGCGGAGGCGCTCGCCTGGGTGCGGGCGCAGGACGAGATCACCCGGGCGGCGCTGTGCGACGAGGCCTTTGAGGCCGACAAGGCGGCGCTTTACGAGATCTCCACCCGCCCGACCAACATCCCCTTCATCACCCGCCGCGGAGGACGCGTCTATAATTTTTGGCAGGATCAGGAGCATGTGCGCGGCTTGTGGCGGCGCACCGCACTCGACGAATACCGCAAGCCTGAGCCCACCTGGGAGACCGTGCTCGATATCGACGCGCTCGCCCGCGAGGAGGGCGAGGACTGGGTCTGGAAGGGCTGCGCCACCTTCGAGCCGGAGCATCGCCTCGGGCTCGTGAGCCTATCGCGCGGCGGCGCCGACGCCGTGGTCATGCGCGAGTTCGATCTCGTCGCGAAGCGCTTCGTCGACGGCGGCTTCTTCCTGCCGGAGGCGAAGGGGGGCGCGGCTTGGCTCGACGCCGACACCCTTCTCGTCTCGACCACGCTTGGAGAGGACGCGGCGACCGCCTCGGGCTACGCCCGCACGGTGCGGCGCTGGCGGCGCGGGCTGCCCTTCGCTGAAGCCGCGATGGAGTTCGAGGCCAGCGAAAGCGACATCTGGGCCGCGGCCTTCGTCGACCGCGAGCCGGGCTATGAGCGCGTCTTCTACCGCCGGCAGATCACCTTCGAGGAGGGCGAGACCTTCCTCCGGCGCGACGAGGCCGAGCCGGTGCGGATCGATCTGCCGCTCGACAGCGCCCACGAGGTCGAGCGCAATTGGCTTCTCGTGAAGCTCAAGACCGAGTGGAAGGTTGGCGGCCCCAGCTATCCGGCCGACACGCTGCTGGCGACCTCGTTCTCGGATTTCCTCGCCGGCGGGCGCGACTTCGCGGTGCTGTTCGAACCCGGCCCGCGGCGGGTCCTCTCGAGCTTCTGGTGGGCGAAGACCCGCCTCGTCCTGACCGTGCTCGACAATCTCGCGAGCCGGATCCTTCTCGCCGAGCCCATCGAAGGAGGTTGGCGCATCGAGCCGCTTGCGGGACTGCCGGACGCCGCCGATCTCACGGTATGGCCGCTCGATGCCGGCCAGCTCGAGCGCACCGACGAGATGCTGCTCTCGATCTCGAGCCACATCGAGCCCACTAAGCTCGCGCTGGTGGCGGCGGACGGCGCGATCGAGGTGCTGAAGGAAGCGCCTTCGGCCTTCGACGCCGCCGGTCTCGTGGTGACGCGCCACGAGGCCGTGTCGATCGATGGCGAGCGCATTCCCTATTTCATGATCGGTGCGCGCGATCGCGACGGGCCCCGGCCGACCGTGCTCTACGGCTATGGCGGCTTCTCGGTCGCGCTCACACCCGGCTATCTCGGCGGCATCGGCAAGATCTGGCTCGAGAACGGGAATGTCTGGGTCGTCGCGAACATCCGGGGCGGCGGCGAGTTCGGCGCGGCCTGGCACAAGGCCGGCATGCGCCAGGGCAAGGCCTTGTCGCACGACGATTTCGCCGCCGTTGCCCGTGACCTAGTCACCCGCGGCGTGACCACGCCAAAGCAGCTCGCAGCTTATGGCGGCTCGAACGGCGGCCTTCTCGTCGGCAACATGCTGACCCGGTACCCGGACGATTTCGGCGCGATCTGGTGCACGGTGCCGCTCCTCGACATGCGCCGTTACACGCAGCTCCTCGCCGGTCCGAGCTGGATCGCCGAATACGGCGACCCCGACAAGGCCGAGGACTGGGCCTTCATGCAAGCCTTCTCGGCCTACCATAATCTGCGGCCCGGCCGCGCTTACCCGCCGATCCTGCTCGTGACGTCCCGGCGCGACGACCGCGTCCACCCAGGTCACGCGCGCAAGATGGCGGCGAAGCTGATGGCGCTCGAGCAGACGGTCTTCTTCTACGAGCCGGACGAGGGCGGCCACGGGGCCGCCAACAAGGAGCAGGCCGCCTTCCTCTCGGCGCTCGGCTTCAGCTTCCTGCGCAAGACGATCGCAGGCGAGGCGGAAACCTCATGAGCTCCGGCCGGGCCACACGCCGGGCCGCACCGATGCTGCGATCAACGCCCCGAAGGTGGTGATGCCGAGCGCCACGGCCAGGAAATAGCCGTCGAGCCCCATGCCGAACGGATGCGCGAGGAGCCAGCCGCCGCCGACCGCGATCGCGATGCGCGAGAACGCCCCGAGCACCGGGCCGCGCATGCGCCCGGCTCCCATCGAGGCAAAATAGAGCGCCATGCCGACTCCGAAGCCGATCAGCCCGGGGCCGATATAGGCGAGCGCGCGGGCCGCGACCGCGGCGACGGCGGGGTCGTCGGTGAAGGCGCGCGCCGTGGCGCCAGGAGCGAGGCCGGCCGGCAGGCCGAGGAGCGCCGCAAGCCCGACGGAGAGCGCCGCGCCGGTCCAGGCGATTCGCCGTGCGCTCGCCCAGTCGCCTTCGCCGACCGCCCGGCCAACGAGCGCGGTCAGGGCCGAGCCGACCCCGAACACCAGCGGGATCAGCAGGAACTCGATCCGTGCAGAGATGCCGTAGGCCGCAACCGCGGCGGTGCCGTAGGCGGCGATCTGCGCGGTGACCAGGATGGTCGTGAGGTTCGCGACCGAGGCGAGCGCCGAGGCGACGAGGCCGACCGAGAGGATGCGGCGAAAGAGGGCGGCGCTCGGCTTCGCACGCAAGCTCGGCGTGAAGCCGGCGCCGCCTCGCCAGACCACCACGGCCATTGCGGCCGCCGCCGCGATCATCGCAAGCGCGAAGGCGAGGCCGGCGCCAGAGAGCCCCATGCCAGCCGGCTCCATCAGCGCCCAGGCGAGCGGCGGGTAGAGGAGCCACGCCAAGGTCAGGACCCGGGCCGCCAGCCCGTGGCGGCCGCCGCCGCGCAGGACGGAAGCCAGGGTGTTCGCGAGCCACGCCGGGACGGCGCCGAGCCCGAACAGCAGGACGGCGTAGGTGGTCGCAGCTTCCGCCGCCTGCGCGCCGCCGACCAAGGTGAGCACGGCGCGCGGAAACACGGCGAGCGCCAGCGCGAAGATCAGCCCCGCCGCCACCGCGATCAGAAGAGCATGCAGCACCAGCGCCGAGGCCTCGTCGCGCCGCCCGGCACCGAGGGCCCGTGCGATCGCCGAGACGACACCGCCGCCCATGGCGCCGGCCGAGGTCTGCTGGAGGAGAAGCGCGAACGGCAAGACCACAGCCCAGCCCGCGAGCGCCGCCGTGCCCTGCCGGGCCGCAAGCCAGGTCTCGACGAGCTGCGCTACGGCCTGCAGCAACGCGACCAGGCTCGTCGGCGCGGCAAGCGCGACGATGCGGCGGAGGATCGCGGCCGTCGAAGGAGCGGCAAGCGCCGGAGCGGGAGCGGGGCTGTGCGGCGACATCTCAGCCCTCGGCAAGCCGAAGCCCCTGTGCTCTACACGGTCGAGCTGCCGCTGAGCTATGATTTGCCCGGCAAAGCGGCCGCGGCGATCATTTTCCGTTGCACGCGCCTTGGGCCGCCAGGCGATGATGCTGGCGGGGGTCGCAGTCGGTCGCGAGGAACTTCGCCCAGTCCGCGGCGCTGCCGTAGAAGGCATTGCGGTCGACGTCGCCGCCGATCCCGGGCACCCGGCCGGTTGTGGTGTACTGCCACAAGGTCCACTGCCGGTTCCGGTAGCGCTCATGCGGCTCGGCGGCGACGCTGCGCACCCAGTGCGGATAGTCGTGGAGCTCGCCTTCGAGCACGTCGCGATGGAAGGTGATGTCGGTGTAGATGATCGGCCGCTTGCCGGTATGGGCTTCCATCTCGCGCAGCATCAGCTTGACTTCGGCAAGCGCGGTCTCGCGCGGCAGCTTGCGCGGGCAGGTGCGCGAATGGCCGTTCCACTCCAGGTCCAGGACCGGGGGGAGGGCGGTCGGGTCGCTGGGCACGCTGCGGCGGAACCAGGACGCCTGCTGGTCTGCCGGCCGGCACCAGTACATGAAGTGGTAGGCGCCGCGCGGCACCCCGGCCCGGGCAGCCCCGTACCAATTCTCGCTGAAGCGCGGATCGATGTGGTCGCCGCCTTCGGTCGCCTTGATGAAGGCGAACTGCGTCCCTGCCGCACGCACGGCCGCCCAGTCGATTCTGCCCTGCCAGCGCGACACGTCGATGCCGTGGATCGGCAGCGTCTGCGCACGCGCGACGTTGGGATGAGGCTTCACGTCGCCCTTGGCCGGATAGTAGCCCACCTGCTGGGCGCAGGATGCCAAGGCGAGCGCTCCGGCGATAAGGCCGGCTGCGGCGGTCGCACGGGAACCCGGGCGGGACGGGACGGAGATCGGGCTCAAGCCGGGCATCGGTGCAGGCCTTTACGCAACAGAGGCCTAATCGATGCCCCGGAATGGGTTAACAGCCGTTTGACCGGCCAAGATCAGGAATTCGAAAGGCGTTGCCCGAAAGCCACGTAGGAACGGCGCCTGGGGCAGCGGCTCAGGCCAAGCCGAACCAGAGCGTCGCGATCCCGAGGAACGCGAAGAACCCGACGATGTCGGTGATGGTGGTGACGAAAGGCCCCGAGGAGATCGCCGGATCGACGCCGAGCCGGTTGAGGGCGAGCGGGATCAGGATCCCCCCGAGCGCGGCGGTCGAGAGCACCGTCAGCATGGCGAGCCCGATGACGATGCCGAGGTCCCTGATCCCGAACCAGGTCGCGGCGATCAGGCCGAGGATGATGGCGAAGGACAGCCCGTTGAGCGCGCCGACAATGAGCTCGCGGCGGATGATGCGCCAGGCGTTGGCCCGGCCGAGCTCGCGCGTCGCGAGCGCGCGGACGGCGACGGTCATGGTCTGCGTGCCGGCATTGCCGCCCATCGAGGCGACGATCGGCATGAGGATGGCGAGCGCCACCATCTTCTCGAGAGAATGCTCGAACCAGCTGATCACCGTCGCCGAAACGAGCGCGAGCGCCATATTGGCGAAAAGCCAGGGGAAGCGGCTCCTGACGATGTACACGACGTTGTCCGAGAGCTCCTCGTCGGCCTTGACGCCGCCCAGTGCCTTGATGTCGGCGTCCGCCTCTTCGTCCATGACGTCGACGATGTCGTCGATCATGAGCACGCCGACGAGACGGCCGCCCTCGTCGACGACTGCCGCCGAGACGAGGTTATAGCGCTGGAACACCCGTGCGACGTCCTCCTGCGGCTCCGTCGCCTCGACCCGGTCGGGGTCGTCGTCCATGATCTCCGAGATCACGACCGGACGCTTGGAGCGCAACAGCTTGTCGAGCGGCACCGCGCCGAGCAGCCTGACGCCCGGATCGACCACGAAGATCTCGTAGAAGGTGTCCGGGAGGTCGGGCGTCTCGCGCATGTGGTCGATCGTCTGCCCGACCGTCCAGAACGGCGGCACGGCGATGAACTCGGTCTGCATGCGCCGGCCGGCGCTGTCTTCGGGGTAGAGGAGCGAGCGCTGGAGGGCGACCCGCTCGGGCGCCGGCAGGCGCTCCAGGACCTCGGCCTGCTCCGCCTCGTCGAGGCTCTCGAGGATGGTGACGGCGTCGTCGGATTCGAGCTCGCGCACGCCCTCGGCGACCGTCGCGGTCTCGAGATCGTCGAGGATTTCCTCGCGGACCGCCTCGTCGACCTCCGTGAGGACGGTGAAGTCGAAGTCGCGGCCGAGGAGCTCGATCAGGCGGCCGCGGTGCTCGGGCTCGAGCGCCTCGATCACGTCACCGAGATCGGCTTCGTGCAAGTCTGCCGTGAGCGCGCGGACGCGGTCGGCAGCGCCAGCCTCGACCGCCGCGGCGACGACGGCGACGAAGTCCGGATTGAGGTTCTCCTCCTCGTCCCGCACCGGCGGGATCGGGGGAGCGGCGGGCGCCTCGGGCGCCGGCTTATCCTCGACGTCCGCCATGGGAGTGTCCGGCGAGAGGGATTTCCGGCGCTTCTAGGTGCGGCGGCGGGGGATGGCAATCGCGGGGGTGCGGCCGCGTCAGCCGCGCGGCAAGCGAAGCGGCGCAGGCGCGCCTCAATCCTCGAAGAAGCTCTCGACCTTCACCGTGATGCCGGGCGGATCGAGGCCAAGCGGGCCGGAGCCGACGATCCGCGTCTCGATGCTCCCGTCATCGCGCCGGGCGTGGTGGATGACGCTTCGGTTCTTCACCTTCACGATCAGGTAGTGGCGCACGGAAGGCAGCCGGAAATAGTCGTCGAGCTTGGCGCCGGCATCGAGCGCTTGCGTCGACGGCGAAGCCACCTCCACCACAATGATCGGGTCGACGATCTCGACACCCGTCGGGTCGAGTGGAACTCCGCAGCGGACCAAGCAATCCGGTTGATAGGCGGTCGTCGGATCGACCCGAACCGTAGGTCCCTCGGTGTAGGCCCGACACGAGATGCCTGCAGCCCGAATGGCCTCGTGCAAGGCGCGATAGACGGCGCCCTTGGCTTCAGTGTGCTCGAGCTGCTCCGGCGCCATCGCGATGACTTCGCCGCCCACGAGCTCGTAGCGCCTGCCTCTGGGTTGCTCCATCGCCCAGGCGATGAACTCGTCGGCATTCATGCGCAGCTTGTGAGCGCAGTCATCGGAGACTCCGGCGGGCCGGCCTGAGGAAACTCTCAAATGAGAAACCCCGCAAGGTGCTTGCCGGGTTCCGGGACTCTCGCGCGCAGACGCAGCGCCGCCGTCGTCGCTATGCGCGTTGCGCGATGGTCAGGTAATCTCGCCTTGTCGCGCCGGTGTAGAGCTGGCGCGGGCGGCCGATCTTCTGCGAGGGATCCTCGATCATCTCCTTCCACTGCGCGATCCACCCGACCGTGCGGGCAAGCGCGAACAGTACCGTGAACATCGAGGTTGGGAAGCCCATCGCCTTGAGGGTGATGCCCGAATAGAAGTCGATGTTGGGATAGAGCTTCTTCTCCAGGAAATACTCGTCCTTCAGCGCGAACTGCTCGAGCTCGATCGCAACGTCCAGCAGCGGATCGTCCTTGATTCCGAGCTCGTTCAAGACCTCATGGGTCGTCTTCTGCATGATGCGCGCGCGGGGGTCGTAGTTCTTGTAGACGCGGTGCCCGAAGCCCATGAGGCGGAAGGCGTCGTTCTTGTCCTTCGCCTTGTTGACGTAGAGCGGAATGCGGTCGGGCGTGCCGATCTCCTCGAGCATCTTGAGTGCTGCCTCGTTCGCGCCGCCATGCGCCGGCCCCCAAAGGCAGGCCACGCCCGCGGCGATGCAGGCGAACGGGTTCGCGCCGGACGAGCCCGCGAGGCGCACAGTCGACGTCGAGGCGTTCTGCTCGTGATCGGCGTGGAGGATGAAGATGCGATCGAGCGCCCGCGACAGCACCGGGTTGACCTTGTACTCCTCCGCCGGCACCGCGAAGCACATCCGCAGGAAGTTCGACGTGAAATCGAGATGGTTCTGCGGATAGACGAAGGGCTGGCCGATCGAATATTTGTAGGCCATTGCCGCGAGCGTCGGGATTTTTGCGATCATTCGCATGGACGCGACCATGCGCTGGTGCGGGTCCGAGATGTCGGTCGAGTCGTGGTAGAAGGCCGAGAGCGCGCCGACCGAAGCGACCATGATCGCCATCGGATGGGCATCGCGCCGGAAGCCCTGGAAGAAGCGGTTCATCTGGTCATGCACCATCGTATGGCGCGTGACCCGGTAATCGAAGTCGGCCTTCTGGGCCGCGGTCGGCAGTTCGCCGTAGAGCAGGAGATAGCAGGTCTCGAGGAAGTCGCCATGCTCGGCGAGCTGCTCGATCGGGTAGCCGCGATAGAGAAGGATGCCCTCATCGCCGTCGATATAGGTGATCTGCGACTCGCAGGCGGCGGTCGAGGTGAAGCCCGGATCGTAGGTGAACATGCCGGTTTGGGCATAGAGCTTCGAGATGTCGACGACGCTCGGCCCGATCGTGCCGGGCCTCACCGCCAGCTCGACCTGCTTGTTGTCAGCGATGAGCGTGCTCGATGCGCCGTTCATGACGTTCATGCCTTTCGTCGCCGGCCGGCCCTGCACGAAGCGTCGTGGATCACCCCGTCAGACGGCGACCGGAGCGCGATCCCACCTCATCCGAGCGTCCAGGCGCTTCCGGAATTGAGCGGTTTCGGTATCGTATTGCTGCACTGCATTCAAGCACGCCGAAAGGGAAGCTGCGAGCGGTTAGCGGCCCGCCGGCACGACTTGGTCCCCAAGCCGTGCGAGGCTCTCGTCGCGCCCTAGCACGGCCATGACGTCGAAGAGACCGGGCGATGTCGAGCGGCCAGTGAGGGCTGCGCGCAGCGGCTGCGCCACCTGTCCGAGCTTCAGCCCGCGCTCCTCGGCGAAGCCGCGCACCGCCGCCTCCGTGCTTTCCGCACTCCATTCGGAAAGCGCCTGGAGCCGCGGCACGAGACCCGCGATGCGCTCGCGGCCGCCATTCGCGACGAGCTGGGCGGCCTTCTCGTCGAGTGCGAGGGGGCGCTGCGCGTAGAGATAGCTGGCGCCATCGAGCAGTTCGATGAGCGTCCTGGCGCGCTCCTTGAGCCCTGGCATGGCCTGTACGAGCCGCGCGCGCAGCTCCGGGTCGAGCTCGCGCCCGAGCCCGCGCGCCGGGCCGTGCGCGGGCAGGATGGTCTCGATCGCACGCACGAGCTCCTCATCGCTCGATTGCCTGATGTAGTGGCCGTTGAGGTTCTCGAGCTTGGCGAAATCGAAGCGTGCCGGGGAGCGCCCGACCTGATCCAGCGAGAAGGCCTCGATCATCTCTTCGGTCGAGAAGATCTCCTGATCGCCATGGCTCCAGCCGAGCCGGACGAGGTAATTGCGCAAAGCTCCGGGCAGAAAGCCCATGGTGCGATAGGCGTCGATGCCGAGCGCGCCGTGGCGCTTCGAGAGCTTTGCCCCGTCCGGCCCGTGGATCAGCGGGATATGGGCCATCGCCGGCACGTCCCAGCCGAGCGCCTGGTAGATCTGCGTCTGCCGCGCCGCGTTGGTGAGGTGGTCGTCGCCGCGGATGATGTGGGTGACGCCCATGTCGTGGTCGTCGACGACGACCGCCAGCATATAGGTCGGCGTGCCGTCCGAGCGCAGCAGCACGAGGTCGTCGAGGTCCTTGTTCTGCCACACGACCCGGCCCTGGACCTTGTCCTCGACGATCGTCTCTCCTTCGCTCGGAGCCCGAAGCCGGATCACGCCCTTGGCTCCGGCCGGAGCCTCGGCCGGGTCGCGATCGCGCCAGCGCCCGTCGTAGCGCATCGGACGGCCCTCGGCGCGCGCCCTCTCCCGCATCTCCTCGAGCTCTTGCGGCGTGGCGTAGCAATGATAGGCCCTGCCTGCGGCGACCAGGCTCTCCGCCACCTCCTTGTGGCGCGCGGCGCGGGCGAACTGATGCACGGCCTCGCCGTCCCAGCCGATGCCGAGCCAGGACAGCCCGTCGAGGATCGCCTGGATCGCGGGCTCGGTCGAGCGCTCGCGATCGGTGTCCTCGATGCGCAAGAGCATCCGGCCGCCGTGCTTCCTGGCGAAAAGCCAGTTGAACAGGGCGGTGCGGGCCCCACCGATATGAAGGAAGCCGGTCGGAGAAGGGGCGAAGCGCGTGACGACGGTGTCGGGCATCTGGAAAGGGCTGAGCGGCGGGCGAAGCGGGACTGTTCGCGCCGTCGAGGTTGCGTATAGCATTTAGGGTCTGCTCTTGGTGAAGTCGAGGCGATGGCCGGCAGGGGCGGGGAAGCAAGGGCGGGGGCCGCGGCACGGGCCGCCGCCGGGTTCGCGGGCGCGTTCCGCCCGGCCGGCACGGTGCGCATCGTCGATTGGCGCGGCTGGCTGAAGGCTTGCGTCGCGCAGGAGGTCGAGCAGCGGCGGCTCTTTCCCTGGCTTGCCGTCGGCTTCGGCTGCGGCGTGCTGCTGTACTTCGCCGCGGAGGGCCGGCCGGCGTTATGGGCGCCGCTCGCGGGCCTCGCGGTCGCGGCCG
>JAQSWQ010000048.1 GCA_029266525.1 Microvirga sp.
GAGCGCGTTGCCGAAGTGATCGCGAACGTGGCCCGCGCTATGCAGGCCAAGGGCCATTCGGAGGAAGAGATCGAAGCGGCGATTGAGGAGCTGCTGAAGGACCTAGAAGCCAAGCCTAACACGCGCCACTGAGGAGCCTCAGCTCTCTGCCGTGTCTTTCAGCGCATCGCCGACGCGGCGCTCGCAATGGGGGCGATGATCGTCGAGCGCAGGCGAGGCGCTCGACGCAACCCCGTCGAAACCGGCAATTGCATCGTAGGTAAGCTGTTGCCTGTCCTTACCTTCCGCCCTGCGTTACCGGTAACGCCTCCCGCGCCTCGCCATAGCTAAGGGCACATCTGGCGTCAGCCGTGCACCCGTGGCATGCTTGGGCTGCTCATGGCGGACAGTCGCCCGGAAAATCCTCTTCATCACATTGACCTGACCAATCTCCCAATAAGCCAGTTCCGAGCCCTCTAAAAACTTCGTCACGCAAAGTACCGCTGACGGTCCCGGAGCCACCTTGGATCGTCAGTCGTCCCGCGTCGGCATTTCCGGAATTGGTGAAGGACCCGGCCTCTTCACGAAAACCCTGCGCCTTACCCCCGGAGCTAAGGCCCCCGGTGCCGGAGCCGCCCACTGCGCAGCTACTCCCGCCGCAATTTGAATACGCGATAGATGGAAGAACAACGAGTGCGACGGTCGCAAGAACGATACGCTTCATGATGATCCTCCGTTGCTACCCATCCTGGCCTAGCCTTGCCTCGCAATTACGCTATGGTCAAGCTTGTGGCTGGCAGGCTCACTGCCCGGTCTGCGGCTGGCGCGAGATCGGCTGGGTGTGAAGCTCCCGAAAGACTGGGCACAAAACTGGGTACAAACACCCCGCAGCAGGCAAAAAGATCAATATTTTCAATGGTATCCGTTCTTGTACGGGGCGAGCGGATCTCCATGGACGGGCGCTGCGCTTGCGCGAAGAACCCGAACCGGCCTTGGGCCTCCCGAGCCCGGAGGTCACGTTCCCTCCGACCGCAGGCGCCGCTCCCGTCCCACCCTAACGACGCCTCGCGAGAGCGTCCCCCGGCGGACGGGATACACCTTTATAGGACAAAGTTCCGGAGGTGTCAAGGACTATTTTCAGATCGCCGAGTCATAGCACGAGAACGAGCCCCGACAACGCGAGCAAGGCCGCAAGCGCCTGCCGGAAGCGACGCTCGTCGAGGCGGCCGTAGATCAGCCAGCCGACCCACGACCCAGTCGCGAGCGCCGGAATGGTCAGCGCGAACATCAGCACGCTCGCGCTGTCGACCGCGATGCCGCCGAGGAGCGCGAGCGAGGTCAGCTGGGCGAGGAAAATGAAAGGCTGGCAGACGCCGCGGATGGTCTCCTTCGACCAGCCGCGCAGCTGCGCCCAGATCGTCGGCAGGACCCCGGAGAACCCGCCGAGCCCGCCGAGGATGCCGCCGAGAAAGCCGACGATTCCGTCCGCCAACCTCCCGCCATGCGGCACGTGCGGCAGGCGCGGCGCGAACAGGGCGAAGAGGCCATAGGCGAGGAGGAAGAAGCCGAGCCCGTGCTTCAGCACGCCGGGGTCGCTGAGGGTCAGAAGCGAGATGCCGATCGGGATGCCGACGGCGCCGCCGATCAGGAAGGGCCAGAGCCGGCCGGGCTCGAGCGTCCTGCGCATCAGCCAGATCGAGAACAGATGCAAGCAGACGCCGCTCGCGAGCACCAGCACGGCCGTCTGCAGCGGCGGCAGCGCGTGCAGCCAGATCGATGAGGCGACAAGCGCGAAGGCAAAGCCCGCACCCCCGATCGCGAGCGCGCCGAGAAAGGCGCCGAGCCAGAGGACGCCGAGGAGCTTGAGGGTAAGCGCGCCGAGCGCCGCGCTCACTCGGCTGCCTCGCGCAGGAGGGTCTCACCGGGAAAGACCCGCGTGAAATGCACCGGCTCGGTCGTAACCGGGATGCGCTCGCCCTCGAGGCGCGCGACCGTGTAACGCGAAGCCGCGAGCTCGCTCGTCTCAGGAAAGTCCTCGCGGAAATGGGCGCCGCGCGAATCCTCCCGCGCGAGCGCCGCGGCGGCGATCGACCTCGAGACCAGAACGAGGTTCTTGAGGTTGAGCCAATCGTGCCAGGTGAGGTTATAGGCGCGATTGCCGTCGGCAACGCCCGCGGCGTCGAGGGCTGAATCGAGCTCGTGGAGAGCGGCGAGGCCGCGCGTCAGGGTCTCGCCTGTGCGCAGGATGCCGACATCGTCCCACATCAGCTCGTAAAGGCGTTCGCGGATGGCGTTGAGGTCGCCGGCGGGCCGGCGGAACGGCGCTTCGACGCGATCGAGCGCCGCTTCGATCGCTGCGGCGTCGGGATCGGCGTGCGCCCCATGCGCGCGCACGAAAGGCGGCATCGCGTCCCCGGCGAGCCCGCCGAACACGGTCGAGTTCGCGACCCCGTTGCCGCCAAGCCGGTTCGCGCCATGCACGCCGCCGGTGTCCTCGCCCGCCGCGAAGAGCCGGTGCATCGGGGTCGCGCAATCCGCTCCGAAGACCACGCCGCCCATGATATAATGCGCCGTCGGCACCACCTCGACCCGGCTCCCTGCGAGGTCGAAGCCGCAATCGGCGCAGCGCTCGACCATGCCCTTGAAGCCGCGCCGCACGTTGTCGGGCCCGAGATGCGCCATCTCGAGCCACACCCCGCAGTTCGGCGTGCCGAAGCCCTTGCGGATGCGGTCCTCGATCGAGCGGCTGACGACGTCGCGCGTCGCGCGCTCGCCGCGCTCGTCATAGGCGAACATGAAGCGCTCGCCGGTGCCGTCGACGAGATGGCCGCCCGCTCCCCGAAGCCCCTCCTCGAGCACGGTGCCGGTCATGCGCGTGGCGGGGCCGGCGAGGAGGCCGGTCGGGTGGAACTGCACCATCTCCATGTCGCGCAAAGGGAGGCCTGCGCGGAGCGCCATGGCGAGCCCGTCGCAGGACTTGTCGCCGGAGGGCGTGTGGTACTTGTACATGGTCGGCCCGCCGCCGGTCGCGAGCAGCACCGCCTTCGCACGCACGAGCAGCGGTGCGCCGGTGCGCATGTCGAGCATCAGCACGCCGGCGAGCCCCGAACCGTCGGCCGCCGGGATCAGCTCGACGGCGCGGTGGTCCTCGAGACGGAGCACGTCGCGCCGCCACACCTGCTCGGCGAGCCGGTTGATGATCTCGATGCCGGTGAGGTCGCCCTTATGGACCGTGCGGTCGAAGGTCTGCCCGGCGAAGGCCTTCTGGTGGACCGTGCCGTCCGGGTTGCGATCGAAGAAGCAGCCGAGCTCGTTCTCCAGCTCGCGGATGCGCAGCTGCGCCTCGTTGACGAGGAGCCACGCAAGGTCCTGGTCGTTCAGCCACCCGCCGCCCTCGATCGTGTCCATGAAGTGGCGTTCGACCGAGTCGCCCGGGGCCAGCGCGACGTTGTAGCCGCCCTGCACCATGCGGGTGCAGCCGCATTTGCCGAGAAGCCCCTTCACCGCAATCGTGACCTCGAGCTCGGGTGCTGCCTTCTTCGCATGCAGCGCCGCGAACAGCCCGGCGCCGCCGGCGCCGAGGATCAGGATGTCGGTGTCGAGGGTGGGCACAGCGCCCATCATGAAGCGCCGGCGCAAATCCCCTCGCCCTTGCGGGGAGGGGTAGGGGTGGGGGTCGCGGGCGCAGGCGAGGCGCGGCCGCTTATGCTCCGTCGCTGATGCAGTGCGCCCGTATTACCCGCACCGCGCTCTATGCCCGCGACCCCCACCCCGCTCGGCCTTCGGCCGAGTCGGCCCTCCCCGCAAGGGGGAGGGAAGATGCGCGGCCTCGGAGTCATTGCGAAACGCCCATCGCGGCGAGCGCGGCGGCGCGGCGCGACTCCGCGGTCTCGCGGACCTTGTCGTAGAGCGAGCCGCCATGGGCATCCATGGCGACGAGGATCGGGCCGAAGCCTTGGATGGCGAAGCGCCACAGGCATTCCGGATCGAGGTCCTCGAGGTCGACATCCTCGATAGCGGTGATCCAGGTGGTCTCGAGCGCCGCCGCGCCGCCGACGATGGCGAGATAGGCCCCGCCGAGTTCCTGGAAGGCCGCACGGGAGGCGTCGCCGAGGCCGCCCTTGCCGATGACGATCCGCACGCCCTCGCGCTCCATGAGCGGCCGCGTGAAGCGCTCCATGCGTTGCGAGGTGGTGGTGCCGATGCACACCGGCGCGAACCCAGCCGGGTGCTCGTTCGAGCGTTCGACCCGCCGCACGTTGGGGGCGGTGTGGATGACGGCATAACCCTTCAGGTCGAAGCGGGTGCGCCGGCCGCGATCGAACATGTGGATCTGGGTCGCGTCGCGGATTCCGAACAGCGTGCGCTCGAGGGTGACGGTGTCGCCGACGCGCAGCGCCCGAGCCTGGGCCTCGTCGATCGGCATCTCGAGGACATGGTGAGTCATCGCTCTCCCCCCGGTCATCCCGGAAGCCGCGTAGCGGCTATCCGGGATCCATGGCGCCGGCACGTGTCCGCGGATCCCGGCTCTTCGCTGCGCTTCGGCCAGGATGACAGTGGAGGGCTAGAAGCCATATTCGACTCCCTCCTCCGAGATCACCGCCGAGGCCCGACGTGCCGAGTGGCATTGGATGTTGACCGCGACCGGGTTCATCGTGATGTGGGTCGCCGCGGTCTCGACATGGACCGCAAAGGCGGTGCCGCGGCCGCCGAGGCCTTGCGGCCCGATGCCGAGGCTGTTGACCGCGATCGACAGCATCTTTTCGAGCTTCTCGCCCTCCGGATCCTCGCAGGCGGAACCGAGCGGGCGCGTCGCGGCGACCTTGGCGAGGTGCATGCACAGATCCGAGGTGCCGCCGATGCCGACGCCGACGATGGTCGGCGGGCAGACGCGGCCGCCGACCTCGATCACGCGGTCGATCACATAGGCCTTGATGCCGTCGACGCCGTCGGCCGGGATCAGCATCTTGAGGAAGGAGCCGTTCTCGGAGCCCGATCCTTTCGGGATCATCTCGATCCTGAGCTGCCGGGGCGAATCGTCGAAATCGATGTTGATGACCGGGATGAGCCGCCCGCAGGAACTCTGCTCGTTGATGCGCGTGATCGGATGCACGACCGAGGACCGCAGCGGATGCTCGCGCGTCGCGCGCTCGACGCCGCGGCGGATCGCGGCCTTGAGCGCAATGCCGTCGACGCGGAGGTCGCCCCCGATGATGACGTTGTAGATCGGGATGCCGGTATCCTGGCAGAGCAGGTTTCGGGTGCGCTCGGCGACCTTGATGTTCTCCACCATGGTGCCGAGGATGGTCTTGGCGGTGGCGTCATCCTCGTCGCGGCTGAGGCGGTCGAAGCCGCGCTTGACCTGCGGCGGCAGAATCTTGAGCGCCCGGATGTAGAGCTCCTTCGCGACCTCCTCGATCTCGGCGTAGTCGACGGTGAAGAGATCGGCATCGGCGAGCATGGTCATGCTCCGAGGTTCAACAGGAAGAGAAGGCCGAAGGCGAGGCCGAGCGCGAAAGCGAAGGCGATCGCCCGGCTCTGCCAGTCGCGCCAGCCGACGAGCTCGATGAACAGGAGCCGCAGGCCCCCGCCGAGATGCGCCGCAAGCAGCACCACCAGGCCGAGCTCGGCGAACTTGGTCAGCGGGTTGTCGGTCCAACGCAAGAAGGATTCAAGCCGCGCCTCGCCCTCGATCGCCTGGCCCAAAGCCCAGAAATGCAGCGGCAGGAACAACGCGAGCATGAGCCCCGAGAGCCGGTGCACCAGAAAGGCGACATAGGCCGGATGGGTGCGGCGCCGAAACGAAGAGGCGGCAAGCGCGCTCATGCATAGAGCCCGAGCACGGTGCGCAAGCCCGCAGCGGCGATGAGGACCGCGAACAGCGCTGCCGCGATGTCGAGGGAGCGGCCGCGCCAGCCGAGCCACTCGGCGAAGATGGTGCGCAGCCCGATCGGAGCGTGGATCGCGACGGCCGCGATGAACAGCACGTAGAAGGCGAGCCATGCGCCGTTGCCGCGCGTGCGGGAAAGAATCTCGCCCGCCGAGAGGCCGCCGCGCACGGCGAAGACAATCGTCGCGAGATGGACGAGGACGCAGAGCGCGAGCACCATTGCGGAAGCGCGTTGCGCCACCCACAGCCGCGCCTCCCAGCGGATCTGGGATCGCGTGCGGCCCGCGTAGGCGCTCACAGCTCGCCTCGCAGAGCGGCGCGGGCGGTCGCGCGCTTCAGCCCGGCGATCGAGGCGGTCGGGTTGAGGGATTTCGGGCAGTAGGTGCGGCAGCTCTCGTGGGAGTGGCAGGCGTGGCAGCCGGCGTCGCCCGCTACCGCGAGGAGGCGCTCCGGCTGGCCGTCGTCGCGCAGGTCGTTGACGAGGGTCCAGGCGCGGTTGAGCGCGGCCGGGCCCAGATAGTCCGGGTTCCACGCGACCACGTCGCAGGCCGCATAGCAGACGCCGCAGCCGATACATTCGATCGCGGCATCGGCCTCGACGCGCTCGGGCGAGGATGGCGGCACGACCGCGAAGTCCCTTGCGGCATCTTCCGACGGCACGAAGGCGCCTCTCGCGCGCGCCCATTTGTCGAAGAATTCGCGCATGTCGACCGTAAGGTCCTTCACGACCGGCATGTTCTTGAGCGGCTCGATCGTGACCTCGCCCTCGCCTGCGACCTTCGCGACGTGGGTGCGGCAGGTCCAGCGCGGGCGCCCGTTCACGGTCATGGCGCAGGAGCCGCACATGCCGACCCGGCAGGCGAACCGGTAGGACAGCGTCGGATCGAGCGCGCGCTGGATGTAGGTCACGAGGTCAAGGATGGTCTGGCTCGGGGCGGCGGGAACCTCGTAGCGCTGCAACCGCCCCTCCGCCGCCCCGCGCCAGACGCGGACGGAAAACGTTGCGGGCGGCTGCGCTGCCGAACTCGAAGGCACTTCGGCGTTCCTCGGAGGATTCTGGCTCTTGGCCGACACGCGCCGGCGCAGGGACCCTAGGACTGGTCACAGGGTTGCGCAAACCCTTTGCAGTGATCGTCCCGGCCGAAGCCGCGCGGCGGCGCAGAGCCGGGACCCACGTTCCTCCGCCCGGCCGAGGTCCCGGATCTGCGCCGCACCGCTACGCGCTGCGGCGCGTCCGGGACGACCCTTTACCCGGTCGGCTTCGTCGACTTGCCCTCTCCCGCAAGGTTCTCGATCATAGGTATCGCGGGCGTGGACCCGGCATGGATGGTGGTGGATAAGCGTTTGAAATCGCTACATACACGTCGGATCGGCATTGACTGAAATGCTCCGTGTTGTCTCTCTATCGTTACCTATTTGGACTCCAGGTAGCGATAGATGCCTCGAACCCGGCTGACCAAAAGCCGCCATCGATGCGCTCCCAACACCCTCTTCGGAGCAGGTCTACTGGGACGAATCCCTGCCGGGCTTTGGAGTGAAGGTCACGCCAGCAGGGCGGAAGGTATTTGTGGTGTTGTATCGGACATCCGGAGCCGGATCCCGCCTTCGTAAGTACACTATCGGGCCTTACGGCCGCGTCACGTTGCATGTCGCCCGCAACGAGGCTCAGCGGGTGCTGGTCGCCCGCACAGAGGGGCGGGATCCGGCTTCCGAGAAGCGCGAGGCGCGTCTACGGCTAGTCGCTGATCGTGTCGATGATCTCGTCGACGCGTTCATCAAGCAGCATGTTTCGAAGCGGCGCTCTGCGGGTGAGATCAGCCGCATTCTGAAGCGCGAGATCGTGGGCCGCTGGGCGCCGCGTTCCGTCCACGAGATCACGCGGCGAGATGTCATCGAACTCGTGAGCGAGATCGTCGATCGCGGTGCGCCGGTAGCCGCCAACAAGACGCTGAAAGTGGCGAAGACTTTCTTCGGCTGGTGCGTGGGAAAGGCGATCATCGACCGTTCGCCTTGTGAAGGTGTAAAGCAGCCCACACGAGAGACCGCGCGAGATCGCATCCTGACAGATGATGAGCTCGCTCGAGTGGTCAAGGCGGCGCGCCGTATGGGCCATGCCTATGGGGGCGTTGCCGAGCTTCTCGCGCTGACGGCCCAGCGGCGTGAGGAAGTCGCGAAAATGAGCTGGGACGAGCTCGACCTCGACAAGCGGCTATGGACCTTACCGGGCTCACGCACAAAGTATGGAAAGCAGCATATCATTCACTTGTCGGAGCCTGCCGGGCGACTGATCGCCGGGAGGCCGAGAGCTAGCCCGTACGTGTTCGGGAAGGGCCAGAAGGCGCTTACGAACTTCTCAAACCCGAAGAAGGAACTCGACAAACAAGCCGAGGTGTTTGGTTGGAGACTGCATGACTTGCGGCGGACCGCTGTATCAGGAATGGCGCGGCTCGGTGTGGCGCCTCATGTCGCGGACAAGATCCTGAACCACACAGCCGGAACGATTTCCGGGGTCGCAGCGGTGTACCAACGGCACGAGTTCATGCACGAGCGCAAAGCAGCATTGGACGAATGGGGACGACATATCGAGGAGATCACATCGAAGTAGCAGCTCCGGCGCTGGGGCATGCTGTGCACGGACCCGGAAGGCCGCTTGGTTACCGAGAGCACGTCCAGGAGCCGAATCACTGGGCTTCACCCACCTTGTCTTCGCGGGAAGCAGGCTTGAGAAGAAGCACAGTTGCCAACGTCCGAAACTGGCCGAAAGCGGACTGGCGGCTTTTGAGAAAGGGACCGTGGAAAGCTGCCGTTGGCTTGAGACATCGATCCGACGGATCTATTCTGCCCCGTCTCCTCGTGGAGATCCGGCTGGAATGTGCCAGAAGCGGACCTCGATGTTGTTCACTGCGCGAGCGTCGGGAACATTCAGCATCCTTGCACGTCATTTGAAGATACCTCGCCTGGACCGGAGTCTCACGGGTGAAGGCAAGCGACTCGTCCCGTGAACCCAGTGTGGTCATCACCGGCGCTTCCGCCGGCATCGGGCGCGCAACGGCGATCGCATTCGCAAACCGGGGCTGGTCGATCGGGCTGATCGCGCGCGGCCGCGAGAGATTGCATGGCGCCGAGCGTGACGTGGAGCGAGCCGGTGGGCGCGTGCTGGTACTGCCGGCTGACGTCGCGAATGCTTCGGCCATAGATGAAGCGGCCTCCCGGGCCGCGAAGGCTTTCGGCAAGATCGACGTCTGGGTGAACAACGCGATGGCGACGGTCTACTCGCCCATAGCAACGATCACTGCCGAGGAGATCAGGCGCATCACCGAGGTGACTTATCTTGGACAGGTCCATGGGACGCTCGCGGCCTTGCGCTACATGCGCCCCCGCAACCAAGGCACAATCGTCCAGGTTGGATCGGCGCTCGCCTATCGCCCGATCCCGCTTCAATCGGGTTATTGCGCCGCCAAGTTCGCCGTCCGGGGCTTCACCGATGCGCTGAGGTGCGAGCTCTTGCACGAACAGAGCCGGATCCGGCTCACGATGGTGCAACTGCCAGCGGTCGATACACCGCAATTCGACTGGGCGCGCAGCCGGCTGCCGCGCCGGCTCCAGCCGGTGCCGCCCATCCATGCGCCCGAAACGGTCGCTGAAGCGATCTTCCGTGCGGCCGTCGAGGCACCCCGCGAGCTTTGGGTGGGCGGCCCGACCGTGAAGGCGATTCTCGGCTCATTTGCTGCGCCTGCCCTTCTCGATCGGCTCGCGGCCGAGCGCGCTTGGCGCGGCCAGATGACAGACGAGCCAGCACGGGCGCGGCCGGACAATCTGTTCGACGCGCCGCCGGGCGATCCAGGAACGCACGGCCGTTTCGGCAACCGCTCGTGTCGTCATGTGAGCGCCGTTTCGGAAGCCGGCGCTCGCACCATCCTCGTTGTCACAGCGCTTGGGGCCGGAGCGGGGATCGCTGCGCTCGGCTTCATGCTCGGCGTGCGGAATCGTCGTCCGCGCGCCATAGCCCGGAAACGTGGCGCGCCCGATGCATTGTTTGAGCCCTGGTGATGCTCGATCTCTGGTACAAGAACGCGGTCATCTACTGCCTCGACGTCGAGACATTCATGGATTCGAACGGCGACGGCGTCGGCGACTTCCAGGGGCTCACCGACCGGCTCGACCACATCGAAGCGATGGGCTGCACCGCCGTTTGGCTGCTGCCATTCTATCCGAGCCCGAACCGCGACAACGGTTATGACGTCACCGATTTCTACGGGATCGATCCGCGCGTCGGCAGTTTCGGAAACTTCGTCGCCTTCACCCACGCCGCGCGCGACCGGGGCCTGCGCGTCATCGTGGACCTCGTCGCCAACCACACCTCGATCGACCATCCGTGGTTCCAGGAGGCGCGACTGGACGAGGAGTCACCGTACCGTGACTGGTATGTCTGGTCGAAAGAAAAGCCGGAGAATATCCACGAAGGCACAGTGTTCCCCGGCGTCCAAGACACAACCTGGACCTATGATGAGGTCGCTGGCGCCTGGTACATGCACCGTTTCTACAAGCACCAGGCGGATCTCAACATCGCCAATCCTGCGGTGAAGGCCGAGATCGAGAAGGTGATGGGGTTCTGGCTCCAGCTCGGAGTGTCCGGCTTCCGCATCGACGCCGTTCCCTTCCTAATCGAGTACCGCGGGCTGCCGAAAGACCGGCAGCCGAAGGATGATCCGCACGGCTACCTAACGGAACTCCGCGACTTCCTCGCTTGGCGTAAGGCCGAAGCCGTGATGCTGGCCGAAGCCAACATTCTCATGGAGCAGGTGGAGGAGTACTTCGGCGCCGAAGGCGACCGCATGCACCTGATCTTCAATTTCATGCTGAACCAGCACCTTTATCTGGCGCTGACGCGCGGCGACGCCGAGCCGATCCGGCGGGTGATGGCGAGAACGCCGGCGATCCCGCCCAAGAGCCAATGGGCGAGCTTCCTGCGGAACCACGACGAGCTCGATCTGGGGCGGCTTTCGGACGAAGAGCGCGCGGAATGCTTCGCAGCGTTCGGGCCCGAGCCTCATATGCAGGCGTATGAGCGCGGCATCCGGCGCCGCCTCGCGCCCATGCTCGGCGGAAACGCGCGCCGCCTTAAGCTCGCCTACAGTCTGATGTTCGCCTTACCCGGAACGCCGGTGTTCTGGTACGGCGAGGAGATCGGAATGGGGGACGATCTCTCGCTGCCCGAGCGTAACTCCGTTCGCACGCCGATGCAGTGGTCGGACGAGACGAATGGCGGCTTCTCCACCGCGCCGCCAGACACGCTCGTCCGACCCGTCGTGAGCGAGGGCGCATTCGGCTACCGGCGCGTAAATGTCGCCGCGCAGCGCGATCTTCCCGGTTCGCTCATGGAAGACTTACAGCGTCTCGTGCGCGTGCGACGTGCTTGCCCGGAAGTCGGATGGGGCACATGCACAGTGCTGCCGTCGGACGAGACGAGCGTGCTGGCGCTGCGTTACGATTGGGAGGGCGACTCGCTCATCATCCTGCACAATCTCTCCAACCGAGAGACGGAGACCACGCTGCCGGTCGACGACCTCCACAGGCTGCGGCCGCTGTTCGGGAGCCGCGAGGATCGCGACATGCGCGATGCGCGCGGGCCCATTGCTCTCGACGGCTACGGCTACCAATGGCTGCGCGCCCGCGGTGAGCGGCGCTAAACACATCATGGGCAAACCGGCACTATCAGGGCCGGCAGACCGTGCCAGGCGATAACGATGAGCGAGAAGCCGCTAATCAGGATGGTTGCTTTCGCGAGAAACCGGTCAGTCGCTTGGCTGTCGCTGATGCGCTGCTGCCGGCGTAGTCCGACGAGGAGCGACCATGCAGTCAGGGCTAATGCGCCGGCGGTCGTGGTGAGAATCACAAGCGGCACTACGCCGATGCCGAACGCGGCAAGCCGCGCGTAACCCCGCGCACAGGCCACGGCCGAGAAACCATAGATGACAGTGAACTGGACGGCCCAAGCCATCAGGCCAACCGCCGGCGCAAAGAATCGCGTCATCGATCGCTATCCGAGGCGCCCCGACACATCATCCGCCTGTGACATGTGGAAAGCCATAGGTCACAAGGAGCCCTAGAAGACCTTGAGCCGTTGTGTAGTGCCAGAACAGCATCGTGTTGTCGAAGGTCGACCGTCGGACCGAATCGAGCTTGCCCGCGAGCCAACGGGCGATGGTGAAAACGCCCATGATCGCCGTCGTTGCGACGAAGAAGGCCTGGAGCGCAATAATCGCAAAGACGCACGCGCCATAGGCGTGAGCCTCGGGGCTTAGGCCCGAATGCCACTGCGTCCAAAGGTCAAGCGCATTCGCGCCGAGAGCCAGGGGTAAAGCTAACGCAATCAGGACCGGGACGGCGTATGGGCTGCGTCGATCTTCGCCTCTCAGGAAGCGGCTTGCCAGAGCTATCGCGCCACTGGCGGTGAGATAGAGGCAGCCCGCCAGCCCGGGACCGATCCAGCCCGGCAGGGTGAGCCCTGCCGGCGGCCAAGTCCCCGGGTTCACGACCCACAAGAAAAGGTACGAGAAGATGAGGCACGTGAATGTCATGCCCGACACGACCATCAGCACGATCATCGCCCACCATGCGTGATTCATCGGCCCGGTGACGTAGACGGGCAGCACGATGCCGCCGCCGATATCGGCGGGCGGACGGATCGGCCCCGGATCGAGCTGCCACGCCCACCAGATCACGCACCCGAGCGCGACCACCCCGCAAGCGAAGGCGGGATAGACGGCCTTTACGGTCAACAGGAGGAAGAAGGCTGCGGTGAACACCGCGGCAAGAACATGTGCCCAACCCGGACCGGGGATCTGGAGGATGTACTGGGGGTGGCCTTCGATGGGGCTCGTAACGAGCGCCTCCCGCCAGCCCGTAGGGTTGCCTGGGAGATACCAGGCTCCGTCCTCCACCTCCTTCGACAAGGTTCGCCGTGTCCAGAGCGGGTCCCGGCTCTCGACGTACGGGATCGAGCGGGTCGCATATGTGCCGTTCGGCAGCCATTCCAGCGTGCCAGCGCCCCACACGTTCCCCGCATTGTCGTCGACGGCGAAGCGGAAATTCCGCGCGAGATCGTAGAGGAACACCGCGACGCCGGCAGCGATCATGAAGGCGCCGGCGGTGGATACGAGATTGAGTCCGTCGAGGCCCATGTTGACCGGATAGGTGTACACGCGTCGCGGCATGCCGATGAGCCCGGCGATATGCATCGGGAAGAACGCGATGTTCACGCCGATGAACATCAGCGCGAACACCCATTTCCCCAGCCGCTCGGAAAGCGCGCGCTTCGAGGCGACCGGCGCCCAATAATAGAAGGCGGCGAAGAGCGGGAAGACCATGCCGCCGATCAGCACATAATGCAGATGGGCGACGATGAAGTAGGTGTCGTGCGCCTGCCAGTCGAAAGGCGCGACGGCGACCATCACGCCGGTCAGACCTCCCAATGTGAAGATGACGAGAAAGCCGATGATGAAGAGCGACGGCGTCGTCAGCTTGAGGCGCCCGGCGGCAATGGTGGCGATCCAGGCGAAGACCTGGATCCCCGAGGGCACCGCCACGGCGATGGAGGCGGCCGAGAAGAAGCTAAAGGAGATCTTCGGCAAGCCCGTTGTGTACATGTGATGCACCCACAGGCCGAACGAGAGGAAGCCGGTCGCGATGAGGGCCAGCACGACGAGCCGGTACCCGACGAGGGGCGTCTGAGCCATGGTCGGCACGATCATCGAGACCATGCCGGTTGCAGGCAGGAAGATGATGTAGACCTCGGGGTGGCCGAAGAACCAGAACAGGTGCTGCCACAGGAGGGGGTCGCCGCCCTTCTCGGCGATGAAGAAAGGCCAATGGAACGCCCGCTCGAGCTCGAGAAGGATCGTGCCGAGGATGATTGCGGGGAACCCGACGACGATCATCACCGCGAAGACCAGCATCGCCCAGGAATAGACCGGCAGCTTGTCGATACTCATGCCGACCGAGCGGGTCTTCATCACCCCGACGATGATCTCGATCGCGCCCGCGATCGCCGAGATCTCGATGAATCCGATGCCGAGGAGCCACCAATCCGCATTGTCGCCCGGCGAGTACCGGTAGCTCGTGAGCGGAGGGTACATGTACCAGCCCGTGTTCGGGGCAACGCCCCAGAACAGGCTTGTGAAGAAGACGAGACCGCCGATGAGGTAGGCCCAGAAGGCATAGGCGGAGAGACGCGGGAACGGCAGGTCGCGGGCCGCCTGCATGTTGGGGAGAAGATAGACGCTTGCCGCTTCTACAGCCGGCACGGCGAAGAGGAACATCATCACCGTACCATGCATCGTGAAGAGCTGGTTGTAGAGGTCGTGCCCAACGACCGCGCCCTCGGGTCGCGCCAGCTGCGTGCGCATGATCAGCGCGAGGATGCCGGCCAGAATGAAAAAGACGAAGGCCGTCGCGACGTACCAAATACCGACATAGACGTTGTTGACCGCGGTCACGAGCCGCCAGCCCTTTGGCGTCTCCCAGGCCTTCTTCAGGCCCCCGAGTTCCTCGGCCGGCCGTGGCGTCGCGTGGGGCGGCTGTTTCGGCGGGTGCTCGAACAGCTCGGGCGTATCCGGCGCATTCATCTGAGGCTCGCCACGTAACCGGCGAGCGCACGCAGATCCTCGCCGCTGAGCGAACCGAAGGACGGCATGCGCGCGCCCCGCTTCAGGTGCTGCGTGTCGGCGATCCAGCCCGCGAGCGTGCCGACGTTGTTCGGGAACTGCGCCGCGCCGATCGAGCGGCGGCTGCCGACGTGGGTCAGATCGGGGCCGAGTTGCCCCTTCGCTTCCGTCCCCCGCACGGCATGGCAATTGCCGCAACCGTTGCGGAAGAACAGCGTGCGTCCACGTTCGAGGAAATCCGTTGCAGGCTCCTGCGCCTTTTCTGCCTGTTGCCGGCGCCAGGCGTCGAAAGCCGCGGGCTCGAGCGCGACGACGTCGAACGCCATCCGGGCGTGCTGATCGCCGCAGAACTCGGTGCATTGGCCGCGATAGACGCCCGGCTTCTCGGCTATGAAGGTGAGCCGGGTCACCCGGCCCGGAATCATGTCGACCTTGCCGGCGAAGTTCGGGATCCAAATGGCGTGGATCACGTCGGCGCTCGTGACGATCAGCTCGATACGGCGGCCGATTGGCACCTGGAGCTCGTTTGCCGTCGTGAACGCGGCTTCCGCGGCCTCGGGCAGGTATCGCACTCGCCACCAATACTGCTCGCCGACGACCTCGATTCGCAAGCTGCCATTGTCTGCCGGAATGTTGGTCAGGCGCAGCACCCCGAAGCCGTAGACGAGGAGTGCCGTTAGCGTGACGATCGGAAAGACGAGTCCGCCGGCTACGACGGCTTGACGCCGGCCCAGCCAGCGTCGGCGCTCCGGGCGGGCATAGATCGCGTGGAGCAAGAGCGCAGATACTCCGAAGAAGATCACGCCGGCGCCAACGAAGAGAACTGCGCTAAGCCGGGCGAGCCGCGCCGCGTCGTCCGCCGCGGGATTGAGCGCGGACTGAACGCCCGTGCAGGCCGACAGCTCGAGAACCACGAGCGCCACCGAAACGACCGGGCGAAGGGGTGAGTATCTGGGCGGTGGCATGACCACGGGCGAGCAGGCGATCTGCTGGATGCGTATCAAGGCTGAACCATTTCGGCCTGTTCCCCTTCGAAGCAGACAAAGCTTAGGCATTCAACCTTGTTCCCCAGCGGGAACCGCGCGCGCAGGGGCGCGGTTTTGCGAGAACGATGCGCTTTCCCGTCCTGTCTGCCGCCGCCTTTGCGAGCCTCGCGGCCTGCGCGGACGCGTCGGAGCCGCCGGACCATCTCCGGATTGCCGATGCGAACCCCGAGCGCGGACGCGAGCTGATCGCCGGCTACGGCTGCGGCGCCTGCCACCGGATCGAAGGCGTGCGCGGCACGCGCGGAACCGTCGGCCCGCCTCTCACCGATTATGCACAACGCAAGCTTCTCGCCGGCATCGTGCCGAACACGCCGCGCATGCTCGTGGCCTGGATCATGGACCCGCCGGCGATGAGTCCACAGACCGGCATGCCTGCGGTCGGCGTGAGCGAGCCCGAGGCCCGCCATATCGCGTCGTATCTGTACACGCTCGGCGCCGCGCGCTCGGCCGTCTACCCGCCGGACCCGCCGCTCAATCGGCGCGGCCAACCCGGAGCAGAAGCTTCGGGTCCCATTCTCGCGCCCGAAAGCCTGCCGCTCGCGCAAAGCGCGAACACAGCCCGTGGCGGGAAGCCGCCTTAGTCGGCCTCGTCGTGCGGTCGCGTGCGTAGCGCGGCGGCGAATAAGGCGCCCCAGCCGAGGAAGAGCCCGAGCGCGAGCACCACGCTCCATGGATACGCGCGGGACGGCTCCGGTCGGATCAGCCAGATCATGTGCGCCGCGTGGTGGATGAGGAGAAGCGCGCTGCCGGCGATCATCGTGCGCCGGCCAAAGCCGGGCGGCGCGAGAATCGCGATGGCCGCGACGAGTGCGGGGATGGCGACGAGGATCAGGAGCTGGAACCAGGGAGCCTGCGCGCGCTGGAGATACCAAGCGGCCTCGTGCGGCAGGTTCGCGAGCCACACGATGAGGAAATGCACGAACCATACCCAGAGCACGAGGAGCGCCAGCGTGAGGAGCGCGCGCTCGAGGCTCTGCATCCGCGCCGCCGTGGGATGCTCCGGCCGAAGGAGCGAGATGAGAATGGCGCCGGCGAGCGCCCCTAGCAGCTGGCTCAGGACGAAGGAGAAGCCGAACAGGCTCGACCACCATTGCGGCTCGCGTGAGAGTACCCAGTCATTGGCGGCGAAGGTCGCCGTTGGCGCAAGCAGGGCGAGTCCGATCGCGCTTGCCCGCTCCGGCCTTCGGGTCAGAACGAGCCAAAGGCCGAGCGCAATCCAGACGGCGAGATAAGAGCCCCCTCGGGCGAGAAAGGGAATGGGCGAGAGGAAAGCGGCGCGCGGGTGCGGAAGCTCGATCGCATCCGCCGACGCCCAGCGGTAGAGATCGGGCAGGCGGAACGCGAGCGGAAGGGCGAGGATTGGAAGGAGCGCCGTCGTCAGGGCCGCCGCCTCCGCTTCCGAGCGGATCGGGCGAAGCCATTCCTCGTTCATCAGGTGGCCGATCATGAGGAGCCCGAGCGACCCGACCACGAGCCCGGCGAGCACGACGAAGGAGAAGAGCCAAGTTTCGAGAGCCGCGCCGCCGGCGAGCCACGCCACTGCTGCAAGTGCAACGCCGATCCCGCCCAGAAGCAGCAGGCGCGCAGGAGCGAACGTCGGCTGATCCTGGGCCGCCTGAGCCGTCACTCGCTTGCTCCGGCGGTCTGCGCTTCCGTCCGTTGAAGCGATCTGACGTAATGCGCGACGGCCCAGCGGTCCTCGGGCGGAACGCGATCGGCATAGGAGTGCATCAAGCCGGTACCATTGGTGATGACCGACACGATGTGCTCGAACGGAGCGCCCCGGAGCCGCTCCTGATGATAGGACGGCGGCGCCGGAAAGCCGCGGCTGACCACGAGTCCGTCGCCGCGCCCGCTCGCACCGTGACACGGCGAGCAGAAGATGAGGAAGCGCTCGCGGCCGCGGTCGAGAAGCTCCGGCGTGGCGGAAGAGCCCGGCGACGCCAGGGCCGCCGCGCGAGCGGCCGTGCCGCGCGAGGCCGTGCCATAGGGAATGGCGGTGTGTTCTCGTTGCACCGCGCGGGTCGATGCCGCCTCCTCGCGGCTTTCCGTTCCGGAATCGCAGGCCGCCAAAGCGGCGAGGGCGAGCATTGGCGCGATCAGTCGCACGCCGGAACCTCCCGGGCATCTTGGCCGCCGACGGCAGCGAGGAGCTCGATGGCGGCATGCCGATCGAAGCGCGGATCCTCGACGAGGATCACCAGGAAAAATCGGTCCTCGGACGCGCGCTCGAAGCCCGGCACGGCGAACACCGGGTGGTGCAGGCACGGCAGCCGCAGCAGCAAGAGCATGCCGAGCAGGGTCGCCGTCCCGGTCCAAAGGATCGCGACGATCAGGGTAGCCGGGATGAAGGTCGGCCATGAATGCAAGGGCCGTCCGCCCACATTCAGCGGATAGTCGACGACGTTGAGCCCGTATTGCGCCGCATATTGCACGGCAGCGCCGATGAACCCGGTTGTGACGGCGATCCACGTCAGCGCGGAGGGGCGCACGCCGAACTCCTGCTCGACATCGCGAAGAGGAAAGGGGCTATAGGCGTCGAGCTGGGTGTAGCCGGCCGCCTTCGCGGCCCGGACCGCGCGCTCGAGCGCCTCCGGTTCGTCGAAGCGCGCGATCACGCCGTGGGCGGGTGCCGTCATGCGCGGTCCTCGTGCTCGTCGTGCCGCGTTTCGAACATCGAAACAGCAGGCACGAAGCGGACAAAGAGGAGGAGCAGGGCAGCGAAGAGGCCGACCGTCCCGACGAGCAGGCCGGTCTCGACGAGCGTCGGCGCATAGGAGCGCCACATGGAAGGCAGGTAGTCGCGCTGCGCGCCGCCGATGACGATCGAGAAGCGGTCGAACCAGACGCCGAGGCTGACGCTTACGCCCACATAAGCCGCTGCAAGGACACTGACGCGCGCCGCCCGGAACCAGAGAAGCTGCGGCACGACAACGCTGAAGACGAGTGCAGCCAAGAAATAACCGGCATACTCGCCGGTGATCCGGTTCCGCGTCGCCGTCCACTCGCTCGGCTCCGACAGGTAAGCGGCGGCGACCTCATCAAGCATGAGGTACCCAGCCACGAGGGCGCTCGCGAGGACGAGCTTGCCAAGGAGGTCGAGGTCGCGATCGTCGATGTGCTGCTCGAGCGACAGGCCCCAGCGCAGGAGCGCCGCCACCAAAAGCACGATCGCCAATCCTTGCGCGAGGCCGGTCGCGACGAAATGGAGCGGCAGGCGCGTCTCGTGCCAGTCAGGGACGAGCGTCGTTGCGAATTCGAGCGCGACGATGCTCTGCATCATCGTGAGGAGCGGCAGCACCAGCACCGCCACAAGCCGGTACGCCGTCTGGTGGTAGCTCCAGTGGCGCACGGAGTTGCGCCATCCCAGCGCCAGGATGCCGTAGATGCGCTGCCGGCGGGAGCTCCTCGCACGGTCGCGCATCGTCGCGAAATCGGGGATGAGGCCGACATACCAGAGGAGACCCAGCACGATGATGTGGGTGAGGATGCCCCAGAGATCCCAGGTGAGCGTCGAGCGGAACTGCGGCCAGACCTCGTAGGTCGCGGGATACGGGAACACCCAGTAGAACAGCCATGGCCGGCCGAGATGAATGATCGGGAAAAGGCCGGCGCAGATCGCTCCCGATAGCGCTACGGCTTCCGCAAAGCGGTTAACGGCCGTGCGCAGCGAATGCCGCCTCAGCACCAGGATCGCCGCGAAGAGGCTGGCGCCGTTGGCAATGCCGATCCACCAAGCGTAGTTCGTCAGATCGAAGCCCCAGACGAAAGGGATGTTGACGCCCCACGAGCCCACGCCCATCACCCATGAGACGGCGAGCGTGAGCCCGAGCACCCCGACGAGCCCGCCCGCCGCGAGAAGCGCCAGCCGCCAGGCCGGGCTGAAGCGGCGCGCAAGCGGTGCGTCGGCGATGGGCGTCGTGAAGGTCGAGACCTCGCTAGCCATCGCTCAGCCCCTCCCCTCCTCGGGCGGTGCCTCGATGCGAGCGAGGTAGCTCGTGCGGGGGCGCGTATTCAGCTCGCCCAGGAGCGCGTAGTTGCGCGCCGAGCGCTTGAGCTCTCTCACGCGGCTTGCCGGATCATTCACGTCGCCGAAGACGATGGCCTGCGTCGGGCAGGCCTGCTGGCAGGCCGTGACGATCTCGCCGTCCTTCACGCGGCGGTTCTCGATACCCGCCTCGATCCGCGCGGCCGCGATCCGCTGGACGCAGTAGGTGCATTTCTCCATCACGCCGCGGTCGCGCACCGTCACCTGCGGATTCATGACCTCGTCCGAGGCGGCGTAAGCGGCGGACTGATAGTCGAGAAAGTTGAAGCGGCGGACCTTGTAGGGGCAGTTGTTCGAGCAGGTCCGCGTCCCGATGCAGCGGTTGTAGACCATATCGTTCAGCCCCTCCGACGAATGTACCGTCGCGTTCACGGGACAAACGACCTCGCAGGGCGCGTTCTCGCAATGCATGCAGGGGACGGGCTGGAAATAGGTGCGCGGGTCCTCCGGCCTGGCGGCGTAGTAGCGGTCGACGCGCAGCCAATGCATTTCCCGCCCGCGCGCCACCTGCTCAGGCCCGACGACCGCGACGTTGTTCTCGGCCTGGCACGCGATCACGCAGGCATTGCAGCCGATACAGGCGTCGAGATCGATGGCCATGCCCCAAGCGTGACCCTCGTAGGGCCATTCCGGATAGAGCGAAGGCTGCGGAGGCGGCGCGGGCAGCGATTGCGACTCCGCCGGTACCGTGCGGACGATTGCGCGCCCGTGCATCGAATGATGCTGCTGCGTCGTAACGAGCGCTTCGCGCCGTCCGATCGACCGGATCTCGCCCGCCGTCATCCAAGGCTCGCGCGAGCCGCGCAGGCGATAACCGTCGAAGCCGATGCCGCTTCCGAGCGCGCCCGCCATGCTCCGTCCGTAGCCGAGCGGCAGCGTGAGGGTGTCCGGCGCCTGGCCCGGCAACACCCAGACGGGAGCCGCGATGGTCCGCCCGTCCGCTGCGATTTCGATCACGTCGCCGGTGCGCAACTTCTGTCGCTCGGCCGTATCCGGGCTGATAAGCGCGGCGTTGCCCCAGACCTGCTTCGTAAGCGGCTTGGGCAATTCCTGCAGCCAGCCGTTGCTCGCATAGCGGCCGTCCCACATAGAGGCATCAGGCGCGAAGACGATGTCGATGCTGCCCTTGCCATCGCTTGGGCGGGGACCCTGATCCCAATCCGTTCGAACGCTAACGTCCACGCTGGGGGAAGCTGTATCCGAAACAACGCCCTCCTCAACGGCGCGCATGAAACGGCCTTCGAAGTCGTGATCGCCCCACGCCCCCCGCCAAGCCTTGGCGAGGAGCGCGCGACCGTCGGTGCCCTCGGCAACAAGAGCGCCGAGTAGCTCGTCGATGCTCAGGCTCGGCGCGAGCCGGGCGGTCGCGGGCTGGCAGAGTCCGACCGTGCCGTCGAAAGCACGAAGGTCTCCGAAAGCCTCGAGGGCGTGGCACTGCGGAATGTGCCAGCGGCACGCCGCCGCCGTCTCGTTACGGCCATAACCGAGATGAACCGAGAGGGGCACGCGGCGGATTAGCTCCGCGAAATCGAGATCCGCGGGCGCGTCGTAAGCGGGGTTGCCGCCGAGGATGAGAAGACGAAACACCTCGCCTCGCGCGATCACTTCCGAAAGCGCACGCATTGATGCCAATTCGTCACCGCCCGGCCGCAGCGGCTCGATCAGGCGGACGGTCGAACCGGCGGCGCCGATACGGTCGTTGATGGCATAGGCAAGAGCGTGGACAGCGGCTGGCTGCTCGCGTCCTGCCGAGACAATCCCGCGCGAACCGGCGCGACGCAGCTGCGCCGCGAGACGCGGCACGGCCGAGTGCGTCTCGCCGGGCGCCGCCACGGAAACGCCGAACGCCGCCGCGAGCCCGCGTGCAAACCATTCCATGTCCCGTGGCCGAAGCGCGATCCGCTCATCGGCGCGGCTGCCGACGAGGCTCGGCGTGCTCTCGACGGCGATCAGGCGCGGCAGCGGCCGCGGCGCGGCGCGGCGCCTGGCCTGGTAATCCGCCGCATAACGGAGATGACCGGGCTCGCTTGCGAAAAGGTCGCCACCGAGCGTCAGAATGACGTCGGCGCTGGTTAGGTCGTAGATCGGCTCGACGGCTCGGCCGAAGGCAAGCTCTGCTCCAGCGCGCCGGTTGTGGTCCGTGATGGGAGCGAAGGAGTGCCAGCGCGCTTCCGGCAGCATCGCACGCAAGGCAGTGGTCAGCCGGTCGCGCGTCGGCGAGGCAACCGGTTGCATCAGGACGGCGAGGCCGCGGCCTTCACTTGCAACGAAGTCGTCGCGCAGAGCCCATAGGAACGGCCCGACGGTGTTCCAATCCCGCGCCTCGCCGCCCTCCGTCGGCCCGGGCGAGCGGCTTGGGTCGTATAGGGACAAGACTTCGGCCTGCAGGAAGGGATCCGTCGCGCCGAGGCTTGCCGGATGCAGAGGATTTCCCTCGATCTTGATCGGCCGCCCGTCCTGCGTCTTGACGAGGACCCCGCGTCCATAGCCGTCGAGCTCGAGCGACGTCGCGAAGAACAGCGGCATGCCGGGCGTGTGACCCGGCGTGCCGCGGGGCTGCGAGAACAGCGGCGCTCCGACACCGCCGCGATTGCGGTCGCACCCGACACCTGCGAGGGCGAGCGACGCCGCCATGAGGCGAAGGCAGTTCCGGCGGTCGATCGTCCAGCCCTGCACCGCTTCGGGAAACTCGGCGGCGAAACGGCCGCGCACATCGGGCGCCTCCGCGCATTCCTCCAGGCTGCGCCACAGCCGGGGCGCGCCTTCCCAGGCGATGTCGTCCGGCGAGCTTTCGGGACGTGGCGAGTGGGCGGCCATGATCAGCGGTGACAGGTGCTGCAGCTCATGAGCAGCGATGTGTCGTGCGCACGAGGCGCCTGCCCTGAGGGTTGCTTTTTCTCGGCCGTCGCGAGAACGGCGGTGTGGAGCGGCAATCGGCTCCCAGGATCGCGGTGGCATTCGAGACACCAGCCCATCGAGAGCGTCCGCGCCTTGACTGTCTTCGGCATCTCCTCGACGCGCCCGTGACAGGTTGCGCAGGTCACTCCTTTCGAGACGTGGGCGCCGTGGTGGAAATAGGCGAAGTCCGGCAGCCGGCTGACCGAGCGCCATCGCAGCGGCGTGTCGAGCGCGAGAGCCGTCCGCAGCGGTTCCAGCACGCTTGCGCCCGCCCAGATCTGGCTATGGCAGGTCATGCAGGTTTGCGCTGAAGGCATTCCTGCATCCGCCGCGCGCTCGGCGCCTGTGTGGCAATAGCGGCAATCGATCTTGAGCACGCCGGCGTGGAGATCGTGCCGGAAAGGGATCGGCTGCGGAGCGGGCTTACCGACGCCCCAAGCGGCGTCCGAGCGCAGCCAAGCATAGGTCAACCCGCCGCCGGCGGCGGCCGCGAGCGGGGTGAGCGTCAGGACCACGCGGAAGATCGTCGTCGCCCGGCGTGAGAAGAGTTGCGCCATCGCGATCCCGGCCCAGCTTCGCCGTAGCCTCAATGGATGAGGCGTCGCCTTCGTTCCCACGCCTGGATGCCGGCGAAGTTCAGATGATCTCGCGGATGCGGTCGCCGATAATGGTGCGGGCTATCTTCAGCGCGTCCGGTGTGCCACGAGCAAGCGAGGTCGCAAGCTTTGTCGCTTGGTCCACCGTGACTTTAGGCGGCATGGGCGGCTCATGCGGGTCGACGATCGCGTCGACAACAGCTGGCCCCGGGTGGGCGAGCGCCTGTCGCAAGGTATCGCCGCAATCGGCCGGATCTTCGATGGTGAAGCCGGCGACCCCGAAGCCGCGCGCGACCGCAGCGAAATCGATCGGCTGCAGCTCGCAGCCATACTCCGGGTTCCCGAGGAAGACCATTTGCTCCCATTTGATCTGCCCGAGGGTGTTGTTGCGGATGACGATGATCTTGATGTCGAGGCCGTACCTCACCGCGGTCGCGAGCTCGCAAAGCAGCATCGAGAAGCCGCCGTCGCCAATGAATGCGATGACCTGCCGCCCGGGATAAGCGACCGCGGCGGCTAGCGCGTAAGGGACGGCGCAGGCCATCGAGGCGAGCGTGCCCGATACCGAGAACATCATCTCGCCGCGCATGTCGATATGGCGAGCCGCCCAGGTGGTGATCGTGCCGGAGTCGGTCGCGACGATGGCGTCGTCGGCAAGGAGCTTGTTGAGCTCGTGCGCGACGACTTGCGGCTTCATCGGCACGTCTTTCCGTGTCCCGCGCTCCTCCATCAGCTCGCGCCAGTGCCCCATACCCGCTTGCGCCTCCTCCAGGAAGGAGCGGTCCGGTTGATGGTCGAGGCGCGGGAGGAGGCGCGAGAGCACGCGGCGCGAATCGCCGACGAGGCCCGCTTCGATGGGATAGCGCAGCCCGATGCGCTGCCCGTCGATATCGATCTGCACCGCGCGCGCCTGCCCGGGCTTCGGGTAGTACTCGATGTAAGGATAGCTCGATCCGACGATGAGGAGCGTGTCGCACCCCTCGAGTGCGTCCTGCGAGGGCGCGGTGCCGAGAAGTCCGGTGCCGCCAGTGCTGTACGGGCTATCGTCGGGGAGCGCCGCTTTCCCGAGGAGCGGCTTGACCACCGGGGCACCAAGCCGCTCAGCGACCGCGACGAGTTCGTTGCGGGCGCCGAGCGCGCCTCGTCCCGCAAGGATGCAGATCCTGCGGCCCTCGTTGAGGATCGCAGCCGCGCGCGCAAGCTGATCCTCGCTTGGCTCATGCGCGCTCTCAGCCATGAGATTCGAGACATGGCCGGCGATGTTGCGCTTCGAGCGCTCGTCGGACTTCACCGGCAGCGACTGAGTGTCGACGGCCATGGTGATGTGCGCGACGCCGCGGCGCGACAGCGCGGAACGGCAGGCGAGCTCGACCACGTTCTCCACATGGGCCGGGCTCATGATACGGTTGTTGTAGACGCAGACGTCCTCGAACAGCTTGTCGAGCTCGACATCCTGCTGCGTCAGGGTGCCGATGAGGTCGTGGTACTGCAGGCCCGTGATGGCGAGCACCGGCTGGCCATCGAGCTTGGCGTCGTAAAGACCGTTCAGCAAGTGAATGCCGCCGGGACCCGAGGTCGCGAGGCACACGCCCAGTTTCCCGGTCCATTTGGCATAGCCGCAGGCCATGAAGGCCGCGCTCTCCTCGTGCCGCACCTGCACGAAACGGATCTTGTCCTGACGCGTCCGGAGCGCCTCCATGATCCCGTTGATCCCGTCGCCCGGCAGACCGAAGACGACCTCGACCTCCCAATCCAGCAGTGCTTCAACGAGCGCATCGGCAGCGGTGCGAGCCATGGAAACCTCCGGCGCATGGAGGGCAGGTCTGTTGAACTTTGAGGATGGATCAAGGTTCCGGTGAAGGCCGAGCAACGGAGGCGCGGAAAGGTGAGCGTTTGCGTCCGCTTTGTGCCAGAAGGGGAACCTTCGGCTAGTCTAGCCGGTGGCCGAAGGCACAGTGCGCTCTCTGGAGTGCATGCTCAGGTCTTGGCAGCTCCCTGAGGCCCCCCGCAGCCCGGTAGAACGGCGCTCCGACCGCGCTGTTGAATCAAGCTCCACGAAGCAAACTCGTGGGTCGTGGCGAGGAGGATGACAGGCGCTTAAGTCCTTACGAAGAAGGGGTAAGAGGCGTGTCGGAGATCTTTCTGACCGCGGCCCTTGTACCCCGGCCCCGGGCTTGTCCAATCAGACTGCCGTGCTTCACTCCCTGCGTAGAGCAGGTCCGCTTGCGCGGCAACGGGCCGACGAGTTCGACGGCGGCGCGGGCGTCGATCGAGCCGTGATCGACCGCCCCGATGCGACCCCGGACATTGTGCAGCCTCGCCACCCTGCCGCTCGACAACGGCACGACGTGCGCCAAGCCGTGCGGATCGGGGTGCCGGTCGAGGACCTGACCTGGTATGGGATCTCAAGGAGCAGGCGCCGGTCAAGGCGGCGCTCCGAGCCCAGATTGCGGTCGCGATCGGGATCCTAACGGTCGCCCCCGTCCGGCTCGACGGAAGCCTGGGCAGGGTCGCTCTCTGGATGCGCAAAGCGACTTCTCCAAGAAGCGGCGGCGCGCCTCCTCCACCTCAGAAGGGTAACCTCATCAACAAAGATGAACAGATCGCCCGGCCTCAGTGCCGGGCGATGTCGTTTCACGTGCATGCGCGCGTTCTTACGCACGCACATCAAAACGATCATCCATCTCAGTACATCAGCCCGCCGGGAAGGCGGCTCCGGCTCCTCGAGGCCCTTCTCGATGACCTAAGGGCGGCGCATTGTGAGCCATAGCTGACCTATGATTTCACTGCGGCGAGCATTTCTTCGAACGTCGTTTTGATGACCTACGACGGCAACGCGGCGGCACTCGAGGCGGCTTCTTGCATTCATTCTGGACCCCGGGCACCATCACTTATCGCTCAACGCGCACATGGTGTGTCGTACGGGCCAGCTCAGGGGGAGGTCAGGATGTGTGTTCGCGCGCTCCTTATTCTCGGCGCCATGCTGTCCGCGCTCACCGGCGCACGTGCGGCCGACATCGTGAAGTTCCAGACGGACTGGATCCCCTCGGGCGAGCACGCGATGTACTATGGCGGATGGCAGAAGGGAATTTTCGCGGAAGAAGGTATCGATATCACCATCACCCGCGGCTACGGATCGGGCGACACGGTCACAAAGCTCGCCGGCGGCGCGTTCGACTACGGTGTCGCCGACGTCGCAGCCGTCATGACGGCGCGTGCCCGTCAAAAGATCCCTGTGAAGGTGATCGCGACGCTCTACACGCACTCGCCGCACTCGCTGTTCGTGCTCAAGAGCTCGGGGATCTCCAGCTTTAAAGGGCTCGAGGGAAAGAAAATCGGCATCACGCCCGGCAACAGTCACAAGTTTTACTTCCCCAAAGTCGCGGAGCGCTCCGGGACCGATCCCAATAAGATCGTCTGGGTGAACATGGACGGCGCCGCTATGGCGGCGCAGCTCATTGCCAAGAACATTGATGCGGCGCCGTTCTACTCGCTGCATCACTACTACCAGAACAAAGCCGCGAAGGGGGCGGGCGAGGAGATCGTTGTGCTGCCCTTCGTGCAGACCGGCTTCGCGATCTATGCCGCCTCCATCGTTGCGACTGACAAGACGATCGCCGAGAGGCCCGACCTTACCCGCCGCTTCCTGCGCGCGGTGCGGCGCTCGTTCGAGTGGGCGCGCGATAACCCGCAGGAAGCTTGTGAGGCCCACATCGCCAAGGTTCCCGACGTCCAGCTTGATGATTGCCTGGGAAGCCTAAAGGCCGTGATGGCCTTCGTGTTTACGGACCACGAGAAGGAGGTGGGCTTCGGGCAGGTGTCGCCGGAGCGCCTGAAGACGACCTGGGAGGCGGTCGCGACATCGCAGGAGCTGCCGATCAGCTGGGATCCGAACCAGGCCTTCGACACGCGGCTTGCGGCGGGGAAATAGGCGCCGGATGATCGCCTTCGAGGCGGCGTGGAAGGTCTTCGAGGCTCGCAGCGGTGAGCTGACGACGGCGGTCGCCGACATTTCGCTCGATATCGCGAAGAACGAGTTCGTCTGCCTCGTTGGTCCCTCCGGCTGCGGGAAATCGACGCTTCTGCGGCTCGCCGCCGGACTTCTCCTGCCCGATCGTGGCAGCGTGTCCATTGGCGGCGAGCGGGTGCGCGAGCCGCGCTCAGACACTGGCATCGTGTTCCAGTCGCCGACCCTCCTGCCCTGGGCGACCATCCTCGACAACGTACTCTTCCCAGCGAAGATGATGGGCGTTGCGAGCCCGGAAATCCAGGAGCGCGCAAAGGCGCTCCTGAAGCTGGTCGGCCTTGAGGGCCTCGAGCGCCGGTTCCCACGGGAGCTCTCGGGAGGCATGCAGCAGCGCGCTGGCATCTGCCGGGCGCTCATCCATAACCCGGCTGTCCTCCTCATGGACGAGCCCTTCGGCGCGCTGGATGCGCTGACGCGCGAGGAGCTGACAATCGAGCTCCTGCGCATCTGGACCACGCAGCCGAAGACCATCCTTTTCGTGACGCACTCGATCCCGGAGGCCGTCATGCTCGCGGACCGGGTGGTGGTCATGTCCGCGCACCCAGGTCGGGTCGCGGAGGTCCTTCGGGTCGACCTGCCGCGCCCCCGCAGCTTCCAGATGGAATCCGCCGATGAATTCCACAGGTGCACTCAGCGCGTCCGTCAACTCATCTTCGGAGACCGCACCCTTCAGGCCGCGTAGGGCGCGCCTCCTCCCGATCTGGGCGCTCGACCTTCTGCTTCCTGTCGCGACGGCGATTGTATTCGTGGCCGCCTGGGAGATCGCGTGCCGGCAACTTAAGGTGCCAGGCTACCTCGTCCCGGCGCCGAGCGCCATTTGGGCGGACGTAACGCAGAAGTACGGCCTTATCGCAGGTCACACCGTTGCGACGATGCGTACCGTGCTGCTCGGTTTCGCCGCTTCAATCATTATCAGCTTGCCCCTTGCCGTCGTTATCGTGTCGACGCCGCTTCTCGCTAACACCATCTACCCGCTGCTCGTCCTCACGCAATCAATCCCCAAGGTCGCACTGGCACCGGTGCTCGTCGTCCTCCTCGGGACGAACGAGATGCCGCGCGTTGTGATCACGTTCCTCGTCGCGTTCTTCCCTCTCGTACTTGCAATCGCAACCGGTCTCAACGGCGTGCCTGCGGAGCTGATAGAGCTCGGACGTGTATGCCGGGCGGGCCGCTGGCAGGAGCTCGTGCGCATCCGCCTGCCCTACGCGATCCCGTTTATCTTTAGCGGGCTGAAGGCCGCCATCACCCTGTCGGTAGTCGGTGCGGTCGTCGCCGAATTCGTCAATGCCGACCGGGGACTTGGCTATCTGATCGTCACATCGACGGCGTTCTTCCAGGTCGCCACCGCTTGGGCGGCGCTGATCGTCCTCTCAATCATTGGCATAGTGCTGTTCCAGGTCGTCGTGATTGTCGAGCGCGTGTTCTTCCCTTGGGCGCTCTCGTCCAGCAGCTGATCTCATTCCGGAGCGCATGATGCTAACTCCATCCCGCAAAGTAATCCGCGGCGGCCGCGTTCTCGACGGGCGCGCGCATCGCGCTGAGCGTGCTGACATCCTCATCGAGGGCGACACGATCATCGCCATGGGGGCGCCCGGGATGGAGGCGCCGGAGGATGTAGAACTCGTCTCGGCCGAGCGCCGCCTGATGCACCCGGGGCTGATCAACGCGCACACGCACGGCCACGGCAACCTCGGAAAGGGTATGGGCGACCGTTGGACGCTCGAGCTGCTGCTGACAGCGGGGCCGTGGATCAGCGGTGGTCGACTGCTCGAGGACAAGTACCTCACGACGTATCTCGGCGCCCTTGAGATGCTCCTGAAGGGTTGCACCGCCTGCTACGACCTCACCGCCGAGTTCCCCCTCCCGACTGTCGAGGGGCTTGACGCCTGCGCACAGGCCTATCGCGATGCGGGCATGCGCGCGGTGGTCGCCCCGATGGTGGCGCAGTACTCCTTCTTCGAGGCCATCCCCGGCCTCCTGGACGTCTTTCCTGACGGATTGCGCAAGGACGTGGAGCGCTTCCGCCTCGGACCCGGCGACGCCGCGCTGGCAGCTATGCGACAATGGCTGCACCAGTTCCCGGCCGACCGGGGCTTCGTCGCCCCGGCGCTGGCGCCCACGATCCCGCACCACTGCACCGACGACTTTATGCGCGGGTGTGCGCAGCTTGCTCGGGACTTCGGCGTCGGCCTGCACAGCCACGTGCAGGAATCGAAGGTGCAGGTGATCGCCGGGCTGAAGACCTACGGGAAGACGCAGACGGCGCACCTTCAGGATCTCGGGTTGCTAGGGGCCAATTTCACGGTCGCGCACGGCGTCTGGCTCAGCCACGACGACATGGCGATCCTAGCTGAGCACGGCGCCTCCGTCGCCCACAATCCCGGAAGCAACATGCGTCTCGGGAACGGCCTCGCCGATATACGCGGCATGCTGGCGCGCGGGCTGAACGTCGGCATCGGAACCGACGGGGCGAACTGCTCTGATAATCTCAACATGTATGAGTCGATGCGACTCGCCTCGATGGTGTCGAAGGTGCAGGGACCCGACACTGATGAATGGCTGACCACCGAGGAGGTGTATGAGGCAGCCACAGTCGGCAGCGCCAAGGCGCTCGGCTTTGAGGGGCGCCTCGGCTGCCTCGCGCCAGGTTATCAGGCCGACATTGTGTTCCTCGACCTGGACCACGTGAACTGGATGCCGCTGAATGATCCGACGAACCAGGTCGTCCACACTGAGGACGGGACGGCAATGATCCGACGAACCAGGTCGTCCACACTGAGGACGGGACGGCAGTCCACGCTGTCATGGTCGCGGGGCGGATGGTGGTCCAGGACCGGCGGCCGGTCGGGGTCGACCTCGAGCGCCTGTCCGCCAAGGTGGAAGCGGCGCGCGAGCGGCTGCAGGCCACCACTGCACCAACCAAGGTCTTGTGCGAAAAGCTCTCTGTCATCGTGAACACGTTCTGCCCCGGCCTCGCGAAGACGCCCTACCGCATCAACCGTTACGGCTGCGGCTGCATGTCTTCTGGCGATTGAGCGCGCTTACAGACCCAGTGCCGCCGCCCGAGGTTTCAGGGCAGCTCATTCCGCGGCGCAGCCCGTGGCGCTCTCCCGCCAGGAGGACACCTTTGTTGCCTGCGGCTCGCTGCGCCGACTAGGGTCAGCACCATGGGGGCACTGAATGGACTCGCATACCTAATCGCGCTCGTCATCTCGGCTGGCGAGATCGCCCGGTTTTGGGGAAGCGAGCGGTTCATTCCGATGGCCGTCGATGAACTCTTGATCGCCGCTGCCCTGGTCTGGGCTGCATGGCGGTCGAGGTATGACGGTGCCTGCTGGCACCTCGCAGCATGGGGCGCCTTCTGCGCTCTCGCGCTCGTTCTGCTCGTCCAAACCGCTGATCATCAGATGCACGGACCTGCGAAGGCGGCTGGGCCCATTTATCTAACGGCGCTCAGCGCCATGCTGCTCGGCGGCCTGTGGGCCGTCAGGCGCGCGCTGCGATTGGTCCGGCGCGACCTCGGGCGGTAGGCGCAGCCGTCGCATGAACCGTCCCGCGGTCACGGCCTTGGCGTAGCGCGCATCGGCGATGGTGACGATCGTCCCGTCGCTCGAACGGAAGGCGGGACCAGTAGAGGAAATCGGCGATCTCCTTCACCTGCCGCGCGTCGGTGATCGCCGGATCGTCCATGTTCTTCTCGATCAGACCAGCGTCCAGCTGCAGTGTCGGGGACGGCGTCCAGCGCAGCACGCCGAAGCCGTAAGCGTCATCGATGCCGAAGACGACGTCGCGCCGGAATGGGTTAACCGGCCCGGGACTGGCCACGACCGTCCGGACAGGGCCATTACCCCGCGCCTCGGCCACCTCTCGCGTCAGCCGTTCCGCCGTGATGCTGCCGACACCCATCGCCGTCGCGTAGCCCGCCGCCACGCAGAGGCCGATGAGCGCCGGGCGGCCGGGATACGCTGCTCCTCTGCGCCGGCGACGCCTCGACAGCCAAACGCCGATGGCGAGCGCCGTCCACAGCCAGACGTCGACGATGAAGAGCGTGTCGCCGTAGAACCACCGCTCGGAGAACGGCATGAGCAGGCGGATACCGTAGGTGTTCATGAAGTCGAGCAGCGGGTGTGAGGCCCAGCTGACGTAGGCCAACACGAGCAGCCAGCCGACGTGGAGGGGAAGGCGCTCGGCCGGGCGCGTCCCCCGCCGTGCCTGCCGACGATCGAACAGCACCATGGCGCCGACGAGCACCGGCGGCAGCATCAGCATGGCGACCGGACCGTGGGTCCAGCCGCGCCGCCAAGCGAGGTTCTCGCCGAACAGGAGCCCGAGCGCGTCGATGTCGGCCAAGTTGGCAGCGATTATGAGCGTTGCCATCCCAAGGCCAGTCTTCTTTTTAAGGCCCGCTTCCCCGAGCGCTGCACCTGCAAGCGTGTGAGCGAGGTTGTCCAAGCGGGCCCTCTTCCAGTAAGCCGCGGGTGAGGAGCGCTGAGTCGGCTTACCGCTTCGAGCAGATCCCCCTTTTCGGATAGCGACTGAGCCACGCGCCTGCCAGCATTCTTCGAACGCGGCAGTCCATGACGGCAGCTCCGCGCCCGAATTCGGCATTCCCGAACGCTGACACCTCGCTCAAAATCGGAAATCACTAATCCGCTCCGACTGTATCGATTCTTGAGCGGCCAGTGCGTACAGCGGCGGGAAAGGGGAGTTCCCGGACCTCTAATGAGACCATAGCGATATGAGCCAATTGCTGAGAAGCAAGGCGAAGCCGGATTGGAGGGCGCCGGCTGGCGTGGTCATGTGGTCTCACCTGCTCGCCCTCGCCTGCGCCCTGCTTCTGCTGCCCGCCCAAGCCATGGCCGGTGTCAAGGAGAAGCTCGCGGCGCTCGCTCCGTCGGGGCTGGTGCTCGTGCTGGACGAAAAGGGCAACGAGTTGGTGGCTCAGAACGCCAACAAGCCCTTCGTGCCTGCCTCCGTCACTAAGATCGTGACCGCCTGGCTGGCAATGGAGGTACTCGGCCCCGACTACCGCTTCGCGACCCGCTTCTACCTGGACCGCGACCGGGTGCTCTATA
>JAQSWQ010000049.1 GCA_029266525.1 Microvirga sp.
ATCTCGCTTACACCGAGAGGGTCGGCGGTTCGAGCCCGTCACCGCCCACCATTGATTGTGAGCTTGGCGGATTTCGTGCCCGCCCGCTGCGCTTGACACTCCCAGGGGCCGCTCTTAAGTCAGCCGCTCATCGCCGCTCGCCGGCGAGATATCGCGCGGGCGTAGCTCAGTCGGTTAGAGTGCCGGCCTGTCACGCCGGAGGTCGCGGGTTCGAGCCCCGTCGCCCGCGCCATTCAAGCCATTCAGATCAGAATGTTTATTAGTCTGGCGATCGGCAGGCCGACTAGCGTTTTCCAAGTCGCCTGACCGGCACTTTCCAAGTTTAGGCCCCGTTCCGTTCCGTTTTCCAGGCGCCGCTGCGCCTCGGCCGACCACCGGTCGGGAGTTGGTGACAATGGCGGAGGAGTTGCTTTGCGTTCCGAGCGGGGGCTGGTGACCTGGGCAGCTCACGAAACCCTCGGCTGAGCGTCTTCAGGATATGCCGAAAAGACAGCTTTGCGGCAGGCCTGGAGATGACGCAGCGGGCTTTTCGTGCCCCTCTCACATGAGTCATAGTGGCAATGATCCATCTCTGGGGCCGCGGACCATGGCTGCAACCGTTCTTACTAACTTTAGCGATGTCTACGAAACCAGCGGTCCCCCCTGGCGGGAGGAGACAGTCTACGCGCTCGACGGGAACGACTCCGTCGAGGCGATCAATCTCGGAGTAGGTGAGACGTTCAATATCTTCGGCGGAAACGGCAATGACCGGTTGTTCGCGAGCACTGCAACCTTCGCCCCAGTGAAGGCCCGCATCTACGGGGAGGAAGGAGACGATCTGCTCGGAGGCAGCTTCGGCCAAGACGCGCTCTATGGCGGGCAGGGCAATGACGCGCTTGCCGGAGGCGGCGATCTTCTCGGCCTCGAAGGCTTTATCGGCGTTCCGGACCTTCTCGATGGCGATGCGGGAAACGACGGCCTGTTCGGAGGGGGCGGCAACGACACTCTGTTGGGTGGGGAAGGCAATGATCTCCTAGACGGCGGCGTTGGCGCAGATTCGTTATTCGGGGGAAACGGCAATGACGTGATCGTCGACTCCTTCGAGTTTGAGCATTTCGCGCCGCAGCTCAACGATACGGCATTTGGAGAGGGGGGAATCGATTACATCGCGCTTAGAGGAGGCGACGATGTGGCGTTCGGCGGTCTCGGGGGCGACACTCTGTTGGGCGAGAACGGCAACGACACCCTGAGCGGCGACGAGGGGAACGACGGCCTGTTCGGCGGCGCAGGGAACGACACGCTGAGCGGCGGCTTCGGCAATGACGCCATGTTTGGTGACGCCGGCGACGACCTCATGAACGGCGACGCCGGGAACGACGAGATTGTCGGCGGCGCTGGGGCGGACTCTCTGTTCGGCAACGAGGGTCACGACGCCCTCTTTGGCGGGGAGGGCAACGACCGCCTCGAGGGTGGCCCCGGAGTCGACCTTTTGAACGGCGGCGCCGGAAGTGACACGTTCGTCTCTAACGTCGGCGTGGGTGATCTCGACGTCATCTTCGAGGGCGAGTTCGGTCACGGCGCAGGCGATCTTATAGCCATATCGGGCGGCGGCTTCGGCTTGAACTTCGCGTCAATGATGGTGAACGCCTACGAGACCGGCGGCACCACGGTCATTCCGTTCAACAACAGCACCGGCATCTTCATTGTTGGCTACACCATCGCGCAGCTCTCGCCTGATGACTTCGCGTTCATCTAAGGCCAGAAAACTTCTCGAGGTGCGCAAAGGCTAAGTGCTGCCGTTCTCGGAGGCTGGACAGGTGCTTCCGTTTGCGCCCGCCCCGCTACGCATCGCTTGCCGCCCCCGGGGGAGCGCGTGGGCCAGAAACTGGAAACGCCGTTGATCGCACTAGACATTCATCCGGCTGTCACGCCGGAGGTCGCGGGTTCGAGCCCCGTCGCCCGCGCCATTTTTTTCGACGAACCTGCAGCATTTCTATCCGGAAAGGAGGTCGCGGACGATACGTTCCACCTCAACATAGTCCGCCGCCAAGTAGTGTGCGCCGGCGTCTTTGAGCCTTGCGCCATGACCGTTGCGGATATGCCCTGCCGCGAGCAGTCCAATCACGGTGGAGCCTGCCTCACGGCCCGCGATGACGCCGCTCGCACTATCTTCGATGATAATGCATTCGCGCGGAGATACCCCGATTTCGGCCGCCGCATGCAGGAAGATGTCCGGGTGGGGCTTGCCTCGCGCAACGTTGACAGCGCTGAAGACGCGGCCTTCGAACAGCTCCGTCATTTCCAGAATCTCAAGCGAGACAGCCAGCCGTTGTGGGGTCGAGGACGATGCGATGCAGCGGGGCAGAGCGACGAATTTTGCGATGAACTCCCGCACGCCCGCAATTGGTGCAAGATCTTGCCTGAACCGCGCCAAGGTCCGGACCTGCCACAGTTCGCCGAACGATTGGGGTAACGCGCGGCCACCCGCTTTCTCAATCGCGGCAACCACTTCGTGAAATCGCTTGCCCATGTAGTCGCGGTATGAGTCCTCGACTGTTGTTGGCACTCCCAATTCGGTCACAAATTCAGCAAGAACTGCATTGGCCAGCACCTCGCTGTCTGCGATGACGCCGTCGAAGTCGAAAATGATTGCGCTTGCCAAGGTTGAGCAGAGCTAACTTGGATATCGGGTGATTGACCCAAAGCTGTCTCCAATGCCCGCCAGCCGTCAAGCTGATTAGAGTGCCGCTCTATGTCCCCGAAAGTTGGAACGATACGGCGGCTTGTGCTCACAGCCGCGGGGCGAAAGGATGCCGTTCCCGAGGCCGAATCGCTTCAGTCTATCGGCGCCGCCAACACGGGGCCGGTGCTCGGCGGCCGCCGAATGCAGGCGACCAGGTGCCCCGGCGCGACCTCGACCAGCGGCGGATCCACCATCCGGCAGGCCGGCACGGCGTAGGGGCAGCGCGGGTGGAAGTGGCAGCCGCTCGGCGGGTTCGTCGGGCTTGCGACCTCGCCCTGCAGCACGCGCCCGCGGCGCTTGCGTGCGGGGTTCGGTACCGGCGCCGCGCCGAGGAGCGCCTCCGTGTAGGGGTGCAGCGGGCGCGAGAACAGCGTCCGCTTGTCGGCGAGCTCCACGATACGCCCGAGATACATCACCGCGATGCGGTGGCTGACGTGGCGCATCACCGCGAGGTCGTGGCTGATGAAGAGGTAGGTCAGCCCGTACTCGTCCTGCAGGTCGATGAGGAGGTTCAGCACCTGTGCCCGCACCGAAACGTCGAGGGCGGAGACCGGCTCGTCGGCGACGATCACGTCGGGATTGACCGCGAGCGCCTTGGCGATGCCGAGCCGCTGGCGCTGGCCGCCGGAGAACTCGTGCGGGTATTTGCGCATGGCGTCCGGACGCAGGCCGACCCGCTCGAACAGCCTCGCCACGCGCTCCTCCTTTTCGCGTCCGCGGGCGAGGCCGAAATTCTCGATCGGCTCGCCGACGATGCTGCCGGCCGAGAGGCGCGGGTTGAGCGAGGAGTAGGGGTCCTGGAACACGAGCTGGATGCGGCGCCGGTGCGGCCACATGGCTGCGGCAGCGAGCCCGGTCACGTCGGTGCCGCCGAGGAGGATGCGCCCGGCGGTGGGATCGAGGAGCTTGGTCACGAGCTTCGCCAATGTCGACTTGCCGCAGCCGGACTCGCCGACGACGCCGAGCGTCTCGCCACGGGCGACCGAAAAGCTCAGGCCGTCGACGGCGCGGACGTGCTTCGGCGGTCCGAGAAAGCCGCGCCGCAGCGGAAAATGCTTGACGAGCTGCCTCACCTCGAGGGTCACCTCGCTCACGCGGCACTCTCCAGGATGCGGCCCGCGTGCCAACACGCGGCGAAATGCGCCGGCCCCTGCTCGAAATCCGGCGGCGGGTCGCGATGGCATTGCTCCGTCGCGAAGTCGCAGCGCGGGGCGAAGGCGCAGCCCGCGATCGGACGCGTGAGCACCGGCACGAGACCGGGAATCTCGTCGAGCCGAGCGCGCCGGCCGGCTTCCTCGGCATCGGCATCGACGCGCGGGATCGCCCGCATCAGGCCACGCGTGTAGGGGTGCGCAGGGCGCGCGAACAGTTCTTCCACGCCCGCTTCCTCGACCTTGCGGCCCGCGTACATCACGACGACGCGCTGCGCCGTCTCGGCGATCACGCCGAGGTCATGCGTGATCATCACGATCGCCGTGCCGAGCTTCTCCTTGAGCTCCAGCATGAGGTCGAGGATCTGCGCCTGGATCGTGACATCGAGCGCGGTCGTCGGCTCGTCGGCGATCAGAACCTGCGGATCGCAGGAGAGCGCCATCGCGATCATGACGCGCTGGCGCATGCCGCCCGAAAGCTGGTGCGGGTACTCGTCGAGGCGCCGCTTGGGGTCGGAGAGCCGCACGAGCTCCAGCATCTCACGGGCGCGATCGCGCGCCTCGCGCCAGGAGACGCCCCAATGCCGCACCACGTTCTCGGCGACCTGCGTGCCGATGGTGAGCACAGGGTTGAGGCTGGTCATCGGCTCCTGGAAGATCATCGCGATCCTGTGGCCGCGGATCCCGCGCATCTCCTCTTCGGAAAGCAGCGTGAGCTCGGTGCCGGCGAAACGGATCGAGCCGCGCACGATGCGGCCCGTCTGCGGCGCGATCAGGCGCAGGATGGACAACGCGGTGACCGACTTGCCGCAGCCCGACTCGCCGACGATGCCCAGGGTCTCGCCCGCGTGAAGATCGAACGACACGCCGTCGACCGCGCGCACGACGCCGTCGCGGGTGAAGAAGTGGGTGGCAAGATCGCGAACTTCGAGCAGGCTCACATGCGCCTCGCGAGCCGCGGGTCGAGACGGTCGCGCAGGCCGTCGCCCAGCATGTTCACGGCGAGCACGGTGACGGCCAGGAAAGCGCCGGGGATCAGGATGCTCCATGGCGCGATCTGGAAGAAGGTGCGCCCCTGTGCGATGATGTTGCCCCAGCTCGGGATCTCGGGCGGCACGCCCGCGCCGAGGAAGCTCAGGCCCGCCTCGATCAGCATGGCGGAGGCGCAGACATAGGTCGCCTGCACGATGAGCGGCGCGAGCGTGTTCGGCAGGATATGCCGCAGAAGCAGCTTCAGGCTGCGCGTGCCGCCCGCGATCGCGCTCTCGACATAGGGCTGCCCGCGGATCGAGAGCACGACGCTCCTCACCACGCGCGCCACGCGCGGCACCTCGGGGATGACGATCGCCGCGATGACGACGCCGAGCCCCGGCCGCGTCAGGGTGATCAGGGCGATGGCGAGAAGGATCGAGGGGATCGCCATGAGCCCGTCCATCACGCGCATCAGGATGGCGTCGAGCGTGCGGAAGTAGCCGCAGGCGAGCCCGATCGCGAGCCCGATGAGGCTTGCGACGAGGGCCACGGATATCCCGACGATGAGCGAGACCCGCGCGCCGTAGAGCGTGCGCGAGAAGACATCGCGCCCGAACTGGTCCGTGCCGAACCACCAGCGCTCGGACGGGGGCCGCAGGCGGTTGATCGGCGCCTGCCGGAAGGGGTCAGCCGCGACGAGCGGCGCGAGGACGGCGATCGTCACGAGAGCCGCGAGCAGCAGCGCGCCGATGAAGATGGTCGGGTTGCGCCGGATCGCGTCGGCCGCACGGGCGAGGACCGGCGGGCATGGCGCGACATCGTCGAGGGCGATCGCGGAGGTCACGGCTCAATACCGGATGCGCGGGTCGAGCGCCGCATAGGAGAGGTCGACCACGAGGTTCACCAGCACCTTCACGCCGGCGAACACCAGGATCAGGCCCTGCACGATCGGATAATCCCGCTTGAGCACCGCGTCGACGGTGAGGCGCCCGAGGCCGGGGATGTTGAACACGGTCTCCGTGATGACCACGCCCGAGATCAGGAGCGCGATGCCGATGCCGATCACCGTCACGATCGGCACCGAGGCGTTCTTGAGCGCGTGCAGCATCAGCACGCGCCTGGTGGTCAGGCCCTTGGCGTTTGCGGTGCGGATGTAATCCTCCGAGAGCACCTCGAGCATGGCGGCGCGGGTGATGCGGGCAATGAGCGCCATGTAGGCCATGCCGAGCGCCAGCGAGGGCAGGATCAGCGTCTCGACGAAGGGTCCAAAGCCTTCGCTGATCGGGCGGTAGCCCTGGACCGGCAGCCAGCCGAGCTTGACCGAGAAGACGAAGATCAGGCCGTAGCCGACCAGAAAGGTCGGGGTGGCGAAGCCCAACACCGCGAATGCCATCACGACACGGTCCGACAGCGAGCGCGCCTTCCAGGCCGCGAGCACGCCGAGCGGAATCGCGAGGCAGACCGCGACGAGGAGCGTCGAAAGGGTGAGCGCGAGCGTCGGCTCGATGCGCTGTGCGATGAGCCGCGTCACCGGCAGGTTCGAGAAGATCGAAACGCCGAGGTCGCCTTGAGCGAGGCGATAGAGCCAGAGGACGAACTGCTCGAGCACCGGACGGTCGAGCCCGAGCTTCGCCCGCACGGCGGCGATCGATTCCGCCGTCGCGTCCTCGCCGGCGATGATCGCTGCCGGATCGCCGGGCGCGAAACGCAGGAGGAAGAACACGAAGACCGCGACCACGGCCATGACCGGGATAGTCGCGAGCAGGCGGCGCAGCACATAGGCGCCCATCGACCGCTCAACCCCGCCGCTTCACCCGCCGGCCGGCGCTCCCGACCTACTTCTTGCTGATGTTCCAGAGCACCGGCAGGCCGACGTTCGGGACAATGCCGTCGATGCGGTCGGCGCGATAGGCGATCGGCTGCGTCCACTGCCCGAACGGGAGGTAGACCACCTGCTCGATGGCCCGGGCCTGGAGGTCGCGCGCGATCCTCAGCTTCTCCTCGGGCGTGTGGGCGAAGGCGTAGGCGCTGCGCAGCTTCTCGACCTCCGCGTCGCAGGGCCAGCCGAACAGGCCCTTGTCGCAGGCCGCGCCGATCCAGGTGTGAAGCACCGGGTTAGCGCCGCCCACGGTGCCGGAGGTCGTGACGAAGATGTTCCAGCCGCCTTGGGCCGGCGGCTCCTTCTTGGAGCGGCGGGAGACGACCGAACCCCAGTCCATGGCCTGCGCGTCGACGTTAAGTCCCGCCTCGCGCATGGCCTGGATCAATACCTGGGTCGCCGGCGTGATGGTGACGTGGTCGGTCGCGGCAAGCACCGTGATCGGCTCGCCCTTGTAGCCGGCCTCCTTGAACAGCTGCAGCGCCTTCTTCGGATTGTACTCCTTCATCATGGCGGTACCGGCATCGCTGGCCAGCGGGCCGCCGCAAATGAGGAGGCTGTGGCAGACGGTGTAGTATTCCGAGTCGCCGACGATCGTGCGGAGGAAGTCCTCCTGGTTGACGAGGTAGTACATCGCCTGCCGCGCCTTGATGCTGTCGAAGGGCGGGTGGAGGTGGTTCAGGCGGATGAGGCCGAAATGCGTGTCCATCTTGCCGGGCTTGAGCAGCTTCACGCCGCGGGCCTTGGAGAGGATCGGCAGGAAGTCGACGCCCGGCTGCTCGTAAAAATCGATCTCGCCGTTGACGAGCGCCGACATGGCGGTCTGGGGGTCGGCGATCCAGACGAGCTCGATGCGATCGACCTTGGGGACCTTGCCGCCGGCGAACGCCGAGGGCGGCTCGCTGCCCGGCCGCGGCACGTAATCGGCATTCTTGAGATAGACGGTCTTGCTGCCCGGGACCCACTGCTCTTTCGCGAACTTGAACGGGCCCGAGCCGATCGCTTCCGTGACCTGCGTGTTCGGATCGGTCAGCGCCTCCTTCTCGCGCATGATGATGGGCACCGAGGTGCCGGTCTTGCCGAGCGACTCGAGCACCATGCCGTAGGGCTCCTTGAGGACGAGCCGGAAGGATTTGTCGTCGACCGCCTCGAGCTTTTCGGTGAAGGAGAACAGGCGCTGCCCGACCGGGTCGCGCGCGCCCCAGCGCTTGATCGAGGCGATCACGTCCTTCGTCGCGACCGGGCTGCCGTCGTGGAACTTGAGGCCGTCCCGGAGCGTGAAGTCGTAGGTCTTGCGATCCTGGCTGACCTCGTATTTGCCTACCATCTGGGGGTGCGGGCGGCCGTCCTCGTCGTTCCCGAACAAGGTGTCGTAGACGATCATGCCGTGGATGCCGGCGATGGTCTGCGTTGTCCACATCGGGTCGAGCGTGCGCACGTCGGCGTGCATCACAGCCCGCAGCACCTTCTCTTGCGCTTGCGCCGCCGGCGCGAGGAGCGCCGCCGTCAGAGCCGCAGCCGTGAGCGCGGGGCGAACGCTCGAGGAAAGGCGCTTGGCGAGCATGGCAGTCTCTCCCTCGGGAGCGGCGCGAGGCCTTCCCTCGAGCAGCCTATGTCCATCGGTCGCGCCCGCGCAATCCTGTGCCGCGGCACGGAGCAGCGGCTAGGCGGGCCGCGCCGATCTGAGCCATAGTCGCGCCGCCGCTCAGCCGCCGCCTGCCAGGGAGAGGACATGGACCCGCGCATCGCGCTCCTCGGCTTCATGCTCGAGTCGAACGCCTTCTCGCCGGTCGCGGACGAAGCCGAATTCCGGCAGAAGCATTGGCTCGAGGGCGAGGAGATCGTGCAGGACGCCCGCTCGGCGAGGCAGCGCGACCCGGGCGGCTTCGTCGGCTTCTGCCGCGCCATGGACGAGAGCGGGCCCTGGCAGCCGGTGCCGCTGGCGATGACGACGGCCGGGGCGAGCGGCCCGGTCGAGCAGGGCTTCTTCGACCGATTCGTGCGGCTCATCGAGGAGCGCCTGCGCGCGGCGATGCCGCTCGACGGCGTGTATATCCAGGCGCATGGGGCGTGTCGCGGCACGGTCGACCTCGACCCGGAGGGCACGCTGTTTGCCGTCGTGCGGGCGATTGTCGGGCCGAAGGTTCCGGTCGTCGCGACCCTCGACCTTCACGCCAACGTCTCGCGCAAGATGGTCGAGGAGACGGACCTCCTCATCGCTTATCTCACCAACCCGCACACCGATCATGCCGACCGCGGGGCGGAGGCGGGCCGCGCCATGCGCGAGCTGCTGGCCGGCATAGGAACCGCAAAGGCATTCGTGAAGCTGCCGATTTTGCCGCCGCAGGTGGCCCTCCTGAGCGATCGCGGGCCCTACGGCGAGGCGATCGCGAAAGGGCAGACCCGGGTCGGCGGTCCGATCCTCAACGTCTCGGTGATGGGCAATTTCAGCTTCGGCGACTATCCGAAGTGCGGCATGAGCGTGATCGTGACCGCTCGCGGCGACCAAGCGGCGGCCGATGCGCTCGCGCGCGAGCTCGCCCAGGACCTGTGGAACGAGCGCCACCGCTTTACGCCGAAGCTCCTGTCGATCGAGGAGGCGACGCGGCGTATGCGCGAAGCCTGCGACGATCCCGAGAAGCCCGCGCTCCTCTTGGCGGACGTCGCCGACAATCCGGGCGGCGGCGGGCGCGGCAACACCACCGCGGTCCTCAAGAGCTTCCTTGAGGCGGGCGTCACCGACGTCGCGTTCGCCGTCCACACCGATCCGCCGCTCGTCGCCGAGGCCCACCGGCGCGGGCTCGGCGCACACTTCACGGCGGTTCTCAATCGGGAGGAGAGGGACCCGAGCTCCGAACGGCTCAGCGCCGAGGCGGAGGTGAGGGCCGTGAGCGACGGCGAGATCGTCGGCCGGCGGGGCACCATCGGCGGGCGGCACTTCAGCCTCGGTCCCACCGCCTGGCTCAGACTCGAGGGCCGCCTCGACGTGGTCTTCATCTCGATCCGGCACCAGTGCTTCGACACGGAGATGCTGGAGCATCTCGGGCTCAAGGTCCGCGACCTCCGCGGAATCGTGGTGAAGTCCCGCGGGCACTTCCGTGCCGGCTTCGACGACATCTTCTCGGACGCGCAGATCCTCGAGGTCGATGGGCCGGGTCTCGCCACGCCCGTCCTCACGCGCGTCAAATGGACCGGCCTCATGCGCCCGATCTGGCCGCTCGATCCGGACAGGACCTGGCGCGTGCCGGATGAGGTCGCGGTCTCCTGAACCGCGCCCAAACGAGCCCTGTCCACCCGCCGTTCCTGGCAAACATCCCGACTTACCAGAGTGACCCCAATCAGGCCGGCGCGGCCGGCGTCGCTTGCGACATGGTCGGCGCATCCGCGGCGGCCGGTCTCGCCGCCGCCCGCCGTTTCGCGATCCGGCGCAAGCCGTAAGCCACCGCGGCTCCGCCGGCGAGCACGGCGAGCGAGACCATCGGCCGGTACCACATCCAGGCGAGCGCGATGACGAGCGGCGCGAGCACCGCGGTGACGAGCGCCGCGACGATCCCGGCGCCGGCCTGGAGGAGCCCGCCGAGGAAGGGCACGATGTCGCCGACGACGCCGATCCACTGCAGCGTCAGGTACCAGCCGAACGCCATCGCCACGACGCCGATCAGGCGGATGATCCAGGTGACGAGCCGGTTCTCGTCCTCGGCCTGCTTGAACATCGCCGTCGCCGTCACGTCGCCGATCGCGGCGAGGAGGAGCTTGTCGCCGGCCCTGGTCTGGTACTCGGTAAGGTCGCGGCCCTCCTGGCGCGCGATGAAGCTCGCCGAGCCGTTCGGGGCGAGGCTGAAGGTGATGCGCAGGTCGCCGATGCGCGGGCTCGCCGAGTTCGCGCCGAGGAAGATCCTGTCCCCCGCCACCTCGATCGGGCTTGCGCCGAACTTCGACTTGAGCGCCTCGCCGAGCGCCGGCTGGAGGGTAAGCTCCTGCGGCGTCGGCAAGCGATGCAGGGCCGCAGCGCCCGGACGGAAGGCGCCGAGCGTGGCGTCGGTCGCAAGCACCTCGCGCGCCTTGTAGCGCATCTCGGGGTTCTCATGGCCGAAACGGTTGTGGAAGCGATTCGAGTCGATCCGGTTCTCGGCCCAGGTGCGACGGTAGGAATAGGTCGTCACCCGCTCCTCGCCGCCTCCCGCTGTCTTCCTCGTCTCGCTCCGGCTTTCCTCCTTCCACTGATACATCTCGACCTTGCGCAGGAGACGCGCCGCCTGCGCCTCGACGAGGAAATCCGGGTCCTTGAGCGGGGCCGTGGTCTTGAGCTCGCCCGTGACATGAACGAGCTTGCCGTCGTTGCCCGGTTCGATCCGCGCCGGATCGGCCTCGATCACCATGGCGCCCCCCTCGGCAAGCGAGCGCGTGGTCTGGATCGAGCGTCCCTCGTTCCAGAACAGGCCGGCGATCGAGCCGACCACGAGCAATAGACCGAGCCCGACCGCGACCAGCGCCTCCTTCACGCGCTGGAACCAGGATTTGCTTTCGGTCTCGGTGACCGTGTCGCCGTCCGAGGCGAAGCTGCCGTCCGAGCTTTGGCTCGCTGCGACACCGTATCGCCGAAGCTCACCCCGCTATTCTCAGTCTCCGCCATCGTTCCCCCCGGCATGCAGGCCAGGGCGCCAGCGTAAACGCAAGACGAGCCGCCGCGCCAGTACCGTTCCTCCACCTGGCACAGCTTCGGAAATTGAAGCCGGCGAGCGTCTCAGCGCAGGGGCGCGGGCCGTCGCGGCTCCTCCCAGGCGGGGCGGCGCGGGGCCGGGGCGGCCGAACGCTCGGGCGCAGCGGCCGCCGGCGGCGGCGCGGTGCCGAGGAAGATGCCGCGCGCCTCGGCGCCGATGAGCGGCAGCGCGCGGTTGCGGGTGCAGGTTTCGCGGACCGCCTGCATCGCGGTCTCGAACTGGCCGCCGTCGAGGCTCGGCTTCTGCGCCGCGCCGGCGTAATAACCGTGCAGCCAGACGATCAGCCGCTCGCCTTCCGCCCGCGGCAGGTCGGCGAGCTGGCCGCAGGTCAGGCGCGCGAGCTCGGCCGGCTGCGCCGCCGCAGCGCTCGCACCGAATGATGCGAGGAGGGTGAGGAAAGCGCCGGCGAGCCGCATTGAGCCTCTCGGCGGTCTCGAATCGGGCGCCGCCACCCGCAAAGCCTAGAGCGCCCGTCCCAGTCTCGTCGACCCCGCGCGCCGCCTTGCCGGCCGGGGCATTGTGCGGCGCGGCAAACACTTGTCACACCTTGGACCCTGGGCTAAGCCACGCCCGCGCGTCGGGACGATTTGCCCCGCTCCTCTCGCCCTTTCGGGCCGCGGCGAAGCCCCATATGCGTCCGGCGGAACGGGTCGGTTCCGCCTCCGTTAGGTGTCGCATGACAGGCCTCCTCGCCGACTACCTGCCGCTCGTCATCTTCATCGGCGTGTCGCTGGTGATCGCGCTCGCGCTCCTCGTCGCCCCGTTCATCGTCGCCTACAGCCGCCCCGATCCCGAGAAGCTCTCCGCCTATGAGTGCGGCTTCAACGCTTTCGACGACGCGCGCATGAAGTTCGACGTGCGCTTCTACCTCGTCGCCATCCTCTTCATCATCTTCGACCTCGAGGTGGCGTTCCTGTTTCCCTGGGCGATCACCTTTGGCGAGCTCGGTTGGTTCGGCTTCTGGTCGATGATGTTCTTCCTTTTCGTGCTGACGGTCGGCTTCGTCTACGAGTGGAGGAAGGGGGCGCTGGAATGGGATTGATCGCCGAGCCGCGCCAGACCCTCGTCGCGCCTCAGGCGAAGGGCATCATCGATCCGAACACCGGCAAGGCGGTCGGTGCGGACGATCCCTACCTCCTGTCGCTGAATGACGAGCTCGCCGACAAAGGCTTCATCCTCACCGCGACCGACGACCTCATCACCTGGGCCCGCACCGGCTCGCTGATGTGGATGACCTTCGGGCTCGCCTGCTGCGCGGTCGAGATGATGCAGATGTCGATGCCGCGCTACGACGCCGAGCGCTTCGGCGACCAACAAGATGGCGCCCGCCTTCCGCAAGGTCTACGATCAGATGCCGGAGCCGCGCTACGTGATCTCGATGGGCTCCTGCGCCAATGGCGGCGGCTACTACCATTACTCCTACTCGGTGGTGCGCGGCTGCGACCGCATCGTGCCGGTCGACATTTACGTGCCGGGCTGCCCGCCGAGCGCCGAAGCCCTCCTCTACGGCGTGCTGCTGCTGCAGAGGAAGATCCGCCGCACCGGCACGATCGAGCGGTGAAGCATGGCCAGGCCGACCGACATGATCATGCCCATGCTCCGCGATATTCGGGCCGAGAACGAAACGCGGCACGGGGAAGTGCTGGCGCGATTTGATCGTGTCGCGCAACGCTTGCAGAAGCTTGAGGACGCGCAGCTCTCTTTCAAACAGGCGCTCACGGCCGACAGCCTTCTGAGCAAGCTCGTCACCGGCGAGTTTGAAGAGCGTATCGAGGCTCTCGAAGCGAAGGTTCGCGAGCTGGAGGCCCGGCGGTGAGTGCCGATCTCGCGCCGCAGCTTGCGGAAGAGGTCCGCGCCGCGCTCGGCGGTGCCATCCTGGACAGCGTCATCGCCTATGAGGAGCTGACCATACTGGTCGATGCCGCGCGCATCGTCGAGGTGGTCTCGCGCCTGCGCGAGGATCCGGCCCTGCGCTTCGTGAGCTTCGTCGACCTTTGCGGCGCCGATTACCCCGGCCGCGAGCGCCGCTTCGACGTCGTCTATCACCTGCTCTCCCCCTACAAGAACCGGCGCATCCGCATCAAGGCTCAGGCCGACGAGGTCACGCCGGTGCCCTCGATCATCGAGGTCTTTCCGGCCGCGAACTGGTTCGAGCGCGAGGCTTACGACCTCTACGGCATCCTCTTCTCGGGCCATCCGGATCTCCGCCGCATCCTCACCGACTACGGCTTCGAGGGGCATCCCCTGCGCAAGGACTTCCCGCTCACCGGCTTCGTCGAGGTGCGCTACGACGAGGAGCAGGGCAGGGTGGTGAACGAGCCGGTGAAGCTGCAGCAGGAGTTTAGGAACTTCGACTTTCTCTCCCCGTGGGAAGGAACCGACTACGTGCTCCCTGGCGACGAGAGGGCGACCGGAGCATGACCCACGCGCGTCATCCTCGGCCGGAGCGCGAAGCGCGCAGAGCCGAGGACCTCCGGACGGGAGGGCGTCTTCTGCGGCACAAGGTCCTCGGTTCGGCGCTCCGCGCCGCCCGAGGATGACGGGCTTGATCCATGGCTGAACATCAGCTTCGCAATTTCACGATCAACTTCGGGCCGCAGCATCCCGCCGCTCACGGCGTGCTGCGCCTCGTGCTCGAGCTTGACGGCGAGGTCGTCGAGCGCGTCGACCCGCATATCGGCCTGCTCCACCGCGGCACCGAGAAGCTGATCGAGTACAAGACCTATCTCCAGGCAAACCCCTATTTCGACCGGCTCGACTACGTCGCGCCGATGAACCAGGAGCACGCCTATTGCCTCGCGGTCGAGAAGCTGCTCGGTCTCGCGGTTCCAAGGCGCGCGCAGCTCATCCGCGTGCTCTTTTCCGAGATCGGCCGGCTCCTTTCGCACCTCCTCAACATCACCACCCAGGCCATGGACGTCGGCGCGCTCACCCCTCCGTTATGGGGCTTCGAGGAGCGCGAGAAGCTGATGGTGTTCTACGAGCGCGCCTCGGGCTCGCGCATGCACGCCAACTACATCAGGCCAGGCGGGGTGCACCAGGACCTGCCGGAAAAGCTGATCGATGACATCGAGGCGTTCTGCGACCCTTTCCTCAAGGTCTGCGACGATCTCGACGAGCTTGTGATCGGCAACCGCATCTTCAAGCAGCGCAACGTCGACATCGGCACGGTCTCGCTCGACGACGCCTGGAAATGGGGCTTCTCGGGCGTGATGGTGCGCGGCTCCGGCGCCCCCTGGGATCTGCGCAAGGCGCAGCCCTACGAGTGCTACGAGGAGATGGAGTTCGACATTCCGGTCGGAAAGAACGGCGACAACTACGACCGCCAGGTCATCCGCATGGAGGAGATGCGGCAGTCCGTGCGGATCATGCGGCAGTGCCTGGAGAAGCTGCGCTCGCCCGAAGGGCAGGGGCCGGTCGCGACCGTCGACCACAAGATCGTGCCGCCGAAGCGGGCCGAGATGAAGCGCTCGATGGAAGCGCTGATCCATCATTTCAAGCTCTACACCGAAGGCTTCCACGTGCCGGCCGGCGAGGTCTACGCCGCGGTCGAGGCGCCGAAGGGCGAGTTCGGCGTCTATCTCGTCGCCGACGGCACCAACAAGCCCTACCGCTGCAAGATCCGCGCGCCCGGGTTCGCGCATCTGCAGGCCATGGACTTCATGTGCCGCGGCCACATGCTGGCCGACGTGTCGGCGGTGCTCGGTTCGCTCGACATCGTGTTCGGGGAGGTGGACCGGTAATGTCGAATCGCCGGCTCGCCGCCGCCGAAATCCAGCCCCCGTCCTTCGCCTTCACGGCGGACAACGAGAACTGGGCCGCGCGGGAGATCGAAAAGTACCCGCCCGGCCGGCAGGCCTCGGCGGTGATCCCGTTGTTGTGGCGCGCGCAGGAGCAGGCCGGCGGCTGGCTGCCGCAGAAGGCGATCGAGGCGGTCGCCGAGAAGCTCGGAATGCCCTACATCCGGGTGCTCGAGGTGGCGACCTTCTACACCATGTTCGCGCTCGAGCCGGTCGGGCGTTACTTCGTCCAGCTCTGCGGCACCGTGCCCTGCCACAGCTGTGGCGCGGTCGAGCTGAAGGAGGTCCTAAGCCGGCGGATCGGCGAACAGGGCCACGTCACCGCCGACGGGACCTTCTCCTGGCTCGAGGTCGAATGCCTCGGCGCCTGCTGCAACGCGCCGATGGCCCAGATCAACAAGGATTACTACGAGGACCTCACGCCCGAGATCCTGGAGAAGATTCTCGACGACCTCGCCGCCGGGCGCGAGGTGAAGCCGGGCCCGCAGCAGGGCCGGCGCTCGTCCGAGCCGGCGCGTGCGGCGAATACCCTGCAGGACCCCGCGCTCTTCGACGGCTCGGTCGTGGGCGCCTGGCGCAACCGCTTCGAGGAGCAGGCGATCAAGGAGGCCCCCACCGGCGAAGCCTCCACCGCGACCGCCGCGGCGCCCTCGCAGCCCAAGCCCGCGAAGCCCGATGCCGGCCGTACGATCGAGAGCGAGGCCGCGGATACGCCGGCCAAGAAGGCCAAGGAAGGCGAGGTTCCGGTCAAGCCGGACGATCCCGAGGGTTCGGCCGATCCGAGGAAGGCGACCGTCGCCCCGAACGATGAGCGGCCGGAAGGCCGCTCCGCGCCGCAGAGCGGGAAGTCCTACACCCCGACGCCGGCGAAGCCTGAGGAGGGCCGTCCCGTCGCGGATGCCAAGGGCACGACGCCGGTCTCCGGCACGTCCCCGGCGGAAGGCGGCGCCCGGCGCGACGGCCGCGACACGAAGCCGGTCGGGCCGAAAACCTCGGACGAGGCCGAGAGATGATCAGGTCATGCTGAACGATCGAGACCGCATCTTCACCAACCTCTACGGCTTCCACTCGCCTGGGCTGGAGGCCGCGCGCATGCGCGGAGCCTGGGACGAGACCAAGTTCCTTCTCGACAAGGGCCGCGACTGGATCGTCAACGAGATGAAGGGGTCCGGTTTGCGCGGGCGCGGCGGCGCGGGCTTCCCGACCGGCCTCAAGTGGTCCTTCATGCCGAAGCAGTCGGACGGGCGCCCGCACTACCTCGTCGTCAACGCCGACGAATCCGAGCCCGGCACCTGCAAGGACCGGGAGATCATGCGGCACGACCCGCATCTCCTGGTCGAGGGGTGCCTGATCGCCTCCTTCGCCATGGGCGCGCATGCCGCCTACATCTACATCCGCGGCGAGTACATCCGCGAGCGAGAGGCGCTGCAGCGGGCCGTCGACGAGGCCTACGAGGCGCGGCTCATCGGCAAGGACAACCTCCACGGCTACCCCTTCGACGTCTACGTCCACCACGGCGCCGGCGCCTACATCTGCGGCGAGGAGACGGCGCTTCTCGAGAGCCTCGAGGGCAAGAAGGGCATGCCGCGGCTGAAGCCGCCGTTCCCGGCCAATATGGGCCTCTATGGCTGCCCCACCACCGTCAACAACGTCGAGTCGATCGCGGTCGCGCCGACCATCCTGCGCCGGGGCGGCGCCTGGTTCGCGGGGCTCGGCAAGCCCAACAACACCGGCACCAAGCTGTTCTGCGTCTCCGGGCACGTCAACAAGCCCTGCAACGTGGAAGAGGAGATGGGCGTCACCTTCCGCGAATTGATCGACACCCATTGCGGCGGCATGCGCGGCGGCTGGGACAACCTGTTGTGCTCGATCCCCGGCGGCTCTTCGGTGCCGCTCGTGCCAGCCGAGCAGATCATCGACGCGCCGATGGACTTCGATACCCTGCGCAATCTCAAGAGCGGCCTCGGCACCGCGGCCGTGATCGTGCTCGACAAGTCGACCGACATCGTGCGGGCGATCGCCCGCATCTCGTATTTCTACAAGCACGAGAGCTGCGGCCAGTGCACGCCCTGCCGCGAGGGCACGGGCTGGATGTGGCGCGTCCTCTCGCGCATGGCCGAGGGGAGGGCGCAAAGGCGCGAGATCGACATGCTGCTCGAGGTCACGACCCAGGTCGAGGGCCACACCATCTGCGCTCTCGGCGACGCCGCCGCCTGGCCGATCCAGGGCCTCATCCGGCACTTCCGGGGCGAGATCGAGCGGCGCATTGACGATTACGCGGCGAACCCGCATTCCGAGCCGGCGCTGATGGCGGCTGAGTAGCGACGATGGCGAGGGAACCTACCGATTCGACGCCGATGATCCTCCGCGACATCCAAAAGACGCTGGCCGAGCACACGAAGATGCTTAAGGAACAAGGCGCAGACCTCAAAGGCATGCGTCGCGAGATGCACGAATGGCAGGAATCGACGGCGACCGCGCTTGGTTTCGCCGGCCATGCAAACATCCGGATCGAGTCGCTCCAAAAGCAGGTTGACGCTCTCACCGAACGTCTCGAGCGCCTTGAGAGGCAACATTGACCAAGCTCATCATCGACGGCATCGAGGTCGAGGTTCCGTCGGAGTATACGCTGCTCCAGGCCTGCGAGGCGGCCGGGGCGGAGATCCCGCGCTTCTGCTTCCACGAGCGGCTGTCGATCGCCGGCAACTGCCGCATGTGCCTCGTCGAGCTCAAAGGCGCGCCGAAGCCGGTCGCGTCCTGCGCGTGGGGCGTGCGCGACTGCCGGCCCGGCCCGAACGGCGAGCCGCCGCAGGTCTTCACCAAGACGCCGACGGTCAAGAAGGCCCGCGAGGGGGTGATGGAGTTCCTCCTCATCAACCACCCCCTCGACTGCCCGATCTGCGACCAAGGCGGCGAGTGCGACCTGCAGGACCAGGCCATGGCCTACGGGATCGACACCACGCGATACCACGAGAACAAGCGCGCGGTGCCCGACAAGTACATCGGCCCGCTGGTTGCGACCAAGATGAACCGGTGCATCCACTGCACGCGCTGCATCCGCTTCGCGACCGAGGTCGCGGGAGTGCCCGACCTCGGCGCGATCGGCCGCGGCGAGGACATGGAGATCACGAGCTATCTCGAGACCGCGATGCGCTCCGAGCTCCAGGGCAACGTCGCCGACCTCTGCCCGGTCGGCGCGCTTGTCCACAAGCCGCAGAACTACAACATGCGGCCCTGGGAGCTGTCGAAGACCGAGAGCATCGACGTCATGGACGCGGTCGGCTCGGCGATCCGGGTCGACGCGCGCGGGCGCGAGGTCATGCGCATCGAGCCGCGGGTCAACGAGGCGATCAACGAGGAGTGGATCTCCGACAAGACCCGGCAGATCGTCGACGGCCTGCGCACGCAGCGGCTCGACCAACCCTATGTCCGCGAGAACGGCAGGCTGCGCGCCGCTTCATGGCAAGAGGCATTCGCGGTCATCGCGGCGAGGGTGAGGGGCGCCGACCCGAAGCGCATCGGCGCGTTGGTGGGCGACCTCGTCGCCGTCGAGGAAATCTACGCGCTCAAGCTCCTGATGGAGGCGCTCGGCTCACCGAACCTCGATTGCCGACAGGACGGCGCGGCCCTCTCGCCGGCGCAGGGACGCGCCTCCTATCTCTTCAACGCCACCATTGCCGGCATCGAGCAGGCCGACGCGATCCTGATCGTCGGGGCGAACCCGCGCACCGAGGCGTCGCTGGTCAATGTGCGCATCCGCAAGCGCTGGCGCCTCGCGCCGCTGCCGATCGGGCTTATCGGCGAACCGGCCGATCTCACTTACGGTCACGATTACCTCGGCGCCGGGCCCGAGACGCTCGCCGAGGTCATCGCCGGCCGACACAGCTTCGCCGAGAAGCTGAAGAGCGCCCAGCGGCCCCTGATCATCGTCGGGCAGGGCGCCCTGATGCGGGCGGACGGCGCCGCGGTTCTGGCGCTCGCGGCACAGGCGGCCCAGGCTTTCGGGGCAGTGGCGGAGGGCTGGAACGGCTTCTGCGTCCTGCACACGGCCGCCGCCCGGGTCGGCGCGCTCGATCTCGGCTTCGTGCCGGGCGAGGGCGGGCTCGATGCCGCGGTCATGGCGCAAGCGGGCGCGCTCGACGTGATCTACAATCTCGGCGCCGATGAGATCGAGATCGCGCCGGGCGCCTTCGTGATCTACCAGGGAACGCATGGCGACCGCGGCGCCCACCGCGCCGACGTGATCCTGCCTGGGGCGGCCTATACCGAGAAATCCGGCACCTACGTCAACACCGAAGGTCGGGTGCAGATGGCAAACCGCGCCTCCTTCCCGCCGGGCGACGCTCGCGAGGATTGGGCTATCCTGCGTGCTCTCTCCGAGGGGCTGGGGTCGCGGCTGCCCTTCGACTCGCTGCCGCAGCTGCGACGGAAGCTCTATGCCGAGCACCCGCATCTTGGGGCGATCGGGGAGATCGCACCGGGCGACGGCCCGGCCGCCATCCAGGCGCTCGCGGCTGCCGGGGGCACGCCGTCCCGGGAGCCCTTCGCGAGCCCGATCCTCGACTTCTATCTCACGAACCCGATCGCCCGCGCCTCCGGCGTCATGGCCGAATGCTCCGCCATCGCCCGCGAGCGCCGGCTCGAAGCGGCGGAGTAGGGGCCATGGGTTTCTGGGACGCCGTCCTCGCGGTTGCGATCATCGTCGGCAAGAGCCTTCTCCTGCTTGTCTCGCTGCTGATCTATATCGCCTATGCGCTCTACGCCGACCGCAAGATCTGGGCGGCGGTGCAGCTGAGAAGGGGCCCGAACGTCGTCGGCCCCTGGGGGCTGCTGCAGTCCTTCGCCGACCTCCTCAAATTCGTGCTCAAGGAGCCGGTGATCCCGTCCGGCGCGAACAAGGGCCTGTTCCTGCTGGCCCCGCTCCTCACGGCCGTGCTCGCCTTCGCCTCCTGGGCCGTGATCCCGCTCGCCGAGGGCTGGGTGATCTCCGACATCAATGTCGGCGTGCTCTACATCTTCGCGATCTCCTCGCTCGGCGTGTACGGCATCATCATCGGCGGCTGGGCCTCGAACTCGAAATACCCCTTCCTCGGCGCGCTGCGCTCGGCCGCGCAGATGGTCTCCTACGAGGTTTCGATCGGCTTCGTGATCATCACCGTCCTGATGTGCGCAGGCTCGCTCAACCTCACCGACATCGTGCGCTCGCAGGACAGCCGGTTCGGGCTCCTCGGCTGGTACTGGCTGTGGCTGTTCCCGATGTTCGTGATCTTCTTCATCTCGGCGATGGCGGAGACCAACCGCCCGCCCTTCGACCTGCCGGAGGCGGAAAGCGAGCTCGTGGCCGGCTTCGGCGTCGAGTATTCCTCGACACCCTATCTCCTGTTCATGCTCGGCGAGTACGTGGCGATCATGACCATGTGCGCGCTCGGCACGATTCTTTTTCTCGGCGGCTGGCTCTCGCCGATCCCGTTCCCGCCCTTCACCTGGGTGCCCGGCATCGTCTGGTTCGTGCTGAAGGCGAGCTTCCTGTTCTTCATGATCGCGATGATGAAGGCGATCGTGCCGCGCTATCGCTACGACCAGCTGATGCGGCTCGGCTGGAAGGTCTTCCTGCCGATCTCGATCGGGGCGGTCGTGCTGGTGGCCCTCGTCCTGAAGCTCACCAACCTGGCGCCGGTGAGCTAAGGGGTGTCGACGGCCGGGCTGATCGGCGCGGCGATCGGGCTTATCCTCGGCTGGCTCGACTACAGGATCGTCGGCGGGCTGATCGAGGGGAAGCTCAGGGCGACGGACCGCTCGGAAACCCCGGCCGAGAAGGCGGAGTACGAGCGCCGCGTCGAATGGTTCCGCCGCCTGTTCTTCGTGGCGACGGTATGCGTGTTCCCGGTCGTCGGCTACTTCGTGGGCCGGGCGATCGCCGGATGAGGTGAGGAGAGCGGGCGATGAAGCTCGACCAGGCAGCGCGATCGATCTTCCTGCGGGAGTTCGTCTCGGCCTTCTGGCTCGCGATGAAATACTTCTTCGCGCCGAAGGCGACGATCAACTATCCGTTCGAGTCGAACTACCGCTCGCCGCGCCTTCGCGGCGAGCACGCGCTGCGGCGCTATCCCAACGGCGAGGAGCGCTGCATCGCCTGCAAGCTCTGCGAGGCGATCTGTCCGGCCCAGGCGATCACCATCGAGGCCGGGCCGCGCCGCAACGACGGTACCCGCCGTACCACCCGCTACGACATCGACATGGTGAAGTGCATCTACTGCGGCATGTGCCAGGAGGCCTGTCCGGTCGACGCTATCGTCGAGGGGCCGAACTACGAGTTCGCGGTCGAGACGCGCGAGGAGCTCCTCTACGACAAGGAGAAGCTCCTCGATAACGGCGCCCGCTGGGAGCGCGAGCTCGCCCGCAACATCGCGCTCGATGCGCCGTACCGATAGTCACCTCTCCCGCTTGCGGGAGAGGTCGAGTCGGTGCGGGAGCGCCGACCGGGTGAGGGCAGCCTCGCGAGGCCCTCACCCCAGCCCTCTCCCGCAAGCGGGAGAGGGGGGGTCGAGCGGGTTGTCCCGCCCGGAATCGGGAACTATAGACAGGCCGCCCGGGGGTCCCGGGTCCCGCCGCCTACGTCGGAAATGAGCCGCTCGAGGGCGGCGCGAGCTTGAGCTTCATGACGGTCACGGCCGCCTTCTTCTATCTTTTCTCGACGGTCACCGTCGCCTCGGCCTTCATGGTGATCGCCTCGCGCAATCCCGTGCAGTCGGTCCTGTTCCTGATCCTCGCCTTCGTCAACGCCGCCGGGCTGTTCCTGCTCATGGGCGCCGAGTTCCTGGCGATGATCCTGGTCGTCGTCTATGTCGGCGCGGTCGCGGTGCTGTTCCTGTTCGTCGTGATGATGCTCGACGTGGATTTCGCGGAGCTCCGCGAGGGTTCCCTGCAATACCTGCCGATCGGCGCGCTGATCGGGGTGGTGTTTCTGATCGAGCTCATCCTGGTCGTCGGCACCTGGGCGATCGACCCGAACCTCATCCGAGTGCCCGCGGCCACGATCCCGCCGGCCGACCAGGTGACCAACACGACGGCGCTCGGCCGCGTGCTCTATACGCACTACTTCTTCGCCTTCCAGGCGGCGGGTCTGATCCTGCTCGTCGCGATGATCGGCGCGATCGTGCTGACCTTGCGCGAGCGGCTCGGGGTCAAGCGGCAGGACATCTCGCGGCAGGTCGCCCGCACCCAGGAGACCGCGATCGAGCTGCGCAAGGTGCCCTTCCGCGAAGGCTTGAAGGACGTGGCGTGATGATCGGCCTCAACGACTACCTGACGGTCGCGGCGATTCTCTTTACGCTCGGCGTGTTCGGCATCTTCCTAAACCGCAAGAACGTCATCGTCATCCTGATGTCGATCGAGCTCATCCTGCTTGCGGTCAACATCAACTTCGTCGCCTTCTCGACGCATCTCAACGACATCGCCGGGCAGGTCTTCGCCCTTCTCGTGCTGACCGTCGCGGCCGCCGAGGCTGCCATCGGCCTTGCCGTCCTCGTCGTCTTCTACCGCAATCGCGGCTCGATCGCGGTCGAGGACGTGAACATGATGAGGGGCTAGCGGCGCGCATGTATCACGCCATCGTCTTCCTCCCCCTCGTCGGCTTCCTGATCGCCGGATTGTTCGGGCGTCTCATCGGCGCCCGCGCGAGCGAGGTCGTTACCACGGCACTGCTGTTCCTGTCCTGCGTGTTGTCCTGGATTGCCTTCGTCAATGTCGGCTTCGGCACCGGCGCCACTCGCATCCAGCTCGGGCAGTGGTTCGCCTCCGGCGACATGGTTGTCGACTGGGCTTTTAGGATCGACACGCTCACCGTCGTGATGCTGATCGTGGTGACCACGGTCTCGGCGCTCGTGCACCTCTACTCGATCGGCTACATGCACGAGGATCCGCACCGGCCGCGCTTCTTCGCCTATCTCTCGCTCTTCACCTTCGCCATGCTGATGCTGGTGACGGCCGACAACCTCGTACAGATGTTTTTCGGCTGGGAGGGCGTCGGGCTCGCGAGCTATCTCCTCATCGGCTTCTGGTACGAGAAGGAGTCGGCGCGCGCCGCAGCGATCAAGGCCTTCATCGTCAACCGGGTCGGCGACTTCGGTTTCGCGCTCGGCATCTTCCTCGTCTTCGTGCTGTTCGGCTCTGTCGCCTTCGACGGCATCTTCCCCCGCGTCGGCGACCTCGCGAACACGAGCTTCCGCTTCCTGGGCTTCGAGTGGCACGCGCTCACCTTGGCCTGCCTCCTCCTGTTCATGGGGGCGATGGGCAAATCGGCGCAATTCCTGCTCCACACCTGGCTGCCGGACGCCATGGAGGGGCCGACGCCGGTCTCGGCCCTCATCCACGCGGCGACCATGGTGACCGCGGGCGTTTTTATGGTGGCGCGGCTCTCGCCCCTGTTCGAAGCGGCGCCCGGCGCGCAGACGGTCGTCATCGTCATCGGCGCGACCACCGCCTTCTTCGCGGCGACGATCGGGCTCGTGCAGAACGACATCAAGCGCGTCGTCGCCTATTCGACCTGCTCACAGCTCGGCTACATGTTCGTCGGGCTCGGAGTCGGCGCCTATTCGGCCGGCATCTTCCACCTCTTCACCCACGCCTTCTTCAAGGCGCTCTTGTTCCTCGGCGCCGGCTCGGTCATCCACGCGATGCACCACGAGCAGGACATCCGCAACATGGGCGGGCTTCGCCGCCACATCCCCTTCACCGCGGCGATGTTTGCGATCGGCACGCTCGCGCTCACCGGCTTCCCGTTCACCGCCGGCTACTTCTCCAAGGATGCGATCATCGAGGCGGCCTATGTGTCGCACCGCGGCGGCGCCGCGTACGCGTTCCTCTGCGTCGTGATCGCCGCCTTCATGACCTCGTTCTATTCCTGGCGCCTTTATTTCCTGACCTTCGAGGGCGCTCCGCGCTGGGGGCATCACGGGCACGCGGCGCAGGCCGCCCATCCGGTCGCGCATGGCGCGCCGCCCGACCATGAGGGCGTGGCGCATGACGAGCGCAGCCGCGATATCGAGCCGCCAACCGCCGCGCCGCACGAGCATGGGGCTCATGGCGATCACAGGCCGCACGAGAGCCCGCTCGCTATCCTGATCCCGCTCGGCGTCCTTGCCTTGGGCTCCCTCGTCGCGGGCTTCGCCGCGAAGGAGTGGTTCATCGGCCACCACTACGGTGAGTTCTGGAAGGGTGCGCTGTTCACCGCCCCGGACAACAAGATCCTCAATGAGATTCACCACGTTCCGCTCTGGGTCGCGCTGTCGCCGGCGGTGATGATGGCGCTCGGCTTCCTCCTCGCCTACGCGATGTACATCCGCGATCCGGCGAGGCCGGCCCGCCTCGCGGCCGAGCACCCGGTGCTGTACCGCTTCCTCGTCAACAAGTGGTATTTCGACGAGCTCTACGACCTCCTCTTCGTGCGCCCGGCCTTGCGGCTCGGCCGCTTCCTGTGGCGCACCGGCGACGGGCGCATCATCGACGGATTGGGCCCGGACGGCATCTCCGCCCGCGTGATCGACGTGACCCGCGGCGTGGTGCGGCTTCAGACCGGCTACGTCTACCACTACGCCTTCGCGATGCTGATCGGGGTCGCCCTGCTCATCACCTGGTACCTGACGCTGGGCGGCGCCGGCTGGGGCGGGGGAGGGGCGCACTGATGGGCCTCCTCGCCGGACTCCTCATCCTCCCTCTCGTCGGGGCCGCCTTCATCCTGACGCTCCGCGGCGACGCGGACGCCGTGCGCTCGAACGCGCGGTGGGCGTCGCTGTTCACGACGCTCGGGACCTTCCTTTTGTCACTCTGGGCCTGGGGGCGGTTCGATGCCGCCTCGCCGGCCTTCCAGCTCGTCGAGACTCACGCCTGGCTCACCGACACCATCCGCTTCAAGCTCGGCGTCGATGGCTTCTCGATGCCGTTCGTGCTGCTCACGACCTTCCTGATGCCGTTCGCGATCCTGGCGTCCTGGTCGATCGAGCATCGCCCGAAGGAATACTTCGTCGCCTTCCTGGTCCTCGAGACCACGATGATCGGCGTCTTCGTCGCCCTCGACCTCGTGCTGTTCTACCTTTTCTTCGAGGCCGGCCTGATCCCGATGTTCCTGATCATCGGCATCTGGGGCGGCAAGCGCCGCATCTATGCGAGCTTCAAGTTCTTCCTGTACACGCTCCTCGGCTCGCTCCTGATGCTGCTTGCCATCATGGCGATGTACTGGGCCGCCGGCACGACCGACGTCCCGGCGCTGCTGCAGCACCGCTTCGCCGCCAACTTGCAGACCTGGCTCTGGCTCGCCTTCTTCGCCTCATTTGCCGTGAAGATGCCGATGTGGCCGGTCCACACCTGGCTGCCGGATGCGCATGTCGAGGCGCCGACCGCGGGCTCGATCATCCTCGCGGCGATCCTCCTCAAGATGGGCGGCTACGGCTTCATCCGCTTCTCGATCGCGATGTTCCCGGACGCCTCCGCCTATTTCGCGCCGCTCGTCTATGCGCTTTCGATCGTCGCCATCGTCTACACCTCGCTCGTGGCGCTCGCCCAGGAGGACATGAAGAAGCTCATCGCCTATTCGTCGGTCGCCCATATGGGCTTCGTCACGATGGGCATCTTCACCATGACGCCTCAAGGCGTGCAGGGCGCGATGTTCCAGATGATCTCGCACGGATTGGTCTCAGGCGCGCTCTTCGCCTCGGTCGGCGTGATCTACGACCGCATGCACACGCGCGAGATCGCGGCTTATGGCGGGCTCGTGAACCGCATGCCGCTCTATGCGGTGGCGCTGATGGTGTTCACCCTTGCCAATGTCGGCCTGCCCGGCACCTCGGGCTTCGTCGGCGAGTTCCTGACGCTCCAGGGCGCCTTCAAGGCGAACCCCTGGGTTTCGTTCCTCGCGACGACCGGCGTCATCCTGTCGGCGCCCTACATGCTCTGGCTCTACAGCCGCGTCCTCTACGGACCGCTCGAGAAGCCGAGCCTCAAGACCATCATGGACCTAGACCGGCGCGAGGCCGCGATCCTGCTCCCGCTTGTCGCGCTCGTGATCTACTACGGCATCGTGCCCGGGCCGATCCTCGACAGCGTCGCGGCTTCGACCGAGGCGCTGATCCGCGGCTACCAGTCGGCGCTCGGGACGACCCAGACCGCCGCCGCGCCTCTCGCGGTGCTGCAATGATCCCCGCCGTCGCCCTTCCGGTCTTCGGCCCGGCGCTGCCGGAGATCATTCTTTCGCTCGGCGCGCTCGTCCTGGTGCTCGTCGGCGCGATCCAGGGCGAGCGCTCGACGCGGCTCGTCAACTGGCTTGCGCTCGGGCTGCTTCTTGCCGCCCTCGTCGCGGTGCTGATGCTGCCCTCGGGGCGCGCGACCACCTTCGGCGACGCCTTCGTGGTCGACGGCTTTGCGAAGTTCATGAAGGTGCTGGCGCTGATCGGCTCCGGCGCCGCGATCGTGATGTCGACCGACTACATGCGTCGCGAGGGCATCGATCGCTTCGAATACGGCATCCTCATCGTGCTTTCCACGCTCGGCATGATGGTGATGATCTCGGCGAACGACCTCATCGCGCTCTATCTCGGCCTCGAGCTGCAGAGCCTCGCGGCCTACGTCATCGCCTCCTTCCACCGCGACAATCTGCGCTCGACCGAAGCCGGGTTGAAATATTTCGTCCTTGGCGCGCTCTCCTCGGGCATGCTGCTCTACGGGGCCTCGCTGGTCTACGGCTTCACCGGCACGGTGTCGTTCCCCGGCATCGCGGCGACGCTCAAGGGCACGCCGGGGATCGGCATCATCCTCGGAATCGTGTTCGTCGCGGCCGGCATCGCCTTCAAGATCTCGGCCGCGCCCTTCCATATGTGGACGCCCGACGTCTACGAGGGAGCGCCGACGCCGGTGACGGCCTTCTTCGCCTCGGCACCCAAGATGGCAGCGATGGCGCTCGCCGTGCGCATTTTCGTCGGCGCCTTCCCCGGCATCCTCGCCCAGTGGCAGCAGATCATCGTCTTCATCTCGATCGTCTCGATGGCGATCGGCTCCTTTGCGGCGATCGGCCAGCGCAACATCAAGCGGCTGATGGCTTATTCCTCGATCGGCAATGTCGGCTACGCGCTGATCGGGCTCGCCGCCGGCACGGCGGCCGGCGTGCAAGGGGTGGTCGTATACATGGCGATCTATCTTGCCATGACGCTCGGCGCCTTCGCCGTGATCCTCGCCATGCGCCGCGGACAGGCGATGTTCGAGGACATCGAGGACCTCTCGGGCGCGGCGCGCACCCACCCGGTCATGGCCTTCTGCTTGGCCGCGATGCTGTTCTCGCTCGCCGGCATCCCGCCGCTCGCCGGCTTCTTCGCCAAGTTCTACGTCTTCGCGGCGGCGATCGAGGCAAGGCTCGTGGCGCTCGCCGTGATCGGCGTCGTCACGAGCGTGATCGGCGCCTACTACTATATCCGCATCGTCAAGGTGATGTATTTCGACGAGCCGCGCGGCGCCTTCGAGCCGATGGACGTCAATCTGCGCTGGGTGCTCGGCATCACCAGCGCCTTCGTGCTGCTGTTCTGGCTGCCGGGCATCCCGTCGCGCGTGCTCGCCGCGGCCGGCGCCGCGGCGCGCTCGCTGTTCTGACCGGATGGGTTTTAGCCTCGCTCCGCGCGCGTCCGACGCGGGCCACCGCCTCCTCGCCTTCGACACCATCGGCTCGACCAATGCCGAGGCCTTGGCGCGCGGCAGGGCAGGGGAGGCGGGGCCGCTCTGGGTCGTATCCGCGCATCAGACCGCCGGCCGCGGCCGGCGCGGCAATGCGTGGCAGAGCCTGCGCGGGAACCTCGGCGCGAGCCTGCTCCTGCGAACCGCCGCGCCGCCCGCGACGGTCGCGACGTTGGGCTTCGTCGCCGGGCTTGCCGTCCGCAGTGCCTTGGAATGCGTCGCGCCCGGCCCGGCCTATCGACTCAAATGGCCGAACGACGTGCTTGCCGATGGCGCGAAACTCTCCGGCATCCTGCTCGAGACCGAGATAGCCGGAGAGGCCCGGATCGTCGCGCTCGGCATCGGCGTCAACGTCGCCGCCTCGCCTCCGCGCCTGCCCTACCGCGCGACCTCTCTCGCCGAACTGGGCTTCGAGGTGAGCGCCGAGGAGATGCTCGAGGCCCTATCCGCGAGCTGGGTGGAGTTCGAGAGCATCTGGGAGAAGGGCCGAGGCATGGCGCGCATCCGCAAGCTCTGGCTCGACGCCGCAATCGGTCTCGGCGAATCGATTGCCGTCCGCCTCGGCGCGGAAACGGCGCGCGGCACCTTCGAAACCATCGACGAAACCGGCCAGCTCGTCCTGCGCACCCTTAATGGCCCGCGGGCGATCGCCGCCGGCGAAGTCCACTTCGGCGAAGCCGCCACCGCCCGGGAGCTGGCCTAGATGTCGGAGCCGCGGCGGTCCGTCCTCCCCCGCGCGCGAAGCGCGTGGCGGGGAGGTCCGACTCGGGCGGGGTGGGGGGTGTTTCCCCGAGGCGCTTCGTCGATTGCTCTGTGCCGGTGTCGAGGGGCGTTCCGGCCCAACCGCCGCGCGGTCGCCGTCGCTATCTCAGGCAGCCCAACCACCCCCCACCCCTACCCCTCCCCGCCACTCGGCTTTGCCGAGCCGGGAGAGGGAGACGTCCCCTCTCCCCGCTCGCGCCTGCCGGCGCGGGTCGGCCCCCCCCCCGCAAGGGCAGAGGGAGCCTAACCCATGAACGAGCTCGTCTTCGTTCCCCTCGGCGGTCTCGGCGAGATCGGCATGAACGCCGCGCTCTACGGCTTCGGGCCGAACGAGCGGCGCAAGTGGATCCTGGTCGACTGCGGCATCGGCTTTGCCGGCGAGGAAAGGCTTCCGGGTATCGACCTGATGTTCCCGGATCTCACCTTCATCGAGGAGGAGCGCGACAACCTGCTCGCGATCATGATCACGCATGCCCATGAGGACCATATCGGCGCTCTCGCCGAGCTGTGGCCGCGCCTGCGCGTGCCGGTCTACGCAACCCGCTTCGCGGTGGGCGTGCTCGAGGCTCGCCGTCTCGGCGAGCCCGGCGCGCCGAAGGTCGAGCTGCGCGAGATCGCGCCCGGCCAGCGCATCCCGATCGGCCCGTTCGAGGTCGAATACGTGCCGGTCGCGCATTCGATCCCGGAATCGAACGCGCTCGCCATCCGAACGCCGCTTGGCCTCGTGCTGCACACCGGCGACTGGAAGCTCGACGACACGCCCTTCGTCGGCAACACCACCTTCGAGGAGGTCTTCCGCAAGCTCGGGAGCGAGGGCATCCTGGCGCTCGTCTGCGACTCGACCAATGTCGTCCGCGACGGCCGCAGCCCGAGCGAGAGCGACGTCGCCAAGCGCTTGGCCGAGATCATCAAGGCGTCCCCGCACCGCGTCGCGGTGACGACCTTCGCCTCGAACGTCGCGCGCATCCGGGCCGTGGCGCTCGCCGCCCAGGTCTGCGGCCGGGAGTGCATCGCGGTCGGGCGCGCCATGGACCGCATCATCGAGGTCGCGCGCGAATGCGGTTATCTCGACGGGCTGCCGGATTTCCGTCCGCCCGAGGCCTATGGCTACCTGCCGCGCGACAAGGTCGTCGCCCTGATCACGGGATCGCAGGGCGAGCCCCGCGCCGCGCTCGCCCGCATCGCCGATAACGAGCATCCCGAGATCGCGCTCTCGAGGGGCGACCGCGTGATCTTCTCGTCGCGCGCCATCCCCGGCAACGAGAAGGCGATCGGCCGCATCCAGAATGCGCTCGTGCGCAGCGGCATCGAGGTCCTGACCGACCGGCACGACCTCGTCCACGTCTCCGGCCACCCCCGCCGCGACGAGCTCGCCGCGATGTACCGATGGACGCGGCCCCGCATCGCTGTGCCGGCCCATGGAGAGGACATCCACCTGGCCGAGCATGCCGATTTCGCCAAGGCCCAAGGAGTGCCGGAGGTCGTGCGGGCGCGCAACGGCATGGTCGTGCGCCTCGCGCCGGGGCCGGCCGCGATCGTCGACGCCGTGCCGTCGGGGCGCATCTACAAGGACGGCGACATCGTCATCGACATGAGCGAGCGCGCGCTTCCGGAGCGGCGCAAACTGGCCTTCACCGGCATCGTCTCGGTCGCGATCGCGATCGACAAGCGCGGCGAGATCGCGGGCGACCCGGTGATCGACATCATGGGGATCCCGGACAAGGACCGGCGCGGCGGATCCATTCCCGATCTTGTCGCCGAGACAGTGGGCGAGGTGCTCGACAGCCTGCCCAAGGCGCGTCGCCGCGACCCCGAAGCGGTCGAGGACTCGGTCGCACGGGCGGTCCGCTCGGCGTTGAGGAACGTCTGGGGCAAGAAGCCCGCCTGCCATGTCTTGGTGGTGGAGGTCTGAGATTCCTCCGATATTCGCGTTGTCCGCTGGCATGCCAGATGAGCATGTCCGTCGAAGCGCCTGGAGCGGTAGGCCAATCGGCTGAAAAGCTGCAAGTTTTCGGTTCGCGCAAAGTACGAGCGCGCCGGGGCGCCGTACGAGAGGGCTAAAGTCCATGATCGGACGACTGAATCACGTCGCCATCGCGGTGAAGGACGTCGACTCCGCCGCGCGCGTCTATCGCGACACGCTCGGTGCCTCGGTCTCCGATCCGCTGCCGCAGCCGGAGCATGGCGTGACCGTCGTGTTCGTCGAGCTTCCGAACACGAAAATCGAGCTTTTGCAGCCACTTGGCAAAGGCTCGCCGATCTCGGCCTTCCTCGAGCGCAGTCCCGATGGCGGCATCCACCATGTCTGCTACGAGGTCGACGACATCCGCGCCGCCCGCGACCGCCTCGTCCAGGACGGCGCGCGCGTGCTGGGTGGCGGGGAGCCGAAGATCGGCGCCCACGGCAAGCCCGTCATCTTCCTGCATCCAAAAGACTTTTTCGGCACCCTTGTCGAACTCGAACAGGCTTAGACCGGGGCCATGATCGCCCGCCTGGCCGCGTCTCTCCCGGCGACCATGGCGGCGGTCATCCTCCTGTCCGGACTGGCCATCTCGCTCGCTGCCGGCGTCCTCAGTCTGACCCCGGTCGGTGCGACCTCGCTGTATTTCCTGATCTGGTGGATCAGCCTTTTTACGGTCCTGCCGTTCGGCGTGACGAGCCAGCACGAGGCAGGCGAGGTTGCTTCGGGCACCGAGCCGGGCGCTCCCTCGGCGCCGATGCTGCGCGAGAAGGCGCTCTGGACGACCCTCGTCGCAGCGCCGGTGCTGCTCGCCGTGGCGTGGCTGTTGCCGCTCGCCGGTCTCTAGAAACAAAAAAGCAAGGCCAAGGCCTTGCTGGGATGCTTTGCACCAGATTGTTAACCCCGGCTTGTGCTCGCCGGCCGCCGACAGCGCAGCGGACTGGGCCCTTTGGTTTCCTCCCGAGACTTGGACCGCCCTTACGGATCTCGTGACGGCGATCCGGGCAGCGGTGGGCGCTTATAGACAGGATTCCGGCAGCTTGTCACCTGTCCAGGCAGGTTTTGGCGCAATTTTCGCCGTTCCCGGCCGAGCGCCCGCAATTATGGGTCGGCTAAGAACGCAGACTACCCCGCTGCGCCCGGCTTGGCTTGTATTTTCTCCTCCGGACGTGTTGTTAGCCGCCAGCGGAATCGCGCCCGCTCGCGACCCGTATCCCCGGATCCGAACCTCCATGCGCCTCTCACGATACTTCCTGCCGATCCTGCGCGAGACCCCGCGGGAGGCCGAGATCGTGTCGCACCGGCTCATGCTGCGCGCCGGGCTGATCCGGCAGCAGGCCGCCGGCAGCTTCTCCTGGCTGCCGCTGGGCTTGCGGGTGCTGAAGAAGATCAACCGGATCATCCGCGAGGAGCAGGACCGCTCCGGCGCGATCGAGATCAAGATGCCGACCATCCAATCGGCGGATCTGTGGCGCGAGTCGGGGCGGTACGACGCCTACGGCAAGGAGATGCTGCGCATCGCCGACCGGCACGAACGCGAGATGCTCTACGGCCCGACCAACGAGGAGATGGTCACCGACATCTGCCGGGCCTATGTCCGCTCCTACAAGGAATTGCCCCTCAACCTCTACCACATCCAGTGGAAGTTCCGGGACGAGGTGCGCCCGCGCTTCGGCGTCATGCGTTCGCGCGAGTTCCTGATGAAGGACGCCTATTCCTTCGATCTCGACCAGGCCGGCGCCCGCCACTCCTACAACAAGATGTTCGTCGCCTACCTGCGCACCTTCGCCCGGCTCGGGCTGAAGTCGATCCCGATGCGCGCCGATACCGGCCCGATCGGCGGCGACCTCTCACATGAGTTCATCATCCTCGCCTCGACCGGCGAGAGCGAAGTGTTCTGCCATCAGGACTATCTCGGTTTCGAGGTGCCGCCGGCCGAGGTCGACTTCGACGACGTGGCGGCGCTGCAAGGCATCGTCGACAGATGGACCTCGCTCTACGCCGCGACCTCGGAGATGCACGACGCGGCTGCTTTCGAGCGCATTCCGCAGCCAAGCCGGATGTCGGCGCGCGGCATCGAGGTCGGCCATATTTTCTACTTCGGTACGAAGTACTCGGCGCCAATGGGGGCGAAGGTGATGGGCCCGGACGGCAAGGAGCACGAAGTCCATATGGGCTCCTACGGCATCGGCCCGACCCGGCTCGTCGCCGCCCTCATCGAGGCAAGCCATGATGAGAACGGCATTATCTGGCCCGAGCCGGTCGCGCCGTTCGACGCGACCATCCTCAACCTCAAGACCGGCGACGCGGCGACCGAACGCGCCTGCGGCGAACTCTACCGAGCGCTGGAGAGTGCCGGCTTCGACGTGCTCTATGACGACCGCGACGAACGCCCCGGCGGGAAATTCGCCACCGCCGATCTCATTGGCATCCCCTGGCAGATCGTGGTCGGCCCGAGAAGCCTCGCCGAGGGCAAGGTCGAGCTGAAGCGCCGCGCAACCGGCGAGCGGGAGCTCCTGCCGGTCGGCGATGTCGTCGCGCGGGTGAAGGGGTGAGGGTGCGAAACGCGCGCTCACCTCTCCCGGAGGGAGAGGTCGAGACGGCGGAAGCCGTCCGGGTGAGGGGGTGCGGCCTATCCGGAGAGGGCGGAACCCCTCACCCGGCTCGCGCCTTCCGGCGCGACTCGACCTCTCCCTCCGGGAGAGGTGGGCCGTCGTGACCCCCCGCGCCACCCGGCCCTTCGCGCGCTTCGAGTGGATGCTCGCCGGGCGCTATCTGCGCACGCGCCGGCGCGAGGGCTTCGTCTCGGTCATCGCCGGCTTCTCCTTCCTCGGCATCATGCTCGGCGTCGCGACGCTGATCATCGTGCTTTCGGTGATGAACGGCTTCCGCAAGGAGCTCCTGAACAAGATCGTCGGCATCAACGGCCACATCTTCATCGCCGCGCTGGACAAGCCGCTCACCGATTATGCCGAGGTCTCGGAGCGCATCTCCAAGATCATCGGCATCCGCCGGGCCGTGCCGCTCGTCGAAGGCCAGGCCTTCGCGTCCTCGGCCTACAACGGCAGCGGCGTGCTGGTGCGCGGCGTACGGCCGGAGGACCTCGGCAAGATCGAGGCGGTCTCCGGAAACGTCCGCCAGGGCAGCCTTAAGGATTTCAGCCAGGGTACGGGCGTCGCAATCGGCAAGCGCCTTGCCGAGCATCTCGCGCTGCAGGTCGGCGACACCATCACGCTCGCGACGCCGAAGGGCGCGCAGGGGCCGTTCGGCGTCGTTCCCCGGATCAAAGGATACCAGGTCGACGCCGTGTTCGAGCTCGGCATGTCCGAGTTCGACGCCACCTTCGTGTTCATGCCGCTCGAGGAGGCGCAGGCCTATTTCAACCGCGAGAACGACGTCACCGTCATAGAAGTCTTCCTCGACAACGCCGACCGCGTCGACGAGGCGCGTCAGGCGATCGAGATGGCCGCCGAGCGGCCGGTGATCCTGACCGACTGGCGCCAGCGCAACCGGACCTTCTTCGCGGCGCTCGAGGTCGAGCGCAACGTCATGTTCATCATCCTGACCCTGATCGTGCTCGTCGCGGCGCTCAACATCGTCTCCGGGCTGATCATGCTCGTGAAGGACAAATCGGCCGACATCGCGATCCTGCGCACCATGGGCGCGACCTCCGGCGCGATCATGCGCGTGTTCCTCATCACCGGCGCCTCGATCGGAATCGTCGGCACCATCGCCGGCTTCGCGCTCGGCTTGGTCTTCGCGGCCAACATCCAGTCGATCCAGGAGTTCGTCTCCTGGATGCTGAACCGGCAGCTCTGGGATCCGACCCTGCGTTTCCTGTCTCAGATCCCCTCCGAGATCGATCCGGGCGAGGTCGTCGCGGTCACCGGCATGGCGATCGTGCTCTCGCTCCTCGCGACCCTCTACCCATCTTTCCGCGCGGCGCGGCTCGATCCCGTCCAGGCGCTTCGCTACGGCTGACCCCGATGGAGGAGGAGCAGCATCCCGCGCTCTACCTCTCGAAGGTCGAGCGCCGCTACCGGCAGGGCGACGGCTTGCTCGAGATCCTGCGCGGGGCCGATTTCGCCCTCTGGCCGGGCGAGCTCGTGGCGCTGGTTGCGCCATCGGGGACCGGCAAGTCGACGCTTCTCCATGTCGCCGGGCTGCTCGAGCGGCCGGACGGCGGCGAGGTCTATGTCGGCGGCCTGCCGACGGCGCAGATGGACGATGCCGGGCGCACGCGGCTGCGGCGCGAGGAGATCGGCTTCGTCTACCAATTCCACCACCTCCTGCCGGAGTTCTCGGCGCTCGAGAACGTCGTGATGCCGCAGCTCATCGGCGGCCTGCCCAAGGAGGAGGCCCGCGAGCGCGCCAAGCAGCTCCTCGGCTTCCTGGGCCTCGGCGAGCGCCTTTCGCATCGGCCGGGGGAACTCTCCGGCGGCGAGCAGCAACGCGTTGCGATCGCCCGCGCCGTGGCGAACGCGCCACGCCTCCTCATGGCCGACGAGCCGACCGGCAACCTCGATCCGCAGACCGCGGGTCATGTCTTCGCGACGCTCACCGCGATCGTGCGCGCTTCCGGTCTCTCGGCCCTCGTCGCGACCCACAATCTGGATCTTGCGGCTCGCATGGACCGCCGGGTGACCATCCGCGATGGCCTTGTGGTGCCGCTCGCGTAGCGGCATTCACGTCGCGACCGATCGCGGCTAAGCTCAACGAGGGCCGGAGGCCGGCCGGGGAGGGAGAGCGCGATGAGGATGGTGTTGATCTGGCTCGGGGTGCTGCTGATCTTCGCCGGCGTGCTCTACATGGCCGCACAGGCGAATTGGGGCGGGCGTTTTGACGGCGTCCGCCGACGGTTCACCGCGCGGGGTCTCGGGCTTGGCTCGAACATGCCCGGCCTCGTGATGGCCGGACTCGGCGTCCTCCTCATGCTGGCGACCGCCGCCTTCTGAACCTTCCTCGCCCAGAGGGGTTGACCCGCGGGTGGTTGCCCGCGGCGAGCTTTGCTGTTCCTATCCGGCCCGCGGCGACTGAATCGGACAGAAGGAAACACTCCGACATGGCAAAAGGACTGATTTTCGCGGCCGTAGCCGGACTCGGGCTTACCGCCTCGACGCTCGCGGCGCAGGCGCTGCCGGCCGGCCCGGCCGATCTCGGGCTTGCGCCGCTCGTCGAGCACGTCGCCCAGGGCTGCGGCCCGGGTTGGGAGCGGAATCGCTTCGGCGAGTGCCGGCCCATGCGCCGCGGCCCGCGCGGCTACGGCGGACCTGCTGTGGTCGTGCCGGGGGTCGGCGTCGTTGCTCCCCGCGTGGTGCCGGCAAGGCGCTGTTGGATCGATCGCTTCGGCCGCAGGGTCTGCCGCTGATCGCGGCTCGGGCTTGGTGGAAGCCCCGCTTCGGCGGGGCTTTTTCTTGCCCACTCCATCCCGCGCAAGCGATCCAGTTGCCCGAGGAGCGCGTGGCGGCCCTGGATTCCCGCTTGCGCGGAATGAGCGGACGAATGTCGCTCGCCCAAACAGCAGCGTTAACCAACATGCCAGGCCCACACTTTACATGAGAACAAAGCAGGAACATATTTACGCCATCACTCAGGAGGGAAACATGGTTCGCGCGCTCATCGAAGGTCTCGTCGAGATCGGTTCGCTCGCGCTCTTCAGCGCCATGGTGGCGGTGATGGCGATCGGGCTTTCGCCCGTCGCCTGAACGCCCGCTGTCCACAGCATGGGGCCGGATGCGGCCTCGACTCGCGCCATGCGACTCGCGAAAGCTGCCGGGCCGGAGGCGGAGCGCTGAATGTCGAAGATCCTGCACGAGGTGGGGTTTGTGCACCTGCATGTGCACTCGTCCTATTCGCTGCTCGAAGGGGCGCTGAAGATCGGCGACCTCGCGAAGCTCGCTCACGCCGACCGGCAGCCCGCGATCGCCCTCACCGACACCAACAATCTCTTCGGCGCGTTGGAGTTTTCGGAGAAGCTCGCCGAGAAGGGCATCCAGCCGATCGCCGGCATGCAGCTCGCCGTCCAGTTCGAGGACGTCGATCCGGCGGTCCGCAACGCACCGAACCCGGTCGCCAGCCTGGTGCTGCTGACCCAATCCGAGGAGGGCTATGCCAACCTCATGGCGCTGGCGAGCCGCGCTTATTTCGACGTGCCGCTCGGCGAAGCGCCCCGAGTCGCCGCGGCGGCGCTCGCCGCCCATGGGCGCGGGCTCATCGCGCTCACCGGCGGCCCGAGCGGTCCGCTCGACGCGGCGATCCGCATCGGCGGCCGGCGCGACCTCGCGGAGGCGAGGCTCGCGTCGTTGCAAGACGTCTTCGGCGATCGGCTTTATGTCGAGATCCAGCGCCACAGGCTCGACGAGGAGCGGGCGGTCGAGGCCGAGTTGATCAACCTCGCCGACCGCCATTCGCTGCCGCTCGTCGCCACCAACGAGCCGTTCTTCGCCAAGCCTGAGGACTACGAGGCTCACGACGCGCTCCTCGCGATCGCCGAGGGCCGGGTCGTGTCGGACGACGGCCGGCGCCGCCTCACGCCCGAGCACGGCTTCAAGACCCGCGCCCAGATGGGCGAGCTCTTCCGCGACCTGCCGGAGGCCCTCGAGGCGACGGTCGAGATCGCGATGCGCTGCGCCTTTCGCGTCCGCACCCGCAAGCCGATCCTGCCGCGCTTCTCGACACGCCCCGAGGCCGGCGGGTTTGACGAAGAGGCGGAGCTGCGCCGCCAAGCCGAGGAGGGGCTGGAGAGACGCCTTCTGGCGCATGGCACGGCGCCCGGCCTGTCCGACCAGGATTACCGCGACCGGCTCGCCTTCGAGCTCTCGGTGATCGGCCGCATGAAGTACCCCGGCTACTTCCTGATCGTCGCCGACTTCATCAAATGGGCGAAGGACAACGACATCCCGGTGGGACCCGGCCGCGGCTCGGGCGCGGGCTCGCTCGTCGCCTATTCGCTTACCATCACCGACCTCGATCCGCTGCGCTTCGGGCTCCTGTTCGAGCGCTTCCTCAACCCCGACCGCGTGTCGATGCCGGATTTCGACATCGATTTCTGCGTCGCCGGACGCGAGCGCGTGATCGAGTACGTACAGCAGCGTTATGGCGAGGCCCAGGTCGCGCAGATCATCACCTTTGGCACGCTTCTCGCCCGCGGGGTCATGCGCGACGTCGGCCGCGTGCTCGAGATGTCCTATGGGCAGGTCGACAAGCTGACCAAGCTCGTGCCGCAGAACCCGGCCAATCCGGTCAGCCTGAAACAGGCGATCGAGGGCGAGCCGCGGCTGCAGACCGCGATCGCGGAGGAGCCGGTGGTCGGGCGTCTCATGGCCGTCGCGCAGAAGCTCGAAGGCCTGCACCGCCACGCCTCGACCCACGCCGCAGGCGTAGTCATCGGCGATCGCCCGCTCGAGCAATTGGTGCCGCTTTACCGCGACCCGAAGACCGGCATGCGGGTGACCCAGTACAACATGAAGTGGGTCGAGCAGGCCGGCCTCGTGAAGTTCGACTTCCTCGGCCTCACCACGCTCACGGTGCTGCGCACGGCCGTCGACCTCCTGAAGGCGCGCGGCCCAGCGCTTGATCTCTCCCGCCTGCCGCTCGACGACGAGAAAACCTACGAGGCGCTGCGCCGGGGCGAGGTGGTCGGCGTGTTCCAGGTGGAAAGCGCCGGCATGAAGAAGGCGCTCGTCGACATGAGCGCCGACCGCTTCGAGGACCTCATCGCCCTCGTCGCGCTCTACCGGCCAGGGCCGATGGCCAACATCCCGGTCTATTGCGAGCGCAAGCTCGGGCGCGACGCCGGCAACGAGGCGAACTGGTACCCGCACCCGAAGCTCGAGCCGATCCTCAAGGAGACCTTCGGCATCATCGTGTACCAGGAGCAGGTGATGGAGGTGGCGAAGCTCCTCGCCGGCTACTCGCTCGGCGAAGCCGACCTCCTGCGACGCGCCATGGGCAAGAAGATCAAAGCCGAGATGGACGCGCAGCGCGAGCGCTTCGTCTCGGGCGCGGTCGAGCGCGGTCTGTCCAAGCCGCAGGCAAGCGAGATCTTCGACTTGCTGGCGAAATTCGCCGATTACGGCTTCAACAAGAGCCACGCCGCGGCCTACGCGCTGATCGCCTACCAGACCGCGTATCTGAAGGCGAACCATCCGGTCGAGTTCCTGGCCGCGTCGATGACGCTCTCCCTCGACAACACCGACAAGCTCGGGGAATTCAGGCGCGAGGCGCAGCGCCTCGGGATCCGTGTCGAGCCGCCTTCGATCAACCGCTCGGGCGTCGATTTCGAGGTCCATGACGGCGCCATTCGCTATGCGCTCGCCGCCGTGAAGGGCGTCGGCCGCGAGGCGGTGAGGGGGCTCGTCGAGGCGCGGGGCGGCACGCCGTTCGCCGATCTCGGCGACTTGGCCCGGCGCATGAACCCTAGGCACGTCAACAAGCGCATCCTGGAGAGCCTGATCGCCGCCGGCGCGCTCGACGAGCTCGAGCCCGACCGCGCCCGCGCCATCGCCGCGGTCGACGCCATGATGGCGCTCGCCCAGCGCTCGGCCGAGACTGCCAGCAGCGGCATCGAAGACATGTTCGGGGGCGTCGCCGCGGCCGACGTCTCGCTCCGCATCCCGCTCTACGAGCCCTGGCCGGCCTCGGTGCGGCTGCAGAAGGAATACGCCGCGGTGGGGTTCTTCCTCTCAGGCCACCCGCTCGACGAGTTCGGCCCGGTGCTCGACAGGCTGCGCGTGCAGAAATGGGTCGACTTCTGCCGCTCGGTGCGCTCCGGCGCTTCGGTCGGGCGCGTCGCCGCAACCGTGCTCGACCGCTACGAGCGCCGGACGAAGACCGGCAACAAGATGGGCATCGTCATGCTTTCGGATCAGACCGGGCATTTCGAGGCGATCGTCTTCTCCGAGGGGCTGCAGCGCTTCCGCGACCTCCTCGAGCCCGGCTGCGCCCTCGTCCTGGTGCTCCAGGCCGGGATGGAGGGCGACGAGGTCCGCGCGCGCATCCAATCGGCCGAGTCGCTCGACGAGGCGGTCCGCAGGCATCACAAGGGCATGCGCATTTTCGTCCGCGACGAAGCGCCGTTCGCCTCGGTTGAGAGCCGCCTGCGCGAGCGCGGCGAGGGCGAGGTTTCGCTCGTCCTCATCCTCGACTCGGGGGAAATCGAGGTGAAGCTCCCGGGGCGCTACCAGGTGACGCCGCAAATCGCCGGCGCGCTGCGCGCCGCGCCGGGGGTGGTGCATGTGGAGATGAGTTGAGCGGCGCGGCTACGCTTCCCGATCGACCAGTTTTGCCCCATATTTTGCCCGGGCATAGGGGTAATTTCTGAGACGATGGCGCGCATTGCATCGCCCCGCTCCTTTCAGAAGGTCCTCCAGCCGGACGGGTTGATCGAGCCTGAACGGCTCACGGCCGAGTTGCGGGTCTCGAGAGCCGAGCTTGCTGCCGCCTCGGGTCTCTCGCGCGAGGCGGTGTCGAAAACGGCACGCTTGCGGTCGCCTTCCACTCAGCGTCGCCTGCGCGAGATGGTCGAGGTCATCACGCGAGTGCTGCCCTGGGCCGGCTCGGTTCCGCAGGCCTTCGCCTGGTATCGGGCGCAGCCCATACCTTCCTTCGGCGATCAGACGGCTGAAGACCTCGTGAAGGAAGGCCGCGCCGAGGCCGTGAAGGCCTACTTCGCCCGGATCGCGGTCGGCGGCTACGCGTGAGACTGAGGACGCGGTCTTCCGCGCCCATCATCCCCGCTGGGGTTCGCGCCTCACTCCGGCGAGGGAGCCGCACGCCATGGAGGCCGCTTCAGTCCGAAGGCGATGCCGGCGCTTACACCTCGCGCTCGCGCCGGGCGATCTGTCGGCGCCCTGGGAAGACCTGTTGAGCAGGGGCAAGACGCCGTCCGAGCTGGGCGATGGCCCAGCGGCTGTTCGCCGACGGCGTCGCCCGAGTTGTCCTGCCGAGCTTCGCGCCCGGCGCCGGCGCGGCCGATGTCAACGTCGTGTTCTGGCGCTGGTCCGACCGCTTGCCGCATCGCGTCAGGGTGGTTGATGATTGGGATCGGCTGCCGAAGGACGACAGCTCATGGCTATAGTCATGGAACAAGCGAGGCCGAGTTCAACCTTCCCGGCGCTACGGGCGTCCCCGCCGTCGCGCGGGTGCCCTTCCGATGATGATGCAAATGCGTGGCTGCGCCACAGCACCTAGCGGTGCTCCGCTGGGAAAACACTTCGAAGCCCATCGCTCCGTCTTCGTCGATTCGAATCCAGATGCACGTGGAAAAGGGCTCTTGACAATATTCCCATATGTGCTTATAGTCCCCTCACTCTCCTCCACCGAGGGAGCCGCCGTGATCACCGGGTCGGTCGGCGGGGGGAGGCGGTTCCGCGACGGGCGCCCGGTGGCGTCCGGCTCGGGCGGCCGCTTCGACTGCAGGGCCTTTTTCCGAAGGCGCGCGAGCGCCGGAAGGAGAAGGCCCGAAGATGCCCACCCCCCGGCCACTACGAGCCGGGTGCGCCGAGAGCGCTTAAGGATCCTCACAAAGGGGGTCCGAAGCCGTGGGGTCGAAGGGCTGTAAGGCGCCCTGTTCGATGAGGCGGGGCGAGAGAACCGTGGGACGCCGGGTGATCCGGCTCCTCAAAAGAAACACTGGGTCGGGCTCCGGCGTCCCTCCCTTGCTCTTTGACAGCGCGACCGCTTCGCCCGGGCTGCCCCGGGGGATTGCGCGCGTCCACCCGTCTCTCGTCCGAAAGGATCGCCATGGATCCCCATGAAATCCTCGCGCTCTTCGCCCGTTACCAGCATGACTGCCGCACCGACGCGGTCCTGCGTCAGGTCGCCCGCGGGGCGGGAGCCATCGCCTGGTGCGACCGCCGGCGCTGCCGTCGCGCCCGCCGCTGCCGCGGCCCGTGGGAGCCGAGCTTGTGGGACGACAGCGTCGCCCTGCCGAGCTGCCTCATGCTCAGGGTCGATGCCGACCTCGACAACCTCTCGCGCCTGGCCGACCGGTTGCGCGACCTCGCCGGCACGATGGAGGATGCCCGCGAGAGCACGAATGAGCCGCCTGGAGGGAGAGACCTGTCGCCCACGGTAACGCCGAAACCCGTGCCGGACGCAAGCTTGCCATCTCCCGCTTCCACCCCTATATGCCCGCCTCATCCCACACGCGGAGCAAGCCTCATGACCTAATGAGGCATCCCGGTGCCGGCGTAACACCCGGTGCACGCTCCGCGGCGGCTTAAACCGGAGAGAACGATGGCGCTGCCCGATTTTTCGATGCGCCAGCTGCTTGAGGCTGGCGCTCACTTTGGTCACCAATCCCACCGCTGGAACCCGAAGATGTCGCAGTACATCTTCGGCACCCGCAACAACATCCACATCATCGACCTCGCCCAGACCGTGCCGATGCTCTACCGCGCCCTGCAAGCGGTGAGCGACACCGTCTCGAAGGGCGGCCGCGTGCTCTTCGTCGGCACCAAGCGGCAGGCCTCGGACGCGGTCGCGGACGCGGCCAAGCGCTCGGCGCAGTACTACGTCAATTCGCGCTGGCTCGGCGGCATGCTGACCAACTGGAAGACCATCTCGGGCTCGATCTCGCGCCTGCGCAAGCTCGACGAGACGCTCAGAAGGAGAAGCTCGAAAAGGCGCTCGGCGGCATCAAGGATATGGGCGGCACGCCCGACCTCCTGTTCGTGATCGACACCAACAAGGAGCAGCTCGCGATCAAGGAGGCCCAGCGCCTCGGGATTCCGGTCGCGGCGATCGTCGACACCAACTGCGATCCGCAGGGCATCACCTTCCCGGTGCCGGCGAACGACGATGCAGGCCGCGCGATCTCGCTCTATTGCGACCTCGTGGCGCGGGCGGCGATCGACGGCATCTCGCGCGGGCACGGCGAGCTTGGCCTCGACATCGGCGCCGCCGAGGCGCCGATCATCGAAGAGCTGCCGGCAAACACCAACGAGGCCCCGGAGCAGACCGAGCAGTTCGAGCTTCTCACCGCGCCGCGCGGCGCTCCGGACGATCTCACCAAGCTCAACGGCGTCGGGCCGCAGCTCGAGAAGAAGCTCAACGACGCAGGCATCTACCATTACTGGCAGCTTGCGGCGATGAAGCCCGAGGATGTGCAGAAGATCGACACCGATCTCAAGCTCCACGGCCGCATCGAGCGGGACGGCTGGATCGCCCAGGCTCGCGCCGCGATCGAGGCGGCTTAACCCCTCTCCCGCCTCGCTTTGCTCGGCACCCTCTCACGCTGAAGGGGAGAGGGGACGGCCCCGGCGTTCGGTCGCGAGCGCCGGGTCCTCTCTATGACAAGGAAGGAACAGCCATGGCCAACGTCACGGCAGCGATGGTGAAGGACCTGCGCGACAAGACCGGCGCAGGCATGATGGATTGCAAGAATGCTCTCAACGAGACGAGCGGGGACCTTGAGGCGGCGGTCGACTGGCTGCGCAAGAAGGGCCTTGCCAAGGCCGCGAAGAAGGCCGGCCGCGTCGCGGCCGAGGGGCTGATCGCGGTGGAATCCTCCGGCCATACCGCCGCGGTCGTCGAGGTGAACTCGGAGACCGACTTCGTCGCCCGCAACGACCAATTCCAGGCCTTCGCGCGTGAGGTCGCGAAGGTCGCGCTGATGGGCGACGGCACCGTCGAGGCGCTCGAGGCGGCCCATTTCCCGGGCTCGGAGACCACGATCAAGGACCGGATGCAGGAACTGATCGCCACCATCGGCGAGAACATGACGCTGCGCCGCGCGGCGAAGCTCGCGGTCAAGAAGGGCTTCATCGCAACCTATGTCCACAACGCGGTCGGCGAAGGACTCGGCAAGATCGGCGTGCTCGTCGCGCTCGAGTCGGAGGGGGACGTCGGGCAGCTCGCGACCCTCGGGCGCCAGATCGCCATGCATGTCGCGGCGACGAACCCGATCGCGCTCGATCCGTCGGGCGTCGACGCGGCGACGGTCGAGCGCGAGAGCGCGATCCTGCGCGAGAAGAACGCCGGCAAACCTGAGCACGTGCTGCAGAAGATCGTCGAGAGCGGGCTGAAGACCTATTACAAGGAGGTCACACTCATCGAGCAGCCCTTCGTGCACGACCCCTCCAAGACGGTGTCTCAGGTGTTGAAGGATGCCGCGGCGAAGACCGTCGCGCCGGTGTCGCTCGCCGGCTTCGTGCGCTTCGCGCTGGGCGAGGGCATCGACAAGGATGACGGCGGCGATTTCGCGGCCGAGGTCGCGGCGCAGGCTGGCCTCAAGAAGCCGAACCGCGAGGACAAGCAGTAGCGAAAGGCGGCGCAAGTCGCCTTTCTTTTTGCCCGCGCTTCGATCTAGGTCATCCCGGCCGAGGCGAAGCGAGGAGCCGGCACCCACTTCCCGCGCCGGCGCTGCGGATCCCGGACCGGGCTACGCCGCCCGGGATGCCCCGAACCGAAAGAGGTCACGGTGACGAACCCCTTCCGCCGCGTCCTGGTGAAGCTGTCCGGCGAGGCCTTCATGGCCCCGGACGGCTATTGGCTCGACCCCCAGACGCTGTCGGCGCTCGCCGAGGACATCGCCGCCGCGACGAAGTCGGGCTTCGAGATCGCGCTGGTGGTCGGCGGCGGCAACATCATCCGCGGCGCCCGCATGAGCGCCGCCGGCTGGATCGACCGCGCCACCGCCGATGCGATGGGCATGCTCGCGACTGTCATGAACTCGCTCGCGCTCGAGACCGCGCTCAACGCCGCCGGCGTCTCCGCGCGCACGATGTCGGCGGTCTCGATGCCGACCATCTGCGAGACCTATGCCCGCCAGCCGGCACTGCATTACCTCGCCCGCGGGCAGGTCGTGGTGCTCGCCGGCGGCACCGGGAATCCGTTCTTCACCACCGACACCTCCGCGGTGCTGCGCGCCGCGGAGCTGCGCTGCGACGCGGTGCTCAAGGCGACGCAGGTCGACGGCGTCTATTCGGCGGATCCGAAGACCGATCCCAATGCCAAGCGCTACGACCGGCTGACCCACGACGAGGCGATCGCCCGGGATCTGAGGGTGATGGACACCGCCGCCTTTGCGCTCGCGCGCGAGAGCAAGCTGCCGGTCATCGTCGGTTCGGTCCATCCGCCGAGCTCGGTCACTCGCATCCTGGAGCGCCGCGCACCCTCCACCATCGTTGCCCCTTGATGGCCAATCGGGACGGGCGTAATCGGGGCCCGTCCCTCGGCGAAATCGTTCATTCTCGGGGACTAAGGCGCCATTGCGGCCGGCGAACCGAGCACCGCCCGCAACCGGCTCAACGTCGCGTGGGGAACACCAGATGGCCAATGATTTCGACCTCGGGGATATCAAACGGCGCATGCAGGGCGCGCTCAACGCCCTCAAGCACGACCTCGGCAGCCTGCGCACCGGGCGCGCCTCGCCGAACCTGCTCGATCCGATCCAGGTCGACGCCTACGGGGCCGCGATGCCGATCAATCAGGTCGCGACCGTGAGCGTTCCGGAGCCGCGGCTCTTGAGCGTTCAGGTCTGGGACCGCGCCATGGTCCACGCCGTCGAAAAGGCGATCCGGGATTCGGATCTCGGCCTCAATCCGATGACCGAAGGCCAGGTGATCCGGCTGCGCATCCCCGAGATGACGGAGCAGCGCCGCAAGGAGATGGCCAAGGTCGCCCACAAATACGCCGAAGAGGCCCGCATCGCGATCCGCCACGTTCGCCGCGATGGCATCGACGTCCTGAAGAAGCTCAAGAAGGACGGCACCATGAGCGAGGACGACGAGCGCCGCAACGAGGACCAGGTGCAGAAGGCGACCGACCAGTCGATTTCCGAGGTCGACAACCTTCTCGCCACCAAGGAAAAGGAGATCATGCACGTCTGACGGACGCGCGTGATTCCCGCCCCATGCCCCTCAACGCCGACCTCAAGACGGCAGCCGTCGCGACGGATCTTCCCGGGGAGGGCGTCCCGTCGCATGTGGCGATCATCATGGACGGCAACGGCCGCTGGGCGGCGAGGCGCGGGCTGCCGCGCGTCGAGGGCCATCGCCGGGGCGTCGAGGCGGTCCGGCGGACCGTGCGCTCCGCGATCGAACTCGGCATCCGGTATCTGACGATCTACAGCTTCTCGTCCGAGAACTGGCGCCGTCCGGCCGAGGAGGTCTCCGACCTCATGGGCCTCCTCAAGCGCTTCCTGCGCCACGACCTCGCCGACCTGCACGCCAATAACGTGCGCGTCCGGATCATCGGCGAGCGCAAGGGGCTCGCGCCGGATATCCGCATGCTGCTCGACGAGGCGGAGGAGCTGACGAAGCGCAACAGCGGGCTCACTCTCGTGGTCGCCTTCAACTACGGCAGCCGCCAGGAGCTCGCGAACGCGGTGCGCGCCATCGCCGAGCAGGTGCGTCGGGGCGAGCTCGCGCCGGATGCGATCGACATCGGCACGGTCGAGGCCGCCCTCGAGACGCGCGGCATCCCGGATCCCGACCTCGTCATCCGCACCTCCGGCGAGCAGCGCATCTCGAACTTCCTGCTCTGGCAATCGGCGTACGCGGAGTTCGTGTTCATCCCGGACCTGTGGCCCGACTTTGACGATGCCCGCTTCCGGGCGGCGATCGGCGAGTACGCGCGCCGCGACCGGCGCTTCGGCGGTCACAGCCGGCGGACGGCCTGATGGCGGAGAGCGCTGGTCCCGGTCGCGACGGCAGGTCCGAGCTGTCGCTCCGGGTGGCTTCCTCCCTCGTGCTGGCGCTGATTGCGCTGCTCGCGACCCACTGGGGCGGGTGGGTTTTCGCGGGACTTTGGTTCCTTGCGGGGGCGGCGGTGCTCCACGAATGGCTCGCGGTGACGCAGGTCGAGCCCCGCTTCGCGCTGCAGATCGCCTTCACGATCCTTCTCGCGGGGCTCAGCGCCCTGTTCTTCGCGGCCGATGGCGGGGCTCTGGAGGGATCGGCGGCCTTGGTTCTCGCGGCGGGCGTTGCAGCCGCTTGCGCCCGCACGGCGCCGGACCGGCGGTGGGCGGCGGCAGGCTTCGCCTATGCGGCCGTCATCACGGTCGCGCCGCCGCTTGTGCGCGAGCATCCGCAACTGGGATTTGTCGCGATCCTATGGATGTTCGCGGTGGTGTGGTTCACCGACATCGCTGCCTATTTTACCGGCCGCCGCCTCGGCGGGCCGAAGCTGTGGCCGGCGGTCAGCCCGAAGAAAACCTGGTCCGGGTTCGCCGGAGGGCTTCTGGCGGCGATCGCCGGCGGTGGGGCGGTCGTCCTCGTCGCGACGCGCTTCGGCTGGACGCCGCCGGTGTCTCTCTGCGTGGTGCTCGTCGTTTCGGCCCTCGCCTCGATCCTGAGCCAGCTCGGCGATCTGGGCGAATCCGCCTTCAAGCGCCGCTTCGGCGCAAAGGATTCGGGCCGCCTCATCCCGGGCCATGGCGGCGTCATGGATCGTCTCGACGGGTTCTGGGCGGTCGCGGCGCTGATGGGCCTCGTGCTTGCCGGGGCGCAGGGCGCGCGCGGCGCCTGGAGTGCGGCGGGATGACCACCGTCACCGTCCTCGGGGCCACCGGCTCGGTCGGCGCCTCGACCGCCGACGTGCTGTCGCGCCACCGCGACCGCTTCCGGGTCGCGGCGGTGGTCGGCGGACGCGACGCCAGCGCGCTCGCCCGCACCGCGCGGGCGGTCAGGGCCGAGTTCGCGGCGCTTGCCGACGAGCGGCAGGCGGGAGCACTCAAGGACGCGCTCGCCGGAACCGGCATCCCTTCGGGCGGAGGGGAGGGCGCCGTACTCGAGGCCGTCAACCGGCCGGCCGAGGTCGTGGTCGCGGCGATCGGCGGCGTCGCGGGCCTCGTGCCGACCCATGCCGCGCTGAAGGCCGGCCGCTCGATCGCGCTTGCCAACAAGGAGAGCCTCGTCTGCGCGGGCGAGGCCTTCATGACCGAGGCGAAGCGCCTCGGTGCCCGCATCCTGCCGCTCGATTCCGAGCACAACGCGCTGCAACAGGCCTTGGGGGCGGGGAAGACCGAGGATGTGGTCGCAATGACGATCACCGCCTCAGGCGGGCCGTTCCGCACCGCAACCCGCGAGAAGATGGCTTCGGCGACGCCGGCCGAGGCCTGCGCCCACCCGACCTGGTCGATGGGCGCGAAGATCAACGTCGACTCCGCGACCTTAATGAACAAAGGTCTTGAACTTGTTGAAGCCCATCATCTTTTCGGCCTTGCCCCCAACCAGCTCGACGTGCTTGTCCACCCTCAGTCGATCGTCCATGGCCTCGTCCATTGGCGCGACGGCGGGGTGACCGCCGGCCTCGCGGTTCCGGACATGCGCATCCCGATCGCGCAGTGCCTCGGGCTCGGCGCACGCTTGCCCGCGGGAGGCGGGCGCCTCGATCTCGCCGCCATCGGGCAGCTCACCTTTGAGCGCGCTGACGAAGAGCGCTTCCCGTGCCTTGCCCTCGCCCGCGCCGCGCTGCGCGACGGAGGGGCCATGCCCACGATCCTGAACGCGGCGAACGAGGTCGCGGTGGCGGCATTTCTCGCCGGCCGGATCGGTTTCCTCGAAATCGCCGGAGTTGTGGAGAATGCCTGCCGCTGGGGCGCGGCGAGGAATTGGAAAGCACCTTCCTCTATTGAGGAGGCGCTGGCGATCGATCGCGAAGTGCGGCACAGATGCTCGGATGAGCTCGCCCGACGGTCCTTTGCGGGGCCGGAGCCGGGCAGGAGGACGGCCTGATGGAGTTTTTCGGCTTGATGGGCGGGGCGGCGGGTTCGCTCCTCGGCTACCTCATCCCGTTCCTGATAGTCCTGACCGTCGTGGTCTTCATCCATGAATTAGGGCATTTCCTGGTCGGACGCTGGTGCGGCGTCGGCGTCAACGCCTTCTCGATCGGCTTCGGGCCGGAGATTGTCGGCTTCACCGATAAGCATGGGACGCGCTGGAAGCTCTCGGCCATTCCCCTCGGCGGCTACGTGAAATTCGCCGGCGACAGCAACGGCGCGAGCGTTCCCGATCCCGAGACGCTGTCGCAGATGTCGGCCGCTGAGCGCGCCGTCAGCTTCCATCACAAGAGCGTCTGGCGCCGCGCCGCGATCGTCGCCGCCGGGCCGATCGCCAATTTCCTCCTTGCGATCGCGATCTTCGCCGGGATCGTCTACGTGAGCGGCCGCCACATCCTCGCGCCCCGGGTGGAGGCCATCCAGGCCGGGAGCGCGGCCGAGCGCGCCGGCTTCCAGCCGGGCGACCTCGTCGTCTCGATCAACGGCCGCACCATCTCGAGCTTCACCGAGATGCAGCGCATCGTCAGCGCCAGCGCCGACGACACGCTGTCGGTGGTCATCGACCGCAACGGCCGCCAGGTGACGCTGACCGCGGTGCCGGATCTGAAGGAGCAGGAGACCCCCTTCGGCAAGCAGCGGATCGGGCTCCTCGGCCTGCAGGCCTCCAGAGCGCCCGAGGACCTTGCGCATGTTCGATACGGGATCCTCGAATCGGTGAAGCTCGGAGCGGTCGAGACCTGGTACGTGATCGACCGGACCTTCACCTATATCGGCCGCCTGGTCATGGGCCGCGAATCGGCCGACCAGCTCTCCGGGCCGATCCGTATCGCCCAGGTCTCCGGGCAGGTGGCGAATCTCGGCGGCACCTCGGGGCTCGTCAGCCTCGTCGCCGTGCTCTCGGTCTCGATCGGGCTCATCAATCTGTTCCCGATCCCCCTCCTCGACGGCGGGCATCTGCTCTTCTACGCCATCGAGGCGCTGCGCGGCCGGCCGTTGAGCGACCGCGCTCAGGAGATCGGGTTCAGGATCGGCCTGGCCATCGTGGTGATGCTGATGCTCTTCGCCACCTGGAATGATCTCGTTCACCTCGGCGCTTCCTTCGCCGCGCGGGGAACGTGACACGAAGGACACGCCCGGCGAAAATGCCAAGGCGACGGGGACGGGCGGCGTTTGCACGGACGCCGATCTTGTTTAGAAGCGGGTCGGACCAGAGGGTTGGGGTTCTTTGCCCATGACCCGCGGTGAACTCGCGGCACATAAGAACGAGACGGGGTTGATGAAATTGACGATGATGGGCCGGCGGAGCTCGGCGTGGATCGCCACCGTCGCGGCGGCTTTCGTGGCCGCCGTCACGCTGGTGCAGCCGGCTTTCGCGCAGCAGATTGTCGTTCGGGGCAACCAGCGCGTCGACGCCGAGACAATCCGCTCCTATGTCACCGGCACCGGGGCGGGCTCGCTCGAGGAGGCTCGCCGGGGTCTCCTGCAGACCGGCATGTTCTCCGACGTGCGCATCGCGCGCAGCGGCTCCCAGGTGGTCGTGAGCGTCAGCGAGAACCGGATCATCAACCGGGTCTTCTTCGAGGGGAACCGCAAGGTCGAGCGCGCGACGCTCGAGCCCGAGATGCAGTCGAAGGCACGCGGCGCCTATAACCCGGCGGCCGTCGAGGCGGATGTCGAGCGCATCCGGCAGATCTATCAGCGTACCGGGCGCGGGCTTGCGACGGTGACGCCGCGCATCGTCGACCTGCCGAATGGGCGCGTCGACGTGGTCTTCACGATCAACGAAGGCTCGAAGACCGGCATCCTCTCGATCAACTTCGTCGGGAACCGCCACTATTCGGGCTACCGCCTCCGCGACCTCATGAACTCGTCGGAGATGAACTTCCTGAGCTTCCTGAAGACGAGCGACGTCTACGATCCGGATCGTCTCTCCGCCGACCAGGAGCTCATCCGGCGCTTCTACCTCAAGAACGGCTTCGCCGATTTCCGCTTCGTCTCGACCGACGCGCAGTTCGACGCCGCGCGCGGCGGCTGGATCATCACCATGACGGTGGAGGAGGGCGAGCAATACCGCGTCGGCGCGGTGCAGCTCGATTCGCGCCTCGGCGACGTCGATCCCGAGGTGCTGCGCCGCCGCATCCGCACCGTCGCCGGCCAAGTCTACAACGCCGAAGCCGTCGAGCGCTCTCTCACCGACGTGACCACGGAGGTGGCGCGCCGCGGCTACGCCTTCGCGCAGGTCCGCCCGACCGGCATGCGCGACCCGGCGACGCGCACGATCAACATCGGCTACGTCGTCGAGGAAGGGCCGCGCGTCTACATCGAGCGCATCAACGTCCGCGGCAACACCCGCACCCGCGACCACGTCATCCGCCGCGAGATCGATCTCGGCGAGGGCGACGCCTATAACAAGGTGCTGCTCGATCGCGCCGAGCGCCGGCTCAACAGCCTCGGCTACTTCAAGCGCGTCCGCATCACCAACGAGCCCGGCACGGCGCCCGACCGCGTCGTGGTCAACATCGACGTCGAGGATCAGCCGACCGGCTCGTTCTCGATCGCCGGCGGCTACTCCACGGCGGACGGCGTCATCGGCGAGGTTTCGGTCAGCGAATCGAACTTCCTCGGCCGCGGCCAGTTCGTCCGGCTGGCCGGCACTTGGGGCCAGCGCTCCCAGGGCGTCGATTTCTCCTTCACCGAGCCGTACTTCCTCGGCTACCGCATGGCGGCCGGCTTCGACCTTTTCTCGAAGTACACGGACAATACGCGCTACGCGCGCTACGAGAGCCGCGTCACCGGGGGCCAGCTGCGTCTCGGACTGCCGGTGACCGAGGAGTTCGGCTTTACGCTGCGCTATTCGCTCTACCAGACCGAACTCAAGATCCCGAACACGATCAAGCAGCCATACAACGACTGCGCGATCCCGATCCCGGGATACACCGCCCTCAATCCGAACGGCACCGCCACCTATCCGACTTGCGCCATCGACGGCGAGACCTCGGTCGCGCTGAAGGAGGCCGCGGGCAAGACCCTGACCTCGCTCGCCGGCGTGACCTTCGCCTACAGCACGCTCGACAACGGCAAGAACCCGAAGAACGGCATCTACGCCGAGCTCAAGCCCGACATTGCGGGCCTCGGCGGCGACTCGAAGTTCTTCCGCGTGGCCGGCGACGCCCGCTACTATCACGAGCTCTTCGACGACGTGGTCGGGGTGGCGCGAATCCAGGGTGGTCATATCGCCGGGTTCGGCGACAACGGCCTTCGGGTGATGGACCACTTCTTCCTCGGTCCGACCTTGGTCCGCGGCTTCGAATCGGCCGGCATCGGTCCGCGCGACATCTCGACCGGCGATGCCCGCGGCAACGCCATCGGCGGCTCGACCTATGCCGGCGCCTCGGTCGAGGTCCAGTTCCCGATCTGGGGCCTGCCGCGCGACCTCGGCCTAAAGGGCGCGTTGTTCGCCGACGCCGGCACGCTGTTCGGCTACAAGGGCAAGCGGTTCTTCGACGTGAACCAGGACGCCATCATTTCCGGCTTCGCCCCCGCGACCGGTTGCTCGACCGTGGGCGTCTCCGTGATCCCCGAATGCGTGAACGTCTTCGACAGCAAGATGATCCGCTCGTCGGTGGGCGCGAGCATCCTGTGGAACTCGCCGCTCGGGCCGATCCGGTTCGACTACGCCTTCGCGCTGACCAAGGAGGACGGCGTCATCGACCCGAACTCCGGCGTGAAGATCGGCGGCGACCGCACGCAGGCCTTCCGCTTCTCGGGCGGCAGCCGCTTCTGAGCCCGGAGCCCCGTCTGACCGGCGGGGACCGGCATTCGGCAGCCGCCATGGCCGAGCCGCTCTTCTTTCCGCGCGCCGCCCCGCTCTCGCTTGCCGAGCTTGCGGATTTCGCAGGTGCGGCGCTTCCCCGAGGCGCCGACGGCGCGGCGCTGATCGCTGACGCCGCCCCACTCGAGACGGCCGGCCCCGGCGACCTCGTCTATATGGACAACGCGAGATATGTCGACGCGCTCTCGCGCACCCGCGCCGGCGTGTGCCTCGTATCCAAGCGCTTCGCGGCGCGGGTGCCGCCGGCCGCGATCGCCCTCGTCACTCCGCATCCCTACGATGCCTTCGCTAGAGCGCTGGCGCGGCTCTATCCGGGCGCGATGCGGCCCGGCTCGAGCTTCGGCGCGACGGGCGTGTCGCCCGGCTCCTCGGTCCATCCGGCGGCGCGCCTCGAGCACAACGTCACGGTCGATCCGGGCGCGGTCGTCGGCCCGCAAGCCGAGATCGGGTCGGGGACGGTCATCGGAGCGCAGGCGGTGATCGGCCCGAACGTCAGGATCGGCCGCGACTGCTCGATCGGGCCGGGGGTCAGCCTTCTCAACTCCTTCCTCGGCAATCGCGTCATCCTGCATGCAGGCGTGACGATCGGGCAGGACGGCTTCGGCTTCGCCATGGGCCCGCGCGGACACCGGAAGGTGCCGCAGGTCGGGCGCGTCATCATCCAGGACGATGTCGAGATCGGCGCCAACACCACGGTCGACCGCGGCGCGAACCGCGACACCATCATCGGCGAGGGCACCAAGATCGACAACCTCGTCCAGATCGCCCACAACGTGGTGATCGGGCGCCATTGCGTGATCGTCGCCCAGGTCGGCATCGCCGGGTCGACCATGCTCGAGGACTTCGTGGCGATCGGCGGCCAGGTTGCGGTCAATGGGCATCTGAGACTCGGCAAGGGCTGTCAGATCGCCGCCTCGAGCGCGGTCAATGACGATGTCCCGTCCGGCGCACGCTGGGGCGGCATCCCGGCGCGGCCGGTCCGCGAATGGTTCCGCGAGATGCACACCCTGAAAAACCTTGCATCGCGGAGCGTTCTCGCCAAAGACGACGAGACGCCTGCGCCGCGGTAGCTGATCGCTGCGGCGCTCGCGATCGGGTTTGCGCTCATGGCCGAGATGCCGACGAAGCTGGAGGCGGTGGACATCGTGCAGATCCTCGATCTGCTGCCGCACCGCTATCCCTTCCTGTTGATCGACAGGATCATTGACATCGACGGCGACAACAGCGGCATCGGAATCAAGAACGTCACGATGAACGAGCCGCAATTCACCGGCCATTTCCCGACCCGGCCGCTGTTTCCGGGCGTGCTCCTGATCGAGGGCATGGCCCAGACCGCCGGCGCGATCTGCGTCCATTCGAAGCTCAGCCAGTTCGCGCGGCCGAAGCAGGTGTTCTTCACGACGATCGACAAGGCGAAATTCCGCAAGCCGGTCGTGCCGGGCGACGTCATCGAGTACCACATGAGGAAGATCAACAACCGCCGGCACATGTGGTGGTTCAGGGGCGAGGCGAAGGTCGCGGGCATGCTCGTCGCCGAGGCCGAGGTCGGCGCTATGCTGGTGATCGAATGAGCGACGCAACGCCCGCCGCCGAGCCGGCGATCCACCCGACCGCGATCGTCGAGCCGGGCGCGAAGATCGGGGAAGGTGTTCAGATCGGGCCCTTCTGCCATGTCGGGCCTCACGTCGAGCTCGGCGCCGGCTGTCAGCTCATCAGCCACGCCGTCGTCGCCGGCCGCACCAGGATCGGCCCGAGGACAAAGGTCTTCCCCTTCGCCTCGGTCGGCCATCCGCCGCAGGACCTCAAATACGCCGGCGAGCCGACCGAGCTGTTCGTCGGCGCGGACTGCACCATCCGCGAGGGGGTGACGCTCAATCCCGGAACCGCCCACGGCACCTCGCGCACGATCGTTGGCGACGGCTGCGTCTTTCTGGCGAATTCGCACGTCGCGCATGACTGCGTGCTCGGCGACAACGTGATCATGTCGAACAACGTCATGCTCGGCGGCCACTGCAAGATCGGGGATTACGTGATCCTCGGTGGTGGCGTCGGCGTGCATCAATTCGTGCGCATCGGCGCGCACGCCTTCATCGGCGGCATGTCGGGGATCGGGAACGATGTGATCCCCTACGGCATGGCTTTGGGCAACCGGGCCCATCTCGCCGGCCTCAACATCGTCGGCCTGCGCCGTCGCGGCTTTGCACGCGACGCCATCCACGATCTTCGCCGCGCCTACCGCCTTCTCTTCGCCGACGAGGGCACGCTCAAGGAGCGCGTTGAGGACGTCGCCGAGGAGTTCGCGAACCATCCCATCGTGCATGAGATTCTCGACTTCATCCGCGATGGGGGGGACCGGGCGATTTGCACGCCGCGCGACCTGCCGGAGGGCGGATGATGGCGGCCGAGCCCGGCCCGATCGCCATCCTGGCGGGGTCGGATCAGCTGCCGGTGCTGCTCTCGGACTGCCTGCGCCGCCAGGGTCGCGACCACCGCATCCTCGCGTTCCGCGGTTTCGCGGCTCCCGAGACGCGCGACCGCGCCGATGCCGTCGTGGACCTTGTGGACGTCCAGAGCACCAAGCGCCTGCTCGAGGCTTGGCGGCCGAGCGTGGTCACGCTCGCAGGTGCGGTGCGCCGGCCCAAGGCGGCGGCCTACCTCAGCACCTACTCAGCCTTCCGTAATCGGCGCGAGCTCGCGGAACTCTACGCGCGCGGCGACGACCGCCTCCTGCGGAGCGCGATCGAGCTTCTCGAGGAGCACGGATATCCAGTTGCCGGGATCCATGATCTCGCACCCGAGCTCCTCGCACAGCCGGGTCTTTTCACGCGCGTATCGCCGAGGCCTGAGGGAAGCCGAGCGATTGCGCTCGGATTCTCGGTGCTCGCCGATCTCGCTCCTCACGACGTTGGCCAAGCCTGCGTTGTCTCCGGGGCGCGAATCCTCGCCATCGAAGGCGCGGAAGGCACGGACAGCATGCTGGCCCGCGTGCGCCGGTTTCGCCGACCATGGAGCCGCATCCGGGTCGAGCCGGGGGGCGTGCTGGTGAAGACGGCGAAGCAAGGCCAGGATCTCCGCGTCGACCTGCCCGCAATCGGCCCGCGCACCATGACGAACGTCCACAGGGCGGGTCTCAAGGGAGTGGCCATCGGCTCGCACGCGACGCTCATCCTCGAGCAGGAGCGGACAATCGCCGAGGCCGACCGGCTCGGTCTCTTCCTGGTCGCAATCGATCCCGAGAATCCGGCTCGGGAGGAGCCTTCGTGACGACCGCGCAGCCACGCAAGATCTGGCTCGTGGCCGGCGAGGAATCCGGCGATCAGCTCGGGGCGAAGCTCATCCGGGCCTTGCGGGCGCGGCTCGGCGGCGACGTTTCCTTCCACGGCGTCGGCGGGCACGCGATGGAGCGGGAGGGGCTCAGGAGCCTCTTCCCCCTGTCCGATATTGCCGTGATGGGTCTCGTGCCGGTACTGAAGCGCCTGCCTTCGATCATCCGGCGTGGCTTCCAGGCCGTGAACGCGGCGGTCGCCGACCGGCCGGACGCGCTCATCATCATCGATGCTCCCGATTTCACGCACACAGTCGCCAGGCGGATACGCCGCCGGCGCCCCGAGGTGCCGATCATCAACTACGTCAGCCCGACGGTTTGGGCCTGGCGTCCGTGGCGCGCGCGCAAGATGCGCGCCTATGTCGATCATGTGCTCGCGATCAAACCCTTTGAGCCCGACGCCCATCAGCGCCTCGGAGGGCCTGCCTGCTCCTATGTCGGGCATCCGGTGATCGAGCGCCTGTCCGAGCTCCGGCCGGCGCCCGGCGAACGGCGGCCGCTCGGCGAAGGCCCGATCGAGCTGCTCGTCCTGCCCGGCAGCCGGCGCTCCGAGATCGTGCGCCTGCTGGAGCCCTTCGGCGCGGCGCTCGGGCGCGTGATCCCGGACGCCGGAGCGCCTGTCGCGCTGACGCTGCCGGCCGTGCCGGACCTGGCCGGCGAGATCGAGGAACGGAGCCGCGCTTGGCCGGTTCGTCCGCGCATCGTTGTCGGAGAGGCCGAGAAATTCGCGGCCTTCCGCCGGGCCCATGCCGCGCTCGCGGCCTCCGGAACGGTGACCCTGGAACTCGCGCTTTCCGGGGTCCCCATGGTCATGGCCTACCAGGTCTCGAAGCTCGAGGAGCAGCTCGGGCGCTTCATCTCCGTGCCGTCCTTCGTGCTCGCGAACCTTGTCTTGCGCGAGAACGTCATACCCGAGTTCATCCAGTCCGACTGTACGGGCGACAAGCTTGCGGCGGCGCTCGCGCCGCTCTTGCGCGACACGCCGGAACGGCGCCGGCAGATCCAAGCCTTCACGCGCATGGACGCGCTCATGGAGACCGGTGAGGCGCAGACCCCGAGCGAGCGCGCGGCCGAGATCGTCTGCCAAGTCATGAACGGCCGCCGCGAAGCGCCGGCGCGGAGCGCGTGACCCGATCTGCTGACGCCCGCGTGCGCCAGACTGTCGAGACCGATGGAAGGAAGCGACCTTCGATGATGGACCGGAGCTTTTTCACGCCAAGTTGCGAGCTGTCGCTTCGCGAGATCTCCGAGCTCGCCGACACGCCGCTGCCGGCGGATGCCGAGCCCGGGTTCCAGATTCGCGGCGTCGCTCCGCTCGACAGCGCAGGCCCGGCGGACCTCGCCTGCATGGACAATCCGGCTTACGCGGAGGAGCTCAGCCCGACGCGCGCCGGCGCCTGCCTCGTACTCGACCGCTTCGCCGACCGGGCGCCGGCAGAGACCATCGCCATGCCCTCGGCGGAGCCGCTTCGCGCCTATGCCCGGGTGCTCGCCCGGATGTTCCCCGAGGCGGCAAGACCGCAGTCGAACTTCGACCCCGGCGGTGTCTCGCCGCTCGCAGCCGTTCATCCGACCGCGCGCTTGAGCCAGGACGTCACGGTCGATCCCTTCGCGCTCATCGGTCCGGAAGCGGAGATCGGCGTCGGCGCGATCATCGGGGCCCATGCGGTGATCGGTCCGCGCGTGCGGATCGGCTCCGATTGCTCGATCGGGGCCGGCGCGACGGTCACCAACGCGCTCGTCGGCAACCGGGTCGCGCTGCACCCGGGCGTGCGCGTCGGCCAGGACGGCTTCGGCTACGTCATGAGCCCGAAGGGGCACATGAAGGTGCACCAGCTCGGCCGCGTCGTCATCCATGACGACGTCGAGATCGGCGCCGGCACCACGATCGATCGCGGCAGCCGCCGGGACACGATCGTCGGGGAGGGCACTAAGATCGACAACCTCGTGCAGATCGCCCACAACGTGGTCATTGGCCGCCATTGCGTGATCGTGGCGCAGGTCGGCATCGCCCGCTCGACCACGCTCGAGGATTTCGTCGCGGTCGGCGGCCACACGGCGGTCGCGCCGGGCCTGCGCCTGGGGCGCGGCGCCCAGATCGCCGCCCATGCCGGGGTCATGACCGACGTTCCGGCCGGAGGCCGCTGGGGCGGAAGCCCGGCCCGGCCGATGCGCGAGTTCTTCCGCGAGCATGCGACCGTGAAGAGCCTCGCCGCGCGGCGGGGTCGAGGCGCGCCCCGCGGCGAGGAAACCCGATGACGCGGGAGGTCTACACCATCGGATACGAGGGCGCCGACGTCGACCGCTTCCTCACGACGCTGAAGGACGCCGGCGTCGCGGCCGTCGCCGACGTCCGTGCGGTCGCGCTCTCGCGCAAGAAGGGTTTCTCCAAGAGCCAGCTGCGCGGCAACCTTGCCGAGGTTGCCCTCGGCTACCGCCACTTCATCGATCTCGGCACGCCGAAGGCCGGCCGCGAGGCGGCCCGCGCCGACGACACCGCGCGCATGCACAAGATCTTCTGCGAGCAGCTCGCGACCGAAGGCGCGAAAGCCGCCTTCGAGGAGCTCGCGGACATGGCGGGCGCGCAGCCCGTCTGCCTCCTCTGCTTCGAGCGCGACCCCGCCCGCTGCCACCGCCGAATCATCGCCGAGCGGCTCCAGCAGCGCGGCTTCAAGGCGATCGATCTCCTGGTGATCTGAGCCGCAGGCTCCCGGCTTGCCAGCCCGGCCGTCCCGGCTCAGGATTGCAAGCGAGAGGGCGGCTCCATGCAGAACTCGATCCCGGCCGAAGAGCAGCACGCGGTGACGCTGACCATCCCCGCCGTGCTGCACGAGCGCATCCGCGCCTACCGCGCCGAGCGCGAGCTCGATTCCGACGCCCAAGCGCTGCGCGACCTCATCGAGCGCGGGCTCGAGGCCTATGCGGCCGAGCCCGGCACCGTGAAGGTCGATCTCGGCGTCCGCGAAGATCGGGAGTAGCAACGAAAACGGCGGCTCAAGCGCCGCCGTCGAACCGAACAGATCGGAAGCGTTCGCCTTACCGCGGAGTGACCGCGCTCGGCGGCGCACCGGCGCCGGCGCCTCCTCCAAACCCGCCGCCGAAGCCGCCCGGCCTCGGGCCGCGGCCGCGGCCAGGCTCGATCTTGCGCTTCGGCATCGGCAGGAGCCCCTCGCGCTGGGCCTGCTTGCGGGCGGCCTTGCGGGCGCGGCGGATGGCCTCGGCCTTCTCGCGGGTCTTGCGCTCGGACGGCTTCTCGTAGGCCTTGCGCTGCTTCATCTCGCGGAAGATGCCCTCGCGCTGCATCCGCTTCTTGAGGACGCGCAGGGCCTGATCGACGTTGTTGTCGCGGACGAGAACTTGCAAAAGGGTCATCCTTCCTGAGCGGCCTTTGAGCGCCGCGTGTGGCAGCCCTCCTTAACCGAGGCGGGCGCAAAACGAAAGGCCGGCCGTTTCGGGCCGGCGTGCGAAGCTCGAGGTCAAGCTCCGCAAAATTCATGGTGCGGTCGAGAG